>JANOEP010000018.1:0-28687 GCA_031441465.1 bacterium | reverse complement strand
CTGTGTCCGGCGCGCTTGGCTTTCGGCTGCCTGCGCCCTCCTGGCGCAGGCAGCCTGCAGACACCCCCGACCGGGCGGGTGCATGTCTCCTGGACGAGATGTCGCTACGCGCAACCGTAAATGAGTGCGGGGTGGAAGGGGACGTGGTATCGTGCGGCTCGGGAACCCGGCGCCGAGGGGCGGGGTTGTCCGACCCGAGGCTCTCGCTGATCGTTCGACACGGAGGTCGTCCATGCGTCCCGGTTCGCGGATCCTGTTGATCGTGCTGCTGCTGCTCGCTTCCGTGCACGTGCTGCCCGCGCCCGCACGGGCGCAGACCCTGGACTGGAACCGCCTCGACGACCCGATGTACGAGGCGCTCGGGCTGAACCTCGGCCTCGGCAGCGGCGTCGGGCTCGCCTACAAGTTTCCGGTGAAGTGGTGGCTCTACGTCCAGGCCAGCGGCGGCGTCTGGAACAACCAGAACGACAAGCGCCACAACCTGGGCCTGGAGCTGCAGTACATCCTGCGCCAGAGCGGGCGCGACAAGCTCTACTGCGGACTCGGGGTCGCACACTTCTACCACCAGGAATCCGGTCGTACCCGCGACCACTTCAATGTGGGTTTCGGCGTGGGGTTGGAACGGCTCTTCGGCGAGCGCACGGCCGTCCAGGTCGAGGCGACGTTCATCGATCGAGGGAACAAGGACACCCTGATGCTCTTCCCTCAGGCCGGCGTCTACTACTACTTCTGATCCGGCCGGGGGCGATCAAAAAAGACCGGAGCCTGGGTGGCTCCGGTCTCTCTTTTACGGGAGGTGTCGAGCTAGGTGTTGTGCGGCCCATCACCCGTGCGGGGGGTGGGGGCGGCCGAAGGGCCTGTGGGGGTTGGAGGGAGATACAGGTCCAGCGACCGCCCCTGATCCGCACTTACTGCTTAGGCATGAGGTGTGCCAATCCTGTGATCAATATCCTCATTGTGGGACAATAAGTTATGCCGAAGGTTGATCATATCGACTCACGACATGTCGCCAATGAACCATAAATCGCGATATTTCGTGTTTTTCTTGTGGTAAAAAAGAGGCCCCCGACCGACGGGGGCCTCCGCACCGATCCGCAGTCGCCCGGCTCAGGCGCCGTACTTCTTGATGGCGGCGTCGAGCTTCGGCAGCATCACGAAGATGAAGCCGGCCACGCCGAGGATCGCCACGGCGAGGATGACGAACATCTGGGTGCTCGGCTCGAGCCCACTGATGAAGCCGGACAGCTTGTTGCCGATCGAGGTCGATAGGAACCAGCCGCCCATCATCAGGCCGACCAGGCGCTTGGGCGACAGCTTGGTGACCAGGGACAGGCCCATCGGCGACAGGCACAGCTCGCCGCAAGTGATCACCAGGTAGTAGATCACCATCCAGATCATGCCGGTCTTGGCCGCCCCGTCGTGGCCCAGGCTGGCGCCCAGGGCGATGATCAGCAGCGAGGCGGTGGTGATGAGCATGCCGATGAAGATCTTGCGGGCCGTGGTGACGGCGCGGCCGCGGGTCGCCATCCGGGTGAAGAAGGCCACGATCACCGGGGTCATCAGCACCACGAACAGGGGGTTGAGCAGGCCGGTCAGCATCTCGGCGTTGATCAGGCGCACGAACTTTCCGGGCGGCAGGGTCGGAGTGCCGGCGTCAGCGCGCTTGTAGACGGCCTCGCGGGTGACGGGCGAGACCAGCAGCACCGGCACGTCGCGGCCATCGATGGCCCGGGCCACGACCACCTCGTCCAGGACCGCCGCGCCCTCGGCGGCCTTGGCGGTGGTGGTCGGCACGCCGTGGGCGTCGGTACCGGTGGAGATCTTCACGTCGGACGCGGCGACGACCTTGCAGGTGAGGAAGCGCTGGTCGACGGGAACGGATTCGGCCTGCAGCACGCGCAGCCCGGCGTCGGCGCCCAGGGTGGTCACGAGCCGGTCGCTCAGGATACGGGCGCCGAACATGGCCTCGTCCTCGGGGGTCACCGTCAGCAGCGTGCGCTCGTCGGGGCGCGGCAGTTCCGCGCCGGCGTTGCTGAAGTAGGAGGGCATGGCCTTCTGGGCGTAGAACTCGGTGGCCGTGGGGATCCACTCGGCGCGGCGGTCGGTGTTGCGCTCCGCGAACACGGTCATCAGGCCGCCGCTGAGGTGCAGGATCATGAAGAAGGCGCCGCCGGCGACGTAGACCGGGATCAGGGCCGTCAGGCCCGGCTTCTCGGCGGGGGAGGCCCGGCGGACGATGAGCGCGAAGTAGGTGATCACCGGCAGCATGCCCACGATGAAGCCGCAGGTGATGGCCCCGACGGTGTTCTGGATGAACGGGATCTTGCCGCCGATGAAGTAGCCGATGACGCCGAACGCGCCGGCCGGCAGCAGGATCGTCAGGATCACCTGCTTGAAGGAGATGTCGTCGGCGCTGCGCTCGGTCTGGCGGTCGGCCTTGGCGAGCTGGCGCCAGTTGAACGACAGGATCACGACGCCGACCAGCAGGCCCACGCCGGCGGCGGTGAAGGCCAGGTTGAACGACCACAGGTTGCGCAGCGGGGCCGACAGCAGCGCCGACAGCGAGGCGCCGATGTTGATGCCCATGTAGAAGATGTTGAAGCCGGAGTCGCGGCGCGGGTCGCCCGGCGCGTAGAGGTTGCCGACCATGGCCGAGATGTTGGGCTTGAACAGGCCGTTGCCCAGGCAGAGCAGCGTGAGCCCGGCGTAGAATGTCGGCAGGCTGCGCACGCCGAGGCAGAAGTAGCCGGCCGCCATCAGCAGGCCGCCGATGAAGACGGAGCGGCGGAAGCCCAGGAAGCGGTCGGCGATCATGCCGCCGATGAAGGGCGTGAAGTAGACGAAGGCCATGTAGGTGCCGTAGATCTCGGCGGCCAGTTTCGTCGAGAAGCCCAGGCCGCCGCGCTCGGAGTCGGTGATGTACAGCAGCAGGATGCCGAGCATCAGGTAGAAGCCGAGGCGTTCCCACATCTCCGTGAAGAACAAGGGTCTCAGGCCGCTGGGTTGGCCTTTCGCGGTTGCCGTGTTCTCAGCCATCGGTTCCTCCACGGATTGCGGTCGGTCGCGGACCGGGGCGCGACGCCCCGGCGGAAAGTGCATCTGCGGAATCTAGGCCATTCCGGCGAAGGGGTCAATCGGGGGATGATTCCCGGCGCAGGACGCGCTATTTTCCTGCGGCACCCGTGGACGGGAGGAGCAGATGTTGAGCACTCGGATCCTGTGGACCCTCGCGATCGTCGTGACCCTGGCCTCGGCCGTCTACCAGCGGCTGACCGGCCCCACCTACCCGGTGCGCGTGCGCGCCGAACTGGCCGGGGAACCGGTCCGCGCCCGGCTGCTGCGCTCCCACAGCGTCGCGAGCGACCTGCCCGTGCGCGTCCGTGCCGCCGACCCTCTGGTCGCGGGCGAGGTGCGCTGGCGCCGCTTCCCGCTGGACGAGCCCTGGCGCGAGCTGCCGCTGGCGCGCGACGCGCAGGGGGATCTGGTCGCCCGGCTGCCGGCGCAACCGTCGGCCGGCAAGCTGGAATACACGGTGCGCCTGACGCGGGACGGCGGGGTCCTGGACCTGCCGGGCGGCCGGGCCGTGGTGGCACGCTTCAAAGGCGACGTGCCGCCCTGGGTGCTGGCGCCCCACATCCTGCTGATGTTCCTGGGCATGCTCTGGTCCAACCGGGCGGGTCTGGAGGCCGCCTTCGGCGGCGCGCAGCGGGCGCGTTTGGCGCGCCGGACACTCGTGCTGCTGGCCGTCGGTGGGCTGTTCCTCGGACCCGTGGTCCAGAAATACGCCTTCGGGGCCTACTGGACCGGATGGCCGTTCGGCGAGGACCTCACCGACAACAAGCTCGCGGCGGCGGTCCTGGCCTGGGTGGCGGCGGTCCTGATGCGCGGCGACGGCCGCACCGTGCGTCTGGTGACGGTGCTCGCGGCGCTGGTGGTCTTCGCCGTGTACATGATCCCGCACAGCATGAACGGCTCGACGTTGGACTACGCGTCGATGAAGACCGTCACCGGCTGATCGCGTTCAGGGCCGCAGACGCAGCGTGAGGCTGGTGACCTGACCCATCAGCGCGGCGATCTGCGCCAGGGGGAGTCCCGTGTCGCGGGCGACGTCGCGCGCCAGCGGCGAGTCCGCCGCGACGGCAGCGCCGTAACCAGCCTCCTTGAGGATCTCCACCGAACCGAAACCCGCCTCGCTCGCCGTGCGCAGGTAGTCCGCGCGCAGCGACGCGTTGCCCACGCAGCCGATGGTCGCGTCGATCCGTTCCGCGAGCGCCGGCGGCAGCTCCGCTTCGAGGACCAGATCCGAGACGACCATGCGCCCGCCGGGTCGCAGCACGCGCCGCGCCTCGCGGAAGACCCGGTCCTTCTGCGGGGACAGGTTGATGACGCAGTTCGAAAGGATCACGTCCACGCTCGCGTCGTCCAGCGGCAGCGCCTCGATCAGCCCTTCGCGGAACTCGACGTTGGCGTGGCCGCCCTGCTCGGCGTTGCGCCGCGCGCGCGCGAGCATCGCCGGGGTCATGTCTACGCCGATCACGCGGCCGCCGGGGCCCACCTTCGAAGCGGCCAGGAAGGCGTCCATCCCCGCGCCCGAGCCCAGGTCCAGGACCGTCTCGCCGGGCTGCAGGTCGGCCAGCGCGACCGGGTTGCCGCAGCCCAGGCCCAGGTCGGCCCCGGCGGGGATCGCGGCGAGGTCGTCGTCGCGGTAGCCCACCTCGCGGCTGATGTCCGCGGGGGCGCCGCAGCCGCAGCCGGAGCTGCAGCAGCCCGGGTCGCCGCTCTCGGCGATGCGGGCGTAGCCCTCGGCCACAGCCTGGCGCAGGGCGTCGGGATCGGTCGGTCTTCTGTTCTCGTTCATCGTCCGGCCTCCAGTTGTTTCGTCGTCGTCGGGCAGCAGCTCTCCAGGGCGTCGGCCAGGTTGCGCAGCATGTGCACCAGGTCCCCGCACGCCAGCTGGTACCGGACTTCCTTGCCGCGGCGCTCTGCAGTCACCACGCCCACTTCCTTCAACACCTTCAAGTGCCTCGAGACGACGGACAGGTCGATGGGCAGCTCCATCGCCAACTCCCCCACCGTGCGCGCTCCCGGTGTCCCCGCGAGCAGCATCAGCAGCGCCGCCCGGCTCGGCTCGCCCAGCGCCCGAAAAGTCTCCGGCGTCAGCCACCGCTCAAGGTTCCGGCAGCAGGTCGTGCGTGATTTCATGGTCGCTCCGTCCTTTGCATGATTGCACCATAATGCAAATATAACCCCAAGGCTGATTCCCGCAAGCATCATGGCCTGGCCCCTACATGGGCCCGCACTCGCTGCGGCAGGGGCGTCCGGAGGGCCGCGTAACTAGGTCGGCGGAGTGGCCCGAAAGACGAACGATCCGCTCACAGGAAGCGAACGGATCGTGTCCCGTGCCGTCGCGAGTGCAGGTTCGAATCAGAAGCCCACGCTGCGGCCCTTGTTCCTCTCCTCCAGCCAAGCCTGCAGCGGCGCGAAGTACGCCAGCATCGCGCGGCTGGAGAGGTCCTCGCCGGTGGCCTCGCGCATCAGCTCGCGCCAGTCGCGGGTGGCGCCGGGCTCCAGGATCGTGCGCAGGTAGGCGCCGACTTCTTGGTTGCCGTAATAGGTGGCGGTCTGCGGGTCCTGGTGCAGGATCTCGCGGCAGACGTAGTCGTGCAATTGGTGCAGGATCACGCTCGACAGCGCG
This sequence comes from bacterium, assembly GCA_031441465.1. Lineage (GTDB taxonomy): Bacteria > Krumholzibacteriota > Krumholzibacteriia > LZORAL124-64-63 > LZORAL124-64-63 > PNOJ01. The sequence continues at coordinate 22,992 of JANOEP010000018.1, read as the reverse complement.
TAGTCGTAGTACTGGGCCGCGTCGTCGTTGATGTGGGTCTTGGTCGCCGCGTCGCACCACTCTTCGCCGCGCGGGGTGGGTGGGGCGATGCCCTGGTAGCGGGCGGCGTGCTCCCACCAGCGCGCGTTCATCCGGTCGGCGGGCAGGGGCTCCTCGTAGAAGTCGTGCTCCCAGTGCGTCATCGTGCCGCAGGCGAAGGGCAGGAAGGTGACCGGGCCCAGCAGGGCCTGGTTCAGCAACCAGCTGATGCTGTCGGGTTCGTCGGCCGCGGTCATCAGGCCGATCTCCTGCAGGTAGGCGGTCTGGCCGGCGACCAGCTCGATCAGCGTGCCGACGCCCTCGTGGAAGGCGCGGTTGGCGCCGGTGCGCAGCACGAACGGCACCTCGGGGTTGCTGTAGGACAGGTAGTAGTAGATGTGGCCCAGCTCGTGGTGGGTCGTCTGCAGCCAGTCGAAGGTGGGCTCGACGCTCATCAGGGAGCGCACGTCGTGGTCCAGGTCGATGTGCCAGGCCGAGGCGTGGGAGTTCTTCTTGCGGACCGCGCCGTCCGGCAGCGCGAACAGGTCGCTGCTCGCCCAGAACGCGGTGGGCAGCGGCTCGAAGCCCATGCTCGTGTAGTAGCGCTCGGCCTGCTCGATCATCCAGCGCGGGTCGCGGCCGGCGACCAGGGCGTCCAGGTCGACGCCCTCGACGATGCCGGGCCAGTCCTGGGCCCACTTGTTGCCGAGCCAGTGGGCGGGGATCAGGGCGGGCACCGGCTCGCCGTAGCGGGCGGCCAGTTCGTGGCGCGTCCAGCAGTGCAGCTGCTCGTAGAGCGGGCGCAGGCCCGCGAGGACTTCGTCCATCAACACCATCATCTCGTCCGACGTCATCCCGTACTCGCCGACCTCCATGCCGAAGTACGAGGAGTGGCCCATGCTCTGCGCCGTCCGGTTGCGCAGGTCGCGCAGCTCGACCAGGCCGTCGCGCAGGGTCGGGCCGATGGCCTTGCTCGCCTCCCAGTAGGCGCGCCGCTCGGCCAGGTCGCGGGAGTCGGCCAGCAGCGTGGTGATCTCGTTGGAGTCCGTGGGCCGCACCGTGCCGTCGGGCAGCACGACCGAGAACGCGTAGCCGAAGAGGCGCTCGTTCTGCGCGGCTTCGGCGCGGATCAGCCGCGCGGTCACCTCCGGGAGGGTGCCGGGGAACTTGGCGGCGTTCAGCAGCACGTACTTCAACTGCTGGCGCTGCACGAAGGTCAGGTCGTCGCGCTCCAGGTAGGCGCGGGCCTGCGCGATGAGGCCGGCTTCGCCGAGGCGGGCGGCGAACTCCTCCTCGGCGGCGACGCGGGCGGCCGAGGTCGCCTCGCCGACGTCGACGTTGGCGTCCCAGCGCGCGCCTTCAGCCTTCTGCCAGAGGTCGCGGTACAGGACGTTGTAGTCGGCGAGGAAGACGTCGAGGTCGTCGGCCGGCTGCTTGCAGCCGGCCAGGGCGGCGGCGGCGAGCAGGGCTGCGAACAGCAGGGTGCGCGACAGGGACATGGGTCCTCCCGGGCAACGTTGGGGTTGCCCTGGAGGTTACCAGAGTTCGGAGCGTGGGTGAAGGCGGGAAGGGGGGCCAGGGCATTGATCAATCGTGCCGCACGTCCCTGATGTCAGGGACGTGCGGCACGATGGTGCAAGTTCTCCGGTCGGATCAGCGGGCGAGGGTGACCTTGCGGGTTTCGCTGAAGGCGCCGGCGCGCAGGCCCAGGAAGTAGACGCCCGAGGGCAGCGGTCGGCCGGCGGCATCGCGGCCCTCCCAGGCGGCGGTGTGCCGGCCGGCCGGGAGCGGGCCGTCGGCCAGGACGGCCACCTCGCAGCCGCGCGCGTCGAAGACGGTCAGGCGGCAGTCGGCGGCCGCGGGCAGGTCGAAGGCGACCTCCGTGCGGGGGTTGAACGGGTTCGGGTGCGCGGCCAGCAGGCGGGGGTGCGGGGCGTCGCCGGCGCCGGTCTGGGCGTCGGGGTCCACGGTCACGGTGACGGTGAGGTTGCTGGCGGGATTCAGAACCGCCTCGACGTAGCACACCGCGATCGGTCCGGTGTCGTCCACCTGCATGAGCGTGCCGCCGGTGACCAGGAAGCCGGGGGCGTCGGCGGGCATGTTCACCCGCACCAGCGCGTTGTGGAAGCGCTCGTTGTACCCGTTGTGGACGACCACGTTCACGGTGTCCGACGTGCCGCTGTTGTCGGGCGTGAACGCCGTGGTCAGGTTGGTGCCGCTGTAGGCGTCCAGGGTGGGGCGCACGTCGAAGTGGCCGCCGGTCCAGCGGATCACCCGGAACGGATGGTTGGAGCCGCTCGCGTTGTCGGTGGAGACGTCGTAGGGCAGGGTCGCGTCGTCGGTGTCGCTGTGGATGTGGCCCCACAGGTTCAGGTCGACGCCCAGGGTGGCCAGGTTGAGTTCGTTCTGGAAATCATAATGGTCGAACAGCACGACCGCGTCGCTGGCCGACGCGGCCCCGATGTCCTGCTGGAGCCAGGACATCTGCGCGTTGGTGAAGCTCTCGGTGCCGTAGTACTCCGCGCGCCACGCGTCGTAGTTGTCGTAGGCTTCCAGGCCGATGAAGTGGACCGGGCCGTAGTCGAAGCTGTAGTCCTGGGTCCGCGCCGGGGCGCCCGGCGGCGGGTTGCCGAGGCGCCGCCAGCCGAAGAAGCGCCACCAGTCGCGGCGCGAGGTGCCGTCGCTCGGAGGGGTGCTGTCCCAGCCGCCGAGGTCGTGGTTGCCGCCGCTCAGGAATACCGGCACACCCGATTCGGCGAGCAGCTGCTGGGCGCGGCTGTAATAGCGCCGTCCGAGGTAGTCCTCGAGCTCGCCCTCGTTGACCAGGTCGCCGGTCAGCAGGATGAACTCCGGGTTGATGATGTCCACGTCCTGCAGGATCGTGCGCAGCCCCACGGACGTGGTGCTGTCGGTCGCGGCGCCGCTCTCGTAGTAGTAGAGGTAGGTGGGCAGGTGCGTGTCGGTGATGTGCACGAAGGTGAAGTCCGCACGCCACTGCGGCAGGACCCGCACCGCGTGCCGGGAGCGGTCGTCGAGGCCGCCGGAGGCCGTCACGCGCAGGTCGTAGAGGTCGAAGACCGGCACGTCGGGCACCGCGGCCGCGACGGTCCACCAGGTGGTCGCGGGATCGTAGGCGGCGCCGACGACCGTCAGCGGGATCTGCAGCGCCCCGCGTTCCAGCCGCGCCGTCCACCCCGTGGTCCCGGGGGGGGCGACGCAGCTGATCACCAGGTCCTGCCCAGGCAGCACCAGCGAAGGGATGTTGACCAGCGGCCGCTGGATGACGGTCAGCGTATCGGCAAGAGTGTATGTCTGGGCGCCCGCGGCAGGCGCGAGCAGCAGGCAGGTCAGCGGCAATACGATCCACAAACGCATGACGACTCCCGGGAGGAGGAAAGTCCGCACATTACCTCAATTATGCCACATTCTTGTCAAATTTGCAAATTCATGGGCCAGCATCGTGATCTGGGGGATGCCGATACACTGACCTCGCTCACGTCGTCACGAACTCCAGATCACGAACCGGCGGGATGAGACCGGCGCGATGGGCGCGATCGAGGAGTTCGCGGATCGCGGCGCGGCCCTTCTCGCCGTAGTCGAGGGTCCAGTGGTTGACGTACATGCCGACGAATTCGTCGGCCAGGGCGACTTCCATGTCGCGGGCCCAGCCCAGGGCGTAGGCGAGGGCCTCGTCGCGGTGGTCGAGACCGTAGCGGATGCTGGCCTCGAGGATGCGGGCGATCTCGGGCATGCGCTCGCCGTGGCGCTTGTGGATGGTGTTGGCGCCCAGGGGCAGGGGCAGGCCGCCGGTCAGGTCGTCCCACCAGGGGCCCAGTTCGAGGCAGCTGTGCAGGCCCTGGTTGCGGTAGGTCAGCTGGCCCTCGTGGATGATCAGGCCGGCGTCGTACTTGCCGGCGGCGACCTCCTCGATGATCCGGTCGAAGGGCACCACGACGGGCTCGAAGTCGCCGAGTGCGAGGCGCAGCTCGAGGTAGGCGCTGGTCATCAGGCCCGGCACGGCGATGCGGCGGCCGCGCAGGTCGTCCGGCGCGTAGGCCTCGCGGGCCACGACCATCGGACCGTAACGGTCGCCCATGCTGGCGCCCGAGGGCAGCAGGGCGTACTTGTCGGCCACGTAGGCGTAGGCGTGCACGCTGATGGCGGTGATGTCCAGTTCGCCGCGGGTCGCCCGTTCGTTCAGGGTCTGGATGTCCTGCAGGACGTGCTCGAAGCGGTAGGGCCCCGTGTCGATCTTGCCGCGGGCCAGGGCGTAGTGCATGAAGGCGTCGTCGGGGTCGGGGGAGTGGCCCAGGGTCAGGTTCACGATCGCGCTCATGGCTCTCCTCCAGGAGTGACGCTGCTTGTCGCCGACGGCCGCTTCCGATATCTTCGGAGCGACGGCCAAGATAGCACCGAAGCCGGGAGCGTCGAAGGAGAAACCCCGTGAGAGCCACCTGCGCGATCCTCGCCGCCCTGCTGCTAGCCGCCGTGCCGGCCGCGGCCGAGAGCGTGCCCGAGGGGCTCTGGACGGCCCGCGGGCAGGAGACGTACCTGCTGCGGGGCGGGGAGTCGGTGCAGTTCCGGGTCGAGTTTTCGCAGCTCCCGGTGCGGGCCTGGCGGCTGACCGTCGACGGCGACCAGCTGCTCTGCCACGTGAACGTGCTGCGCCTGACCGACGGTTCGCTGCTCTACCAGCTGAACAACGAGTCCCATCACGAGGTCCGCGTCCCCTGGGGCCGCGACGAGGCCGTTGCGGTGACGATCACGGCGGACCTGTCCGGGGGCGGCGTCTTCACCGTCAAGTTCCTCGGCCCGCCGCCGGACGACGCGCGGCAGGCCTACGGGTACGTCATGAATCGCGGCCTCGAGGCGCTCGAGGCCGGAGAGAACGAGCGCGCCGAGGCGCTGTTCGCCGAGTCGGTCCAACTCGGCGAGGACGGGGCGGCCGCGGAATTGATGCTGGCCGGCCTCGCGAAGAACCGCGGCGACCTGGAAGCGGCCGCCGCGCACCTGGATCGGGCGTTGGATCACCGGCTGCCGCCGGAACTCGCCGACGTCGGTCAGGAACTGCGCCGCCGACTCGACGTCGTGCGCGTCCACGGTTCGCCGCTGCTGGCCGACGCCGACGGGATGCTGGCCGCCGGCGACACGACCGGCGCCGAGCGGGCCTGCCGCCTGGCGCTGTCGGAGCCTGGGGCCACGGCATGGACCTGCAGCGAGGCGCAGCGCCGTCTGGGCCGGATCCTGCAGGGACGGAGCGACCTGTACGGCGCCCTGGCGGCCTTCGACCAAGCGGTGCGCGACGCCGCCGACCGCGGGCAGAAGGCGCTGGGCGCCTTCGAACTCGCCCGGCTGCACCTGGCGCTGGCCAACCCCGGCCAGGCCCGCGACGCGCTGCAACTCGCCCGCAAGCTGGGGCTGCCCGGAGACCTCGATCGCGAGGCGGGCACGCTGCTGCGGCAACTCGACCCCGAAGGAGGCCCCTGACATGGAGGTCCGGCGCGATTGCCTGCACTTCCGCGGCGACCGGCCCTGCGCCCCCCACAAGGAGCGCGGCGTCCACTGCCAGGGCTGTCCCGAGTTCACGCCGCGCTGCGGGCGCATCCTGCTGATCAAGCTGGGCGCGGCGGGCGACGTCGTGCGCACGACGCCGCTGCTCGCGGCGCTGCGCCGCCAGTACCCGCGCCACCTGCTCACCTGGCTGTCGTACTATCCGGAACTGGTGCCGGCGTCGGTGCCCGACCGGCGCCGCTTCGACGCCGCCTCGATCCTCTGGGTGCGCAACACCGACTTCGACCTGATCATCAACCTGGACAAGGACCCCGAGGCCTGCGCGCTGACCAGCGAGTCCCGCTCGTCGCGGCGCCAGGGCTTCACCCTGCGCAACGACGGCTACTGCCAGCCCGCGGTGCGCGAGGCCGCGCGCGCCAAGTTCCTGACCGGCTTGTTCGACGACCTCAGCCGGGCGAACACGCGGTCCTACCTGCAGGAGATCTTCGCGATCTGCGGCTGGGAGTTCGGGGGCGAACCCTACGAACTGGACCGTCCGGCCGCACCGCCGCCACTGGAAGCGCCGGCCGGACGCGCCCTGGTCGGCCTGAACACCGGATGCGGCGGGCGCTGGACCAGCCGCCTGTGGCCCGAAGAGCACTGGGCGGCGCTGGCGACCCGTCTGCATGAGGACGGGCTGGGCGTGATGCTGCTGGGCGGGCCCGACGAGGACGCGCGCAACCGCCGCCTCGCCGCGGCCACCGGCGCCTACTACCCGGGCACCTTCGCGCTGGACGCCTTCGTGGGCGTGATGGACCGTTGCGACGTGGTGGTCTCGGCCGTCACGATGGCGATGCACCTGGCCATCGGCCTGGGCAAACGCCTGGTCCTGCTGAACAACATCTTCAACCCCGCCGAGTTCGAGCTGTACGGCCGCGGCGAGATCCTCGCGCCCGAGAAGACCTGCACCTGCTACTTCGAGCCGCGGTGCCGCGAAAGCGAGCCCTGCCTGCCGACGCTCCGGCCCGAGACGGTGTTCGCAGCGGTCCGCCGGCAGGCGGCGGCGCGATGAGGATCGGCCTGCTGGGGCCGGCCCCTCCCTTCCACGGCGGCATCGTCACCTGGCTGGCGATGCTGCACCGCACCCTGGTCGCGCGCGGCCACGAGGTGCACTGGGCCGGTTTCCGCCGCCAGTACCCGGACCCGCTCTTTCCCGGTCACAGCCAGACCGGCGCCACGGCGGCCTGGATGCCGGCGCCCGACTCGTGCCGCTTCGTACCCTGGGATCCCTGGAGCTGGCGGCGCACCGCCGACGACCTGCTGGCGTTCCGCCCCGACGTGGTGGTGATGAAGTTCTGGCTGCCGTTCTTCGCGCCCGGCTACTGGGGCGTGGCGCGCCGGCTGCGGGCGCGGGGCGTGCGTGTGGTCTACGTGCTGGACAACGTCGTGGCGCACGAGCGCTACCCGTTCGCGGGCCCGCTGTCCCGGCTCGCCCTGAGTCAGGGGGACGGGTTCGTGGCGCAGAGCGATCAGGTGCGGCGCGACCTGTTCGCCACGGCCCCGCGCACCAATCCCGCGCGGGTGGTGGACTGCCCGCACCCGGTCTACGACTTCGGCGTGCCCGGTCGCCCGCGGCGATCCCGCGCGGCGGCCCGCGCCGCGCTCGGGCTGCCCGCCGACGGGCGTGTGGTGCTCTATTTCGGCTTCATCAAGGCCTACAAGGGCGTGGTCCACCTGATCGCGGCGCTGCCGCGCCTGCGTGAACGTTACGGCGACGGGATCCGCGTGGTGGTGGTCGGGGACGTCTACGGCGACGGCGAAGTCTACGCCGCGGCGCGGCGCGCGGCCGCGTGCGACGACATCCTGATCTGGCGCGACGGCTACGCGCCGGACGAGGAGGTCGAGGACTGGTTCCTGGCCGCCGACGTCGCCGCGCTGCCGTACGTGTCGGCCACCCAGAGCGGCATCGTCCAGATCGCCTACAACTACGACCTGCCGGTCGTGGCGACCGACGTGGGCGGCCTGCCCGAGGTCGTGCGCGACGGCGAGACCGGTTACCTGGTGCCGCCGTCCGATCCGGCCGCCCTGGCCGCGGCGCTGATCCGCTACTTCGACGAGGACCGCGCGGGCCCCTTCTCGGTCGCGGTGGCGCGCGAGAAGGCACGCTACTCTTGGGACCGGATGGCCGAAGCCGTGGAACGCCTCGCCGTGGCGGAACGACATGGGACGGGGCGGACGTGAGCGTGCCGAAGGGCGAGCGGCGTCTGCTGCTGTTGTTGTTCCTGATCACCTTGCTGGCGCGCCTGGCGACCGTGGTCGTCTTGCTGAAGTCGGACGCGCGGCCCTCCTTCGACGAGTACGGCTACGACCGCCGCGCCCAGGGCTGGCAGGCCGTCACCGCCGACCTGTCTCGCGGCGACATCGCCCCCGAGCATTGGGAGCAGGCCTACGACCGCGGCTTCCAACCGCCCCTGCATCCGCTGCTGATGAGCACGGTCTACACGGCCGACGGCGCCGGCGCCGCCCGCGCCCGCGTCTTGTCGGCGCTGTGGGGCGCGCTCGCGACGCCGCTGGTCTACCTGATCGCGCGCCGGCTCGCCGACCGCCGCGCCGCGGCGGCCGCCGCCTGGCTGCACGTGCTCTACCCGGCGTTCAACTTCTTCGGCGCGTCGCTGTGGGCCGAGCCCCTGTACATCCTGTTGCTGCTGGGAGCCTGGGAGAGGGCCCTGGCGGCGCGCGACGTCGCCGTGCACGCGGCCGGCGGTCGGACGCAGTTGCGGCGCGCCGCCACCGCGGGCCTGGCCCTGGGCCTGCTGATGCTGACGAGACCGGCCGGCTTGCCGTACCTGCTGCTGCTGCCGCTCGCCTTCCTCGGCCCCCGCCGTTGCTGGGTGGGCCGCCGCCGCGCGGCCGGCGCGATGGTCCTGGTCGCCGTGCTGACGATCCTGCCCTGGGAAGCGACCTTGTGGCGTCACGAGGGCCGTCCGGTCCTGCTGGCCACCGGCACGGGTTTCAACCTGGCGTTGGGCAACAACCCCTTGATCGAAAAGGGCGAGGGGGCCACGTGGCTCGGCCCCGAAACTCACGCGCGTCTGCGCCGCGAGGTCGGGACGTTCGCCGCGGCGCGCGGGCTCGCGCCGGACGCGGCCATGCAGGTCTACGCTTTGGATCAGGTCGCGCGCGACCCCGGCGCCGCGCTGCGCCGTGTCGTGGAGCGCGCCGGTTTGCTGTGGTCGGCGGACATGTTCCCGGTACGCCACCTCGTGCACGCGGTGGTGCGGCCGCTGCCCCTGCCTTTGATCGCGGCGCTCTGGGCGCTCACCTTCGCGGCCTACCTGTCCCTGGCCGGCCTCGCGCTGTGCGGCCTGCTGATCCCCGGGCGGCTGCGGCACCGGCGCGCGCTGCTGTTGCTGACGTTCGCCGGCGCGGTCGGGCCGCTGCTGACGATCGCCTTCTCGCGCCTGCATCTGCCGCTGTTGGCGCTGCTGCTGCCGGCGGCCGGCGTGGGCTGGGCGCATCGGGCGGAACTGCGGCCCCGGTCGCGCCGCCTGATGCTGGCCGGGTTGGTCGCCGCCGTGACGACCGTCGCCGTGACGACGCTGAAGCCCGTCATCGAGACGCAGCTCATGCCCTCGGCGTGGTCCCGCCCCGTCGTCGCGCCGGTGGCGCACGCGGTCGGCGCGGAGCCGGTCTTCGGCGACCTGGTGGAGTTGATCTACAGGCCCCTCGGCATCAGCCGTCCCGACTCCCTGCGCATCACCCCGGCGCCGGGCGCCTCCCTCACCGTCCCCCTGGACCGACCCGCCCGCCTGACCGTGTCCGTCCACCCCGGCGTCCCTTGGCAAAAAGGAACGCTCACCCTGCGCGCCATCCCCGGCTCCACAGACATCGTGGTCGACCCCGTCCGCGCCGACCTCTGGTGGGTCGACCAAGACCTCACACCCCTCGGTTTTCCCGGCCTCTCGATGCGCTGGCAAAGCGGCGCCGCCGCCTACGATGACGTCGACTAGCCCCGCAACACATTGAAGTTGAACAACCTGCTGTGGTGGGGGCGTCTGAAGGGTCCCTGCGCCAGGAGGGCGCAGGGACCCGAAAGTCGAGCGTCGCCGGTCACAGGATGTGACCGGCCAGCGCCCCCCACCACAGCAGGTTGTTCAACTTCAATGTGTGAAGGGACTTACCGATGTATTGCCGCCGACGCTCCCCCGAGTTAAGATTGTTGTGGAAATAACCGCATCAGACAATAACTTCACAGGTGGGGATCAAACCAAAGCCTGGAACGGCGATGACGCTCAGGACACTCAAGACTCATCTCGCCAAAGGCCAAAGCGTCCACCTCAGGACGGCCGAGTGGGAGCCGCTGCTCGACGCGATCCACGTCGAGGAGTCCCATGTGACCGGTGCGGGGGGACTGTTGCGGCTGGTGCGGATCGGCGCCTTGTGGGCCGTGGTCGAGTCCTACGATCTGGGCAGCCAGGACATCAGGGCCTTCGACGACCGTGAGTCGGCTGCCGCCTACCTCCAGAAGTGTCTGCTTCCCTACCAGCACTACTGGCTCGGCTACGGCTGAACGCCGGGATGTTCCTGCTCCTAGTTCAGGAGCAACCGGCCGGTCCGCAACGCGCCCATCGCTTGTCCGTCAAGGAGGCTCCACGTGTCGGATATCCGCCCCTTCCGGGGACTGCGACCCCGGCCCGATCTCGTCGACCAGGTCGCCAGCCCCCCCTACGACGTCCTCGATTCCGCGGAGGCGCGGGAGATGGCGGCGGGCAACCCGTACTGCTTCCTGCGGGTTTCCAAGGCCGAGGTCGACCTGCCGCCGGACGTCGACGTCCACGGCGACGCCGTGTACGAGAAGAGCGTCGAGACGTTTCGCTGGATGATCGACCAGGGCGTGCTCGCCTATGACGCCGAGCCGTCGTTCTACGTGTACCAGCTGCGCATGGGCGACCATGTGCAGCGCGGCCTCGTCGCCGGCGTCAGCGCCCAGGAGTACGAGGACGGGTCCATCAAGAAGCACGAGCACACCCGCCGCGAGAAGGAGGACGACCGCGCGCGCCACACCGAGATGCTGCGCGCCAACGCCGGCCCGGTGCTGCTGACCTACAAGCACCGCGACGACGTCCACGCGCTCATCGAGCGGGCCTGCGCCCGGGCGCCCGTCGCCGACTTCGTCGCCGCCGACGGCATCGGCCACACGTTGTGGCGCATCGACGATCCCCGGTCGGTCGCCGACATCCGCGACGCGTTCCGTCACGTCGACGCGGTCTACATCGCCGACGGCCACCACCGCAGCGCCTCGGGCTTCCGCGTCCGCAACCTCTTCCGCGACCGCAACCCGCGGCACACCGGCCAGGAAGCGTACAACTTCTTCCTGGCGACCCTCTTCCCCGACGACGAGCTGCGGATCATGGGCTACCACCGCGTGGTGCGGGACCTGAACGGCCTGACGACGGAGGATTTCCTCGCCCGTGTCGCGGCGTCGTTCGAAGTCGCGCCCACCTCCGCAGCCGAACCGGCCGGCGTGCACGAGTTCGGCATGTTCCTCGAGAACCGTTGGTACCGGCTCACCGCGAAGCCCGGGACGTACCCCGCGGAACATCCGGTGAAAGGGCTCGACGCCAGCATCCTGCAGGACAACCTGCTGGCGCCGATCCTCGGCATCGCCGATCCCCGCACGAGCAAGCGCATCGACTTCGTCGGGGGCATGCGCGGCACCAGCGAACTGGAGCGGCGCTGCCGCGGCGACATGAAGGTGGCGTTCGCGCTGTACCCGGTAAGCGTCGCGCAGCTGATGGCCATCGCCGACGCGAACGAAGTGATGCCCCCGAAGTCCACGTGGTTCGAGCCGAAGCTGCGCTCGGGCGTCGTGGTCCGATCGCTCGATGGTTGAAAGTCACGTGGAGAATGTCACTCAGGTGAAAGGGAACACGTCATGCTGATTCTGATCGCCGACGCCTTCGACGGCTCGCTGCCCGCCAAACTCGCCCGCTTCGGCGAGGTCACCGAAGACCACGGCCGGCTGCCCGAGGCCGAAGTGGTCCTCATCCGCAGCAAGTCCAAGTGCACGGCCGAGTGGTTCGCCGGCGCCCCCAAGGTGAAGCTGGTGATCCGCGGCGGCGTGGGCATGGACAACATCGACCGCGAGTACGCCAAGGCCCACGGCATCAAGGCCGTGAACACGCCCAAGTCGTCGAGCATCGCGGTGGCGGAACTGGCCTTCGCGCTGATGCTCGCGGTGCCCAACCGCCTGGTGGAGGCCCACACCACCACCGCCGGCGGCCAGTTCCTCAAGAAGGAGCTGAAGCGGACCGAGCTGTTCGGCAAGACCCTCGGCCTGATCGGCATGGGCAACATCGCGCGCGAGGTGGCCAAGCGCGCCGCCGCCTTCGGCATGAAGGTCCAGTACTTCGACCCCTTCGTCCCGGGCAGCGACTTCGCCGCCGTGAAGCCGACGCTCGAGGCGCTGGTCGCCGACGCCGACTACATCTCGATGCACACGCCCTTCACGCCCGAGACGGACTGCATGATCAACGCCGCCACCATCGCCAAGATGAAGAAGGGCGTCGTGATCGTGAACACGGGCCGCGGCAAGTGCGTCAACGCCGCGGACATGGCCGCCGCGCTGGCGAGCGGGCAGGTCGGGACCTACGCCACCGACGTGTGGCCCAGCGACCCGCCGCCGGCCGACTACCCCCTGCTCAAGGCGCCCAACGTCCTGATGGCGCCGCACCTCGGCGCGAGCACCAAGGAAAACCTGCTGCGCATCGGCGACGAAGTGCAGACCATCATCACGGACTACGTCAACGGAGGTAAGTAGCCATGTCCCGCATCTTCAACTTCAGCGCCGGTCCGTCCACCCTGCCGCTGCCCGTCCTGGAGCGCGTGCGCGACGAGATGGTGGACTATCAGGGCAGCGGCCTGTCGCTCATCGAGGCCAGCCACCGCGGCCCCGAGTACAGCAAGGTGCACGAGTCGGCGGGCGTCCTGATGCGCGAACTGCTGGGCCTGCCCGCGAACTACAAGATCCTGTTCCTGCAGGGCGGCGCCACGCTGCAGTTCGGCATGATCCCGCTGAACCTGCTGGCCGGCGCCAAGGCGTGCGACTTCACGGTGACCGGCACCTGGGCCAAGAAGGCGCTCGCCGACGCCAAGAAGATCGGCAAGCCGCGGGTCATCTACGACGGCGCGCCCGAGAGCTTCATGAACCTGCCCGATCCGGCCTCCCTGAAGGTCGACCCGGCGGCGGCCTACCTGCACATGACCAGCAACGAGACCATCGGCGGCGTGCAGTGGCAGGGCTGGCCGGACGCCGGCGCCGTGCCGATCGTCTGCGACATGAGCAGCGACTTCCTGAGCCGGTCGGTCCCGCTCGAGAAGTTCGGGCTCATCTACGCCGGCGCGCAGAAGAACCTCGGCCCCGCCGGCATGGCGGTGGTCATCATCCGCGACGACCTGCTCGAGAAGTGCAGCGACGACCTGCCGGCGTACCTGAGCTACAAGGTCCACGCCGCGGAGGATTCGCTGTACAACACGCCGCCGGTCTTCCCGATCTGGGTCTCCGCGCTGGTGCTCGAGCACGTCAAGGCCCACGGCGGCCTGGCCGGCGCCGAGCAGCTCGCGACCCGGCGCTCGCAGATGCTGTACGACATGATCGCCAAGCACGCCGGCTTCTACCGCTGCCCGGTGGCCGCCCACTGCCGCAGCAAGATGAACGTCGTGTGGCGCCTGCCGAGCGAGGACCTCGAGGGCCAGTTCATCAAGGAGGCCAAGGCGGCCGGGATGAGCGGCCTCAAGGGCCACCGCAGCGTCGGCGGCTGCCGCGCGAGCATCTACAACGCGATGCCGGTCGAGGGCGTCCAGGCCCTGGCCGACTTCATGGACGCGTTCGCCCGCAAGCACGGTTGACGGCGGACTCCGCCGATGGGGCCCCCGAGGCGCAGTCTCGGGGGCCCTTCCGTCCCACCCCTGAAGTGGACAGCGAATTTCTACGTCAGGGTCCTGGACGCCGCAAGGCGGCCGGGCCTCTTCGTGGTGGCGCTGGTGCGGTAGGCTCCGGCGCCGTATGCTCCACGAACCGGCCGCGGGGGCGGCGGAAACCGGGAACACACGCGCACCGACACCCCGCCGACGGAAGTGCGGAGTCATTCACGGCGAACTCGGAGGGGGCATCATGATCGACAGTGCACGCGTGGTACGGGCTTGCCGCGTCAATGCCGTCAAACCGTCAGCCGGACGCGCGAGGACCCTGGTCTGTTGCCTGGCTTTCCTGATCCTCGCCGCGGGAGGGGCGCCGGCGCAAACGGACTGGCCTCACTTCGCCGTATCCAGCGACAGCGTGCCGATCTCGTACGAGGTCCGCGGCTCCGGGGAGCCGACCCTCGTGTTCGTGCACGGCTGGAGCTGCGACGCCCGCTACTGGCGCGCTCAGCTGCCTCATTTCTCGCAGCATCATCGTGTGATCGCGCTGGACCTCGCCGGCCACGGACACTCCGGCACCGCGCGCTCGCAGTACACGATGGCGTCGTTCGGGGAGGACGTCCGGGCGGTGACCGAGGCGACGGGCAGCCGCAGCGTTGTCCTGATCGGTCATTCCATGGGAGGCTCGGTGATCGCGGAGGCCGCCCGCCTCATGCCCGACGTCGTTGTGGGCCTGATCGGCGTGGACACCCTGGAAGACGTCGAATACCCGATGACGCGCGAGGAACTCGACGGAATGCTCGCCCCGCTGAGGGACGATTTCCGGACCGGGAGCCGGCAGTTCGTGGAGGCGATGATCTCTGCGGACACCGATCCCCAGCTCCGCGAGTGGATCCTCGCGGACATCTCGAGCGCGCCGCCGACGGTCGCCCTGAGCGCGATGGACGCCTTGATGTCGCAGTACGTGACGGGGGATGCGGCCAGGGTCTTCGACGGGCTGCGCATCCCCGTCGTGACGATCAACGGGGACCGGTGGCCCGTCAATTACGAGGCGAACCGACGGCACATGGCCACTTACGACGCCGTGATCATCAAGGGCGCGGACCATTTCCTGATGATGGACCGTCCGGACGAATTCAACCGGGCGCTGGAGCAGGCGATCCGGGCGGTATCGGAGCAGAAAGCCGAATAGCGGTCTTGCGGTGTTCCGCAGATCAGACTGGATCGACAACTGTTGGAGCCAAGATCCCCCGACAGCCCGCCGCGGCGCCTAACCGCGACCACGCTCGGCGAAGGTGCGCGTCGACTCGTGGAGCGGGATCCCGACCTGGGCGCCGTCGTCAGCCGTCTCGGCATCCCCCCGCTGTGGGGCCGCAACCCCGGTTTCCCGACACTCATCCGGATCATCCTCGAGCAGCAGGTGTCGCTGGCCGCGGCCCGCACGCTCTACCTGCGGCTCGTCCGCCACCTCGGCGCGATGACCCCGGAGGCGGTCCAAGCCGCGCAGGAAGGCGGGCTGCGGGACTTCGGCCTGACGCGGCAGAAGGCCGCCTACTGCCACGGCCTGGCCGCCCGCGTCCTCGACGGCCGACTCGATCTCGCGGCGGTCGCGCGCAGTCCCGATGAAGCGGGGCGCCGGGAGTTGCTGGGAGTCCCAGGACTCGGGCCTTGGAGCATCGACATCTATTACCTGATGGCCTTGCGGCGGCCCGACGTCTGGCCGCAGGGGGATCTGGCCCTGGCCTCGGCGCTCCGCGACATCAAGCGCCTCGCCGCCCCGCCCACACGGGACGAGCAGCTGGCGATGGCGGCCGCGTGGGGCCCGTGGCGCTCGGTCGCGGCCAGGATCTTGTGGGCGCATTATCTGGACTCCCGTGGCCAGTACCGGCCGCAGCCCGATCACGTGCGGTGACACGGGACGGCGCGCGCCAACCCGGGACGACCGGGGAGATGGAAGCGGGAGCATCGTCCGGTCGACGTTGCGGATCGGAGCGCTCATGTTTTTCGTGATGCATTCCTGAAGCGCCGGCGCGGAAGCGCTCGACCCATACCGAGTCGGTGGCCGGGAATCCGGTCATCGAGGAGAGGAATCACCATGGCAACCGGCACGGTCCGACTCCACCGCGTTCTGCGGGCGCCCCCCGAACGGGTGTACCGCGCCTTCCTCGACGCCGATGCGATGGTCAAGTGGCTGCCGCCCCACGGCTTCACCGGCAAGGTCCACCATCTGGACGCCAGGATCGGCGGCACGTTCCGCATGTCGTTCACGAACTTCACGACGGGGCACGGCCACGCCTTCGGGGGCGAGTATCTCGATCTCGTGCCGAACGAGCGGATCTGCTACACCGACAAGTTCGACGATCCGAATCTGCCCGGCGAGATGCAGGCGACGATCACATTGAGCGTGGTGTCCTGCGGGACAGAGGTGAACGTCGTGCAGGAGGGGATTCCCGAAGTCATCCCCGTCGAGATGTGCTATCTCGGGTGGCAGGAATCGCTCGTGATGCTGGCGAAGCTCGTCGAGGCCGAGATACCGGATTAGCCGCCTCGGGATCGGCGACGAATCACTCCGATCATTGTGATGGATGCCGGCTCCAATTTGAGGGTGCTCCCCAGTAGGCTTTGCAACACAACAGTCATGATAACAGATGGTTACGACTTTGTTGCGTCGCGGCATGTCGATTGCAAAGCTCGTGATGGATCGACTGATGGGTCACCACACGAATGGGAGTGCGTCATGAACGAATTCAAGCGATTCGCCCAGGCCGTTGCGAGGGCGAGCGCCGTCGGCGTCTGCATGTTGGTGTTCGCCGGCGGCGCGGCGGCCGCCGATCCGGCCGCCGATCAGCCGCGCCATGTCGTCGGCGATCACGAGATCCTGGTCATGATCGATCAGCAGATCGACCAGGCCGACGCTGACCGGCAGGTGATCCAGGTCATGCTGCAGCGGGAGGACGTCCGCCGCGTTGCCGGGGCCGCCGGTCTGGATCTCGAGCGGGCCAGCGCCGCCGCTGCGGTCCTGTCGGGAACCTCGCTCGCATCGCTGGCGGCGCAGGCCCGAACGGTCAACGACGGGCTCGCAGGCGGCGATGGCAATGTCGTCATCTCGACGACCGCGATCATCATCATCCTGCTGCTCCTGATCCTCATCTCGAACTGAGCCCCCGAGCCATGAGAGCGTGGCTGGCAACCGGACTCTGCGTGTCGGCGGTCGCACTTGCCGGGTTCGCCCGGGCGACAGCCGAATCGCCTAGCGTCGAGAGGAGCGCGCCGGAAAGGGTCCAGCTCCTCGATGTTCCATATGTGCCCCAGAGCGGCGCGCTGTGCGGCGGGGCCGCCCTCGCCATGGTCCTGCGTTTCTGGGGTAGGACCGGCGTCATGGCCGAGGACTTCGCAGCTCTGGCGGAGCCCGGCCAGGCCGGCATCCAGGCCGGCGCTCTCGTGGAGGCCGTCGAGGCCGATGGCTGGACCGCGCTCTCCCTGGCGGGAACGGCGGCCGTGGTCGAAGATCACCTCGCCCAGGGTCGACCGGTCATCGCCCTTCTGCGGGCGGGCGCCGACTCCTATCACTACGTGGTGCTCGTAGCGTGGGCCAACGGGTGGGTGATCGTCCACGATCCCAACGTGGGGCCGTTCCGGGCCGTGCGCGAGGCGGAGTTCGAGTCCGCCTGGTCCGGGAGCGGCAACTGGGCGTTGCTGGTCCTCCCACCGCAATCGTCCGGGGGGGGAGACGTTCCGAATCCCGCCGCGGCTGATCTCCCGGTGACCGTCGCTCCGGAGGGGTGCGACACTCTGGTGGAGGCGGGTATTCTCCTGGCTCGGCAAGGTGACTTCGCCGGCGCGGAACTCGGGTTCCTCGCGGCTCAGGCACTGTACCCCGGGTCCGCCCTGCCGTTGCGGGAGCGCGCGGGCCTGCGGTTCCGCGCCGAGGACTGGGAAGGCGCAAGCCGGCTGGCGGAGGGCGCCTTGGCGCTCGACGCGAGCGATGCCCACGCGTGTCGGCTGTTGGCCGGCAGCCGCTTCCTGCTCGGGGATGTGGATGGCGCGCTCCGTGCCTGGAACCGCTTGTCGGAACCCCTGACCGATCTGACGCGCATCGACGGCCTGGAGCGCATCCGCTACGCCGCCGCGGCCGCCCAGCTCGATCTGCCGCCGGGCCAATTACTCACGCCACAATCCTTCCGCCGTGCCTGCCGGCGTCTGGAGGAGTTACCGGCCAGGTCGGCCTCCCGGTTGAGCCTGAGGCCATTGCCGGCTGGAATCGTCCAGGTGAACGCGACCGTGCTGGAGCGTCCCCGCGTGTTCGATGGACCTTGGGACGTCGGGAGCGCCGCCATCAAGGCCCTGCTGCGGCACGACGTCACCATCGAAGTGGCGAGCCCCACGGGGAACGGGGAGCTGTGGTCCGCCGGGTGGAGTTGGTGGCGGGAGCGGCCGCGAGTGTTGCTGGCGTTGGCCGTGCCGGCAGCCGGAGGCCGACCCGGCGTCTGGTGCGTGGAAGGGTTCTGGGAGCGACAGACCTATGCGGCCCGGGTTCTTCCCGAGGGGAGCGGCCCGGCGGGCGCCGGCACGAGTCTGGAGGAGCGCCGACGCACGTCCCTCTCCTTCGCGGACTGGTTCGGCCCGGACTTCCGTCTCGGGATCGGTGCGGCGCTGGATGCGTGGGCCGACCGGGGAACCCATCTCTCGCTGTCGGGCAGCGCGGAGACGCGATGGGCAGGCGACCGCCTAGCGCTGAGGGCGGAACTGGCGCGGTGGCGGAGTCTCGAGAACCGCGCTCCGTTCGGGACCGGGGGCCTGTCCCTCGAAGGGTGCTCGCGCGGCGTGGATCAGCGTGACGGATGGCAGGGCCGGCTGGGAGTCTTCCATGCGACCCCGGAAGCACCGCTGGCTCTCTGGTCCGGAGCGGGAACCGGCGACGGGCGCGCCCCGCTCCTGCGCGCCCATCCCCTGCTGGCTGGAGGCGTCATCGAGGGCCGGGTCTTCGGGCGTACGCTCGCCCACGCGACGATCGAGAGGCAGGCCTGGTTCCGGCAGCCGGGAGCCGTGCAATTCGGCTGGATTCTCTTCGTCGACGGAGCCAGGCCCTGGGACACGGGGCGAGCGGGCCGGGTCCCGTGGCAGGTGGACGGCGGCGCGGGCTTGCGGCTGAAAGGGCTGGGTGTGGCAGGTCAGCTCCGGATCGATGCGGCGCGCGGGTTCGCCGACGGGAACTCGGCCGTGTCCGTCGGCTGGCAGATCCCTTGAGCCGGATCGACTTCAGTAGGCGCCTTCGCCGTCGAGCATGACCCTGAAGGTCAGGGCCAGGATCTTCAGATCGGTCCGTAGGCCGAGGCTGGCGATGTATCGGCGATCGAGGACGACCTTGCGCCGGACCGAAGCGAGGTCGGTGTCGTAGCCGTTGATCACCTGGGCGAGGCCGGTGATGCCGGGCAGGACGACCAGGCGCTCGCGGTAGCGCGGCACGTCGTGTTCGAACTGGCGGATGAAGCAGAGCCGTTCCGGACGCGGTCCGATGACGCTCATCTCGCCCCGCAGGACGTTGACGAACTGCGGGAACTCGTCCAGCCGGGACTTGCGAAGGACTCGGCCTACCCGGGTCACGCGCTCGTCGTCCTTCACGGCCAGCTGCGGTCCGTCGGCCTCGGCGTCCAGGCACATCGTGCGCAGCTTGAAGATCCGGAAGGGCCGCCCCGGATTGATGACGTGGCGCCGATCGAGGTGCGGCGGGCAGGGCGAACGCCGTCGTCGTCGGTCGACGCCGATGCGGGGCTGCAGGAAGAAGACCGGGCCGCGCGAGTCGAGCTTGATGGCAGGCGCGAGCAGGGTCAGGGCCGCGATGAAGACGGTCAGGGCAACGATCGATATGGCCACGTCGAGGCCGCGCTTGACCCCTCGGGCGTAGGCTGCGGCGCGATCGGCAACGCGTCGATCCACTTCGGCGCACTGCAGGCCGATCAGGACACCGGCGTCCGGGGCGTCGCCCCGGTGCGTTCGCAGGTCGTGACGTTGCCCCGCTCCGGGCGATGATTCGTCGAGGATCACAGGATCTTGGATCGGCGGTTGCCGCCCACCAGAAGCGCGACGCCGACGACCAATACAGCCACGCCGACGACGGCCGGGATCGGGAAGGACTTGTGTTCGGTGGTGGTGATGTTCAACGGACCCACCTCGAGGACATTGCGGTTCCTGGTGTAGTCGATTCCGCCGTAGACCAGCGCGATGACGCCCGCGACTGCGAGCAGGATACCGATGATTCTCATGACACGAGCCTTTCCCGTCGGTGCTCCGCATCGGGTTCGCGGCGACACCATGTCGCCTGCGCCGTGATACCGGTTCTTCTCCGTGGACATGGCATGAACCGTGCCGCCCGGTCCGATGGTCGTAAGTGGATTGTATTCAGGAGATTGAGGCAGATCAGCCGGCGAACGTTTTTCGAAAGTCCCCTCATAACGGCGGGACCATCGTCAAGATGATAGAGCCGAACCGATCGATCCCTCCCGATCGATGATCAATGTTACGTCCCCGGGATCTGCTGTGTACTGCGAAGGCAGCCCGCACCGGTTGTGGTTATATTGGGATGCCTGAGTCAGCCATGGTCGGGTCGCGGCCCGATGCTGCCGTCAGGCGAGGTGAACGGCATCGGCAGGTTTGGCATGAAGAAAGCGGGTGCCCATCATGACAGTCCCGAACGACCCTTCGTCTCCCGCCGACGAGGCCGACGCTGATCGCAGGTGGTGGATCCTCGGCCTCGGCGCACTCTCTCTGGACCTGGTGTCGGCCCTGGCCGGGGACAGGCCGCTCTCGAAAACCGAGAAGAACCTCCTCGGCGATCTCAAGAAGAGCCGCGGGACCGGCTTCTATTCCGATCTTCTCTACGCGATCACGCACCAGTATTTCTCCCC
Organism: bacterium; assembly: GCA_031441465.1. Lineage (GTDB taxonomy): Bacteria > Krumholzibacteriota > Krumholzibacteriia > LZORAL124-64-63 > LZORAL124-64-63 > PNOJ01. The sequence goes on along the minus strand of JANOEP010000018.1, from coordinate 2,659 downwards.
GGACAGCGCCGAAGTCCTGTGGACGGAAATCCTGCACCACAAAGCCGAATTATCGAAGATCCTGGGCCGAAACGTCCGGATCGTCGTCGCCGCCCTGGATTATCTCTCGAACATCACGACCTACATGGATTCCGCCACGCTGGTGGGCGAGGAGCACATCGACGAAATTGTGGGACTGTCGCTACGCGACGGCCTGACGGGGCTCTTCAACCATACCTACTTCTACCAGCAGATCGACCTGGAGGTGCGGCGTTATGTGCGTTACAACGCGGCCGTCTCCCTGATCCTGATCGACATCGACGACTTCAAGATCGTCAACGATACGCACGGGCACCCCGAGGGCGACCGGATCCTGGCCGCGATGGGCAGGACCATCATGCGGGTGTCCAGGGAAGCAGACATCTGCTGCCGTTACGGCGGCGAGGAGTTCGCGGTCATCCTGCCGATGACCGCCGTGAAGGAAGCCGGCGTGATCGCCGTCCGGCTGAACCGGGAACTGGTGGAGCGCCTGCCCGGCGGCGGGAAGGTGACCGTGAGCATCGGCGTGGCGTCGTGCGGGAAGAAGACCGGGACGTATCGGGACCTCGTGAATAAGGCGGATGCGGCGCTCTACAAGGCCAAGCGCAGCGGAAAAAACCGCGTACTGGTGGCTGCGGATGCGGACACGGGGTTCGAGGCAAGTGCGTCGGATTAGGCCCCTGCCGTCGAGATGTTCCAGCTGGTCACCTCATAACGACGGAACGATCATCAAGTTGAGGGAGCCGCCCCGATCGACCCATCCTGCAAAGAATCCGACAGACCAGGCTCAGCCGGCCGGGGAAGGTGCACGCCGGATCGGGTCCGAAGCGACCGATAGGCTCTCGTCATTGCTGCCCGTTCTCCGGTTCTGGTCATGAGTGTGCGGCGATCCGTCAGGTGAAGCTCGCCATTCCCAGGAATCCCCCTCGCATCATTATGATGGGATCACTCCCGAGGCGATCGATGTAACTATATATTATTCAATAAAATAAGATCGGCATGAAAGTGGCTTATGTCTCAAGTGGCTCCTCCGTGGGCGAGCTTTGTCGTTGCGGTCTCGCAACCGGCTGAGTCGAAGGGGCCGCAGGCATGAGTGTCGCCATCTGTCGTTCAATGTGAATGGGAGTGACCATGATCAACCGAATCAAACGCGCGGGCTTCGTGTTGCTGGCGTTGTTGCTGATGGCAGCGACCGCGCCGACGCCGGCCCGGGCGCTGACCAACCTGTTCATGCTGCACCATTCCGTGGGTCGCAACATCCTGGAAGAAGGGAACGTGCGGCAGCTCATCGACAACTACAACACCCAGTACGGGACCCAGTTCGTGCTGTGGGATCACGACTATAACGCCATCGGCCTGATGGATCCGGACGGGGCCATGCCGGGCCGCTATTACCACATCCCGGACGACGACACGTACGTGGTCGGCCTCCACCAGCTCTGGACCACGTCCAACTCGGCGCGCGACTCCATCCTGACCAACCACCAGGTGATCGCGTTCAAGTCGTGCTACGGGGGGTCGCTGATCGAGACCGACGCGATGCTCGCGCAGTACAAGACCTGGTACCTCGAGATCCGCGACGTGCTGGACCTGCATCCCGATCACGTCTTCCTGATCATGTCGCCCCCGCCGATGCACCCCTGCCTCTCGACGTTGGCTGAGGCCGACCGGGGTCGTGCCTTCGCCGATTGGCTCGGCTCGGCGGCTTTCGTCGGGGGACACCCGAACCTGCGTTTCTTCGACCTGTTCGACGCCTTGGCCACGCCGCGCGACGAGACGGACCGCAACACCCTGCGCACGGTTTACTGCGAGAGCACGAGCTGCAGCAGCCCCGACTCGCATCCCAACGCCGCCGCCAACCTTGCCGTGGCGCCGCTCTTCGTCGCCGCGCTGATCGAAGCGGCTGGAGAGGGCACGGTGGACGCTCCCGGGGCGGGCGCGATCGTGGACGCGTCCTTCACGGCCGTCCACCCCAACCCGTTCAATCCGACGACCACGATCCGCTTCGCACTCCCCACCGCCGGATTAACGCGGCTTGCGGTGTTCGATGTCACCGGGCGCCTGATCCGGACGCTGGTCGACGGCGACCTGCCGCCCGGGGCGCACGAGGCGGTCTGGGACGGGCGCGACGCGGACGGTCGGGGTGCGGCATCGGGAGTGTACTTGGCGCGACTAGTGACGGTGTCCGGTGTTCGCACAGTCAGATTAACCCTCGCCAAGTAGGTTGTGCCGCTGAAAATGTGCCCGGCCCGCTTGATGCCACGGGCCGGGCATGCATACCGACGACACCCGCTTCATTCCGCCTCACTGCCCCAACCCCAACTGCCGCCACCACAGGCAGTTGGCCCCAGGCTGGCGCTTCAAACGCATCGGTTACTACCGTAGACACCTCAGCCCGCACCGTATCCAGCGGTTCCTCTGCCTCCATTGCCGCCGCTCCTTCAGCACCCAGACCTTCGCCACTTCCTACTGGCTCAAGCGCCCCGACATCCTCCCGCAACTGCTGACCAAGACCACCGGCTGCATGGCCAACCGACAGATCGCCAGGGACCTTCGCGTCGCTCCCTCTACCATCGACCGCCAGCTCAGCCGGCTCGGCCGCCACTGCCTGCTCTACCACACCGAGCGCATGCGGTCCGCC
>JANOEP010000017.1:0-24065 GCA_031441465.1 bacterium | reverse complement strand
CCGAGGCTTTCGACCAGGCGCCTCAGGTCCGCCATGGCGACGCGCTTGGCGCGGCCGACGTTGACGCCGCGCAGCAGGGCGACGCACCTCATCACGATCGCCACCCCGCCGGGGATTTCAGCGGCGTTCCGCGGCCGGGGGAAGCGCCGGCGGTCACCCGGTGGTCCTTTCGAAAGTCGTGGCATCAACGCCGGCGACGGCCGCAAGGCGGGCGGCCGCGTCCTCGAGCGGCCTGAGGGAAACGTCGGCCCCGGAATAGCGCTCGTAGTAGCCGAAAGGGTTGTCCAGGTCCCTGATGAGCATGAGCAGGAACACCATCAGGTACGAGATGACGATGACGAAGAACAGCGACTCGTAGAACGGCTCGATCTTCGCCAGGACGAGCCCGACGCACAGCAGCACTGTGGTGATGTCGGCCAGCAGGTAGCCGGCGGACACGAAGGAGGTCTCCCTGATCGTGTGGATGCGGATGATCGTGCGCCGCAGGTTGCCCTGCTCCTGCTTCAGCCGGGCCACCAGCGTCGCCTGGGACCACCGCTCCATCAGGGCCAGCTGGGGCGTGAGATCGTTGACGTGCTCCAGCAACACCGCCGTGCGCTGCCGCTTGTGGAACCACTCCAGGAGTTCGCGGCTCAGCCGCGCCAGTGCGACCAGGCAGGCGCCGACATCGGCCTCCGGCTTGACGATCTTGATGGCGGACACTTCCTGCGACAGGTTCTCGAGGCAGGCGCTCAACTCCCCCGGCAGGCGCTCGCTCTCCTTGTAGTCGGACAGGACGCCGCTGAGCAGGAACCCCATGAGGAAGATGTTGGCGGCGACGATCCCGGAAAACAGGGGGTTGATCGAGATCACTTCCCACCCGAGGAAATGCACGACGAGCTTCAGGGCCAGGACGACGGCGACGAGCGTGCTCACGCGCAACAGGAGCCGGTAGTGGGTGCCGATTTTCATGGATGCCTTTCTGCTCGTATGTACGGCACGGCGCCCCGGCGTCACCGCTTCCCGCGTCCCTCAGGGACAGACCGGCGTGACGACCCAGACGGCGCCCGCGAACCGCCAGATGTTCCCATCGCAACTCAATTCGGGGGGAGGAGGGTCACCGCATGACCAGTTGCCGCTACCTCCGGTCAGCCCGAACAGCAGGTCGCCACCTTCGTGCACACAGGCGGATTCCTGAACGGTCGCGTCGAACGACGTCCCGTAGTACCAGGGGTCGTTGAAGCCCGTGCCCTGGATGCGATAACTGGTAATACCAGGCAAGGCCTGCCAGCGGACCGAGATGTGGAATTCCACCCAGCAATACCCGTTCACATTACCCAAAATCTCATTGCAAAAAGTCTCCCCCGCAATCTCGGGCAACACGGGCGTGCGGATGATGACGTCGACCGAGTCCACCGGTGAGACGACGCCTCCGCCGAGGTCGAGCCGAGCCACGCAGGTGACCACGTCGTCGCCACCGTCGTTGTCGACCAGGAAGTCGGCCCACGCGGTGGTTGAGGTCCACGGAGGGCTGATGTTACCGGGGCCGCGCAGCGTGCCGTTGGCGCCGCCGCCCCGCCAATGCCAACGGACCGTGCCTTCGCCGGCGAAGGGAGGGTCGAGGCTCGGTGACAGGCGGAACTGACCGCGCGGGCAGGAGAGCATCGTGTCCGGGAGCACGATGCGGCGGCGCACGACCTCCAGGGTCGCTGTCGCCGCACGCACGAAGGTCCTCTCCCCGCCCAGCGCGACGTGCAGCTCGCAGGTGACCGTCTCGATCCCTTCGCTGCCGTCGTCGGCCACGTACTGGACGAAGGCGCTGCTGGTGAAGAAGTCGTTGCTCGTATCTTCCGGAGCCTGGGGATTGACGAGCGTGCCGCGCGCCCCGGCGCAGCGCCAGCGATAGGCGTAGGCCCAGCCCTCGGGGTTGCCGCCGGTGTCGTCGTCGACGACCAGGGTCAGCAACTGGGTGCCGTGGACCATGATCCGTGCGCCGCGCGGCTCGACGTGGATCACGGGACTAGTGGCCGTCACGTCCCAGCTCTCGGCCTTCTTGCACAGGCCGAAGTGGTAGCCGGTGATCGTGTTGTCGGCCAGGTTGCCGACGATGTCCGCGATGCCGATCAGGAAGAAGGCCCGCTCGACCCCGCCCATCACCGCGGCCGACTCGTCGGCCGTGAAGCGGGCCCCCTGCAAGCCGTCGGCGATGAAGTCGCGCACCCAGCCCTGCAGCGTGCCGTTGGTCAGGGCGGCGTTCCACAGTTCCAGCAGCGCGGGCCAAAACTGCCCGTCGGTCGCCAGCGCGTGGAAGTTGGGCAGGGCGCCGGAGACCAGGCCGACGAAGTCGTTCACCTGGCCGGGGATGTCGTCGCCGAAGACGTTGTCGGCGACCGTGCCCGCGGCGCCCGCGGTGTTCAGGAACATCGGGATGAAGTAGTCCATCACCAGGCACTTCATCGTCATCCACTCGCCCTGGGCGAGTTCGTAGGATGTGTACAAGGAAGGGTCGTCGGGCGCCTCGAGGCCCATGCCGAGCACGTCGACCCGGTAGTAGGTGCGCTTGGCGTCGCCGCGCGTCTCCAGCAGGATCGGGTCCATCGACTCGGGCGCGTAGGCGAAGCCGCCGGTGAGCGCGCCGACGATGGTGTTGATCGTGCCGCCGAAGGCGGCCACCGGCGGCACTTCCAGCTCGTGGGCCACGAGCGGGTCGGGCAGCTCGTGCTCGGCGTCGTTGGTGTTGCGCCAGCCCAGCTCCATCACGAAACCCGCCGCGCGGCGGCGGTAGCTGTTCTTGATGGTGATGCGGTTGATGCCGCCCTCGTTGAGCACCTCGACGCCGCTCTGCTGCGCGCCGGGCGCGATGATCACGCCCTTGTCGGGTTCGGGCACCAGGGAGGACGTCAGGGCGAGCAGGGCGTCGTGCAGGCCCTGGTCCGGGGACGCAAGCCCGTCGGGAGTCGCCGCCAGCATCGCCGCCCAAGCTTCCTGCACGCCGGTGAGGTCCAGGGTGGGATCGGCCAGCAGCGCGCGGATCGACTCGGCGCCGTCGGTGGGAACCATCCAGGCGCCGAGCGACAGCCAGGCGAGCACTTCGGCGGTCGAGCGCGTCGTGAGCACTGCGGACCCGTCGCCGAACCAGCCCATAAGCACCGTTTCGCCCGCGGGCCCCTGGACCAGGGCCAGCTGGTCGAGTCCGGTGTGCACTTTCAGGGAGAAGGCGCCGGCGGCGTCGCAGCCCGTCGAGGCCAGTCCGTTGACCACCCGCAGGGTGGCGGGATCGCCGGTCCAGCCTGCGGGCAACTCGACGGTGCCCGCCAGCTGGGAGGTCGGAACGGGTTGGGGCTCGGGATCGGGGCCCGGTCCGGACGGATCGTCGCCGCCGCAGCCCTGCAGCCACCACAGCGCGGCCAGCAGCACCAGCACCGAGACCGTCGTCAGGATGATCGAGCGTCGCATCGCGCCTCCTCGGGTTCGGGTGGGCGGCGGCGGCCGGTTCAATGGGGAACGCGGCGGCCGCCCCGGCGGGATCCAGGTCACGGGGCCGATATCGCACGGGCGCTACGCGCCCGGGATGACGATGTCCACGCCCGACACGGTCGCGGCGTCAATGATCTCGATGATGCCTGCGGCGTTCCAGTCCGTGGTGCCGGGATACCATACGAACCCGGCCGGCGGAAAGTCCGGCGCGCCGTAGTAATCCGCCGAGAGCACCGCGCCCACCTTGTACGCGCCGTCCGGCAAACCCAGCAACGAGAACCCTGGTTCGACGGGGAACACGAGCCGATGCCCCCACTCGACGCACTCCTGCGCCGGAGTGGCGACGACGACGTAGTCGGACTCCGATCCTGCGGGCAACACCAGGAGCCCTCCGAGTTCGCCCCCGCGTTCCAGTGTCAGGGCCAATTCGACGATTTCGCCAGGTTCCATGAGCAGGACGGGGAGCGCTTGCTCGGCCGTCGGCGCCCGGTCGTACCACTGCGCCCGCCAGGAGGTGGAGCCGGCGTGCTCTGGTCCGATGTGGGCGAGGTAGGCGCCCGGCCTGAGATTGGGAATGCCGAAATCGTAACGGGAACTCCCATAGAGATCGACGACGGAGAGCAGGGTGAGATCGACGGGATCGAACAGACGGAACTGCAGCACACTGGGATGCGGATCGTGCAGCACGAAGCGCAGCAGCAGCCCGCACTGCACGAGGTCGATGCCGGTGATCGCCTGGCCCGGCGACGGATTGAAAACCTCGGCGTCGGCGAAACCCGTGCCGCCGATCCACTGCCCGATCATCTCCTGGGCGACGAAGATCTTGACCGGGTCGGGCAGCAGGAAGTCGACGGCGAAGCCACCGTCGCGATCGACTTCGAGGTCGCCGATCAGCTCCGTCGAATCCGGGGTCACGAAGCTCAGCCTCGGGCGGGAGTCCGGCGTCAAGTCGAGCCAGGCTCCCGAGATGCGGCCCTCCAGGCGGGCCGGCAACGCCGTGAAGGCGGCATTCACGGTGACGACGGTGTCGGCCGACACTTCGTACCAGGGAGACGCGGCGGGATTGCGCGTGCCGGGCAACCAGAAATGCTCGTGCCGGTAACTGCTGCTCCAATCGTACGAGCCGCCCAAGACGACTTCGATCCGGTACGCGCCGGGCAGCAAACCGGTGAACCGCGCTTCGAGACGACCAGCGACGATCTCGGCCTCGACGTCGTCGAAGGCGGATTGCAACGAGGGGTCTCCGGCATCGTCGCGCCGGTGCACGACCACGGCGGCCGGCACGCCGTCGAGTTGGGAGGAAACCGCCATGGAGAAGGCGAGTCCTCCCAGGTCGAAATCGGTCGTCACGGGCGAGTGCGCCTCGTCGACGCGGACCGTATCGGGTGTCCCGGATCCGTAGAACGCCAGGGGCGTGGCGTAGCGGTAACGGTGGTGCAGTTCGTCCAACTGGAGTGAGACGGCGTAATCCGCGGCGGGCACTTCCATGCCGAAGCTCCCGTCCGCGGCGACCTCCATCCGGATCGACAGATTCTCGTCGTGATCATCGATCCGGTCCAGGAAGACGAACGCCTCGACCGGTTGGCCGCCGGTGCTGACCCGACCCTGGATGCGCCCCGACGGGACGATCGTGCGGTAGGGATCCGCGAATTCGTCGCAGCCGGCGCCGGCCAGGATCAACACCGACGCCGTCAGCGACCAGCAGAGGACGACGACGCGCGGGCGCTTCATGGCCGCGCCTTCCCGGTGCTCGCCGGCAGCGACCAGTCCAGATCCGACACGGTCCCGAACCCGGAGATCACGATCGCCGACGCTTCCGCGAACACCGTCGTGCCCGGATACCACCAGACATCGTCGCCCAGCAGGTCCGCCGCCAGATAATAGTCCCCGTCGGCGAGGCCGCGGAAACTGTAGACTCCTTCCTCGACGTAGCTGGGATAACCGCACAGCGGGTCCCCCGCACCGTCGTGGATCCCGATCCGCGCGTACTCGGGCCGATCTCCGTCATGAGTCAGCAGATCACCCGAGATGCGGCCGCCCTCGACCAGGTTGATCACGACCTGCCGCAATTCACCGGGCTGGAGATCGATGGGCACGGCGTCCGCCGGACCGGGGGCGCCGTCGTACCACTGGGATGCCCAGATCTGGTCGTCGCACAGCCCCTCCAGCCGCAGATAATGGCGGCCGGGCCTCAGATTGCAGATCACGAACGGATTGCCGTAAACGGTGTCCCGCTGGAATTCGCGCCCCGTCTCGTCGCGGACGAACACCTCGGCCCGGTATTCGAACTGGTGTCCGGGACCTTCGAGCCTGACTTCGATGCCGGACTCGACGTACGTGACGCCTGTGATGTGATCGCCGGGCCGAAGGGGAAACACGCTCGCGGTCTCGAAGGAGTCGCCCCCGCACCACTGCTCCACCCCGCTGCTCACGAAGCGAAGACGGACGTCCTGCGGCGTGAACAGGCCGAGCACGAAGGTCCCGTCCTGCGCGCAACCGGCGACGGCGAGCAGCATCCCACCCTCCGAGACGGCGTAGACACCGAGCGATGCCGAGAGCGCCGACTGCCAACTACCCGTCGCGGCGCCGGAGATCGTGGCGTAAGCTCCGGCAAGATCGAGCGTGTAAACGGCCGTATCCTGCGCACCGACGGTCAGTGTGTCGGCCTCTGCGCTCATCAAGGTACCCGGCAGGTAGAGATTCTGGCCCAGGCCCTCCAGCTGCATCCGATAGTCACCGGGCTGCAGGGCGGGCAGGGTGAAACCCAGCAGCCCATCGCTGACGATTGCCGACGCTCTCGAATCCGAATACGTGGAGAACAGGCCGTCCAAGCGGAGACTGCAATGCCTGCCTTCCAGTTCCGGCGGCACCCGGATCCCGATTTCGGCCACCCCCCGCAACAGGTCGCGGTGCAGGACGCCCGGACCGACTTCGACGGAGTCGTCATATGCCGATACGCGCCTTCCACCGCTCCAGAGCTCGGTTTCCAGCCGATAGAAGCCCGTCGGCAGGTCCAGCCGGTACCAACCGGTCGAATCCGACTCCGTCGAACTGGTGACGCGGGTGCCGCCTGTCACCAGGCTGCGTGCGTTGATATCGAGCGCCGTGCCCTGCCCGGCGACGAGCACGTATCCCTCGACGGCGCCGACTTCGTGCACGAAATCGTCGGGCGGGGAATCCACGGTGCAGGAAGCGAGCAGCATCAGCGCCAGCAGCGGCGCGATCATCGCCGTCAGCAGGGATGCAGCCCGCGAAGTCGGCTTCGACATGGGAACGGTCTTCCGATCACGACTAGTTGATATAACCCAGCGAACGCAACTGCTTGCGGATCTCCTCGCCCACGACGGGATCCTCGCCGACCTCGGCGCCCTCGACGGGGCGCAGCTCCAGGTAGGAGGGGACGCGGTGCTTCTCCAGCTGCTTGACGTGGCGGCGGCCGGCTTCGGTCAGGCCCTCAGCCAGGATCACGCCCGGCATGTCCTTGGCCGGCGGCAGGCCCAGCAGCGACAGGAACGTGGGGCAGACGTCCAGCAGCTCGATGCGGTCGAACACCTGGCCGGCCTGGTGCATGGGGCTGCGCACCATGAAGATGCCGGATTCGCTGTGCTCGATCGTGCCGCGGCCGCTGGGGCGCGGGCCGTGGAAGCCGTGGTCCGACAGGATCACGGCCGGCCGGTCGGCGGGGAACCACGACAGGACCTCGCCGACCGCCTCGTCGACCCAGTCGTAGTAGCGGCGCACGATCTCGCCGAACGCCGCCAGCTCCGCCGGATCGTTGCGCGGCGAGGCCGGGTCGTCCTTCAGGTAATGGTAGAACGAATGGCTCATCATGTCCGGGCCGCGCAGGTAGAAGAAGAACAGGTTGAAGTCCGCGACGTCCTTCAGCAGCCGGGCCACGTTCAGGTAACCCAGATCGGCGGCCCAGAACTCCCGCAGGCTGCGCATCTCCCGCGGGTAGGCGGCCTCGAGCGCCGCGATGTCGGCGCCGGGCGGCAGGAACCGCGCCAGGTCCCGCGCCCGCAACGAGTCGGGGTTCACGCGGCAGGCGACGACGCGCGCGCTCAGCGAATCGGGGTACACCAGCCTGGCCAGCGGCACGCTGCGCTCGCGGCCGTAGGGCAGGTAGTCGCTGACCATGACGCCGTCGATGGGGCGGGCCGGGTACGTGGTCCACATGCCGCTGACGGCCGTGCTCAGTCCCGCGGCGCCGATCAGGTCCCAGATCGCCGGCGCGTACCACGCGCTCCCGGTGGGCGACTTGCGGTCGGACTCCTTGAGGAAGGAGGCGACGCCGTGCACTTCGGGTCCCACCCCGGTGCAGATGCTCGCCCACAGGAGCGGCGACTTTTCCAGGGGAACGAAGGTCTTCATCCGCCCGGACGCGGACTGCGCGCGGAAGGCGGCGAGCCGGGGCAGGCGGCCCTCGGCGATCATGGGGTCGAGCAGGCTCCAGTCGGCGGAATCGATCCCGATCACGAGCAGCTTGGCAGCGGCGACGGCCGCGGACGTCTCGCCCCCACGCTCGCCGCAACCTGCCATCAGCGTCGTGGCGACCAGGAACGCCAGCACCAGGATCCAGGACGAATTGCCGCGCATTTCGAGATCCCATTCCCGCTAAGTTCTTCCAGCCGACCGCAGAAGGCCATGTTACCCTGCTTCGGCAGGGGAGACAACGGGAATCGGCGCGGCCCCGATTGACAGGCTCCGGCAACCGACCTACGCTGCGGGATAGTCGTCTTCTATCCGGTCGCGGCAGGCGGCACGAAACGAGAGGCAGCATGAAACAGGTGTCGAAGGTGGCGATCCTGGGGTCGGGCGTGATGGGCAGCGCGATCGCGGCCCACTTCGCCAACGCCGGAGTGCCGGCGCTGGTGCTGGACATCGTGCCCCCCGGGCTGCCCGCGGGCGCCGGCCGCAAGGAGCGCAACGCCCTGGTCGACGGGGCGGTGGCGGCCATGGCCAAGTCGAAACCCTCCCCCCTGTTCACGCGCGAGCGCCTGAAGCTCATCGAGACCGGCAACTTCGAGGACGACCTGGCGCGCATCGCGGAGGCGGACTGGGTCGTCGAGGTCGTCAAGGAGGACCTGGGCATCAAGCTGAAGGTCCTCGGCGCGGCCGCGGCCCACCTCAAGCCCGACGCCTGGCTCACGAGCAACACTTCGGGCCTGTCCCTGGCCGCGATGTCCGACGGGCTGCCGGAGGCGGTGCGGCCGCGCTTCCTGGGCACGCACTTCTTCAACCCGCCGCGCTACATGAAGCTGGTGGAGCTGATCCCCGGGCCGCGGACCGACGCCGCGACGCTCGCGGACGTGGCCGCCTTCTGCGAGGTGCGCCTGGGCAAGGGGATCGTGCTGGCGCAGGACACGCCCAACTTCGTGGCCAACCGCATCGGCGTGCACGCCATGATGACCACGTTCAAGGTCATGGAGCAGATGGGGCTGACGGTCGAGGAGGTCGACGCCCTGACCGGCCCCGCGGTGGGCCGCCCCAAGACCGCCACCTTCCAGCTCGCGGACCTGGTCGGGCTGGACACCTTCCTGCACGTGGCCGAGAACGTCCACGCCGCGGCGCTGCACGACGAAGCCCGCGAGGTCTTCGCGCCGCCCGCCTTCCTGCGCACGATGGTCGAGAAGGGCCTGCTGGGCCGCAAGAGCGGCGGCGGGTTCTACCGGATGGTCAAGGGCGAGGGCGAAAAGACGATCCTCACGCTGGACCTCGGCTCCTTCGAGTACCGCGAGAAGCGCAAGGCCGCGTTCCCGGAGATCGAGCGGGCCAAGACCATGGACGATCTCAGCGAGCGGCTGCGCTTCCTGGTGCTGGGCCAGGGCCGCGCGGGCCAGATCCTGTGGGCGATGCTGGCGCCGACCCTCTCCTACTCCGCGATGCGGGTGGGCGAGATCTGCAGCGACGCGTCGGCCGTGGACCGGGCCATCCGCTGGGGCTTCAACTGGGACCTCGGCCCGTTCGAGACCTGGGACGCGCTGGGCTTCCGCGCGGTGACCGAACGGTTGCGCGCCGACGGACTGCCGTTGCCCGCCTGGATCGAAGCCCTCGACGCGAGCGGCGCCGAAACCCTGTACCGCCGGCGCGACGGCCGCCTGGAATCGCCGACCGCCGCGGCGGGCGTCTTCGCCACGGTGCCCGTCCACCCCCGTGCCTTCGACTTCGAGCTGCTGAGGCGCAGCAATCGCGAGATCCGCCGCAACCCCGGCGCCTCGCTGCTGGACCTGGGCGACGGCGTCTTCTGCCTGGAATTCCACGCCAAGATGAACGCGCTGGGCCAGGACCAGATCCAGATGGCGATGACCGCCTGCCGCGAAGCCGAGCAGAACGGCCGCGCCCTGGTCGTGGCCAACCAGGGCGAGCACTTCTCGGCGGGCGCCAACCTGGCGCTGCTGTTGATGGAGGCCGTCGAGGGCAACTGGGACGACATCGACCTGATCGTGCGCGCGTTCCAGGGCATGACCGACCGCCTCGCCTTCTGCGGCGTGCCGGTGGTGACCGCCCCGCACGGGCTGGCCCTGGGCGGCGGCTGCGAAGTCACCCTCGCCGGCGATCTGGTGCGGGCCGCGGCCGAGACCTACATCGGCCTGGTCGAGTTCGGCGCCGGCGTGGTGCCGGCCGGCGGCGGTTGCGTGCGCCTGTACCAGCGCAACCGGGAACGCTTCGCCGACGCGGCCGACCTCTACCCCGCCCTGCGCGCCACGTTCGAGACCATCGGCACGGCCAAGGTCGCCACCAGCGCCGCGGAGGCCCGCGAATTCGGCTACTTCCGCGCTGCCGACTCCTGGAGCATGAACCGCGACCTGCAGGTCGCCGATGCCAAGCAGCTGGCGCTCGCCCTGGCCGACCGCGGCTACGAGCCACAGACGCCCGACCCCGCGATCCCCGTGATGGGGCGGGCCGGCGTCGCACTCTGCGAATCGGTGCTCTACAACATGGTCGAGGCGGGCTACGCCTCGCAGCACGACCGCAAGATCGGCGGCTACCTGGCACGGGTCCTCTGCGGCGGGGACGTGCCCGGGCCGACCGTCGTCTCGCACGCGCACCTGCTGGACCTGGAGCGCGAGTATTTCCTGAAGCTGTGCGGCGAGCGCAAGACGCTCGAACGCATGCAGAGCCTGTTGAAGACGGGCAAGCCGCTGCGCAACTAGGAAGGACCGCCATGAGAGACGTCGTCGTCGCGCTGGCGCTGAGGACACCCACCGGCAAGGCGGGCAAGGGCTCGTTCGCCCAGACGCGGCCCGACGACCTGGGCGCCGCGGTCATCCGCGGGCTGCTGGCGCGCGCCGCGGCCCTGGACCCCGAACGCATCGGCGACGTGATCATCGGCTGCGCCATGCCCGAGGGCGAGCAGGGCATGAACGTGGGCCGCAACATCGCGCTGCTGGCCGGTCTGCCGGACGTGGTGCCCGGCATGACCGTCAACCGCTTCTGCTCTTCGGGCCTCGAGACGATCAACCTGGGCGCCCTGAAGATCGCCTGCGGCCAGGTCGACCTGGTGATCGCCGGCGGCGTCGAGTCGATGTCGCTGATCCCGATGGGCGGCCTGCGCTACCTGCCCAACCCCGACCTGGTGGCCGCGGCCCCGCAGACCTACCTCAGCATGGGCCTGACCGCCGAGCGGCTGGCGGAACAGGACGGGATCACGCGCGAGGCCCAGGACACGTTCGCCGTGTCCAGCCACCGCAAGGCGCTGGCGGCGACGGCGGCCGGCCGCTTCCGCGCCGAGATCGTGCCGGTCGGCGTGCGTTCGACGGAACCGGGACCCGGCGGGAAGCCCGTCGTGCGCGAGTCCGTGCTGGAGATCGACGAGGGGCCGCGCGCCGACACCACACCGGAGGCCCTGGCGAAGCTGAAACCGGCCTTCATGGCCGGCGGCACGATCACCGCCGGCAACTCCAGCCAGATGAGCGACGGCGCCGCGGCGGTCCTGCTGACCACGCCCGAGATCTGCGAGGGCCTGGGCCTGACGCCGTTGGCGCGGTTCGTGTCCTACGCCGTGGCCGGGGTGCCGCCCGAGCTCATGGGCATCGGCCCGGTGGCCGCCGTGCCGAAGGCCCTGGCCCAGGCCGAGCTTTCGCTGACCGACATGGACGTGATCGAGTTGAACGAAGCCTTCGCCGCCCAGAGCCTCAGCGTGCTGAAACGGCTGAAACTGTCGGCGGACGACGAGCGGATCAACCCCAACGGCGGCGCCATCGCCCTGGGCCACCCCCTGGGCTGCACCGGCGCCAAGCTGACCGCCACCGCACTGCACGAGCTGCGGCGCCGCGGCGGCCGGTACGCCCTGGTCACGATGTGCGTCGGCACGGGCATGGGCGCGGCGGGCATCTTCGAAGCGCTCTAGCAGCCACGCCACCGGGCAGGAGGAATCATGAGCCAGCAGACCTATCCCACCGGCGGCGAGTTCCTGCTGCGGGCGGCCGCGCCCGCCGAAGTCTTCACCCCCGAGGACTTCGACGAGAACCAGCGCCTGCTCGCGCAGGCGGTCCGGGACTTCATCCAGCAGAAGATCGACCCCCGGCGCGAGAAGCTCGAGTACGCGGGCGACACCGCGCTGGGCGGGCCGCTGCTCAAGGAAGCCGGCGCGATGGGCCTGCTGATGGTCGACGTGCCGGAGCGCTTCGGCGGCATGGGCGCCGACAAGGCCACGGTCATGATCATCAGCGAACTCATCTCGCGCAGCGGCAGCTTCGCGGTGCAGCACGGGGCCCAGGCGGGCATCGGCACCCTGCCGATCGTCTACTTCGGCACCGAGGCGCAGAAGGCGCAGTACCTGCCCCGGCTGGCCACCGGCGAGCTGCTGACCGCCTACGCCCTGACCGAACCGGGCAGCGGCAGCGACGCGCTGGCGGCCCGCTCCACCGCGGTCCTGAACCAGGCCGGCACGCACTACATCCTCAACGGGGTCAAGCAGTACATCAGCAACGCCGGCTTCGCCGACCTCTTCATCGTGTTCGCGAAGATCGACGGCGACAAGTTCACCGGGTTCATCGTGGAGAAGTCCTTCGGCGGCGTGGTCATCGGCGCCGAGGAGAAGAAGATGGGCATCAAGGGCAGCAGCACCTGCCAGGTCATCCTGGAGGACTGCCCGGTGCCGGTCGCCAACGTGCTGGGCGAGGTCGGCAAGGGCCACCACATCGCCTTCAACATCCTGAACGTGGGCCGCTTCAAGCTGGGCGCCAGCAGCGTCGGCGGCTGCAAGCTGGCCCTGGAGTGGTCGGTCCCCTACACCACGCAGCGCGAGCAGTTCGGCGCGTCGATCAGCTCCTTCGGCCTCATCCGCGCCAAGATCGGCGACGTGACCGCCGCCGCCTTCGCCGCCGAGTCGATGGTCTACCGCACCGCCGGCCTGCTCGACCGCGCCATCGCCACCCTGGACAAGGGCGCCGCGGACTACGACCTCAAGTCGATCCTGAAGGTCGAGGAGTTCAGCATCGAGTGCTCGATGATCAAGATCTTCGCCACCGAGGCCATGGCCCTGGCCGCCGAGGAGGGCGTCCAGATGCTGGGCGGCTACGGCTACTGCCAGGAGTACGGCCTGGAGCGCCTGTACCGCGACGAGCGCATCAACCGCATCTTCGAGGGCACCAACGAGATCAACCGGCTGCTGGTGCCAGGCTTGCTGCTGCGCAAGGCGCTGAAGGGCGAGCTGCCCCTGCTGCAGGCCGCCCAGAAGGTCGCCGACGAACTGATGGGCGTGCCGGAATTCGCCGCCCCCGGCGAGCCGGGCTTCCTGGAGGAGGAGGCCAAGCTGGTCGCCAACCTCAAGAAGACGGCGCTGGCGGCCCTGGGCATCGCCGCGCGCACGTTCGGCGACAAGCTGAAGGACCAGCAGGAGGTGCTGGCCGACTGCGCGGACCTGGTCATCGCGGCCTACGCCTGCGAGAGCGCGCTGCTGCGCACTCAGAAGCAGGCGGCACGGGTCGGCCGCGACGGCGCCGCAGTCATGGCGGACCTCACCGCGCTGTGCGTCAACGACGCCGTCGAACACGCCGCCATGCTCGGCCGCCGCGCGCTGGCCAACACGCTGGCCGGGGACGAACTGCGCACGATGCTGGCGGGGTTGCGGCGGCTGACGAAGCACGACCCGGCGCCGCGAGCGAAGCTGCACGACCGGATCGCGGCGGCGGCGATCGCGGCGGGGGGGTACCCGTTCTGATCACGTTGTTCCGGCAACCGGGCGCCTGAAGATCGTCTCCGACGGTCAGGGTCACCAAGGGAGTCAGCATGGAGTTGCGAAGCTTCGAAGCCATCATGGGCGCCCTGAACGAGCAGGGTGTCCGTTACCTGCTGGTCGGGGGAATGGCTGTTGTCGCCCATGGTCACGGCCGGATGACGCACGATATCGATCTCGTGATCAAACTGGAGCGAGACAACATCATGCTGACGTTCACCGCTCTCGCCCGGCTGGGGTACGAACCGCGCGTTCCCGTGACGGCCGCGTCTTTCGCCGAACCCGCGAATCGCCGCCGCTGGATCGCCGACAAGGGCATGACGGTGCTGAATTTCTACTCGGAACAGTATCGAGCCACACCGGTCGATGTATTCGTCGAAGAACCGTTCGATTTCGACGAAGTCGAAACGCGGGCCCACGTGGCCGACGTCGAGGGCGTGTCGTTCCGCTACGTCGACATCGAAACCCTGATCCGCATGAAAGAGGTTGTCGGGAGGCCGGTCGATCTGGAAGACGTCCGCCAATTGAGGATGATCCAAGATGACGCATGAGGACTGGAAGATCGCGGCGGACGCCGGCGACTGGCAATGCGACTGGGAGAGCGCGAAACGGTTCCAGCTGCGCTACTTTCGCAGCCTGCCGATGGTTGATAAGATCCGGGCTGTCGAAGAGATGTGCAGGCTGGCGCGTGCGCTCGGCCGAGACGACAACACCGCGACCGATTCCGCCCCGCCGCAGACGCACGACAACCCGCAGGGGTCCCCAGCCTTGGAGTAGCGCACCGACCCGACCATTCATTTCCCGAGTCAATAGCAGACCACATCCAGGATGCCACTGCGCAGGGCGCGCCAGAGGTATTTATAAAAGTTGTCCCCCGGCGCTCTCGTGTAGTCCACCTTCCCCTCTATCAGCGAACCCGAGTCGTCCGGAGCGCTATCACTGCGGATCTTGAACACGTTTGCCAGGAACGAGGCGACGCGGTTGGCCAGCCCCCCCTCTTCACCGGATTCCTTGTCGAGCCTGGCGATCTCCAGATCCCGGTAGGTCGTGCGCACGAAGCCGCTCGCCACGCCGTCGGTCACCCGGATGTCGAAGGCGACGTCCTGGACGTACCCGGAGGTGAGCCTGGTCTGCACCGCACGTTCGAGGAACGCACCGAGGCAGGTCACGTCCATCGCGCCGAGCGAGCCGGAATAACGGAGGGTAAAATCCGGTGAAGCGACCGGAATCGTCATCTCGATCTTCAACACACCCGCGTTCATCAGGGCGCCCTGGGCCTGGAGCAGGATCTCGTCGTTCATGTCGGGGCGGTTGGTGATGCCCTCGGCGGAAATGCCGACAGATCCGAACGTCAGCACGCCGGGGGGGGCGCCGGCGAGCTTCCTCATGCAGTATTTCAGGGTGCCGTCGGTGATGGCGAGGCTGTCGAGCCGCAGCGGTTCGAGGACCGTGGCGAGCAACTCGGGCAACATCAGCCGCGGCTTGTGGAACGGCTTCGACGGCTTGTCGTGATTGACCAACGCTTCGAAGGAGGGCCGGACGACGAGGATCGACCTGGCCCGGTACGAGTCCCCCCGGAGCATCTCGCCGTACGCCAAGCCCTGCACCCTGCACTCGGGCACGGCCAGAAGATACCGGGTCGTGCGATGTTCGCGCGCGGCGAAGAAATCGTCGTCTCCGGCCAGCGTCCGCAACTCGAACCCTTCGGCGATCAGACCCGATTCCGGGACCGACGCCCGCAGCCGCGCGCAGGCGATTCCGGAGCGCGACCGCAGGAATTGCACGTCGAGATTCTCCATCTCGAGACCGGCTGCGGCCAGGAGATCCGCCGGCACGACGGTACGCCGCAGGAGCTTCTCCCAACGAACCCCGGTCAACGTGATCCGGTCGATCTCGAGCACGGTGCCGGTGGTTCGCAGGACGACAGAGCGGGCGACCAGGCGGTTGGCGCCTGCCGAATAGTCCAGGTCGCCGATCTGCAACTCGTTTCCAGCACGACCGAGTCCGAGCACCCGTTCGACCATCAACTTGCCGAAGCCATCGAGGATGGCACCGCCGAACAACAGGCTGATCGAAACCAGGGAGATCACCGCGAAGACCGACAGCCTCCGCCACGATCGTCTCCGGCTGCTCTTGATCCCTGTCTCACCCAACAGATTCTCCCTGGCGGAGTGGCGATCCAGCGGGCCCTGCCGGCGGTTCGGTTGAATCCAACATAGCACGGATGCCGCAGGCACGCTCTTCCGGCGCACCGCGCCGTCCGATCAGATCAGCGGCTTCGGAAGAAGGATCGGAATACAAAGGCCGCCCCCCATAACCGGAGGCGGCCTTCGACACGAAATCACCGGGATTACCGATAGAGCGATTTGATCTGCCCGAAGCTCAAGTCCTCATTGGGAACGGTGCATTCGACGATGTCGAACGTCGCGCTGTAGATCACGCCGCTGATGGCGAAACCCGCATCCCGGTTGTAGACCTGCAACTGGTTGTCGCCGCAGTGCAGGAGCGGCGTGACGTCGACCGGCCCGGACTGCGACGCGACGGCGTAGTTGCCGCCGTTGATGCCCGGCGTCACCGCGACGCCGTTGACGTAGACGCCGTCGGGGTTGGGACCGCCGTAGATCAGGTCACCGATCGCATCGTCGGCAGCCCAGCAGAAATCCAGCGTCGCGGAGGTGATGCAGCAGGTATGCACGACGAAGTTCTGGCAATAGAAAGTGGAAGCCGGCGTCCCCACGGGGTCGATGCCGATCCAGCGGGCCTGGGGATCGCAGGGGAGCTGCTGGAGCCAGGCCGGATGTCCGGCGATGACCATGGCGTCGGCACCGCCGCAGGCGGCCGCGAAGTCCCCCGTGGTGAAGGCGGCAGCGGAGAGCGCGGCGCCCCCGGGCCCGACCAGCATGTTGATCAGCGGATCCGGATTGCCGATCGGCGCGTTGCCGCTGCGCACGGTGACGGTCTCGGACGCCGCATCGTCGGCGACGGTCATCAGCAGGAAACTGCAGGCGAAGAGAGAAAAGGCGATCCAGCGTAATGAACGGAGCTTGAACATGGGTGAAACCCCCTCGATCCTAATGCACGCGAGCGGAATCTACACGTCCGGTTGGCCGCTCGACCTGCCGGAACATGAAAGCAATCTACAGCCGGATACAGGAGTCGCCATGTCTTATATATACGCTTGCCTAACAGCCGTTCCGGTCGTGAGATAGTCGCGAAATGAGGATGGCGAATATTTGTTGATTCGTCATCAACTCCGCCTCGACCCACCACGACTAACGATTGCCCCCCGGGCGACCTCTGACTAGAATTGCGCTGATCGTCGGCCGGGCGATCGCACCGTGCCCCTTCAGCCAGTGAGGCGCCGATGAAGTTCCTCCCCTCCCAGGTCAACTTCCTGGAGCACTTCGAACAGGCTGCGGACAACGTCCTCGCAGGCGCGCAGGCCTTCAAGGACATGGTCGCCGACTACCGGGACCTCGACGCCAAGGTCGCCAGGATCAAGGAGATCGAGAACAACGGCGACCGCATCACCCACGAGACGCTCGAGGCCCTGAACAAGACCTTCATCACGTCGATCGACCGCGAGGACATCCACGCCATCATCTCGAAGCTGGACGACATCCTCGACCTGATCGACGCCGCCGCGCACCGACTCGTGGGCTACCGCATCGCGGAACCCACACCGGATCTCATCCTGCACGCGGAACTGCTCATCAAGCCGGTCGAGACCATCAAAACGGCGCTCCTGCTGCTGGACAACATGCGCCACCACACGCGCATCATCGAACTGTGCCGGGACGTCCACCGGCTGGAGCACGAAGCGGACGTGGTGCACCACGGCGCCATCACGCGCCTGTTCGACGAGGAGAAGGACCCCATCCGGATCCTCAAGCTGAAGGAAATCTACGAGAACCTCGAAGAGGCGACCGACTGCTGCGAAGACGTCGTCGACGTCATCGAGTCGGTCATCCTGAAGAATTCCTAGCCGGCGAGGTGCCGCCCATGACGAACGCGCACGGAGTCGCGGTCCGCCCGACGGGCACGCCATGACCATCGTCATCATCATCGTCCTAGTGGCACTCATCTTCGACTTCATCAACGGCTTCCACGACGCCGCCAACTCCATCGCGACGGTGGTCTCCACGCGCGTGCTGTCGCCCAAGTACGCGGTGATGTGGGCGGCGTTCTTCAACTTCCTGGCCGCCTTCACCTTCGAGCCGCACGTGGCCGCGACGATCGGCAAGGGCGTCATCCGCGCCGACGTCGTCACCGCAGGCGTGATCGTGTGCGGCCTGATCGGCGCGATCGCCTGGGACCTGCTGACCTGGTGGTGGGGTCTGCCGACCTCCTCGTCGCACGCCCTGATCGGCGGCTTCGCGGGCGCGGCCGTGGCCAAGGCCGGCGTCGCCTCCCTGTTGACCGCCGGCCTGCTGCGCATCGGGCTGTTCATCGTGCTGGCGCCGCTGATCGGCATGGTGCTCGGGTTCGGGATCATGCTGGGCGTGGCCTGGCTCTTCCGGCGCGCGACGCCGTACAAGCTGGACAAGCACTTCCGCCGGCTGCAGCTGCTGAGCGCCGCCGGCTACTCCCTGGGGCACGGCCTGAACGACGCCCAGAAGACGATGGGCATCATCGCGATCCTGCTCGTCTCCTGCCACCACATGGTGCCGCAGGACAGCTTCCTCTACATGGCGGAGTTCCACATCCCGCTCTGGCTGATCCTCTCCTGCCACGCCGCCATCGCCCTGGGCACCCTGGCCGGCGGCTGGCGCATCGTGCGCACGATGGGCATGCGAATCACCAAGCTGAAGCCCGTCGGCGGCTTCTGCGCGGAGACGGCCGGCGCGCTGACCATCGTCGGCGCCTCTCTGGCGGGTATCCCCGTCTCGACGACGCACACCATCACCGGCGCCATCGTGGGCGTCGGCGCCATGCACCGGACCTCGGCCGTACGCTGGGGTGTGGCCGGGCGCATCGTGTGGGCTTGGGCCTTCACCGGGCCGGCGGCGGCGCTGATCGCCTGGCTGCTCATGACGGCGTTGGGGCGGGCGACCGGACAGGGCTAGCAGCGGGGATCCCCGCAACCAGCACCGGGCCGGATCAGTTGCAAGGGGTCAGGCCAAGGACCGTCCGCCGGCGGCTACGATAGCGTGACCTCGAAGACGCAGCGCTTGGCGCCGCTGAGTTTGGACTCCGTCAGGCGGGCCTGGACCGGCCTGCCGAAGATGGCCTCGAAACTCTCCTTCTGGTACCCGACGGAGCAGTTGCACCAGACGGCCGGCGTCCGCCGCTTGTCGACCAGCGGGCAGCCGCAATCCCCTTCGGCCACCGCAACGGTGACGGCCCCCTTCTCCCTGTCCCACGCAAAGTCGGTGCCCCAGTTCTTCTTGGCGGCCGCGAAGTAGCCCTCGGGATCGTCCTTGAACCTGGTCCCGAGCTGGCCCAGCTTCGCGCACTCACGGCCGGTCTTCTCGAGGATCCCCGCGCTGGTCTCCGCCGACGCGTCGGCAGCCATGAAGCCGAGCAGCTTCGCGATCTGGTACCGGGCAAACTCCAGTCGCTGATCTTCGGCCGGAGGCTCGGCGGCCAGCAACGGAGCGGCCGTTCCGAAGAGGTTCATGGCGCATCCGCACATCCCCAGTCCACACGCGGTCTTCAGGAATTCCTTGCGATCCACGGGTTCTCCTTTCCCGGCGGTCGGGCAGTCCGCTCGACGAGACATACCGTGTTGTACGTTGCCCGCTCGGTAAGGTTCAGCGGTGTCCCTTCCAGAATTCCCGACCGCCCTGCTCCCCTGGCAATGTGAATGAAGCCGCCACGCGGCGACTGTCCAGCCACAACTGACAAACCGGTACTGCGGGGACAATCCTCCACGAGACACAAGGCAGATAGGGTATTGACGATGGTCACCGGTCGGCGCGGCCACGGCGACATGATCATCACGAAACAAGACCGATCAGATTGACGGGCTGCGTTCGCCGCGAACGTTCCTACCGCCGGCGTCTGCCCCAGTAGTAGCCGCCGCCGCCGCCGAACAGGATGAAGACCAACACGATGATGATGATTGTTTCCGAGCTCAAGTGTTATCTCCCTTGAATCTGTTGAAAACACGGCAAGGGTGCGATCTTCCGGATGTTGCCGGTGCTGCCCTTCGTCTTGTCGATGCGCCCGCCCATTCGGGCTCTCCGACGTTGTCGCTCAACATGCCCTCTTGTCCGTTTCAGACTTGAATGCAAGCTCCGGACAACCGGCGCAACGCCTGTATGGTCAGGCTGTTGCGTCACAATCATGGTCCCGGCGTCCCGGTCATCTCGATCATCATGGATGGCTGCCGTTTCGATCGGATGCGGAGATTTTCGTTGCAGATCGAAGCTCGACCCTGCTCCGACAGAATCGCGCGGCGACGGTGCAGGACGCCGTTTCGACGCTATCCTGTCACCACTCCCCCGTGATCCGGCGCGACGGCGCGGGGATCGCCCGCACCTCTCGACGTCCCAGCCTAAGGACCCAGACATGCAAACACGAATGCGACTTCTTGCCCTGGGTGTCACGGCGGCCCTGGCGCTGGTTGGATGCCAGAGCGGTGACAGCAATCCGACGGTGCCCAACACAACCGCCGAAAACACGGCCGGCGTCTTCCGCGGCGACATCGCCGATGACGCGATCACCTTCGAGATCACCAGCGTGGTCGGCGCCGACACCGCCATCCCGCCTCCGGGACCATTCCTCATTCGCGGCCGCGACATGAGCTACGACACCGGCCTCGGCGCGCGCGTGGTCGAGCTCTCGGTCGTCAATGCCGGTCAGCACACCTACCAGGAGCCAGTCGACCTGACTTTCCTGCAGCTCCTGCCGCCGGGCGTGGAGGTGCTGAACGCCGACAACGACGAAACCGGACTTGGCGCGGCGTTCCGGTTCGATTTCGCCGGCGACGATGCAGTGTGGGCCCCCGGCGAGGAGAGTCTGCCGCGAACGGTGCAGTTCCAGGTACCCGCGGGAGTCTCGATCGGCTTCGCCGCGCGCATCGACGTCGGGATGGATCCCCTGCGCGGAGCGATCGGCGGCCTCGTCTGGCGCGACGCCGACGAGGACGGGGTCGTCGACCACGAAGAACCGGGTATCGGCGGGGTCGAGATCCGCATCCAGGCCGTCGGCGACCCGCACTGGCAGGCGACGACCGCCGAGAACGGCGTCTACCGCCTCGACGACCTGCCGGCGGGCTACTACACGGTCACCCTGCTGTCCGGGCCGGACCTGCGCCCGACGACTCCGCCACAGCTGCAGGTCCTGCTGGTCGAACACGAGGGCGGAGTGTCCAGCTTCCTGGCGGCCAACTTCGGCTGCCGGCTCACGGACCAGCCCGAGCCGATCCAGGTCGGAGATTGTGTCCATGTCAAGGGTGTGTATGCCGTGGACCCGCCTCGGCTCATCGCTTCCATCATCTGCTTCTGCGAACTCGATGACGGCGACGATCACGACGAGGACAAGGATGGCGACACCTCGTGCTGGGACCGCATCACGGGGCCCGTGACCGCGATGAATGCCGAACAACGCTCTGTGGCGATCATGGGTACCTGGATACACGTGGGCGCGGATGCCGACTTCGATCCGGGCGACCTGGCGATCGGCGACCGCGTGCGGGCCAACGTTACGGTCCTCAACGAGGACGACAGCCACCATCTGGAGGCCTGCCGCCTGCACGGGTTCAACGGCCACTTCGACCGGATCCGCGGCGTGGTCCAGGAAGTGCTCCCGGACGCGGACGGCCACGTCACGCGGGTCCGCATCCTCGACACCATGGTGATCCTGGATGACGCCGTGCTCGACTGCGACGACTGATCGCCGGGTACCTGCAACACGAAGCCGGTGTGCGCTTGAGAACGATGGCCCGACATGACGGGAACGCGCAGCCGGGGCACGGCGCCCTGGCTGCGCTCGCCCTGTGCGCGATTCTGGCGATCGTCGCCGCCGGGTGCGGCGGCAGGGGGCAAGAAACTGCGGCACGGGAAAAGTTACTGATCGCCCGGATCGACAGCCTCAGCGAACAGGCTCGTCTCACCGTGGGCCTCAGGGATTCCCTGCAGGTGGCGATTTCGAACTGGGAGGCGTCCGCCGCCCGCGGACTCTCACAACCCGACCTCGAATACCTCAAGAAGCGGGGCCTGGGAGATCCCGTGGTCGAGTTGCTCGACAACCTGGAAAGGCACCCGGAAGTCTTTCCGGTCAACGTCCCGCCCAAGCCGTGGGTGTACCGACCGGACCGGGAGCGGACCATCATCCTGAGCAGGGACTGGGTGTATGTGGTGCTCAGCGACGGTCATTACGAGCGCGAAGCTCTCCTGGAGTACGAGGTCGAGGGACCTGGGCAGATCAGTTGGAAGTGCCTCACTCTGAAATGACCACCTGTCCGAGCCGGAATGGTGTGAGGAGCGGTCCGGAGTGGAGAGCGCGGATCATTTACCGCGCGCGGATCATTTATTGCGTGACTTGCCCCCGCCGTGCTTACCGTGCCCTTCGCCGCGGTCACCGTGACGACGGTCCCCGTCCGGCCGATCCGCGCGTTCATGGGGATAGCGCTTGCGGTATTCCCGGGCCATCAGCAACTGGACGTCCTGCTGACCCGAGCGCCACTTCATCGCGACGGCCGGGCTCATGCCGTAGTAGTCGTGCAGCATGCGGACCGCGACGAGGTCGCGAACTTCCCGGTCCTTCAGTTCGAAGCGGTAGTCGTGGTTGCTCTCGTACTTGCGCCAGAAGCCATAGGCCCTGCCATAAGGGGGCCCGGGCCTGTACGAGCAGGGCACGAACCACGCCTCCGGCTGGACGTCCAGCCGCCGTCCCACCTCCCACCAGGAGAGACCGCCGCTGCGCAGCTGGAACACGGCCTCCGGATGCGTGCCCGAGCGCCCGGCCAAGAACAGCGCCACCGCGGCGTCGTCGGGATCACGGTACCGCGCCCGCCAATCCCTCACGTCTCCGGGGTCGCGACCGAAGTAACGGGACGAGATGGCCATGAAGAGTTCCGTGTCATCCCCGGCGCGGATCGCGGCCCCGAAATCGATATCCGCGCCCGCGCCGGCCGTGCCGCTCCATCCGGCGGCCACCAGCAGCACCAGCAGCATGGAAGCCGATCGGCAGTTTCGCCTGTTCATTGCCCTGCACCTCGCTGAAGAGTGACGGTCGGCGACGCGTCCACGTCACCGATTACGGACCATCCCAACACTAGTCCCATGCCGCTGCAACCGCCATGCGGCATGTTCACCGTCGCTCCAACGCAGGAAGTCGACGCCGGCGACGATACGCTGTCCGTGGCCGTCGCGTCCGTCCCAGCTGGCGACCGTCTCGCCCCGCTCGCTCTGGTCGGGCGGTGGCCTATCCGCGTCTATCATCTCTATGCAAATGTCAGCAACTGCCAATCTTGCCGAAATACATAGACGAGATGCATCTGATGAGAGCCAATATCACTCACGTGGGCCAACGATAACTGCTTATAAAACAAAGTAGAGGGATATTGATAAGGCACAGCCGGCCGACGGAGGTGGGACGGCCGCGTATTCCCCGGGAAGTCATCGAACTCATCCGTCGGATGTCGCGCGAGAACCCCACGTGGGGAGCGCCGCGCATCCATGGCGAGCTGATGATGCTCGGCTACTTCCTGAGCGAAGCAACGGCGGCCCGTTACATGATCAAACGACACGGCCGACCGACACAGAACTGGAGGACTTTCCTGCAGAACCACCTGCACGAAACAGCGGCCATCGACTTCCTGACGGTGCCGACGGTGACGTTTCGCACGCTTTACGTATTCGTCGTGTTGTCGCTGGATCGGCGGCGTATCGTGCATATCAACGTCACCACTCACCCGACGGCGGAGTGGACGGCGATGCAGCTGATCCAAGCGTTCCCGTTCGATTCGGCGCCGCGATTCCTGTTGCGCGATCACGACAAGATCTACGGCATCGCCGTTCGTTGTCCGTGGCAGAACGGTTACTGCGAGCGCGTCGTCGGCACCCTCAAACGCGAATGTTTGGACCATATGATCGTGTTCAACGAGGAACACACGCGCCGAGTCCTGAAGAAGTACCTCGAGTACTACCACGGATCGCGCACGCACCTCGGGCTGGGCAAGGACGCGCCGGATGGGCGCGACGTCGAACCGCCGCCATCGGGGCCCGTACGGCGGCGACCGATGGTGAATGGGCTCCACAGCAGATACTATCGGGCCGCGGCCTGAGTCGGGGATGGCGATCTAGGCGTGATCGACGGACGGCGACGTGTGTCCGTGCGGGAATGCGTTCATCCGTCATTGACGTTTGCGGCAGGATTCGGTGCTGTATTTGTCGGCGAGTGCGACACACTCGGACGCGATTTCATCAGTAACACCGGGCAATCAGGTACTGCGGGGACAATTCTTCACGAGACGCATGGC
>JANOEP010000016.1:0-193300 GCA_031441465.1 bacterium | reverse complement strand
CCTGTCCTGGAAAAACAGATTGAGGAGGGCCAGCAGGACCTTGTTCTTCGGCAGGAAACAGGCAGAATGCTCCCGGAAGAGGTTGATGGGGAAATGGTGGCTGAGATTGTTGCCAAATGGACCGGCATACCGGTTAACCGGATGCTGGAGAGCGAATCGGAAAAACTGATCCATCTGGAGGACCGCCTCAAGAAAAGGGTCGTCGGCCAGGACGAAGCACTGGTTCTGGTCGCCAATGCTGTGCGCCGTTCACGATCGGGGCTCTCCGACCCGAATCGCCCGATCGGCTCATTCATTTTTCTCGGCCCGACCGGCGTCGGCAAGACTGAAACAGCCCGTGCCCTGGCGCAGCTTCTTTTCGACAACGATCAGGCCATTGTCAGGATCGACATGAGTGAATATCAGGAGAAACATTCGGTTGCCAGAATGATCGGTGCACCTCCGGGCTATGTCGGTTATGAAGAAGGGGGACAGCTGACAGAGGCGGTCAGGAGAAGACCGTACAGCATTGTCCTCTTTGACGAGATCGAAAAGGGGCACCCGGAAATATTCAACGTTCTCCTCCAACTGCTTGATGACGGCCGCCTGACAGATGGCCAGGGGAGAACCGTCGACTTCAGAAACTGCGTCATCATCATGACAAGCAATGTCGGTTCACAATGGATTCAGCAGTATAACACGACAGAGTATGCAAAGATGCGAAGCATGGTCCTGGAGGCGTTGAAGGAGAGCTTTAAGCCGGAGTTCTTGAACAGGATTGATGAAACAGTCATCTATCATCCGCTCGAGATTGCGCAGATCAGGGCGATTGCCGCAGAGACGGACGTTCCGGATCCCGACATGATGACGGTCCGGAGCACCGTCACCTGGGACGCGACGCCGACGGCCACGCGGACGGCGTCGCTGGTGACCCTCGTCTACGACAACTGAGGCAGGTGAGGACGTGAAGCGCACGACCCGAACGGGATCCGGCGAAGAGGGATATGCCCTGGCCGTGGTGATGATCCTGGTCTTCGTGATCGGCATCATCGGCGCCGCATTCTTCTCGATGGCCGGGAACGAGACCATCGCGTCGCAGAACAACCTGGATGCGCAGCGCGCCTTCTGGCTGGCGGAGAGCGGCAAGGCGCGGGCGTTGCGCTTCCTGTCGGAGCTCCACAGCCCGCCCACCGCGGACCGCTTCATCTACCAGGACGTCGCCGGGCCGGACGGAGGCAGCTACACCGTCCATTGCCTCGTCGACACGAACGCCCAGTGGTCCGTCGAGAAGGCCTTCGTGCTGGACTGCGTCGGCAATTCGGGCGGGATCGAGCGGCGGATCCGGCAGAGGGTCCGCATGACTTCGTTCGCGCAGTACGCCATGTTCACCGACGACGAATCGCACAACGGCAGCCAGATCTGGCACATCACGGGCGACGTGATCGGGGGGCGCCTGCACACGAACGGGAGCCTCTGCATCTCCGGCAGCCCGCAGTTCCTCGGCCTGGTCACTTCCGCCTCCGACCACATGACCGCCTACCGGAACAGCCGGGTCGACGACATGAACAACTGGCCGGTCGGCGGGAACAACCCCTACTTCGCGGAGGGGGCCGAACTGAACGCGCCCCAGATCCCGGTGCCGGCCACCACCCCGGATCTCCGGCAAGAGAGCCTGTTCAGCGGCCTGTACCGCGCACCGGAGACGGACATCGAACTGGGCGTCACCGGCATCCAGGCGGCCGTCACCTCGCCGGGGTGGTTCCGCTACCGGGACCACACCCCCCCGAACGGCGACTGGACCTCGGTCCAAATCTCGAACCTGGCGAGTTCGATCTTCTACAGCGACAACATCGTCCACATCAAGGGCGTCCTGGACGGCGAGTTGACGGTCGCGAGCCACCTGGATGTCCGGATCGTGGACAACATCACGTACCAGGCCAGCGACGCGCAGGGAGTGCCCCAGCCCGGGTGCGACGACCTGCTCGGGCTCGTGGCGGAGCGGAACATCGTTTTCGCGGACAATGCGGAGAA
This sequence comes from bacterium, assembly GCA_031441465.1. GTDB lineage: Bacteria > Krumholzibacteriota > Krumholzibacteriia > LZORAL124-64-63 > LZORAL124-64-63 > PNOJ01. The sequence continues at coordinate 191,290 of JANOEP010000016.1, read as the reverse complement.
CCGCAACAACCTGATCGTCAACGCGGTGCTGATGGCGCTCGGCACGTCGATCCAGGCCGAAAATTACTCGTCGGGCCCCCCGCGGGGGACGCTGACCATCTGGGGCGGCCTGATCCAGAGGTACCGGGGCGCAGTGGGCCAGTTCAGCGGGAACACGATCATCCACGGCTACCGGAAGAACTACCACTACGACCCACGCGTGACCGGTCGCGTGCCGCCGTCCTACCCCCTCACGGGCGTGTACGAGGAGACGGGCTGGGAGGAGACCTGGGATGCATCCAATCCGTTCTGAGAGCCGGCAACGCGGCCTGACCCTGACCGAGATGATGATCGTCATCATGCTGAGCCTGGTGGTCATGCTCGGGGCCGGGTCGGTCTACCAGGGCGTGAACCGCAGCTTCCGGCTGGGCGCCCGCAAGCTGGTCGCCCAGCGGGAAGCCAGCCAGCTCTCGACCGTGATCAGCCGCCGGGTGCGGACCGCGTCGGACTTCATGATCTACACCGTCCCCGATCGGACGACGCCGACCGATCCGGGCAACGGCCTGGCCCTGCTGGACAGGGACGGGATCGTGACGTACCGGCTCGAATGGGACAACACCAACTCGACGCTGGCCGACAGCACCGGCGCCCGCGTGACCTCCATGAGACTGCAGAACATGCGATTCGGAACGGATCTGGTCTCGCCCCGAACGGTCCACTACGAGTACCAGACGGACGACGAGACGGGCAACCTCGTCGACATCGAGAGCGCGGTATCGCTGCGCAACTGAGGCCGCGGGATCCGTGCCCCGGTGTCGGCACGACGATCGCGACGATGGCCCTGAACCCGGTTCCGGCCGGGCTCACCTGACCAACGCCATCCACACCGCCTCCACCCTCCCCCCCGCCTCCAGACGAGCGGAATAACTGCCGGATGCCATGCCTCGGCCCGACGCGTCCCGGCCGTCCCAGGTCGCCTGGTGACTGCCGCGGGGCAGGTCGGCGTCGACCAGCGTGCGCACCAGAGCGCCCCGAACGTCGTAGACGCGCAGACTCACCGCCGTCTCTGCCGGCAGATCGAAGGCGATGGTCGTTTGGGGGTTGAAGGGGTTGGGGCGGGAATCGTGCAGAGCCATCCGGGTGGCGAGTCCGGACGGTACGTCGACAAAATGACCGGATGCGAGGTCACACGCGTCTGGGATGCCGTTATCGTTGAAGTCCGGTACGCCGCCACCGGCGATCTCCTCGAGATCGGGGATGCCGTTGTCGTTGCAGTCGCTGACCCAGGACGCGAGGAACAGCAGGGATGAAGAGTAATGATCATAGATGCCCGGGATGGTGGGGCTCGCCATCTCGAGGGCGTAGGCCCACAGGTTGAGATCTCCGTAGCTGTAGTCCACGGAACTGCCGATGACGGGGTAGGTGACTTCAGAGATCGCGCCGATGGAGTACGAAGGCCCGCCTGCCGCGGAAATCAGGGCGCGGACCACGTCACCCGCAGAATAGAAAGTACTGTAGTCAGGACAGGTGTCGGATGTGGATGCCCAGGGCCACCCGAACCAGGGATCGTAGCCGTGCAGGTCCAGATGCAGGCGAACGTTCGGGTGAGTCAGGAAGAAATCGCGTAGGGCCGCGGTTTCCGGCTCAGAGAAGGGATAAGGCCCACTCGCCGGGGTGCTCCCGCTCCCGGGGCCGCCCCAGTTGCGGTTCAAGTCGAACCCGTGCCCGTTGTACCGATCGTACGTCTCGTACCCGTCGGGATTCATGATCGGCAGCAGGTACCACTCGGCGTTGTCCACCAGAGCCCGTATCGCCGGATCCGTTGCGTAATTCGCGAGCAGATGGTGGGCCACGTAGGCGACCAGCATGGCGCCGCTTTGCTCGTTGCCATGCTGGGCGCCGTGGTAGATCAAGCCGACCTTGCTTGCACCGGAACCGGTGATCCGGAGGGCTTGCAGCGTACGCCCCTGCACCGACCGGCCCAGATCCACGGTCTGGGCCAGCGTCGGATATTGGGCGGCCAGGTCGTTCAGGAAGGTGATTTGCTCGTCGTAGGTGCGGTACTCGTCGAAGAAGCCCCGCCCCTGGTCGGCGTACATCCCGTCGATGTGGGCTTGCAGGTTCTCGATGAGGACGGTGTACTCGAGCCCGCCGGCGTCCAGCTCTCGCTTCTGGTCGGGTGAGACCCGAGCTTCGATGACGCCGACCCGCAACACCTCGGACCAGATCTCAAGATCCCTGCTGGCGGCATCCAGGATACTCAGCGCTTCGAGCTGTGCTTCATCGGCCACCTTGATCTTGACCACTTGGTGGTGGTCGAATCCCCTCGGCTGGGCGAGGGTCGCCCGCGGCGCCAATAGGAAGATGCCCGCCACTGCGTAGAGAAACACTCTTGATCTGGTAGTAGGCAAGAGTACTCTCCTCCCGTGGTTTGGTGGCATCCGATGGCCGATTGTACGTCGTCGGACCTAGTCCGCCCACGACGAAGTGTTCTGCAGCCAGGGCGAAGAACCGATCACCAGCGTGGACGGCAGGCGAGGCACCCGGAGATGAACCACGACCGCTTTGCGGATCGCCCGGCCGATCCACAGTTTCGCGAAGGAGATGAACCGGATCTCCCGACTGCAGTCGAAGTTGTGGGCGGCCGAGATCAGGCCGACGTTGCCCTCCGCAATCAGATCCATGTCGTCGAGTCCGTGATTGAGAAACCCCCGCGCGATCCCGACGACGTGATGCAGATTGGCGTTGACCAGTCGATCGAGCGCCTCCCGGTCGCCGTCCCGTATGCGCCGCGCCAGCTCGAATTCCTCTTCCATCGACAGTATCTCGTACCGCTCGATGTGCTGTAGATAGTGCTGTAACCGCTGATCCTCGCCGCGGCCGATGCTCGACCTCGTTCCGGACATGTTCCGCACCTCTCCCGGGACCCTGCAGGTCCGCATCCTCCAGGCCCCGCACGATCGCTGGTTATTGATGGAATCTGCGGCGCGCAGATCGGGCTCTCCGACAGTCTTCTTCAGAGCTGGTCGCCTTGATGGTGAGTACCCACCGCCGGCGTCTTCGCCAATAGTAGCCGCCGCCGCCGCCGAACAGGACAAAGACCAACACGATGACGATGATGAGCGAATCCTAACTCACGGTGGTTTCCCTTTCCAAGCTGCCGACCGAACAGAGCATGTAGCGATCGGCCGGATGATGTGCGCCTTGCGATTCGACTCCCTACTTGAGCGACTTCCTCACGTCCTTCACGGCATCCTTGGTCTCGTTGATCGCCCCTTTGATCTGCCCCTTGGCGATGTCCCGCTTGCCTTCGCGCTCAAGCTTCTTGTCGCCGGTCAACACGCCTGCCGCCTTCTTGATATTGCCCTTGGACTTGTCGATGTGCTCGCCCATGAGAAACCTCTTTCGTGTGCGTTCCTTGCCTGCTTACGTTCGCAACACATCCATCAGCAAGCTTCGAGCCATTTCTACATCGTCTATATTGGCAACTACATACATAGATCGTCGACTCAGGGAGGCCGACATTTTCCATCATAATGGCGTACCAGCGTTCCATTCGGATGCGGCGGGATTTCCAGCGCGGGCGGCTTGTCGGCCAACGGGTAGTCGCCGGTTCCCAACTGGAGACTCGGCTGCCATCGGCGGCGTGGTCGTGCCGAAGAGGCTCAGTGCGCCTCCACACACCCTCTTCGGTTACCAACCTCCACCATCCCATCAACAGGAATGGCCCCGAGCACGCGCCCGGGGCCACTCCAAATCAACGCTGGCCGTTCGATCTATTTGACCAACAGCATCTTCCGAGTCACCACATCCCCAGGCGTCTCCACCCGGTAGAAGTACACCCCGGAAGCCACACGCCCGCCGTTGCGGTTGCGCCCGTCCCACACCGCCTGGTGAGTCCCGGCCGGCAGTTCCTCGTCGAACAGCCTGCGCACGAGCGACCCGTCCACCGCGTAGATCCCCAGCCGCACCCGCTGCGGCGTCGGCAGATCCAGGCGGATCGTCGTCGACGGGTTGAACGGGTTGGGGAAGTTGTCGTAGACGCGGAACGCCAGCGGCGTCGGCGCCGGGCCGTCGTCGCCGACGGCGGTCACCGGCTGCGTGATCAGCAGGCGCTGGTCGCCGGGGACGTTCAGCATCAGATGATGATACCCGTCGGGCCAGAGGATCTCGACGGTATCGGCCACGGCCGCCGCCCCGAGGCCGAATTCCAGGGTCAGCGAGCCCTGGGACAGGAAGCCCGAGCCGCCGTCGACGTCGCGCAGCATGCTCTTCCCGCCTGCCACGCAGCGCACGCGGGCGCCGATGGCGTAGGTGTTGAGGTACGGCGCGGACAGGTCCAGTTGCAGCCAGTGGTTGCCGGTGGAGTCCGCCACGTCGTTGCGGAAGAGCTTGTTGTTGCGGCCCATCATGCTCGCCATGTAGAGGTCGAGGTCGCCGTCGCCGTCGTAGTCGGCCCAGGCGACGCCGTTGGTGCTGGAATCGTCGGCGATGTTCAGGCCCAGGTGCGTGGGGGCCGCGTTGGTGAAGAGCCAGCCCTGGGTGTGCTCGGGGTCCGGCCCCTCGTTGCGGAACAGGCGGTTGGGCGCCGGATCGCCGTTGGCGTTCCAGTGATTGCCCAGGTAGAGGTCGAGGTCGCCGTCGTTGTCGTAGTCGGCCCAGCCGATGCCGGCGCCGTAGAGGCCGTCGTCGAGGCCCACGTCGTACAGGGGTGCGATGTCCGTGAACTGGATCGTCGGCGCGGCCTTCTCGGCGGCGTTGTCGGCGGCGTCCTGCGCGCGGCGCCCCAGCTTGCCCGTCATCAGGCCCGCGGAGACGTTGTGGTACAGGAAGTTGGGCCCGTCGTTGCTGACGTAGAGGTCCAACAGGCCGTCGTTGTCGAAGTCGCCCCATGTGCAGCCCAAGCCGCTGCCGGTGTCGGCCATGCCGACCTCGGCGGCGATGTCGGTGAACAGCCACTCGCCGGGATTCTGCGGGTCCGCTCCGTCGTTGCGGAAGAGGCGGTCGGGCTGGCTGTTGTAGTTGGCGAGGTAGAGGTCGGGGTCGCCGTCGTTGTCGAAGTCGCCCCACGCGCAGCCCATGGTGTAGCTGCCGTCGCCGATGCCGGTGCTGTCCGCGGGCGCCACGTTGGTGAACACCCAGAGGGCGCGGGTCTCGGGATCGAAGCCGTCGTTCCGGTAGAGGCGGTTCGCGCCGTTGTTGCAGAGGTAGAGGTCCAGGTCGCCGTCCTGGTCGTAGTCGGCCCAGGCGCAACTGCGGCCGCTGCCGCCGTCGTTCACGCCGGCCTCCAAGCCGATCTCGGTGAAGGCGCCGCCGCCGTCGTTGCGGTACAGCCGGTTGGGCGCCGGCGAGTTTTCGTTGACCTGCATGTAGGTCTGGTAGAGATCGAGGTCGCCGTCGCCGTCGAAGTCGCCCCAGGCCACGCCCTGCCCGTAGCCCTCGGTGGTCATCGGGGGCACCGAAACGTCGGCGAACAGCCAGTTGTCGTGCTCGCCGGGGACGGCCCCGTCGTTGCGGAACAGGTGGCTCGTGGCGTCGGCCGAGTTCTGGTAGACGATGCGGTTGGTGATGAAGAGGTCGTGGTCGCCGTCCTGGTCGTAGTCGCCCCAGGCCGCGCCGCGGCCGTTGCCGTTGTTGCCCACGCCGCTGCCGTCCGTGGGCGAGACCAGCACCCACTGGGGCTGGGTCACGGTCACGGTCCGGTCCCAGCCGGCGGGCGCCGGTTCCTCGTTGCCCGCGCTGTCGGCGGACGTCGTGTAGAAGTAGTACACCCCGAGGCTGTCGGGCAGCTCGAAGAAGAACGGCGAGCCGTCGGTGTGCGAGCCGTACAGCGTGAACGGTCCCTGGTCGTCGCCGTGGCGGTACCAGAGGTCGACGCGCGCGACGCCGCTCACCGCGTCGGTGGCCGTGGCCGTCACCTCGAAGGGCAGGCCCTGGAAGGCGATGACCACGGGGTCGACCGACGACGCCGGCGGGCTGGCGTCCTGCGTCGTCGTGACGGTGTTCGACCACAGCGAGATCAGCCGCTCGGCGTCACGGGAGCGGACCCGGTAGAAGCCGGTGAAGGCGTCGGCCAATCCGATGAAGGTGTACGAGGTTTCGGTGATCCAGCCGCTGCCGGCCAGCACCTGGGTGAAGGCGGCGTCGGCGCTCAGTTCGGCCTCGTAGGTTACCGGCGCGGAGCCCGTGACGGGACTCCAGGCCAGCACGAGCGAATCCCCCACGGTGATCGCGGGCAGCGCGGCCAGCACCGGACGGCCCGGCCCGCTCTCGATCACCTCGAGCCGCTGGTCGGCCGGCACGTTGGCGAGGTTCTGTTCGATCCCCGAAGGCCAGCGGATCAGGATCGAGTCGGCCGCAGTCGCGGCGCCCAGGCCGAACTCGACCGTGAGCGAGTTCTGCGACAGGAAGCCGGTGATGCCTTCGACCTCGCGGAGCATCGACGTCCCGCCGACGACGCAGCGCACGCGCGCGCCGATCGCCGAGGTGTTCGCGGACAGCGACACGAGGTCCAGCTGCAGCCAGTGGTTGGTCTGCGCGTCGGGCACGTCGTTGCGGAACAGGAAGTTCGGCGTGCCGGACATGTTGCACAGGTAGATGTCCAGGTCGCCGTCGTTGTCGTAGTCGGCCCAGGCGGTGGCCGTGGTGTTCTCGCCGGCGCCGATGCCGGCGCCGCTGGCCGGCGCCGCGTTGGTGAAGACCCAGCGTCCGGGGTTCAGCGGATCCTCGCCGTCGTTACGGAACAGCTGGTTGGGAACCCAGTCGCCCGTGGCGTCGGTCCAGTGGTTGCCGACGTAGAGGTCGAGGTCGCCGTCGTTGTCGTAGTCGGCCCAGCCGGTGCCGGCCGTGTAGGCGTTGCCGGCGAGACCGGCGCCGCTGACCGCGGTGACGTCCTCGAAGTGGTTGACGCCCGGCACGCGGTGGTACAGGCGGTTGGGACCGTCGTTGGCCAGGTAGAGGTCGAGCCAGCCGTCGTTGTCGTAGTCGCCCCAGCTGGCGTTCATCCCGTTGCCCGTGTCTTCCAGCCCCATGAGCGCGGCCACGTTGGTGAAGACCCACTGGCCGGGGTTCTGGAGATCCTCGCCGTCGTTCCTGAAGAGGCGGTCGGGGCCGTTGTTGTAATTGGCGAGGTGCAGGTCGGGATCGCCGTCGTTGTCGTAGTCGATCCACGAGCAGCCCATGGTGTACATGTCGTCGCCGATGCCCGTGCCGTCGGTCGGCGCGACGTTCACGAAGAGCCACTGCCCGGGATTGAGCGGGTCCTCGCCGTCGTTGCGCCACAGATAGTTGGGGCCGTCGTTGCAGAGGTACAGGTCGAGGTCGCCGTCGAGGTCGAAATCCACCCAGCACGCGGCGCGGCCGCTGCCGGCGGGATCCGTCGTACCGGTCTGGGGCGCGATGTCGGTGAACGACCCGTTGCCGTTGTTGCGCCAGAGGTGGTTGGGCGCCGGGCCGCCCACGGCCATGTTGGACTGGTAGACGTCCAGGTCGCCGTCGCCGTCGAAATCGCCCCAGGAGATGCCCTGCCCGTAGGCCGGGTCGGCCATCGCGCCGGTGGTGACGTCCTGGAAAAGCCAGGAGTCGGGGTTGCCCAGGTCGGGTCCCAGGTTGTGGTAGAGGTGGTCGGTGTCGTCGTTCGGCAGGAACCAGACGGGCCGGTTGGTGATGAACAGGTCGTAGAGGCCGTCGCCGTCGTAGTCGCCCCAGGCGGCGCCGCGGCCGTTGCCGTTGTTGCCCACGCCCGAACCGTCGGCCGGGGCGACGTTGACCCAGTGCGCCGGTTCGACGACGACCGTCTCGTCGGCGATGGGCGGCGCCGCCTCGAGATTGCCGATGTTGTCGGTGGCCAGCGTGTACAACTCGTAGGTCGCCGGCCCTTCGGGACTGGTGAAGACGATGGGTTGCCCGTCGGCCCGGGAGCCGAAGAGGGTCCACGCGCCGGGATCCACGCGGTAGTAGAGGGCGACCGAGGCCACGCCGCTGCCGGTGTCCGTGGCGAGGTACGCGACGCCGAAGGGCACGTCCTGCTGCGGGCTCGCGAGGGCGTTGATCGACGAGACGGGGGGCGCGTTGTCCTGCAACGAGCCCACGGAGCCCGACCAGCGCGAGGCGATGCCGCCCGCGTCGCGCGCGCGGACCCGGAAGCGGACGAGCTGGCCGTCGGACAGGCCCGTGAATTCGTGCGAGAGGCCGGCGATCCAGCCCGAGTCGCCGACCAGCGTGGTGAACCCGGTGTCCAGGGCGGCCTGGACGCGGTACGCGACGGCGCCGCTGCCGGACTCGTCGCTCCAGGACACGGTGTTGGTCGTGCCGGAGGTGTAGGCCGGTTCGGCGACCATGACCGGGGAATCCGGGCCGGTCTCCACGACGGTGAAGACCTGGTTCGGCATCAGGGCGCCCAGCTCCTGGACGACGCCCGAGGGCCAGCGCACGATCACCGAGTCGATCACGGCGCTCATGCCCAGGCCGAACTCCGCGCGCAGGCTGTTCTGGCCGTGGTAGCCCTCGCCGCCGTTGACCTCGCGGATCTGCGTGGAGGTTCCCGTGACCACGCGCACGCGGGCGCCGATGGCCGAAGCGTTCGAGAGGCGGCCGACGAGGTCGAGGTGCAGGTAGTCGGCGCCGCTGGCCAGGTCGTTGCGGACGAGCTTGTTGGGATGGTCCGCGTTCCAGTTGACGAAGTACATGTCCAGGTCGCCGTCGTCGTCGTAGTCGGCCCAACCGGCCGAAGAACCCAGGCCGAGGTTGTTGGCGAGCAGGGTGCCGGCGGCGTTGACGAAGAGCCAGCCGTTGGGGTTCGACCCGTCGGGCCCGTCGTTGCGGTACAGGCGGCTGTCGTTCGTGACGATCCCGTTGTCGTAGTTCGTGACCCAGAGGTCCAGGTCGGCGTCGTTGTCGTAGTCGACCCAGCAGCAGTGGCGCCCGTTGCCGGTGTCGGCGACGCCCGCCGCCGCGCCGATCGATTGGAACACGCCGCCGTTGTTGCGGTACAGGCGGTTGGCGGTGCCGTAGTTGGTGACGTAGAGGTCCATGTCGCCGTCGTTGTCGAAGTCGCCCCAGGAGGCGCCGCGGCTGGGGCCGGTGAACGTCAGGCCGGCGGCGGCGGTCACGTTGACGAACACGCGGTCGGGATCGTCGGGGTCGCCCGGGGTCTGGGGGTCGTTGCGCAGCATCTTGCTCGGACCGTTGTAGTTCGCGATGTAGAGATCCTGGTCGCCGTCCTTGTCGTAGTCGGCCCAGGCCACGCCGTAGCTGTCGTAGGTGTCGGTCGTGCCGGTGGCGGCCGTCACGTTGGTGAACGTGGTGAAGCCGGGAACCTGGGGGTCGGCGCCGTCGTTGCGCAGCAAGTAGTTGGTGACCGGGTCGGCCTGGTACAGGTCGAGGTCGCCGTCGTTGTCGTAGTCGACCCAGGCGACCGACTGTGTGGCGCGGGTCGAGCCCAGGATCAGGGAGTTGGTGACGTCCACGAAGACGCGGTTGTGGTCGATCGGCAGACCCGGATTGACCGGGTCGTTGCGGAAGAGGTGGTTCGCGCCCTGCGTGTTCGAGAGGTAGAGGTCGGGGTCGCCGTCGTTGTCGTAGTCGCCCCAGACACCCACGCTGGAAACCTGGTTGCTGCCGATGCCCGTGCCGTTGGTCGGGGCCACGTTGTCCCACAGCCACTGGCCGGGATTCCCGGGGTCTTCGCCGCCGTTGCGGAACAGCTTGTTGTTGCCGTTGTTCGCCAGATAGATGTCCAGGTCCCCGTCCAGGTCGAAGTCGGCCCAGGACACGCCGTGGCTGGGGAGTATGTCCGCCAGGACCGGCGTGGTGGCATCCGTCCACTGGGCCGCGGCGGGGCCGGCGGCCACGGTGAGGGCGAGCACCAACAGGGAAACCGCACCGCAGCAGCGCGCAAACTTCGTCGTCGGGAACATCATGGATGTCCTTTCCACTGGCAGATAAACGCTGGGCGACCTCCGTACCCACGGAGTCGTCCGAACAACGTCGCTCGATTCAATGCCGAATCTGACCTAATTAACATTATCGGCAGGCGGGGGAATATCTTGAGCCTCGGAAAAGCCCGAAGTTCAAGATTGCCGAGGCCATATTTATACGCCCAATCCGACCCCGACGCCACCATATGTCTCCCCAAGACCTACTATTGACTACCGAAGATGCCGCCTTTCTGAAACGTGTTCCCCTCCCTCGTGACCGGGGTGTCCTGGAGGCCCCGCAGCCAGGATGGCGGAGGGGCCGGATGGCCAAGCGCTCCGGGCACACGAGGTGCCCGGAGCGCGCCCCCGGTCACGAGGGAGGGGAACACGTTTCAGAAAGGAGACATCACCGGTACCCGAAGATCTCGGCCCAGATGATCAGGACGATCAGGCTCAAGCCGATCGCCAGCGCCGTGAAGCCGAACACCTTGAGCGCCCGGACCATGTTCGGCGTCAGGGGGTCGACCAGGTGCTTCTCCAGCTCGCCGGACTCGACCAGTTCGCGGTACTCCCGCGGCCGGTCGGCCTGGAACTCCGCCAGCGACATCCGGCCGGTGAAGATGACCGGGTCCATCGGGAAGCGGTCGGGCCGGAAGTGCGTGTTGAAGAAGTGCACCGTGAAGATGAAGCCGGTCGCCAGCAGCGCCTCGTCGGAGTGGATGATGGTCGCCACGTTGACGAACCAGCCCGGCAACACGCGGGTGAACGCCTCGGGGAACCACAGGATGAGGCCCGACAGGCCGATCATGCCCACGCCCCAGAACACGGCGAAGTAGTCGAACTTCTCCCAGTAGGTCCAGCGGCCGTACTCGGGGCGCGGTCCCAGGCCGACGAACCAGCGGATGGTCTGCACGAACTCCACGCCGTCCCGCTTCTTGGGCAGCATCGAGTTGGGGCCGGTCAGGTACCCCTTCCAGCCCAGGCCGGACAGCTTCTTGCGCCAGCAGATGTCGATGATGTGGCGAACGAAGTAGAAGAACGTGATCAGCGCGCAGAGGCGGTGGATCACGCCGGTGCCCTGGAAGCCGCCCAGGGCGTGGGAGATCCATTGCGCCCACGGGAAGTAGGAGAACTTCAGGGTCATGCCGGTGACCGCGAGTCCCAGGAAGCTGACGATCACCAGGATGTGCAGGTAGCGCGGCAGGCGCTGGAAGCGGCGGAACTGCTTCTCGCCCGGCCGCTCGTCGCGGCGCAGCTGGCGGGAGTGCTTCAAGGCCATGATCGAGCGCGGCAGCCACAGCAGCGTGTGGATGCCGAAGAAGCCGAAGGTGCCCACCAGCAGCGCCGTCATGAGCAGCCACGTGTAGTGGATGAACGGGTACTTGTCCTTGTCGTGATGCGTGGCGTGGGTCAGGTAGCCCGCGAAACGGCGGTGCGACTCGGGATGGCACTGGGCGCAGGTGGCCACGATGTTGTCGCGCGAGAGCGACGAAGCCGGGTTGTCCGGCGGCAGGATGTCGTGGGCGCCGTGGCAATCCTGGCACTTGGCCGTCTCGGTGTAGCCCAGCTTGACGACCTTGCCGTGGAAGGTCTCGAAGTAGGACTCCGTGACGTCCGGGTGGCAGTGGCCGCAGGTGGTGACGATCTCGTGCATGAAACCCTTGGCGTCGGTCTCGGCGATCTCGTGCGAGGAGTGGCAGTCGTTGCACATCGGTAGCTGGGCCCCGTCGCGCTCCTTCCCCGTGAAGTGGATGCTGTTGCGGAAGGTCTCGAAGATGCCCTGGTGGCAGTGCGCGCAGGTGTCCACGATCCGGCTGCGATTGATGGTCGAACGCACGTCGGTCTGCGGCAGGACGTGGTGGGCCGTGTGGCAGTCGGTGCAGGTCGCCGAGACAACCAGGCCGCTCTGCTGGATGGCCCGGCCGTGCACGCTCTCGGCGTAGTTCTCCACCATCCCCTTGTCGCGGCCCGTGTAGCGGACGTCGGCCTTGCCGCCCGCCCCGTGGCACTCCGCGCATAGCGCGGCGACGTTGCTGACGTAGGTGGGCGACCGGGGGTCGAGGTGCAGCTGGACACCGTGCGTGCCGTGGCAGGTGCGGCACTGCGGCGCGTCGGGGTCGCCGCGCGCCAGCAGCGTGCCGTGGGTGCTCTCGGCATAGAGGTTCACCTGCTCGGCGTGGCAGATGGAGCAGTCGACCCGACCGGTGACCGTGGCGCAGGCCCGCTCGGGGTGGTTGGGCGTGGTGCCGGTGTGGCACTGCGCGCAGGACACCTTGCGATGCGCCGAACCGGTGGCCTCGGCGGCGTCGACGAAGAGCGAAACCGTCTCGCCGCCGCGCACCACCGACAGGTCCTGCCGGCCGTGGCAGGCCAGGCACTCGCTGTCCGAGACCCCCTCCTGGTAGGAGACGCGGCGCACCCGGTGGGGCTGGTGGCATTCGACGCAGGCGGGGACCTTGTGGGGTTCCTTCTCCCACAGCGCGCCCTCGATCACCTTCTGGTGGACCTGCTCGATGCGCCCGTGGCACTTCTGGCAGGTGGCCGCCACGCGATCGCGCGAGATCGACGATTTGGGGTCGGTGTGGGGCCGCACGTCGTGGGCGGTGTGGCAGTCGATGCAGACCGCGGAGATGGTCAACCCGCGCTTGAAGAGGCCTTCCCCGTGGATGCTCTGCGAGTAGTGGGTCAGGATGCTGTCCTGCGGGATGTCGTACATCCGCGCGACCGGCGTCCCTTCCTTGTGGCAGCCGCCGCACATCATCGGGATGTTGAAGCGGTTCACCCGGGAGGTCGGCTCCGCGGGCGGCAGGATGTCGTGGGCGCCGTGGCAGTCGGTGCAGCTCGGCGCGTTCGGGTCTCCGGCGGCCACCCGCCGTCCGTGCAGGCTGCCCGCATAGATCGTCGCGACGTCGTCGTGGCAGGTGGCGCAATCCACCGACGCCAGCCGCGGCTCGTGCTCGCCCTCGACACCGGCCAGGTCCGCGTGGCAATCGACGCAGGCCAGCCCGCCGAGGCCGTGCACCGAGCCTGCGAAGACCGTCTTGGCGACGTAGAGGGAAACGACGCTGCCGGCGCGGTTCTTGGTGAGCGTCTGGTCTTCGTGGCAGATCAGGCAATCGTCGACCGACTGGGCCGCGGCGGCGCCGGCGGCCGATGCCAGGAGCCACGCCGCCGCCGCGAGCAGTCGCAGGTACCGGGCTGGACGGGGCGGGTACATCATGACGGGCACTCCCGACGGCAACTCTGGAAACGGTTTCGAATCTATGAGATCAAAAGTGGTGCGAAATCACCCTGCTGTCAATAGGTTGTTCCCGGGTGGATCTCCTGCGGAGATGGGGACTTGCGGACGACGGCGAGGGGGCGGATATTCGGTCCGCGCCGAGACCTGCGGTCATCGCCCGTCGGCCGGGTCATCGCCACTTCCGCGACACGGACGGTCATGAACAGAGCCCTGCCGGCCATCACGCTCACGCTGCTGCTCATCGTTTCGCCGGCCGGCTCCGTCCGCGCCGGCCAGGAAACGCCTGCCGAAGAAGAGACACACGCCTATTTCTATCACGGACTGGACTACGGCACCGATTCGCTGATCCATCCCCTGCGCCTGGTCGTCAACGGCGGCTGGGGGATCATGCAGCTGTCCAGCCGGGACAACCATCCCCTGGATGTCGACTACCGTCAGGGCTGGAAGAACGTCTGGCGGAACCTGACCGATCCCGGCGGCGCCATCCAGGCGGAGGGCTGGTGGGATTTTCTGCAGCGCGAGGTGATCCCGATCAGCTTCAACAGCGGCAAGGCCCACTACTGGCCGAATTACACGCAGCACCTGCTCGGCGGCGGCATGAGCTACCGCATGACCGCCGAATGGTACCGGGCGCACGGCTACCAGCACGCTTCGCTCTGGAGCGGCATGACGATGATGTCCTACCACCTGCTGAACGAGGTGGTCGAGAACGACGGCTACGACGGCTGGACCACCGATCCCGTCGCCGACGTCCTGCTGTTCGACCCGGCTAGCATCATCCTGTTCAGCCACGAAGGCGTCTGCCGCTTCTTCGGCGACACCCTGCACATGAGCGACTGGTCTTACCAACCGATGGTCGATCCCTGGCGCGAGACCCTCGTCAACAACGGGCAGAACTTCGCCATGAAGCTGGATCTGCCGTTCTGGGAGCGCTGGAGCCTCTTCTACCACTACGGCACGCACGGCGAACTCGGCCTGTCGCGGACCTGGGACGACGGCCGCAGCCTCTCCTTCGGCGCCGGGATGAAGGCCGACGTGCTGATCGACATCACGCAGTACCACAAGGGCGCCGAACTGGCCGCGACCGCCGGCCTGTTCTACGACCGCCGGAACTCGCTGCTGGCCTCGGTGCTCTGGGCGCGGTCCAAGGATTACAAGCTGCGCGTGAACCTCTACCCGGGCCTGTTCGAGGTCTGCGGCCTGCGGCCCGGCCTCGCCTTCAACCTCAACCGCAACGACAGCTACGCGCTGGGCGTCAATCTCACCTCGCTCGGCCTCCCTTTCGGGATCGCCGGCGGCCGGGAACCCACGACGACGAAGTGAGGCTCAGACCGGGCGGGTCGCGGTCGGCCGCAGCGGCAGCGTGAGCGTGAACTCGCTGCCGCCGCCGGGCGACGAGCGCACACCCACCTCCCCGCCGTGGAACAGCGCGATGTGCTTGACGATGGCCAGGCCCAGGCCGGTGCCGCCCTCCTGCCGGCTGCGGGCCCGGTCGACGCGGTAGAACCGCTCGAAGATGCGCGGCAGGTGGCGGGCCTCGATGCCCCGGCCGTCGTCGGCCACGGCGATGCGCACCGCTTCCCCCTCCTGGCGCGCCGACACCGTGACCCGCGTGCCGTCCTCGTTGTACTTGATGGCGTTCTCGATGAGGTTGACCAGAGCCTGCTCCAGCAGCGGCGGATCGATGTGGGCCCGCAGCGCCGGGTCGCACGCCACCGACAGCAGCGTGCCGCGCGTGTCGGCGTGGGGCTGGCAGGTCTGCACGGCGGCGGCCAGGACGCCGGCCACCGGGTAGACACCCATCTCACGACTCGTCTGGCCGGTGCCCTGCTCGAGGCGCGACAGGCAGAGCAGGTCCTCGATGATCGCCTGCAGCCGGTCGGCCTGCCGGGCCACGATGTCCAGGAAGCGCCGCGCGTCGGCGGGGTTTTCGAGCGCGCCGTCGCGCAGGGTCTCGACGAAGCCCTTGATCGAGGTGACGGGCGTCTTGAGTTCGTGGGACACGTTGGCCACGAACTCCTGGCGCACGTTCTCCAGCTTGCGCATGCGGGTCACGTCGTGCATGACGATCAAGGTGCGCGGCGGTTCCCCGGGACGCTCCAGCCGCACCCCGTGAACCCGCAGGTGGACCGTCTCGCCGTCGGCGCCCGGCAGTTCCAGGTCGGCTTCGCAAGCGGCGGCCGCCGCCTCGCCCGTCGTGCGTTCGATGAAGCGCTGCAGCGCGGCGTGTCGGAGCGCCTCGGGTACGGTGCGGCCCGCGGCGCCCGCCCACGGCACGCCCAGCAGGTCGGCGCCGGCCTGGTTCAGGCTGGCGATGCTCTGGCGGGCGTCGATCAGCAGGACTCCCTCGACCATGCCGGCGAACACCGCTTCGAGTTCGTCGCGCTGGCGCTCCGCGGTCCGGATGCGGTCGTCGAGCTGCGCCGCCATCGTGTTCATGGCCTCGGCCAGCTGGGCGATCTCGCGGGTCGCCGCCGGCGGGGAGCGCTGGTCCAGGTCGCCGGCCGCGAACTGTTCCGCGCTGCGCCGCAGCTGCTCGAGGGGCCGGCTCAGGCGGCGGCTGATCCACAGGCTGACCGCCGCCGCCAGCAGCGCCACCGCGAGGGCGCTCAGGGCGATCCGGGTCCGGATGGCGGCCAGTTCGGCTTCGACGACGGCCGCGGAAACCGCCAGGCGCAGCACGGCCACCGTCGAGCCGCCGCGGACCACGGGCAACGCGAAGTAGATGAGCTTGTGCCCTAGGGTGCGGCTCTCGTGAATCGCCGTGGCCGGGTTGCCGGCGAGCCCTGCGCGCACTTCCTCGCGGCCGGCGTGGTTCTCCATCCCGGCGGAGTCCCCGTCGGAATCGCCGAGCACCGTCCCGTCGGGCGCGACGACCGTGAGGCGAACGCCCAGGCTCCGGGCCAGATCCCGGCACGCCGTGTCGCGCGCGGCCGGCGGCGCGGCGGCGGGGAACCAGGAATCGAAGCTGGAGGCGATCACGTCGGCGTCGCGCCGCATGTCGGCCGTGGCGCGGTCCCGGAAGGAGGTGCGCACGACGTGCGCGGTCAGGGCGGAGACGGCGAGCAACGACAGGGCGGTGATCGCCACGAAGGTGGGGAAGAGCTGCCAGAACAGGCGGCGCCGGCCCATGGCCCCGGTCCGACCCGCGGCGCCCGCTCTACTCGGCAAACCGGTAACCGACGCCGCGGACGGTCTCCACCAGGTCGCCGCGGTCACCGAGCTTGCGGCGCAACGAGGCGATCTGCACGTCGATGGAGCGGTCCAGGACCGGGTGGTCCTCGCCGTGGACCCCGCGGACGATCTGGCGCCGCGTGAAGACCCAACCGGGTCGGCGGGCCAGGAACTGCAGGATGCCGAACTCCGTGGAGGACAGGTCGACCTTGCGCTCGGCCACGGTCACCTCGTGCCGGCCGGGATGGATCTTCAGGTCGTCGATCTCGATCACGTCCTGCGGCGCCGGCGCGCCGCGCGCCGTCCGCCTCAGCACCGCGCCGACCCGCGCCGCGAGCACCTTGGTGCTGAAGGGTTTGGTGATGTAGTCGTCCGCGCCGAGTTCCAGGCCGGCCACGATGTCGGCCTCCTCGCCCCTGGCCGTCAGCATGATCACCGGGATGGAGCGGGTGTCCTCGTCCTGCTTGAGCCGCCGGCAGATTTCCTTGCCGTCGAGGCCGGGCAGCATCAGGTCCAGCAGGATCAGCGCCGGGCGCGCCCCGCGGACGGCGGCCAGCCCCTTCTCGCCCGTGTCGGCGGCCACCACGGTGTGGCCTTCGCGCTCCAGGGTGTAGCGGACGAGTTCCTGGATGTCCTCCTCGTCCTCGACGATCAGGATCGTGTCCTTGGCCATGCCGTCACCTCCCGGCGCCCGGCCGCTGCGCAGCGGAACGACGCCGCACCCATGATAGGCACCGGAGCCCTCCCTGTCTGTGAAATCTTGATGAAATCGGCCCGGACGCATCCGGGGGTGGACAGACGGGCGCCGGCAGCGCAAATTCAAGGCGGTGCGAACCGGCGGTTTCCCAAAGAGGAGAGAACGATGACGACGGCCGTGCGGACCCTGTGCCTCCTGACGATCCTGGCCGGCCTGGCGGCGGTCCTGACGGGCTGCGGCGGCTTGCTGGGCGAGAAGTTCTACGACTACACGCCGCCCACGCCTCCGGACACGCAGTTGCTGGCGATGTCCAAGCTGATGACCGGCTCCTTCAGCAGCGCCCCGCAGGCGGCCGAGGATGCCGAATTCCGCGACATCCGCCTGGAGATGTCCCAGATCTGGCCCTCGCGCGGCGACGGCGTCTGGCTCTACGTCGAGCAGACCGTCGCGGGCGCCGCGGCTCCCTACCGCCAGCGCGTCTACCGCCTCACGCGCAAGGACGCCGACAGCTACGTCAGCGACGTCTACACCCTGCCCGGCGAGGCCGAATTCGCCGGGGCCTGGAACGACCCGGCCCGCTTCGCCGCCCTCACGCCCGAGCAGCTCACCCCGAAGACCGGCTGCGGGGTCACCCTGGACAAGGTCGACGACTTCACCTTCAAGGGCGCGACCGACGGCAAAAACTGCGCCAGCGAACTCGACGGCGCGTCCTACGCGACGTCCGAAGTGACCGTCACCGCGATGTGGCTGAAGTCCTGGGACCGCGGCTACGACAAGGACGGCCAGCAGGTCTGGGGCGCGATCAAAGGCCCCTACATCTTCACGAAGACCGACACCCGCTAAGAACGGGCTGGGTGCGCAAAGGCGGCGTGGGTCCCTTCCCACGCCGCCTTTGCGTGCCCGGCCCTCAATTGTACATGCGGTCGATCAGGTGGCGGTAGCGCTCGGCGATCACCTTGCGGCGGACCTTCAGCGTCGGGGTGATTTCACCGGCCTGCTGCGTGAACTGCTTGGCCAGCAGCGTGAACTTCCGGATCGTCTCGAAGGGCGCGAGCTGCAGGGAGCGCGAGCGGATCCGCTCCTCCATGAGTTGCACGACTTCGGGCTTGGCGATCAGGTCTTCGTGGTCGCGGAAGGCGATGCGCTTCTCCTCCGCCCACGCCTTGAGCGCCTCGAAGGCCGGCACGACCAGGGCGCTGACATACTGGCGACGGTCGCCGACGACGGCCAGCTGGTCGATGAAGTGATCGCCGCCCACGAGCGTTTCGATGCGCTGCGGCGCGATGTTCTTGCCGGTCGAAGTGACGATCAGGTCCTTGAGGCGGTCGGTGACCACCAGGTACCCGTCCGCGTCGAGGTGCCCGACGTCGCCGGTGTGGAGCCAGCCGTCGCGCAGGGCGGCGGCGGTGTCCGCCGGCCGGTTGTGGTAGCCGGCGGTGACGTTCGGGCCGCGCACGAGGATCTCCCCTTCTTCGGAGATGCGCACCTCGACGCCGTCGATGGGCTTGCCCACGGTGCCGAACCGGCAGGCGCCGGGCGCGTTGCAGGCGATCATGGGCGCCGTCTCGGTCAGCCCGTAGCCTTGGCAGATCAGCAAGCCCGCCGCCAAGAAGAAGTTCTCGATGTCCGGGGACAGCGGCGCGCCGCCCGCGGACAGGACGCTCTTGGGGCCGCCCATCAGGTCGCGGATCCGGCGCAGCACGAGGCGGTCGGCCAGGGCGTGGCGCCAGCGCAGACCCGGACCGGCGCCGCCTGGTCCGCGACGCGCGGACTGGTACTCGCCGCCGATACGCACGGCCCAGTGGAACAGGGCGCGGCGCAGGCGCGGCGCGCGGGAGACCTTCTCGTGCACGGCGGCGTGCACCTTTTCGTAGAGGCGCGGCGCCGACACCATCGCCGTCGGCCGCACCTCCGCGAGGTGGGCCACGACCTGCTTGGGATCGGCGACGAAGGAGTTGCGGGCGCCCGTGAGGTAGACGTAGTAGGACCAGGCCCGCTCGTACACGTGACTCAGCGGCAGGAAACAGAGCGAGTGGTCATCAGGGCCGAACGCGAAACGGCGGCCGAGGGACGCGAACTGGCCGCGGAAGTTGGCGTGCGTCAGCAGGACGCCCTTGGGGTCGCCGGTCGTGCCCGAGGTGTAGATGATCGTGGCGAGGTCGTCGTCGCTCGCCGCAGCCTCGCGCCGGCGCAGTTCGGCGGCGATCTCGGGCTCGATCGCGGCTGCGGTCAGCGCCGCCAAGGAAATCGCGCCCGGCGCCTCCGCGGGCGCTTCCCCTTCGCACAGGATCAGGGTCCGGCCGGCGGCGGCCACCGCCGCGGTCACCGCTTCTTGCGGCGTGCCGGCGATCAACACCAGCGCGCCGGAATCAGCGACGATCGCCGCGAGCTGCTCGGCGGTGCTCGTGGCGTAGACCGGAACCGTCACCGCCCCGATCGACAGCACGGCGAGGTCGCACAGGCTCCAGGCCGGCATGTTGGGCGCGAACAGCGCCACGCGGTCGCCCCGGGCCACGCCGAGGCGCACCAGCCCGGCCGCCAGGCGTTCGACCGTCGTGTCGAGTTCCGCGTAGGTGATTTCCTGCCAGCGGCCGTCGGACTTGTGACGCATCGCGATGCGCGCGCCGTGACGACGGGCCCGTTCCCTGATGTCGAGGGCAAGGTTCTGCACGGCGGGGCCTCCGTGTTCGGACGGTCAGCGCTCGTCCGCCCGCAGGGCGCCGCCTTGCCAGGAGGCCAGCAGGAAGGAGTCGGGCGGTGTGGTGCGTAGGGCCGCCGGCTCGTCGTCCGTGACCACGCGCAGGATGGGTTCGGTCTCCTCGGACACGATGCCGAAGCCCGACTCGCGCAGCAGGGCCACCGCGGCGAGCCGGTCGGCACGGTCGACGCAGTGGCAGAAGAGCCCCTCGGGCCGCAGGAGCCGGCCGATCACCGGCATCATCGCGCGCAGGTAGCGGGGGGTGAACTGTTGCATCAGGTCGCTGCCGGTGACGATGTCGATGCCGTGGTCGGGCAGCGTCGCCTCGAGCAGATCGTAGGGTGCGAGGTACTGCATGTGGAACTGCCGGAGCACCGCGAAGACGGTCTCGTCGTCGACCACCCGCAGCCGCTGCAGGATATCGCGCTCGGACAGGTCCAGCCGTGCGGAGATCTCGCGCGAGTGGCCCCTCAGGTTGAAGGCCGTGCGGACCAGGAGATCCTGGTCGAGGGTGCGCACATGGTCCACCAGGATGATGTCGTCGCCGCCGGCGAGGCTGTAGATCAGGGGCACGATCGGCGCTGCGCCGGTGCCGACCTCCAGCACCGTGGCGCCGTGCAGATCGCGTCCGGAGGCGCGCAGCAGTTCGACCTGGCGCAGGGCCTGCTCGAGGATCCGGGGGACGATCGCGGGGCTGACGGGTTCACGGGCCGCACGGGTCTCGGGCCTCGGTTTCCCCAGCCCCGTCCACCGTCGCCAGAGGTTCAGGACCTCCCCGTACCGGAATCCCATGCGGCGCTCCCCACCCTGTCGGCCAGATCTATCGAACAAGTAACTTACTTTCTTATATCAAGTTACACCGCCAAGCCTCGCAGCCGGACCGGTGTCCCTTCAACCCATGCTACCACACGCCCCCCACCTTGACCAGCACGCGCATCGACGTGGCGCCGCACAATGTCGGAGTTATCCTGTCGACTCTGTCCGTGATCCATCCAGAGTCAGGAGGTCGCCGATGCAGCTCACCGTTTCCCAGGAATTCCGCAGCCGTGTCGCGGCCGGCGCGGTGTCCCGCGCGGACGCCGACCGTTTCGAGGCTTTCGTGGCGACCTGCAACCGCCGCCTGATGCAGCACCCGGTCATCACCGACAACGCCTACACGCGCTGGTTCGGGAGCGGCGAAGCCGGGCGCGCCGATGTCACGCACATGATCGTCCAGTTCTCCGTCTTCTCGAACCTCTTCCTGGTGGCCCAGTTGCTCAAGACGATCAACGCCTCCTCGCTGGAAGGGATGCGCGCCTCGAAGGAGATCCTCGCCAACGAGATCGGCGTCATCTTCAACAGCGCCGGCGGCCGTCCCGGCGGCGACGACGCCGACCGGCAGGGCGACCCCGAGCTGGTCTCGATCGAGGGCTCCGTCGATGGAGGCCAGTTCCGCTTCCGGGCCGCCCACTTCGAGTGGCTGCTGAAGATCGGCGAGAAGCTCGGCCTGGGCTTCAACGACATGGGCAAGCGGCGGCACGGCACGCCCTCGACCCTGTTCTTCTGCGACCGCCTGGCCGAGATCTACGGCAGCGCCGACGCGAACATCGCCGAGGGCGCCAGCTTCGCGGTGGAGAACTGGGCCGCCGCCGGCTTCTGGAAGGAACTGATCGCCGGCCTCGACGCCTTCAAACGGAGCGAGCAGCCGGACCTGCCGCTGGCCTTCTTCACCTGGCACGACCGCATCGAGGACCAGCACGCCGGCCACGTCATGGACGAGCTGGTGGAAGCCTTCTTCACCGCAGGGTTCGACCAGGAGAAGTTCCTGCAGGGCGGGCACGACATGCTCGACGGCGTCCTGGCCTTCTGGCGTGGTCTGGACGAGCGCCGCATCGCCGAACGGTGGCAGCACATCCTGCCGTGACAGGGGGCGCGCTCCGGGCGCCTCGTGCGCCCGGAGCGCTCGACCTTCCGGCCCCTCCGCCATCCTGGCTGCGGGGCCTGCAGGACGCCCCTGTCACGGCAGGATGTGCTGCTCCAGGACAAACTTCTCCCGCCCGCCTCCGTACTTCCCCGCTGTCGTCCCCGTCGGGTCCCTGTTAAGGTCGTGCCATGATCACCCGTTGGCTTACCAGGCTCGCGCCCGTGCGCCGGGAGGAGTCGGCCGCCGTCCTGTTGTCGGCCGCCTTCTTCTTCTGCGTGCTGTGCGGCTACTACATCCTGCGGCCGTTGCGCGAGGAGATGGGCATCGCCGGCGGCGTGGACGGCCTGCCCCGGCTCTACCTCGTCAACCTGGGCATCATGCTGCTGGCGGCGCCCCTGTTCGGGATGCTGGTCGACCGCTTCCCTCGGCGCGTCTTCGTGACCGCCGCCTACCGTTTCTTCATCGCCTGCCTGCTCGTGTTCTGGGCGCTGCTGCGCTGGCCGCCCGCCGGTTCGGACCTGGCCCTGGGCCGCGTCTTCTACGTCTGGGTCAGCGTGTTCAACATGTGGGTGGTGTCGCTGTTCTGGGCGGTGATGGCCGACGGCTGGAGCCTGGAGCGCAGCAAGCGGCTGTTCGGATTCATCGCCGTGGGCGGCAGCGCCGGCGGGCTGGCCGGCGCCGGCCTGACGGCCCTGCTGGTCGGAAGCGTGGGCCGCGCCGACCTGCTGCTGATTTCGGCGGCGATGCTGGAATTGGCCGTGCGCTGCCTGCGCGCGCTGCCGATGCGACTGCCGGCGCGCGGGGACGGCGAGACGCCCGAAGGCGAGATCTGCGACGCGCCGCGACGCGCCGGCGCGCTGAGCGGGATCGTCGCCACCGCCCGCTCCCCCTACCTGCTGGGCGTCGCCCTCTACCTGGTGCTCTATACCGTGTCCTCGACGATCCTCTACTTCGCCCAGGCGAACATCGTCGAGGCCGCCGCAGTCGACCGCGAGGCGCGCGCCGCGATCTTCGCCCGCATCGACGCAGCGGTGAACGGGCTGACCCTGCTGCTGCAGCTGGGCGTGGCCGGGCGTCTGATCCCGCGGCTGGGCGTCGGCGGCACGCTGCTGATCGTCCCGGCGCTGACCGCCGCCGGCTTCGCCGTCCTGGGCGCCGTGCCGACCCTGACCGTGCTGGCGGTCTTCCAAATCCTGCGCCGCGCGTCCAACTACGCGCTGATGCACCCGGCGCGCGAGACGCTGTTCACCGTGGTGACGCGGGAGCAGAGATTCAAGTCCAAGAGCTTCCTCGACACCTTCGTCTACCGGGGCGGCGACGCCCTGGGCGCTTCGCTGTACACTGTCCTGGGACGGGCGGGCTTGGGCCTGGCCGGTCTCGCTCTTTCGACCGTGCCGGTCGCCGTCGTCTGGGGCGCCCTGGGCCTGGCCCTGGGCGCCGCACAGCGGCGGCTGGCCTTGAAACGACAGGAGACTTCACCATGAGCATGGACCGACGCGATTTCCTGAGGACCACCCTGGCGGCCGGCGCGCTCGTGGCAGCCGGAACGCTGGCGTCGCTGCCGGCGAACGCCTCCTTCACGAAAATGCGCAGCGACCGCCGTCTGCGCATCCTGATGCTGGGCGGCACGCGCTTCCTGGGGCCCCACACCGTCAAGGCCGCGCTGGCGCGCGGCCACGAGGTGACGCTCTTCAACCGCGGCAAGTCGAACCCTCAGCTCTTCCCCGATCTGGAGAAGCTCGAAGGCGACCGCGACGGCAAGCTCGACGCCCTGCACGGCCGCGACTGGGACGTCGTCATCGACACCAGCGGCTACGTCCCGCGCATCGTGAAGATGTCCGCCGAACTGCTGCGCGACCACGTGCAGCACTACGTCTTCATCTCGACGATCTCGGTCTACGCCGACTTCAACCAGGTGGGGTTGAACGAGAAGTCCGCCGTCGGCACCCTGGCCGACCCGGCGGTCGAGGAGATCACGGCCGAGACCTACGGCCCGCTGAAGGCCCTCTGCGAGCAGGCAGCCGCCGAAGCCATGCCCGGCCGCGTCTGGAACGTCCGCCCCGGCCTGATCGTGGGACCGTTGGACGGCAGCGACCGCTTCACCTACTGGCCCGTGCGGGTGGCCCGCGGCGGCGAGGTCCTCGCTCCGGAAGCACCCGCCGAGGCCGTGCAGATCATCGACGTGCGCGACCTGGCGGACTTCCTGATTCTGGGCCTGGAGAAACGTCTCGTCGGCCTGCACAACGCCGTGTCGCCCCCCGGCGAGCTGACCATGGGCGAGTTGCTCGAGACCAGCCGCTCCGTCTCCGGCTCCGACGCCACCTTCACCTGGGTGGGCCGCGACTTCCTGGCCGAGAAGCAGGTGCAGGCCTGGAGCGACCTGCCCTGCTGGATCCCGACCTACGAGGAGGCCGGCGTCGGCACCATCCGCGTCGACCGCGCCCTGTCCGACGGCATGGTCCTGCGCCCGCTGTCCGAGACCGTGCGCGACACGCTCGACTGGTGGAAGACGCTGCCGCAGGACCGCACCGATGCGCTGCGCAGCGGGCTGCAGGCCGAACGCGAAGCCGAGGTGCTGGCCGCCTGGCACGCACGATCAAAATAAGGGGCCTGTTGCCGGGAGACGCGAGCCGGACACATCCTGTGTCCGGCTCGCTCGGCTTTCAGGCCTACGCGCCGTCCTGGCGCTCCGGCCTTCCAGACGCTCCCGGCAACAGGCCCCTCATTTTGCGCACGACAACTGGGTGGACATGAGCGCTGCAAGCGCAGGCGCCGTGCCGCATCTCGACCGGGATTGAATGAACTGGCGCCCGGGCCGGATGCCGGACATGGATCGACGACATGGGCCGTGTCCTGCGGCGTTTGGAGGGTCCCTGCGCCATGAGGGCGCAGGGACCCGGAAGTCGAGCGCGCCGGTCACAGGAGGTGACCGGCGCGCGTCCGCAGGACACGGCCCATGTCATCGATCCATGTCCGGGCGTTCAGTACATGTAATCCCGGACGAGATCGGCACTAGCCCGCCCGCCGGGCTTCTGCACGCGCAGGACGACTTCCACGTAGAGCGCCGGCATCGTGAAGGCGTGGTACTTCTCCCAGCGCCGCGGGAAGCGGTTGGCGAGCCAGGCGAGGCCGCACCAGCGGGTGAGGTCGGTGAACCAGAGCTTGTGGCGGGCGATGGTGAACAGGCCGGTGCCCTGCAGCGTCAGGAAGGTGATGTAGCCCAGGTGGTGGAAGTGCTCGAGGTCGCCGTAGGAGAGCTGCGAGCTGTAGTGCGGCGTGATGATGCGCACCGTGGCCCCGTCGCGGGCGATGCGGTGGACCTCGGCCATGAGGTCCAGGGGGCGGGTCACGTGCTCGATCACGTGCGACATCTCGATGTGGTCGAACTCGCCGTCGGCGAAGGGCAGCGGGTAGTCGTTCAGGTCGTGGACGACGTCCACGTGCGGGGCCGGCCGCAGGTCGAGGCCCACGGATCCCGCCAGCTTGCCGCGCGGGCCGCAGCCCAGGTCCAGCGACTTCATGCGCGTGCTCCCTTCCCGCGGCCCTAGAGCCCGAGTTCGTCGGCGATCCCCGCGAGCGCCCCGAGCACGTGCGCGGCCGTCTCGGCCGGCTCCAGCCCCAGGTCCGCCGCGCCCTCGGCGATCTCCTCGCGGTTCACCTTGGCCGCGAAATCCTTCTTCTTCAGCTTCTTCAGCACCGACGCGACCTGCACGGCGGCGATCTTGCGGTCCGGCTGCACCATCGCGCAGGCCATGCAGAAACCGCACAGCTCGTCCACGGCGAAGAGCCAGCGCGCGCAGTCGTCCTCGCGCGGCACGCCCGTGTAGGAGGCGTGCGAGAGGATCGCGCGCACGAAGGGTTCCGGGTAGCCGAGGCCGCGCAGGATCGCGGCGCCCTGCAGCGGGTGGTCCGGCGGCTCGGGGAAGCGCTCGTAGTCGAAGTCGTGCAGCAGGCCGACCGCGCCCCAGTACTCGGGATCGCCGCCGGTGCGCACGGCGGCCGCGCGCATGGCCGCCTCCACGGCGTAGGCGTGGCGGCGCAGGGGCTCGGTCAGGGTGAACTCGTGCAGCAGGGCCAGCACGCGGCCGCGTTCGTAGAGGTCGGACATGGGGGCCTCAGATCTGCAGGTCGTCGTGGTGGTCCCGCAGCCAGGACATGCTCTCGTCGTGGCCCGGGCAGATCTCGGCCAGCAGCTTCCGGAAGCCCGGCCCGTGATTGAGGTGCCGCAGGTGGCACAGCTCGTGGCAAACGACGGCGTCGATCACCTCGTGCGGGGCCATCACGAGGCGGTAGCAGAAGGACAGGTTGCCCTTGTGGGAACAGCTGCCCCAGCGGCTCGTCCGCTCTCCGATGATGATCCGGCTCGGGGTCAGGCCGTGGACCGCGGCGAGAGCGTGCACCCGCGCCTCGATGTGCAGGCGCGCGAGGCGGCGCAGCCAGCGTTCGAGCAGGGGGCGCGGGTCCAGGCGGTCGTCGGGCGTGAGCTGGACGCGCAGCCGGTCGTTCTCGGCGACGACACGCCCGCGGCGGCGACCCGGCTCCACTCCCTCGACCCGCAGTTCCCGCGGCCGACCCAGCACCAGCACCAGGCTGCCGGTGCTCAGTTCCGGCGACCGCGGTCCGAGACGGACGTCGAACCGCTCGACCTGCTCGTCGATCCAGAGGGCGTGCTCGTGCAGCGCCCGCTCCAGTTCGGCCAGGCTCCAGCGTCGGGGCAGCACGACCTCGAGCCCCTTGCGCGGGCTGACCTGCAGGCTCAACCGGCGCGCACGGTCGCTGCGCCGCACGCGGTAGCGCACGGGTTTGTCACAGATCACCGCGACTGCGGTCTGCTCCTTCAACGCGTCCCCCTCGACGGCTCCATCCGGGCGAGGATGTGGTCGAAGCGCAGTCTAGTCGAGTTCGCGCGGAATTTCAGCAGGAGTTTCGCGCCCGGGCGGGAAGCGCGCCGTTGATTCCATGGTATATTCCGCTCGATCCGGAGCACCCCGGCGGCCGCTCGGCGCCGCCACGACCCGGAACCCAGCCGAGGACAACCATGCGCCACGACGACCGCCACATGACGCCCGACGAGTTCCGCCGCCACGGCCGCGAGGTGGTGGACTGGATCGCCGACTACTGGGAACGCCTCGAGACGCTGCCGGTGCAGAGCCGCGCCGCCCCGGGCGAGGTGCGCGCCGCCCTGCCGCCGCTGCCGCCGCGCGACGGCGAACCCTTCGCGGACCTGATGCGCGACGTCGAGGGGATCGTGCTGCCCGGCACGACCCACTGGCAGTCGCCCGGCTGGTTCGGCTACTTCCCGGCCAACGCGTCGGGCCCGTCGGTCCTGGGCGAACTGCTCTCCGCCGGCCTCGGCGTGCAGGGCATGCTGTGGTCCACGAGCCCCGCCTGCACCGAGCTGGAGACCCACGTCCTGGATTGGCTCGTCGGGATGCTGGGACTGCCGGCGGAATTCCTGTCGAGCGGCACGGGCGGCGGCGTGATCCAGGACTCGGCCTCGAGCGCGGCGCTGTGCGCCCTGCTGGCGGCGCGCGAGCGGGCCACCGGCTTCACCGTCGACGAGCGGGGCGGCGACGGCTCGCTGACCGCCTACTGCTCGACCCAGACGCACTCCAGCGTCGAGAAGGCGGTGCGCGTCGCGGGGCTGGGCGCCGCGAACCTGCGCCGGATCGCGGTCGACGACCTGATGGCGATGCGCCCCGCAGACCTCGACGCGGCGATCCGCGCGGACCTCGCCGCCGGCCGGCGCCCCGCCTTCGCCTGCGCCACGGTGGGCACGACCTCGAGCCACGCCCTGGACCCCCTGGCCGCGATCGGCGCGGTCTGCCGCGAGCACGGCCTCTGGCTGCACGTGGACGCCGCCCACGCCGGCACGGCCGCCCTCTGCCCGGAGTTCCGCGGCATCCAGGACGGCCTGGAGTTCGCCGACAGCTACTGCTTCAACCCGCACAAGTGGATGTTCACGAACTTCGACTGCGACTGCTTCTGGGTGCGCGACCGCGCCGACCTGGTGCGCGCGCTCTCGATCCTGCCCGAGTACCTGCGCAACGCGGCCACCGAATCGGGCCGGGTCGTCGACTACCGGGACTGGCAGATCCCGCTGGGCCGGCGCTTCCGCGCCCTGAAGCTGTGGTTCGTGATCCGCTGGTACGGGGTGGAGGGGCTGCGGCACCACGTGCGCGAGCACGTGCGCCTGGCCCAGGAGTTTGCCGGCTGGGTGGACGCCGATCCCGACTGGGAGCTGGCCGCCCCGGCCCCGCTGAACCTGGTCTGCTTCCGGCACCGCGGCGGCGACGAGACCAACCGGCGCCTCCTGGACGCGGTCAACGCGGACGGCGGGATCTTCCTGTCCCACACCCGGCTGGACGACCGGCTGACCCTGCGCCTGAGCGTGGGCGCCACCCTGACGGCGGATCGCCACGTCGCACGGGCCTGGCGGTTGCTGCGCGAGGCGGCGAGCGGCTGAGCCCCCGGGTGGCCGCGGCGGCGCGAGCCATTCGTGTGTATCGGTGTGGGAAACACCACCCTCAGGGAGGGCGACATGAACTGGAAGATCGGCGCCGTGCTGGCGCTGTTGTTGCTGGCCGCGGCCGCCGCCGCGACTTCCCCCGCCGAGGAGCCGCCGGTGAAGTACAACGACCTGACCGCAGACGAGCAGCGCGTCATCCTGCAGAAGGGCACCGAGCGCCCCTTCAGCGGCGAGTTCGAGGAGTTCTCAGGCCGGGGGACCTACCTCTGCCGGCGCTGCAACGCGCCCCTGTACCGCTCGGGCGACAAGTTCGACGCCGGCTGCGGCTGGCCCAGCTTCGACGACGAGATCGATGGCGCGGTGCAGCGGCTGACCGACCGCGACGGGCGCCGCACCGAGATCCTCTGCCGCAACTGCGGCGGCCACCTGGGCCACGTCTTCCTGGGCGAGAAGTTCACGCCCAAGGACACCCGCCACTGCGTGAACTCGGTCTCGCTGGCCTTCGTGCCGGAGGGGACCGCCCTGCCCCCGGTCATCGTCCCGCCCACGGAATAGCGCAAAAAGAAGCCCCGCCGCAGTCGTCCTTGACCGCGGCGGGGCTGTCTGGAAGGTAGCGGCTTACTTGTCAGCCCTCCACACCGGGCTCCGTCCCGGCGTCCACGGCGCACCCATGGCCTCCAGCATCCTCTCGAACTCGGCGAGGTCCGCGTCGACCGCGGCCAGGTCCAGCTGCACCTGCGGGAACCGTTCGCCCACCGTGCGGTAGGTCTCGCGGTGGGTCCCGGTCGGCGCCGACGAGGACTCCCAGCTCCCGTAGGCGACACGCTCGATGCGCTCGGACAGCGACGGCGGCGTGGGTTCGTTGCGCGAGGCGATCGTGTCGTCGCCCTGCAGGATCACGCGCAGGTCCGCCAGCCGGGTCTCGATCGCGCGCAACGCCACGAGGTCGGCGTCGCTCGCCTCGGACGTATTGAACAACGCCGGCTTGACGTGGTCAATACGTTCTTGCACCTCGTCGACTTTTTCGATCGCGCCCAGGACGGCCCGCTGCAGCTCCGCGACGCCGCGCTGGAAGCGCTGCAGCTCCGTCGGCTCCCGCGTCGCGAGCAACGCGAGGGAGAGCGGCTTGACCGTGAACCGCTGCGGCGCCGCCAGCGGCGTCACGACCTCGTCCACCCTGCGCATCAACTGCGCGACG
This sequence comes from bacterium, assembly GCA_031441465.1. Lineage (GTDB taxonomy): Bacteria > Krumholzibacteriota > Krumholzibacteriia > LZORAL124-64-63 > LZORAL124-64-63 > PNOJ01. The sequence goes on along the minus strand of JANOEP010000016.1, from coordinate 162,014 downwards.
TACTGCCCGGGCGCCACCAGCGGGCCGCCGTCCTCGCTCGGCGTCTTGCCGGCCGGGCGCAGCGACGGGTCCCGCAGGTTCCAGGACACGCGCTGCAGGCCGGCCTTGTTGGCCACGGAGACGCGGCGCACCACGCGGCCGTCGAGGTCGGAGATCGCCAGGAAGTAGCCCGGGGCGTCCTCGCGGTCCTCGGCCCGCAGTTCGTCCCAGCTCGGGTAGCGGACCGGCTCCTTCTTCTCGTCCAGGGCCTTCTCGCACTCGTGGCGCTGGTCGCGGCGGCCGGACAGCTTCTCCTTGAGGTGGAGCGTGAAGACGGCGCCGAACGGGGGGTTGTCGGTCTGGTAGAAGCTGTCGCCCTGGCTGCCCTTGCGGCGGCCGCCCAGGGGCGAGGCCTCGTTGTACAGCAGCGCGTCCTTGACCGGGAACAGCAGGGCCGGCTCGTCCTGCAGGGCGGCGCCGGTGATGACGCGCAGCGGCGAGTAGTCGTCCAGAACGTAGATGCCGCGGCCGAAGGTGCCGACGACCAGGTCGTTCTCGCGCCGCTGGATCTCCAGGTCGCGCACCGAGATGACCGGGAGGCCGCCCTTGAGGCGCACCCAGTGTCCGCCGCCGTCCAGCGTGCAGTACACGCCGAACTCGGTGCCGCAGAACAGCAGGTCCGGGTTCACGTGGTCCTGCACGAAGCAGTGGACGCTGCCGCGCTCCGGCAGGTCGCCGGCAATGCTGCGCCAGGTCCGGCCGTGGTCGTCGCTGCGCAGCAGGTAGGGCTTGAAGTCGCCCTTCTTGTGGTTGTCGAGGCAGACGTACACGGTCGCGACGCGGTGGCGGTCCGCGTCGATGTCCTCCACGAAGGCCATCTCGGGCACGCCCGGGAAGTCGTCCCGCTGCTGCCAGGTGCGGCCGCCGTCGAGGGTGACCTGCACCAGACCGTCGTCGGTGCCGACGTAGATCAGCCCCTCCTGCAGCACCGATTCGTCCAGGCCGATCAGGCTGCCGTAGAACGAGGTGCTGCGGTTCTTGGCCACCGCGTCCACGCTCCACAGCTTGCCCATCACCTCGAGGCGGTTGCGGTCGATCCCACGGGAGAGATCGCCGCTGATCTCCGTCCAGCTCTCGCCGCGGTCGTCGCTGCGCAGCAGCTTCTGGCAGCCGAAGTAGAGCCGGCGGTGGTCGTGGGGGCTGATCAGCAGCGGGGAGTTCCAGTTGAAGCGGTAGGCCGGCTCGCCCCAGGCGGGCTGGGGCTGGATGTCCAGGCTCTCGCCGCTGTGCCGGTCGAAGCGGGCTAGGCCGCCGTGCTGGTACTGGCTGTAGACGACGGCGGGATCGGTCGGGTCGACCTGCGGCTCGAAGCCGTCGCCTCCCTGGGTCACGAACCAGTCGCTGTTGCGCAGGCCGTGGTTGTTGAACGTGCGCGACGGGCCGCCGAGCGTGTTGTTGTCCTGGGTCCCGCCGTAGACGTTGTAGAAGGGCAGGGCCTGGTCGACGGCCACCTTGTAGAACTGCGTGACCGGCAGGTTGGCCTTGTAGTCCCAGGTCGCGCCGCGGTCCCAGGTCTCGTAGATCCCGCCGTCGCAGCCGATCAGCAGGTGGTCGACGTCGTCCGGGTCGATCCACAGGGCGTGGTCGTCGACGTGCTTGAATTCGATCGGCACGCGCTTCCAGTTGGCGCCGCCGTCCTCGGTCACCTGGAAGTAGGTGTCCAGGGAGTACACCCGCTCGGCGGCGTGCGGATCGGCGAAGATCTCCTGGTAGTACTGCGGGCTGGTGGCGACGTAGTCGCTCATCAGGCGCCAGTTCTCACCGGCGTCGTCGCTGCGGTAGAAGCCGCCCTTCTCGGCCGCTTCCACGATGGCGAAGACCAGGTCCGGCCGGACGGGCGACACCGTGATGCCGATGCGGCCGAGGTCGCCCTCGGGCAACCCGTGCGTCAGCTTGCGCCAGGTCTTGCCGCCGTCGACGCTCTTGTGGATCGCCGATTCGGGACCGCCGTCCAGCAGCACCCAGATGTGCCGGCGGCGCTGGTAGCTGACGGCGTACATCACGTCGGGGTCGCGCGGGTCCAGGCGCAACTCGCTGACGCCGGTGTCGGGCGAGATGTCGAGGATCTTCAGCCAGGTGGCGCCGCCGTCGGCCGTGCGGTAGAGACCCCGGTCGCCGCCGGAACGCCACAGCGGGCCCTGGGCGGCGACGTAGACCACGTCGGAGTCGCGGGGGTCCACGACGATCATGCCGATGTGCTCGGACTCCTTCAAGCCGGTGTTCGACCAGTGCTTGCCGCCGTCGACCGACTTGTAGACGCCGTCACCGTAGGCGACGCTGCGCTGGCTGTTGTTCTCGCCGGTGCCCACCCAGACGATCTTCGGGTCGCGCGGGTCGAGGGTCACGCAGCCGATCGAGAAGGATCCCTCGCCGTCGAAGACCGGCTCGTAGGTGGTGCCGGCGTTGACCGTCTTCCAGACGCCGCCGCTGCTGACCGCCACGTAATACTCGGCGGGGTCGGCGGGGTTGACGGCGAAGTCGCCCACGCGCCCTGAAGAGACGGCCGGCCCCAGCAGGCGCAGCCCGAGCCCCGCGAAGGTGTCGGCGTTCAGGGGGTTCTTGTCCGTCTCTTCCTTGTCTTTCGCCGGCGCGGCGGCGGGCGCAGTGAGCAGCGCGACGGCGGCGAGGATCCACAGCGTTCTCTTCATGGTGTTCTCCCGGATCGGCGTGGGGCGGTACGGGCGCCGGCGCCGTCCCAGCGGGGAACGGCGCCGGTGTCGAGAATGCGACATGCGGAGGAGCGGGGCAACCGGGAATCGGCCGTCAACCGCGCCGCAGCAGGGACTCCAGCAGGACCTGCAGCCCCAGCAGCAGCCCGAACACGCAGACGATGGCCGCGCCGGTGGGCAGGTCCAGCACGTAGCTCAGCGCGGCGCCGAGCACCACCGCCGCGACACCCACCGCCAGCGTGTAGCCGAAGTGGCGGCGGTGGTCGGCGAACAGGCGCACGCTCATGACCGTGGGCACCACCAGCAGCGTGAACACCAGCAGCACGCCCGCGATCTGCACGCTGGAGGTCACGACCGTGCCCAGGATCAGGTAGAACGCGAAATCCCAGCGCCGCAGCGGCAGCCCCTCGCGCCGGGCCGCCTCGGCGTCGGCGGAGATCCGGTCCAGCGGCCCGCGCCACCGCCAGAGCAGGAAGCCCAGGACGGCGTAGAGAGCGGCGGTCTTCAGCAGGGTCGGCCAGGTGACCCAGAGGATCGCCCCGACCAGCAGGTGGTTGATCTCCTCCCCGCCGTGCGGCACCTGGGTCAGCACCAGGATCATCGCCGCGCTGCAGACGGCGTAGATGATCCCGATGTACGCCTCCTGCGGCACGCGCTCCGATTTGCCGCGCGTGCGCGAGATCAGCAGGGCGCCCAGGAAGGTGCTGCCCAGGGCCACGGCGTACGTGCTGTCGGTGCCGATCTCCCCGCCCAGCAGCAGGGAGATCGCCACCCCGAAGGCGGCGACCTGGGCCAGGGCGATGTCGACGAAGATCACGCCGCGCCGCACCACGTGGTGGCCGAGGTGGGAGTGCATCGCCACCAGCACCAGCGCCATCACGACCGGCGCCGCCATCATCTCCAGGAAGCCGTCCATGACTACTCCTTGCCCGGCGCCGCGGCCGCTCCGGCCAGGCGCCGCGTCAGCTCGTCCAGGAACGCGACGTAGTCGTCGGTGCCCGCCTCCGCGCCGGAGTGTCCCGGCAGGATCGCCAGGGACGCGCCGGCCCGGCTCGCGATCTCGCGCACCACGTCGAGATGGTCCCAGTTCGCGGCCACGATCACGACATCGCCCAGCGCGCGGGACTTCTCCACCATGTCCTGCACGTGCCGCGGCGAGGGCGCGATGCCGGGGCGGTGTTCGATCTCGCCGATCACGTCCAGGCCGAGCCAGTCGCAGAGGTAGTTCCAGTGCTGGTGGTTCAGCAGGACGTGACGGGTGCGCAGACCGGCGGTCCGCTCCTGCCAGACCGGCAAACGGCCGCGCAACAGCGCGGCGTAGGCCTCGGCCCGGTCCCGGTACGCCGCGGCGCGCGGTGGATCCAGTTCGCCGAAGCGGCGCCCGACGAACAGCGTCACGTCGATCATCCGTCGCGGGTCGACGGTGTAGTGCGGGTTGCCCTGCGGATGGATGTCGCCCATCCCGCGGTCGACGGGGCCGCTCGGGACATCCAGAACCGCGTCCAGGGCCGCGGAGCAGTCGATCAGCCCGGGCGCGCCGTCGCGCACGCGCGGGTTGCGGGCCTTCTCCAGCAGCGGCGGCAGCCAGCCGATCTCCAGCTCGAGGCCGTTGAACAGCAGCGCGTCGGCCTGGCCCAGCTTGCGCGACAGCGAGGGCTTGGCGGGCAGGTAGTGCGGGTCCATGCCGCCGGGGCAGAGGACCGTGACCTCGACGTCCGCGCCGCCCACGGCGCGCGCCACGCAGGCGAGATCCGAGAGGGTGGCCGCCACCTGCAGCGGACCGTCGGCGGCCGCGCACGGCGGAGCGACGAGGCAAGAGAGGCAGACTGCCAGCCCGACGGCGACCGTCGCGATCCTGGTGCGGATCCTCATGACGAGCCTCCTAGTAGAGATGGGCCGGGTGCGACCCGATGGTGAAGTTCCACTGCAGCGAGAAGCGCAGGTCGTCAGCCTCACTGGACTGCGGGACGATGGCCGACACCTCGGCGCGCAGCGAGCTATATTCACTGGGGACGAAGGTCAGGTCCAACCGGTATTCGTCCCACCTGTACGAGCCGGCATCCACTTCGTCGGGGCCGGCCTCTTCGTGCGGCAAGTCGGCGATGCCGCTCGCTCCCAGGCCCAGCCACAAGTTGCGGCGGAATCGGGCCTGCAGATGCGAATACCAGCCCCACGGCTCGTGCCCGAAGGCCGCCGTGTCGGGCAGGATCAGCTCGCTCGTCCAGACCACGGCCGGGCCGTGGGCCTGCCCACCGTCGACCCACTTGTAGGTGAGATCGAGGCCGGAGACGCTCAGGCCGACGGCCGGCCCGTCCGGTTCGCGGGCGCCCGGCCCATTCAGCAGCGAGCCGCCCAGTTCCAGCGTGGCGGTCGGCGCCACGTCCCAGAGTTGCGTCCAGCGCGCTCCCCAGGCGAGGTCGCGGTCGTGAGCGTCGAAGATCTCGGCGTCGCCGTTGACGGCGTAGGCGACGACCTCCGAGTACCAGGGCAGCGGCACCGTCGCTTCGACGCGCGCACCGACCTCGGTGAGGCCGTGGTCGCCCAGGAACGTGCGCACGGCCAGCGGCGCGCGCGTGAAGGCGAACTGGTGGGTGTGCAACGGCGCGTGTTTGCCGAAGGGCAGGTAGTCCTTGCCCAGAACCAGGCCCAGGCCTGCCGGCAGGCTGCGCGCGCGGATGCGCGCCACCTCGACGTCGGTGACGAAGGCGGCCGCGCCCCCGGCCTCGGCGGCCTCCTCGTCGCCGTGGTCGTGGCCGGCCTCCTGGTGGTAGGCGATGACCAGGTCCGCGGTCCAGAACGGGTCGACCACGGACGTGAACTGCATCTCGGCCTCCTGCAGGCCGATGCGGTTGGCTTCGTCGCTGTCGTCGTTGAGCGACGTTTCGCCCAGGAACAGGGCGTTGACGCTGATGGCGGGATTCATCAGGCTCGAGATGCCGGTGACCGTGCTGGAGGACGCGGCGGCGATGCCGAGCGCCGGGGCCGCCAGGGCGATGAGGATCGCCACGGGAATGCGGGTGCACATGATCGCTCTCCTTGTTTCCGGGCGCGCGCGGGGAACCGCGGACGGCGGTCGTCGGGCGCGCCGAACCTGGAACATATCAGTATCGGGCGATGTCGTGGGGATCAGGCGGGAACAGGCGGAGCACGCGCCTCGCGCCTCGGCAGGACGAGCAAGCCCAGCGTTCGCACCTCTGCGGTCGGGAGCTGCGCGATGACGGCGGAGCCGGCCCGAGGCGCCGCGAAGGCGTCCTCGGTGAGCGTCCCGGTATGGAAGACGACGCAGAGGCCGCTGTGGGCGCAGCGATCGTCGTGGGCCTGCCGATCCGCGTGGTCGTAGTGGTGCTTGAGGTGCGAGGCCTGGAAGGCGCCGAGGCTCGCCAGCAGGAGCAGGACCGTCAAGATCCTGAAAACGGGAGCGCGGGACGACGGTGTCGCGGGGTGGAACATGCGTCCAGGATAGCCGCGGGCGACGGGGCCCGCCACGACTCGGGAACCGCGTCTTCCAGGCGGACGTATACATGAAGATCTCCGCCAACCCGCCCTCCTCGCCGCCGGAGGCCCGCCGATGTCGCCGACCAGTTCCCTCGCCCGCCGCCTGCGTTCCCAGCTGCCCCTGCTGGTGGTCGTCCTGAGCGCGCTGAGCTTCCGCTCGGCGGTCGCCAACTGGTACGACGTCCCGACGGGCTCGATGCAGCCCACCATCTACGAGGGCGACCGCATCTTGGTGGACCGCACCGCCTTCTCCCTGCGCGCGCCGCTGGCGGGCTGGGAACTGGCGCGCACCGGCGAGCCGCGGCACGGCGACGTGGTCGTCCTGTCCTCTCCCCACGACGGCACCCGCCTGGTCAAGCGCGTGGTCGGCCTGCCCGGCGACTCGGTGGCGATGCGCGACGGTCGGCTGTCGATCGACGGCCGTCCTCTGGCCTGCACGCCGCGCGCCGGGGACCTGCGCTGGGCGCTCCCGCCCGACGACACCGCCCGGCACGAGCTGCTGACCGAGGACCTCGACGGCCGCCGCCACGCCGTGATGCTGACCCCGGACGGGCGCGCCCTGCGGGACTTCGGCCCGGTGACGGTGCCGCCCGATTCCTACCTGGTCATGGGCGACAACCGCGACAACAGTTTCGATTCGCGCTATTTCGGGTTCGTGGGCCGCGACGCGCTGCAGGGCCGGGCCCTGGCCGTCGTGGCCTCGGTCGACCGGGACCGCGGCTGGCGCCCGAGGCTGGGCCGCTTCTTCACCCGCCTCGACTGATTCCCGGCCGGAAGGCGGCCGCGCACGCAGCGACCGCCTGATCCACCGGCCGGCCCAACGGCGAAGGCCGCCCCGACGGGGGCGGCCTTCTCGCGACCCTCAGCGAGTCGGTCAACCGGCCAGATCCCCCACCACCGCTTCGACCTGGTCGAGGATCGCGCACGTCCTCACCAGTTCCATCATCGCGGTGTGGTCGTCGTGCAGGGGGCGGTCGATGTCCAGGAACGCCACGCACCCGCGCACCGCGGCGTGGCCGGCGGCGACGCCCTTGCCCTTCTGGAAGTCGCGGAAGTCCAGGGCCTGCGCCGCGGCCATGAACTCGATGCCCAGGATGCCGCAGGCGTTCTCGACGATCTGCTTGTTCTTCAGGGCCGTGTTCATGCCCATCGAGACGAAGTCCTCCTGGTCCGCCGCAGCGGGGATGGACTGGACCGACGCGGGCGCGCAGAGGATCCGCTGCTCGACGATGAGCGAGTCGGCGGTGTACTGGCTGAGCATCATGCCCGAGAACATGCCCGCCCCCTTGGTCAGGAAGGCCGGCAGGCCCACGCTCAGGGCCGGGTTGAGCAGGCGGTTCAGGCGCCGCTCGCTCAGCACGCAGACCATCGTCATGGCCGCACCGGCCATGTCCATGGGCAGCGACACCGGCGAGCCCTGGAAGTTGGCCCCGGTCAGGGTCAGCTTCTTCTCGGGCACGAAGATCGGGTTGTCGCCGACCCCGTTCAGCTCGATCTCGACCTGCTCGCGCGCCCAGCGCACGGCGTCGTGCGCCGCGCCGATGACCTGCGGGCTGGAGCGCATGGAGTAGGCGTCCTGCACCTTGGTCTTGATCTTGCCGGTCTGCAGGTCCGAGCCCTCGATGCAGCGGCGGATGGCGCCCGCGCTGCGCACCGCGCCGGGGAAGCCGCGCATCTCGTGCAGCTGGGAAGTGTAGGGCTTGAGGTTCGCCAGCAGCGCCTCGAGCGTCATCGAGCAGGCGATTTCGGCCTGCTTCAGCAGCCGGTCCATGTCGTGGAGGTGCAGCGCGCTCATCGCGGTCAGCAGGTTGCTGCCGTTGATGGTGGCCAGGCCGTCGCGGGCCTCGAGGCCGGGGACGGGGATGCCGGCGCGGGCGAAGGCTTCCCGGCCGGGCAGCAGCTCGCCCTTGTACCAGGCGCGACCCTCGCCCATCAGCAGCTGCGCGATCTGGCTCATCGGCGCCAGGTCGCCGCAGGCGCCGACCGAGCCCTTCTGGCAGACGTAGGGCGTGACGCCCTGGTTGAGCATCGCCACGAGCGTCTGCGTGATCACGGGCCGGCAGCCGCTGTTGCCGTGGGCGTGGACGTTGATCCGGCCGACCATGGCGCCGCGCACGTACTCCGCGGGCGCGGGGTCGCCGATGCCGGCGGAGTGGTTGTAGATGAGGTATTTCTGGAAATCCTTGACCTGGTCGTCGTTCAGCACGATCTCGGAGAACTCCCCGATGCCCGTGTTGACCCCGTACATGATCTCGTGCGCCTGGATCTTCTCCTCGAGCATCGCCCGGCAAACCCCGATACGCGCCAGCGCCTCGGGCGCCAGCTCCACTTGTTCGCCTTGGCGCGCCACGCGCGCCAGCTTGTCGATGGTCAGGCCGGAGCCGTTCAGCACGACCGTCATCTCTCTCCCCTTCCACGAATCCCGCGCACGGAAGTGTCGACGTCGGAGACGCCGGTCCGTGCCTGCGGGGAACGTTATTGCGCCGACAGCGGGAGTCAAGCGGCGGCGGGAAGGAGTCAAGCGGCGGCCGACGGGGCCGCCCACTTGACGGATACCCGGTTTGACCCAAGATTGTCCCGCTCGCCCGACTCCCCCCGAAAGGACCCGATGGCCTTGCCGTACGAGATCCGTGAAATCGAACACCTGGACGACTTCCTGCCGCTGGCCCCGGCCTGGGACGCCTGCCTGGCCGGATCGGGCCGCGACTCCCTGTTCCTGACTTCGGCCTGGCTCACCGCCTGGTGGCGGGCCCACGGCCGAAACCGTTCGCTGCGCATCCTCTGCGCCTTCGTCGGGGATCGCCTGGTCGCCGGCGCCCCCCTCTGCTCCGGCCGGACGCGCTACTACGGCGTCCCCCTGCGTGAGACCTGCTTCGTGGGCGACGTGGCTTCCGACCGCCAGGGCTTCCCGTTCGTCATCGGGCACGAGGCGGCGCTGGACGCGATCTGGCGGCGGTTGCGCGAGGCTCCCCGCGGCAGCGCCATCGTCCGGCTCGAGGAGATGAGCGCGGACGAACCCGCCGTCGCGCGGGGGCGCGGGGTCTGGCCCGCCCTGGAGAGCGAGCCAAGCTCGTGGCTGCCCTACCTGGATTTGACGCCCGGCTGGGAGGCGCTCGAGGCCGGACTGCCGCGCAAGTACCGCTCCGAAATGCGCACGCGCCCGAAGGTCTACGACACCTGGGGGGATTGGTCCTTCCGACAGCTGCGCGGGAGCGCCATCCTCGACCGGCTCGACGAGACGGTCGCGGTGGAGAGCGCCAGCCACAAGACGGCCAAGGGCCGCGCCTTCTACGGCGACCCCCGCAACCTGGACTTCATGCGGCGCCTGCTCGCCGCGCCGGGCCCGCTCGAGCCGGTGCTCTCGACGCTCGAAGTCCGGGGCGGCGTGGTGGCCTACCTGCTGGGCTTCGTCCACGGCGGCGTCTACCACGCCTACAACACGGCCCACCTGCCGGGCTTCGAAAAGGGTTCGCCGGGGAAGTGGATCATGCACCGCACGGTGCAGGCCTGCAGCGAGGACGGCCTGCGCGCCGTCGATTTCCTGCGGGGCGCCTCCTACATGAAGTCCCGCTTCCGTCCCGAGGACCGGCCGAACGTGCGCGCCGTGGCATTCGGGCGCGGCGCGGTCCCCGCCCTGCTGCGCCTCGCCGTTTTCCGCGTCCGACCGCGCCTGCGGCGCTACCGCGCCGCGGCCGCCCCCGTCGAGGACTCCGCGTAACGAGGCGGGTGCGCCCGGTGCCAGCCGGTCGCTTCCTGCCAGACACCCGCCGCGGCGAGCACGGTCGCCTCGTCGAAAAGCCGGCCCACGAAGCACCACGCGCGCGGGTGCCCCTCGCCGTCGAACCCGTCGGGCACGACGACGCACGGGTGCCCGGTGAGGTTGAAGATCAGCAGGTCCTGCCCCGCGAACGATGGCCCCACGTACAGGTCGATCCCTTCGAACAGCCGGCCGACCTCCGCCATGAGCTGTGCGCGCAAACGGTTGGCCTGGAGGTACTCCACCGCGGGGATCAGGCGCGCAGCGCGGAAGATGTTGGGCCAGTCGCCGCGGCCCTGCTGCGAGAGCAGGTCGTCGCGACCCGAGAGCGTCAACTCTTCGAAGGCGGCAGCCGCCTCGGCGGTCAGGATCACCGACAGCGGCATCGCGTCGGCCGGCGGCAGTTCGACCGGCACCAGTTCGGCGCCGAGTTCGCGCAGCGCCGCGAGCGCGGCGCGGTCCAGGGCGAGGCCGGGATCCTCGCGGTCGCCCGCGGTGTCGAAGGCCGCCGGCGCGAAACCGATGCGCAGCCCGCTCAGGTCCGCGCGCGGGGCGTAGGGGAACGGGGCGTCGATCACCGAGGGGTCGCGGCCGTCGGCACCGCGGATCGCCTCGAACACCAGCGCGCAGTCCTCCGCGCTGCGGGCCATCGGTCCGAGCTTGTCCATCGACCAGCTCAGGGCCATCGCCCCGGCGCGGCTGACGCGGCCGAAGGTCGGCCGCAGACCGGTCACGCCGCAGCGCATCGACGGCGAGACGATCGAGCCCCAGGTCTCCGACCCGATGGCGAAAGGCAGCAGCCCCGCCGACACCGCCGAGGCGGGTCCGGCCGAGGAGCCGCTGCTGCCCTGCTCCAGATCCCACGGGTTGCGGGTCTGGCCGCCGAACCACTGGTCGCCCATGGCCAGCGCGCCCAGGGTCAGCTTGGCGCAGAGCACGGCGCCCTGCGCCTCCAGCTTCGCGACGACCGTGGCCGTCTCATCGATCGTCTGGTCCCGGTAGGGTTCCGCGCCCCAGGTCGTGCGCGTGCCGCGGACGGCCAGCAGGTCCTTCACGCCGTAGGGAACGCCGTGCAGGGGTCCGCGCCAGCGCCCGGCGGCGATCTCGCGGTCGGCGCGACGAGCCTGCTCCCGCGCGATCTCGGGCGTCAGCGAGACGACGCACGCCAACTCCGGGCCGAAGCGGGCCAGGCGGTCGAGGCACATCTCGGTGATTTCCAGGGAGGTGACCCGCCGCGAACGCAGCAGAGCGGACAGCTCGCCGACGGTCGCGAAGGCGAGTTCCTGGAGATCGGCGGGGCGCGGCGGCGCGGCGGCGTCGCTCCAGCGCGGCGGACGGTCGGGGATCGTCAGGCGGAAGCCCGCCGGCCGCGGGTCGAACCCCAGCGGCGGCGCCACGTCGTTGGGCGGCGTGCGGGCCCGCAGGGCGAGGTAGGCGGCGCGCTGCTCGGCGAGATCCTCGCGCATCAGCGCCCGCTCCCGCGGCGTGAACTCCAGGCCCAGCAGCGCCTCGGCGTCCCGCAGCCCGGTCGCGGGGACCTCGGCGGTCTCGGCGATCTTCTCCCCGCAGCCGGACAGCGACACCAGCGCCGCGAGCAGCGGCGCCGCGAAGACCTGGACGAATCTCTTCATGGGACCACTCCCCGGTTCGGGTCCGAGCCTGCCGGGGATGATAACACGACCCTACTGCATGCGAACCATGATCCCGCCGCTGCCGGTATCCAGGCCGACCGGGGCCGCCCCGCCGCCCACGGTGAACTCGTACACGTCCGCGCCGCGCTCCGGCGCCGCGATGCCCGGCACGTCGACGCGGACGCCCCCGCTGCCGGTCTCGGCCGCGACGCGGCAGGACGCGTCGCGCGGCAGGACCAGTTCCACCCCGCCGCTGCCGGTGTCGACCTCGAACCGGCCGTCCCCCATGCGCGTCAGCTGCAGCAGGACGGACCCGCTGCCGGTGTCGATCTGCACCGACTCCGCATCGACGGCCTCGGCCTGCACGCCGCCGCTGCCGGTGTCGGCGGCGAGCCGCTTGCAGACCACGTCCTCGAAGGTCACGCAGCCGCTGCCGGTGTCGGCCTTGATCTCGTCTCCGCGGCAGCGGCGCATGACAACGTCGCCGCTGCCGGTGTCGGCAGTGGCGTCGCCCCTGACGTCCAGGAACTCCACCGCACCGCTGCCGGTGTCGGCCAGGACCGAGCCGTCGACATCGTGCGCCGACACCGACCCGGAGGAGATGTCCAGCACCAGTTCGCCGCGCACGCCCTCGGCCTCGATGCGGCCCACGCCCAGGCGAACGTCGGCCTCGCGGCCCGCGGGCACGCGCACGGTCACGTCGGCCCAGACCTGCAGGCCGCGGCCCCTGCCGCGCACGGTCACGCGCTCGCTGCCGAGCAGCGAGGCCACGGCGTCCCAGAAATCGTGATCCCCTGCATCGTCCGGGTCGAACCGGATCGAGGTCTTGCCGTTCTTCAGCGGCGGGTAGACGTAGTCGCGCTCCTTGTCCAGCGGGAAGTCGATCCGCAGCGTGCGCTTGTCCTTGTCGACGACGAAGGTCAGGCGGTCGCGACCGGCGTCCTCGCCGCGCACCGCGACCTCGACTTCGAACGCGTCGCCCGTCGCCGGCAGGACGCGCACCTCCCCGATCAGGTCGACCACGTGGAGCGACGTGAAATCGAGGGTGAAGCTCTCGGTGAATTCCTGTGCGGCCAGCGGCCCGGCCAGCAGCAACACCAGCAGGGCGGCGACGGGGACGACGGCGGATCGGCGCATGACGGGCCTCCTGGACACGGACGTGGACACCGCCCGGGTGGTGTCCCGGTCGCGCGGCAACCGGGATACGCACCGCGCTCACCCGCGGTTGCATCGGCGCGGCGACCCCCTATGGAATGGGCCGCCTCCCGTTCGGGAGGCGGCCCTGGCGACGGTACGCGGAGCGTTTAGCGGTACAGGCTCTTGACGGAGCTCCAGTCGCTCTCTTCGTTGGCGACCACGCAGCTGATGTGCAGCAGCGGGCAGCAGGCGTTGAACAGCTCGCCGAGGGTGGCGCCGCAAAGGAAGCTCGGGTAGCCGTTGGGCATCGTGCCCATCCCCGGCATCCAGACCAGCGCGGCGTTGGAGATCGCATAATCGATCAGGCAACCGGACGAGCAGTTGTCGAAGCTGCCGGTCATGTTGACGTTCGAGTTCGCGCCGACGATCTGGCCGCCGATGAAGGTGAGCGTCACGTCGACGATGCAGCTCGTGATCGAGCCCGTCAGGTCGTCGATCCCGTTGCCCCAGGCCCCGTCCTTCGAAAGCCAGAACTGGCCGCCCTCGTAGTAGGTGCGGTAGAGGCGGGTGCCGTTGCCGCTGCCGTTGACGGTGTCGCTCAAAAGCTGCGGACCGTTGGCGTCGATGGCCTGGTTCCAGATCCTCCACTGCGTGCCCAGGGCAACGCCGTCCCAGGACAGGGCGTCCTCGGTGTTGCCCGGCTGGCCGGCGGCGCCGTTGCACCAGGCTTCCGAAACACGGCCGCCGAGCAGCGTGCCGTTGTAGTAGGCGAAGGTGCCGACGGCGTCTGGGCAGACCGCCCAAGCGGCGGTGGCCACGCTCAGCAGCAGGGCGATGACGGACAGCTTGCTCAAGATCTTCATGATGACTCCCCCGTTTGTGCGACGATCGACAACGCCGGACGCAAGGCTGCGACCGGACCTGACAGCACGATGTTGGGCGAGAGAGCGGGTGGGCGGGTCCGACCCCCGAGGACCGATCATAGACCAAGAGAACACGCTTTGTCAATTACCGAAGCGAGATTCGGGTGGCTTGATTCGGGGCGGTGGCGGCGGTATCCGGTGGCTCCGACCCCACAACTGCCGGGGATCGCCCCGGTTGACAGGATTCCGTCCCGGGGGCAACCTCGGGCGGCCGGGCGCGTAGGAGCGCCCCGGTCCACTACACCGGGAGGTTCCGATGATGTCCAAGTGCAACCGCTTACCACGTCCGGCCGCCGTTCTGGCCGCCTGCTTCCTGCTCTCCTGCATCCCGATGGCGGCCGGGACGGCGTTCGCCGCCGAGCAGGTCACCGTCGACGGCGTGCTGCACGTCCGCAACGGCGCTCAACCCTCGGTCGGGGTGCGGACTCTGGCCCTGAAGGAGGTCTGGCGCGCCGGCGGGGCGGACGACGAGGAGAGCATCTTCGGCCTGATCACCCGCGTCGTCGGCGACGCCGCCGGCAACGTCTACCTGCTGGACACGCAGCTCCACCAGGTTCATGTCTTCGACGGCCAGGGCGCGTTCACGCGCACCCTCAGCCGCGAGGGCGAGGGTCCCGGCGAGGTGCGCTACCCCGTCGACATGCTCTTCATGCCCGACGGGACGCTGGGCCTGGTGCAGACCTTCCCCGGCCGCATCGTCTGCGTCGACCTCAAGGACACGCCGGCCAAGACCTTCGTGCCGGGCGGCGACGCTCCCGCCGAGGGCGGGTTCCTGACGCTGTCCGACGTGCAGGGCCGCAGCGGGCGACTCGTGCTCGGCGGCGTCGAGAGCACGATCAACCAGACCGAGGGCTTCCAGATCCGCGACAACTTCATCCGCAGCTACGCGGCCGACGGCAAGCCGCTGGTGACCTACGCGCACAAGTCCCGCAAGTACGAGTTCGGCAAGCTCGTCATCGACGAGGAGACCGAGTACTTCCCACAGTTCCGCAAGTGGGTGCTCGGCAACGACGGCCGCGTCTTCGTCGCCTCGCAGCGCAACGCCTACGCCATCGACGTCTACACGCCCGACGGCAAGCTCGAGCGCGTGATCGAGCGCCAGTACGTGAACTGGACCCGCACGCCCGAGGAAACCGCGCTGGTCGAGTCGATCATGTCGGCCCAGCTGCGCAACATCCCCTTCCCCGTCGAGCACTCGGTTTCCAAGACCGAGGAGACGATCAACGGCATGATGCTGGGCGGAGACGGCAACCTGTGGGTCCTGAGCAGCCGCGGCTGGCACGAGCAGCCGGCCGGCATCCTGGCCACCTACGACGTGTTCACCCCGACGGGCGAGTTCCTCGAGCAGGTCCGCGTGGCCTGCCCCGGCGACAGCAGCAAGGACGCCCTGATGGAGTGCGGCAAGGGTCGCTTCGTGGTGGTCAAGGGCTTCACCGACGCCATGGTCACCCTGCAGACGCAGGGGGCCGCCGGCGGACCCGAGGGCGACGAGGAGCCCGCGCCCATGGAAGTCATCTGCTACGACGTGAAATGACCCCGGCAACCGGTTGACGATCGAACGGGTCCGGCCGACAATGACCGGACCCGTTCCTCGTCCCGGAGGCACCGCATGCTGGACTTCTTCAAGCGCCGTCGTCACGCCAAGCTGCGGGCGCAGCCCTTCCCCGCCGACCGGCTTGCCATCATCGAGAAGAACGTCCCCTTTTGGCGGCACCTGCCCCCCGACGGCCGCGCCGAGTTGCTGGGTCTGGCGCAGGTCTTCCTGGCCGAGAAGAACTTCGAAGGCTGCGGCGGGCTGGCGCTGACCGACGAGATGCGCGTGACGATCGCCGGCACCGCCTGCCTGCTGCTGCTGGGGCGCGAGACCGGCGTCTACCCGCGGCTGCACTCGGTGCTGCTCTACCCGACGACCTTCGTGGCGCAGATCGCGGAGGAGGACGAGACGGGGCTGGTCAACGAGTACGACGACTCGATGGACGGCGAGGCTTGGGACACCGGCGCGGTCGTGCTGGCCTGGGACGAGGTGCTCCACGACGCCCGGCGGGGGCGCGACGGGCGCCACGTCGTGCTGCACGAGTTCGCCCACCAGCTGGACCAGGAGACCGGTGAGGCCGACGGCACGCCCCGCCTGGCGTCGGGTCATGCGGAATGGGCGCGGGTGTTCGCCGAAGCCTACCAGAAGCTGCAGTCGGATGCGGACAAGAGGCGGCCCACGGTGCTGGACACATACGGCGCCGAAGACCCGTCGGAGTTCTTCGCGGTGGCGACCGAGAGCTTCTTCGAGGACCCCGTCGCGCTGCGCCGCCGGCACGCCGACCTCTACGCGCAGTTGCAGGGTCTTTACAGGCTGGATCCGGCCGGGCTGGTCACCTCGTCCTCGACCACTTCATCGGCCACGGCCTCGGCCCCGGAACAGCCCCTGGCGTAGCGACCGATCTCCTGGTCCGACGTCATGATGTGGTGCCCGACCCAGTTGATCAGGAATTCCAGCACCGGCATGCTGATTCGTTCCATCTCGAGGCGCCTCTGGAAGCGGCGGACTTTCTGCACGAGTTGCTCGTGCTCGTGCCGGTGATTCTCCAGAGCGGGATAACCGATCTCATCCATGTAGGCTTCCTCGTCCCGGAAATGCGTCTCGGTGTAGACGATGAGCTTCTCCAGGAGCTGGTGCATCCGCTTCTGACCCTTGCTCAGAGCGATGGCGTCCTGCAATTCCCTGACGATGGCAAACAGCTGCTTATGCTGATCGTCGACCGCTTCGACGCCGATACTCAGGGCGGCATTCCATTTCACTTCCTCCATCCGGGTCCACCTCCGTCATCGGGACAGGTTCAAGCCCCTCGTGGGCGTGCTCGCCGACTGGTAGTAGTGATCGGCCCTGGGAGGTGATGATTGAACGTTTTCCGTTGATGCCGGCCGGAAGGCATCACCCGATACCGCGATAATGCACGGTATATCCATCATATACGACGGATTCGGCCGCCATATTTGATCAAGATGTGCGTTGACCGAAGGTCGTTTCATTGAAAATCAACAAGTTGTGAGTGTCTTTTTCATGGGAATATCACATGCTAGACAACGAGACATGGGACCTGAGAACGGCGGCGCGTTCCGGCGCCGACCCATCCCGGACGGAAGGACGAGACCATGGTGCTGCGGCGGATTCACGGACCGATCATGACCCTGGCGCTGGTCGCCGCGATCGCGCTGCCGGCTGTCGCCGGCGAGGGGCCGACGCTCAAGTACGGGCTCGAGACGCAGCTGCGCGCCATGCTGTCCCATCTCGACGAGCCCGGTGGCAACCCCGGGAACGAGGGCGGGGTGCAGGTGCGGACCGCGCGCCTGGACGTGCGCGCCAAGTCCGAGGACGGGCGCATGAGCGGCCGCTTCATGGTGGGCGCCGACCGCGCCTCCGGCGGGATCGAGATCGAGTACGCCTACGCAGACCTCGCGCTGCCGCAGCTGTGGCGCCTGCGGGTCGGCCAGTTCAAGCCCGAGTTCCTGCGCGAGGAGAACGTCGGCAGCACCGACCAGCTGGCCGCCGAGCGCTCCTACACCGCCGACTACTTCACCGTGGACTACGCCGAGGGCGCGGCGCTGATGCGCGAGTTCGCGCGCTCGCGGGTGGCCGTGGCCCTGCACGACGGCTCCTACTCTGCCGGCACCGACCTCGGCGGCGACCGCACCGACATCGCGCTGGCCGCGCGCGGCGAGTTCGCCCTGCGCGGGGACCGCAAGCGCTGCGCCGACTTCCGCGCCCTGCCGGACGCGGGCACGGCCGTCCTGCTGGGCGTGTCTGCGGACTTCGAGCAGGGCGTGGACCCCGACGTTTTGAAGGCCAGCGCCGACGTGGCGGTCGGCGGCCCCGGCTACAGCCTCTTCGCCGCCGTGATCATGCAGAGCCTGGACGGCTCCCATGGCGCGGCGATCGCCGACCAGACGGCCCTGGTGGCCCAGGGCTCGGTGTGCATCGTGCCGGGATCCTGGGACGCGTTCGGCCGCTGGGAACACCTGGACTTCGACGGCGTCTACCACCGCAACAAGGGCGCCGGCGTTTCGGGTGCCACCGCGACGGTCGACGACGAGGCCCTGGACATCGCCACCCTGGGCGTCAACTGGTACCGCGACGGCCAGTCCTCCCGCTGGACCCTGGACCTGGTCCGCGCCCTGGACCGCATCCCGGTCGCCAACACCGGTTCCGGGCTGCTCGCGGGGTCCGCAGCGGGCCAGACAGTCGTCCGCCTTCAGTACCAGTTCAAGCTCTAGCAGTCGGTTGGGGGGAGATTCGCGCCACGGCGCAATCTCCCCTGGCTTTTCCTCTGGGAGCGGGGTATCCGTCTTGACCCGAACGGGTCGCGTGGGTTCCTGCCCCCCCGACGTGCGGACCAGCGCGCGACCCAGCGCGACGGGACGTTCCATGACCGGCTTCTCCCCCGCCCTGCTCACCCTCGAGGATGGCTCGACCTGGCCCGGCCTCGGCTTCGGCGCCAGCGCCGACGCCGTCGGCGAGATCGTCTTCAACACCAGCCTCGCCGGCTACCAGGAGATCCTCACCGATCCCTCCTACCACGGCCAGCTGGTGACTCTGACCTGCCCCCACGTCGGCAACACGGGCGTCAACGACCAGGACGGCGAGAGCGGCCGCGTGTGGGCCGCCGCCCTGGTCGTGCGCGATATCAGCCCGGTGGTCAGCAGCTGGCGAGCAGGGCGCGACCTCGACGGCTGGCTGCGCGAGCACGGCCGGCCCGCGATCACCGGTGTGGAGACCCGCGCCCTGGTGCGGCACATCCGCGAGCGGGGCGCGATGCGCGCCTCGCTGTCGACCGCCGACCCCGATCCCGCGCGCCTGATCGCCCTGGCCCGCGCGGCGCGCGACATGAGCGGTCTCGATCTCGCCCGCGAGGTCACCTGTGCGCGGCCGTACGCCTGGAACGGCACCGGCCGCCGTCACGTGGTCGCCTACGACTTCGGGATCAAGCACAGCATCCTGCGGCAGCTGGCGGCGCGCGATTGCCGCGTCACGGTCGTGCCCGCGGACACGACGGCCACCGAAGCGCTAGCCCTGATGCCCGACGGGGTCTTCCTGTCCAACGGGCCGGGCGACCCGGCGGCGGTGACCGCGGCGATCGCCGCGGTGCGGGAGCTGCTGGGGCGCGTGCCGATCTTCGGCATCTGCCTCGGGCACCAGATCCTGGCGCTGGCCCTGGGGGCGCAGACGTACAAGCTGAAGTTCGGTCACCGCGGCGGGAACCAGCCCGTGCGCGCGCCGGCCGGCGGCCGCGTGGAGATCTCCGCCCACAACCACGGCTTCGCCGTCGACCCCGCCACGCTGCCCGACGGCGCCGCGGTCACCCTGGTCAACCTGAACGACGGCTGCTGCGAGGGCTTGGCCGCGCCGGCGCTGCGGGCCTTCGCGGTGCAGTACCATCCCGAGAGCGCGCCGGGACCGCGCGACTCGCTGCGGCACTTCGACGATTTCGTCGCCCTGATGGCGGCCTCTCACGGGGAGGCCGGCCATGCCCAGGCGTGACGACCTGCGGACCATCCTGATCGTGGGCGCCGGGCCGATCGCCATCGGCCAGGGCTGCGAGTTCGACTACTCGGGCGTGCAGGCCTGCAAGGCCCTGCGCGCCGAGGGCTACCGCGTCGTGCTGGCGAACTCGAACCCAGCGACGATCATGACCGACCCCGAGCTGGCCGACGCCACCTACATCGAGCCGCTGACCGACGGCTTCCTGGAGCGGATCATCGAGCGCGAGCGGCCCGACGCGTTACTACCGACCGTGGGCGGCCAGACGGCGCTCAACCTGGCCGTGGAGCTGGCCGAGCGCGGCACGCTGGAAAGGTTCGGGGTGGAGCTGATCGGCGCCCGCCTCGAGGCGATCCGCACCGCCGAGGACCGCTCCCGGTTCAAGGCCGCCATGCTCGAGGCCGGCTTGCCGGTGCCGGTCAGCCGCTTCGTGCGCGCGGTCGACGAGGTGGCCGACGCCGCCCGCGAGGTGGGCTTCCCCGCCCTGGTGCGCGCCTCGCGCACCCTCGGCGGCGCCGGCGGCGGCGTCGCCCGCGACCTCGCGGAGCTGCAGGCGGCCGTCGCGCACGGGCTGCGGCAGAGCCCGGTCGGCGAGGTGCTGGTCGAGCGGTCGCTGCTGGGCTGGAAGGAGTTCGAGCTGGAGGTGATGCGCGACGGGGCCGGCAACTTCGTCGTGGTCTGCACGATCGAGAACCTCGACCCGATGGGCGTGCACACCGGCGACAGCATCACCGTGGCGCCCGCCCAGACGCTCACCGACGTCGAGCTGCAGGATCTGCGCGACCTCGCGCGCCGCGTCACCAACGCCGTGGGCGTCGAGACCGGCGGCAGCAACGTCCAGTTCGCGGTCGACCCGCGCACCGGCGAGACCATGGTCATCGAGATGAACCCGCGCGTCTCGCGCTCCTCGGCCCTGGCCAGCAAGGCGACCGGCTTTCCCATCGCCAAGCTGGCGGCCCTGATCGCCGTCGGCTACACCCTCGACGAGATCACCAACGACATCACGGGCGTCACACCCGCCAGCTTCGAGCCCAGCCTCGACTTCTGCGTGGTGAAGATCCCGCGCTGGAACTTCGAGAAGTTCCCCGGCGTGGACGCGACCCTCGGGCCGCAGATGAAGAGCGTGGGCGAGGCGATGGCCATCGGCCGCACCTTCCCCGCGGCGCTGAACAAGGCGATCCGCAGCCTGGAGATCGGGCTCGACGGGTTCGGCGCGGACCTGTCCGCCCGCTACGCGCCGGACCCGCAGGCCGCACGGCTGCCGACCGCCGACCGCCTCTTCCACCTGGCCGCCCTGCTGGGGGCCGACCGCGCCGCCGGCGCGCTGGCCGCGGCCGACGCCGGCTACGATCCCTGGTTCACGGCGCAGCTCGTGCGCCTGCTGGACTTCGAGGTCGAGCTGCGAGATGCGCCCGCCCTGGACGCGGACCTGCTGCGCGCGGCCAAGCGGCTGGGCTACGCCGACACTCAGATCGGCCGCCTGCGCGGGCTGGAGCCGGCCGCGGTGCGGGCGCTGAGGACCGGGCTGGGCGTCGTGCCGTCCTACTACCGCGTCGACACCTGCGCCGCGGAGTTCGCGGCCCGCACGCCCTACCTCTACTCGTGCTACGAGCGCGGCTGCGAGGCGGCGCCGTCGACGCGGCCGAAGGTCGTGGTCCTGGGCGGCGGGCCCAACCGCATCGGCCAGGGCCTGGAGTTCGACTTCTGCTGCGTGCAGGCCTGCTGGGCCCTCTCAGCGCTGGGCTACGAGACGATCATGGTCAACTGCAACCCCGAGACCGTCAGCACCGACTACGACACCGCCGACCGCCTCTACTTCGAGCCGGTGACGCACGAGGACGTGCTGAACGTGATCGAGCTGGAGCGCCCCGACGGCGTCATCGTGCAGTTCGGCGGTCAGACGCCGGTCAATCTGACCGCGGGTCTGGCCGCCGCTGGTGCGCCGATCTGGGGCACGCCGCCCGACGCGATCGCCCTGGCCGAGGACCGCGGCCGCTTCGGCGCTCTGCTGCGAGAGCTGAACATCGACTGCCCCGCCTGGGGGATGGCCCGCGACGGCGACGAGGCCCTGGCGATCGCCCGGCGGCTCGGCTACCCGGTGCTGGTGCGACCGTCGTTCGTGCTGGGGGGGCGCGCAATGGCCGTCGCGTACGACGACGAGCAGCTCGGACGCTTCCTCGCCGCGGCCCTGCGGGCCGCCGACGGAGGACCGATCCTGGTGGACCAGTACCTGGAGGACGCCTTCGAGGTGGACGTCGACGCGCTGGCCGACGGCGAGCGCGTGGTCGTGGCGGGGATCATGCAGCACATCGAGGAGGCGGGCGTCCATTCCGGCGACAGCGCCTGCGTGCTGCCACCCTTCAAGATCAGCCAGTACCACCTGGACATCGTGCGCGAGTACACCGAGACCCTCGGCCGCGCGCTCGGCGTGCGCGGTCTGATGAACGTCCAGTTCGCCATCAAGGACGACGTCGTCTACGTGCTGGAGGTGAACCCGCGGGCCAGCCGCACGGTGCCCTTCGTCTGCAAGGCGACCGGCGCGCCCGTCGCCGGCCTGGCGGCGCGGGTGCAGGCGGGCCGCACGCTCGCGGAGCTCGGCTTCGTCGCCACGCCCCGGGTCGACGGCTTCTTCGTGAAGGAAGCGGTCATGCCCTTCGACAAGCTGCCCGGCGCGGACGTGCGCCTGAGCCCAGAAATGCGCTCCACCGGCGAGGTCATGGGCCACGCCTCGCACTTCGGGCACGCCTTCGCCAAGGCCGAGCTGGCCGCCGGCGTCGTGCTGCCGAAGACCGGCAGCGTGCTGCTGACCGTCAACGACTACGACAAGTCCGCTGCCCTGAAGGTCGCCCGCGATTTGCACCGCATGGGCTTCGCGCTGTTCGCCACCGAGGGCACGGCCGACGCTCTGCGGCGTGTGGGGTTGCCGGTGACCGTGGCACCGAAGGCCGGGCGTGCGGGGCGCACCACCGTGCAGCTGATCGAGGAGGGAGCGGTCGATCTCATCCTGAACACGCCGCTGGGGCAGCAGGCCCACGCGGACCAGGCTGCGATGTACGCCGCCGCGGTGCGCCACCGGGTGCCGCTGCTGACGACGATGTCGGCGGCGCAGGCGGCGGTCGCGGGGATCAGGGCGCTGCGGGACAGGGAGTTGCGGGTGCGGTCGTTGCAGGAGCATCACGGCGCTGCAACGGAGGCGGGTACGTGACACGCGTCTGCGCGATAGTCCTGCTGCTGGGTTGCCTCTGCTCGAGCATCGCCGCCGCCGCGCCGCTCGCCGGCGCCGACATCTCCTCGCTCCCGCACCTGGAAACCGCCGGCGCGATCTACCGCGTCGACGGCGTCGCCCGCGACCCCCTCGTGATCTTCCACGACGCCGGCTACCGCCTCGTGCGCCTGCGCCTGTGGCACGCGCCCGCCGACTCCCTCGACAGCCTGCCCGCCGTTGTCGCCTTCGCGCGGCGGGTCCGCGCGGCCGGCTTCGAGATCCTGCTCGACCTGCACTACTCCGATACCTGGGCCGATCCCGGCCGGCAGGACCCGCCGGCGGCTTGGGTCGGACTCTCCCAAGCAGCGCTCGCCGACTCGGTGCGCTCCTACACCGCCGGCGTGGTGCGGGCGTTCCGCGACGCCGGCGCCCTGCCGGAGCGCATCCAGCTCGGCAACGAGATCGACAAAGGTCTGCTTTGGGATCTGGGGCGCGTGGGCGCGGGACGGAGCGCCTGGGACACGCCGGCACAGTGGTCGCGACTGACGGCACTGCTCGTGGCGGCGGCCGCGGGGGTGCGCGACGCCGCGCCGGCGGACTCGCTGCCGCAGATCGTCCTGCACATCGCCGGCGGCGGAGAGAAGGCGGCCGGCCGCCGCTTCTTCGACCACCTGGTCGAGGCAGGCGTGCCCTTCGACGCGATCGGCGTCTCGTTCTACCCGTGGTGGCACGGTACGCTGGAGCAGCTCGGAGCCAACCTCGCAGATCTCGCGCAGCGTTACGGCAAGCCGGTGATGGTCGTCGAGACCGCCTACCCGTGGACGCTGGGCTGGGCCGACGACACGCACAACGTGATGGGGCTCGCCGAGCAGCTGCACGAGGGCTACCAGGCGACGCCCGAAGGGCAGCGCCGCTTCCTGGCGGATCTGTACGACAGCGTCGAAGGGTTGCCCGACGGCCTCGGCGCGGCGGTGATCGCCTGGGAGCCGGCCTGGACGGTCGTGCCCGGATCCGCGGGCAGTCCGGTGGAGAACTTGGCGCTCTTCGACTTCGCGGGCGACGCCCTGCCCGGACTGTTCTTCTCCGCCGGCGCGCGCTGAGCGGCGCAACGAATCGGACGGGACGGGTGACGAACCACGAACGCAGGGGCAACCTCCCGGCCGTGATCTTGCCGAACACCACTGCCGGAGCTAGGATTTTCCCATGCGCAGGTCCGTAGCACGGAACATCCTCGACGGCGCCCGCCCCCTCCAGGGAGCGGGCGTCGCGCTTCTCACCGCCGCGGCGGCCCTCGCCGCGGCCCTCGCGACGCTGCAGCGCACCCTGCCCGCCGGCGACAGCGGCGAGCTGATCGCCGTCGCCGACCGGCTCGGCGTCGCGCACCCACCCGGCTATCCCCTGTACACGCTGCTGGGCCACCTCTGGTTGCGCCTGGTCCCGCTCGGCGAACCCGCGACGAGCCTGGCGCTGCTGTCCGCCGTGGCGCACGGCCTGGCCGCCGGCTTCCTGGCGGCGGCGGCGCGGCGCCTGGGGATGCGTTCGACCGTCGCGGTGTGCGTCGCGCTGCTGTGGGCTTTCTGCGCGCCGGCCTGGAAGATGTCGCTGGTCGCCGAGGTCTTCGCCCTGAACAGCCTGCTGGCCGCGGCGATGCTGTGGGTGTTCGCCGGCGTCGTGACCGCCGAGGGACATCGGTTGGGAAGGCGCCTGCTGGCTCTGCTCGGCCTGACGGTCCTGGCCCTCTCCCACCACCACACCCTGTTGTTGCTGGCCGTGCCCGTCGACGCGGCCACGGCCGCGATCGCCTGGCGAACGTGGAGACGGGAGCCGCGCGTCGCGCCGCCCGCCGGTCGCGCGCTGCTGGCGGCGGCGGCGATCGCGCTGGTCTGCCTGCTGCCGCTGCTGGCGCTGAAGGTCCTGCCGTCCGGCGACCCGGCCATCGCCTGGGGCAACACGGCGTCCTGGCGCGGCCTGTTCCACCACCTGCTGCGCATGGACTACGGGACGCTGTCGCTGGACGCCCGGGCCGCCGGGTACACGGCCGACCGCTCCCAGGCGCTGCTCTGGCTGGCCGGGCTGCCCCGCGCCTTCGGCTATCTCGGCGCGGTCCTGGCCGTCGCCGGTCTGACCGACCTGGCGGTGCGCGCGCGGCGCGGCCGGCCCGGCGCGCGCTCCCTGCTCGCCGTGCTGGTCGCCTTCTTCGCCCTGCAGTTGCTGTTCTTCATGCGGATCGGTTTCCCGACTGAGCCGGCCTACCTGCGCGGCGTGGTCGAGCGCTTCCACGCGCTGCCCGCATTCGCGGTGGCCCTGTGCGCGGGGTTCGGTCTGGAGGCGCTCGCCCGGCGCCTCCCGCGCGCGGCCCTGCCCATGGGCGCGACGGCCGTCGCCGCGGCGCTGCTGGTCAACGCCGGCGCGGTCGACCAGCGCGGCAACACGTTCAACGCCGACCTCGCGCACAACCTCCTGCTCAGTGTGCCGCCCGACGCCGCGCTCTTCGTGCGGGGCGACGTCCTGCACAACGCGCTCGCCTACGAGACCTTCGTGCGCGGGGAGCGCCCCGACGTGGCCTGGGCCGACCAGGAGCTGATGACCCACGACTGGTACGTGCGCGGCCTGCGACGGCGCCGGCCCGACCTGCTGCCGCCGCTGGATCGCGCCGACCGCGTCCGGCTGACCGACAGGAGCGTGCTCGGGGGCCGCCTCGCCGACCGGGGCGACGGCGACCTCGCCCTGCTGACGACCGCGGGCTGGCGCACGCTGCCGCAGGCGCAGGTCGCGGGGATCGAGCGCGACCTGCCGGCCGTCGAAGTGTTCGCGCGGGAATGGGCGGCGATGAACCCCGGCGGGCTGCGACAAGAAAGCGCCGACCGCTACAGCGGCCTGCCGGGCTCGGTGAACCTGTTCTGGTTCGACCACCTGACGCCGCGGCGGCCCGTCGCAGTCATCGGCGAGAAGGAGCCGAGCTTCCAGCTGCGGTACGAACTGGTGCCGCACGGCTTCGTCTGGCTGGTCGTGCCGAAAGGTGACGCTTCCTCGCTGCGGGAGCAGGCGCTGGCGGCGGCCGACCTGCTGGCGGGGATGCGCCTCGACTCGTATTTCCGGCGGCAGGATCCCTGGAGCTTCGAGGCGGCGGAGCGGCGGCGGGTCGAGGACGTCGTCGCCCGGGCGGCGCGGTTGCTCGCGGAGGCTTCGGCGCACGACATCCGCAGCGCAGATCATCCGGGCCTGGCCGTGCTCGACCACTTCCTGGCGCGCTACGACGCGGCCGCTCCGCCGTGGCGGGTCGAACTGGTCCTGGCGAGCGGTCTGCTGCGGGCCCGGCACCCCGATTTCCGGGATCCGGCGGCGGCGTCACGGGACCTGGCGCGCCTGCGGGCGCTCGCCGGCACGGACCCAACCGCAGCGGCTGCAATGTCGCAACTAGTTGTATTTATTGAAGATCATTAATTAAGTGGATATAAGTCTTATTTTCATTTAGACTCAGAGGAGGTTCGGAACAGTTTCCACCATCTCCGGAGGCCGCTATGCGTCGAATGCTCACGCTCTCCTGCGTCCTGTCGGCCCTGTGCGCGCTGCCCCTAGTCGCCCAGGCCGGCAGTTCGTTCTTCGACATCTTCACCGAGGTGTCCGTCGCGTCGCCCCCCTACCCCGGCGGTTCGCTGGAGATGGCCGTCGGCGCCAGCTCGAGTTCCGGGATCATCACCATCGTCGGCCGCGACTTCATGCACCTGGATCGTTGCGACAGCGGCACTGGCTCCCAGCTCCCGATGTATGCGAGCTGCTCGAGCAGCACCGGCCCCGGCGGCAGCTGGGCCGCCGACAGCTTCTTCGACATCTTCTACGACACCGCCATCGGCGGGCCCTCCTTCGCGGCCGACAGCTTCTTCGACATCTTCTGCGACTACACGACCGCCACCGGCGCGCCCGCCGCGCTGGTGCCCATGCACCCCGAGTTCCCGGAGGGTGACGCGCGACGCTACTTCGACGTGTCCCATGCCGGTTCGTTCTTCGACATCTTCTACGAGGTCGCCTTCTCGCCGAGCGAGCATCACGGCTTCCACCTGCACGGAGAAGTCTGCCCTCTCCTGAGCGTCACCGACGTCCGGGTGGGGCCTCCTACCTGCCCCAACGGCCAGTGCGGCAGCAGCCTCGCGTTGCAGGTCGACCTGCACAACGACATGACCTGCGCCAGCTGCATGACCTCGGACTGTGCCGGTCTGATCATGCGCATCGGCCAGACCGGCGATTCCCTGGGCGATCCCGTCGCCGAACAGGCCGCGTCCTGGGGTTCCGTGAAGACGCTCTACAGGTAGGTACACGGAGGAGGGCCGGCGCCGGCTCTTCATCCGCGCGGGGACCCGGGGCGACCCGGGTCCTCTGCGTTGCCGGACCCGGAGCGGAAGGCCCAGCCCCGGCTCAGCAGGAAGTTGGCCGCCGTGCCGGCCGCGATACCGACGAGGTTGGCCGCGCCCACGCCCATCCCCGCCTTTTCCTTCAGCAGGAGCAGCAGTCCCCAGTTGACCGCCATCGCGGTCAGCCCGGAGGTCAGGTTGAACTTCAGGAACATGCGCCCCAGCGCGGGGCGGGCGACGCGCGTGCGGGCGCGGAAGGTCCAGCGGGCGTTCCAGAGGAAGTTGTTGGCGATCGCCAGCTCGATGGCGACGAGGCTGGCCAGGCGGTAGTCCAGACCGGCCTGCCGTGTGAGCAACCACAACGACCCGGAATTGACCACCACGCCCGTGGCGCCGACCACGCAGAACTTTACGAACCGCGGGGACGAGCGCCTCACCGCACCAGCACCGCCCGCCGCACCTCGCTGCGGCCCTCCGACGTCAACTTGGCCAGGTAGAGCCCGCCCGGCTGGCGGGACCCGCGGTCGTCGGCGCCGTCCCAGGCGACCATCTGCTCGCCCGCGACGGCCGGTCCGGCCAGCAGCGTGCGCACGCGGCGGCCGCGCAGATCGATGATCTCCAGGCGGGCGACCGCGGCCTCGGGCAGGCGGAACCAGAACTCGGTGTCCGCACCGGCGTTCCGCTCGACGCGCAGACCGAAGACCGACGGGGCGGTGTCGGGCACGGCGGTGGCGGCCGGCAGGGCGACGAACTGGTCGCCGGGGTAGTCGGCCAGGTCCGGTGCGAGGCCGGGCTCCGTCAGCGTGCCGCCCAGTCCGGGCAGCCACTGGTTGGTGACCGCGCCGTCGGTCCGCAGTAGGAAGGCCGCCAGCTGCGGCGCCGCGCCCTCGCCGGGCACCAGGCCCACGCTGAGCGCGGGCAGGTAGATCTCGAAGCCGGTGACGGCGGTGGCCGCCGCGGCCGCGCTGGTCGCGGTGACGCCGGCGGTGTTGCGGTTGTCCAGCGCGACCTGGATCCCATCGGGGTTGTCGCCGCCCGCCAGCAGGCCGCCGCCGCTGCCGACGACGCCCGCACCACGATAGGTCTTCACGGCGCCGCCGCCCGCCGGCAGGGTGTACTGGTCCACGTAGACGTTGCCGGCGTAGGCGTTGACGAACAGCAGCTGGTCCGGCGCGAAGCCCGCGTCCAGGCGCAGCCCGGTCAGCTGCTCGGGGCCGCTGGGCGGGACGGGCACGCCGCCGAGATCCAGGACCATTTGGCCGCCGGGCGCGGTGTCCAGCAGCAGGCAGAGGCCGGTTCCGTCGGTGGCGAGGTTGCCGGTCAGCCCGACGAAGAGCGAATCGCCCGCGACGCGGGCGAACAGCCGGTCCAGCTCCGAGACGTTGTCGCCCAGGTTGGTCGGCGTGTCCTGGAGGGCCAGCGGCGGCGCGAGGTTCGCCACGGCGAGGCCGTCCAGCAGGCTCGCCGGCGGCTCTGGAGCGGTCACCGCGACCTGCAGCAGCCGGTAGCCGTAGGCGCCGAGAGTCAGCGGGTAGGCGCCTTTGTTGGCGTCGGTGAGCGCGGGCAGCGTCGCGCCGGTCAGCAGGTCCGTCGGGGTGGTCGCGCCGCCGGCGATCGCGAAATCGCCTAGGTCCAGACTGAGTGAGCGCGACGAGCCGCTCACGTTGATCGCGACCAGGACCTGCTGGTCCGCGTGGTCGCGCACGAAGGACCAGACGGAGGCCACACTCGCCGTCACCGGCGCGTAGCCGCCGCGGCGCAGGGCGACGCTGGCCCTGCGGGCGGCGATCAGCCCGCGGTAGGCCTCCAGCAGGGAGCCGGAGACGCCCTGCTGCTCGGCGACGCTGCGGCCGTCGTTGTTCTGCGAGATGCGCCCCGTGTAGGCGGCCGCGTTCAGCACGAAGTAGTTGCTCATCGGCGGGCCGGCCACGGCGTTCCACTTGAAGGGCTCGCGCATGGGGATGTCGGCGGCGTCGCCCGCGTAGCCCGTGTTCTTGGCGCCGCGCATGCCGATCTCGTCGCCGTAGTACAGGTTCGGGGCGAAGGGCTGGGTCAGCAGGACGGCGGCGGCGGCCTTGCCCTTGGCGAACGAATCGCCGATCGAGGTGGCCAGGCGGCCGACGTCGTGGTTGCCGATCGTGCAGAGGAAGGTGCCCTCGACCGCGGCCGCGTCGCGGGCGGCGACCGTGGCGGACATCGACGAGTACAGCGGGCCGGCGTCCTCCCAGCTCAGGGCGTCGCGGGCGGCGAACTCGAAGGGCTTGGTGAAGGCGGCGTCCATCCCGGGGAACAGGTCGGTGCCGTAGCTGCCCCAGTCGGCCTGCTCGGCGAAGACGACCACGTCGGGGTTGACCGCGCGCAGCGCCGCGCGCCAGGGGGCCCAGAACGAGCCGATGTGGTAGCCCCAGCCACCGGTGCCGTTGGGGTAGGTCGACCAGACGTGGTCGAGGCGGTAGCCGTCCAGGCCGTCGCCGAAGTCGCCGTCGGCGTCGGGGTCGAGCCAGTGCTGCGCCCACTGCGTGACTAGTCCAACCGGTCCGGGGTCGCGCAGGTCCCACCAGATCTGCCGCACCGTGGCCCCGTTCCAGGTGGTGAAGGTCGAGCCCTGGTACTGCGTGTTGGCCGCGTTGGTGAAGGCCAACCAGGTGTCGTAGACGCTGGACGGGTTCGCGTAGGCGTCCTGGAAGTAGACCGCGTCGCGGCTGATGCCGTAGGCCACGAAGTCCACGAAGACCTTCAGGCCGGCGGCGTGGGCCGCCTCCAGGAACGACACCAGCTGGGCCTCGTTCCCGAACCACGGGTTGAGCTGATCAGCCGGCCCGTGCTGGTAGCCGTGGTAGGCGGGCGACGGGAAGATCGGGTTGAGCCAGATCGCCGTCACGCCGAGGCCCTGCAGGTACGGCAGCGACGCCGTCAGCCCACCGAAGTCCCCGAACCGCTGCGCATCGTTGTTCCCGTCCCGCCAAGCGATCGGCATGATGTGGTAGAACACCTCGTCCGG
Organism: bacterium; assembly: GCA_031441465.1. Lineage (GTDB taxonomy): Bacteria > Krumholzibacteriota > Krumholzibacteriia > LZORAL124-64-63 > LZORAL124-64-63 > PNOJ01. The sequence continues at coordinate 132,278 of JANOEP010000016.1, read as the reverse complement.
CAGATCCGCGACGGCGGCGTTCGCCGGCTCACCCCATGCCGCGCAGGCGCAGACCAAGGCGACCAGGACCATACTACGGCGGAGATTCATCGTGCGTCCTTCCAAGGGTGCAATCAACCCACCACCCGCATCATGATACTTCAGTTGGGGACGTTCAGGTGTATCAAGCGGCTGCGTGGGCGTCTATTGTCTCGGGCGTGTCATCCCCGTCGTGACAGGGGTGTCCGGAAGGCCCCGGAGCCAGGATGGCGAAGGGGCCTGGAGGTCAAGCGCGCCGGGCACAGGAGGTGCCCGGCGCGCGTCCCCTGTCACGACGGGGATACCACGCCCAGTTTCTTGACGAAGACGTATTTGTCGTCCCCGGGCCCGTAGAAGTCTGCGAAGACCGCGCCCGTGTCGTACCCGCACCGCTCGTAGAACTTCCGGGTGCTGACGTACTGGGGCTTCCCGCTGGTCTCGGCGTAGACGGCCGTGCCGCCGAAGGCGCGGATGCGGTGCTCGCAGTCCTCCAGGATGCGGCGGCCCAGACCGCTGCCCTGGGTGTCGGGTTGCACGGCGATCCAGTAGAGGTCGTAGCTGGATAGTGTGCAGGGGATCAGGCCGTAGCAGGCGTAGCCCTCGAGACGGTCGGCGCCGTCGGCGTAGAGGAACTCGTAGCCGCTGGCCGGCCCCTTCTGTAGGCGCTCCTCGACCAGCTCGGCGGCGATCGCCACCTCCGACGGGGAGAAGTAGGCGGTGGCCGCGGCCAAGTCGCGGACGGCCGCGACGTCGGCCGGGCGGGTCTCGGTGCGGAACTCGGTAGGGGTCGTCATCGCGATCACGCTCCGGTTACGGCCGCGAGGATGCGCGCGACCGCGTCGTCGAAGGTCAGGCCCGCGCGGGCGACGGCGGCCTGGAAGCCGGCGTCCGCGGACAGGCAGGGATTGGCGTTCGCCTCGAGGATCCAAGGCTCGCCGGCGGCGTCCACGCGGAAATCGACTCGGGCCCAGCCGCGCAGGCCGAACAGGTCCCAGCAGGCCAGGGCCTGCTCCCGCAGGCGCGCCAGCAGCGGCGCGTCGGCGGGCGCGAGGTCGAAGGTGCGCACGGTGTGGGAGTACTCGAAGGAGCCCTCGTCCCACTTCGCGGCGTAGCCCACGATGCGCGGCTTGTCCGGCGGGTAGTCGACGAAGGTCAGCTCGGCCGGCGGCAGCACCTGCGGGCCGTCGGGGCCGTCGAGCACCGAGAGGTTGAACTCGCGGCCGTCGACGAAAGCCTCGGCGAACCACGGGGCGCCGGGACGGCCGGCTCGCGCCGCGAGGGCCGAGCGCAGGGTCGCCGGATCGGCGGCCACCACCGCGTCGTCGTCCATGCCCAGGGACGCGTCCTCCCACACCGACTTCACCAGGCAGCGCGCGGGCGCCGAAACGCCGCCGCCGGCGGCGACGAGCCGGCCGCGGCGCAGCTCGTACCAGGCGGGCGTGGGCAGGCCGGCGCCGGCCAGCAGCTGCTTGGCGAGGATCTTGTGCGAGGTGGTGAACATGGCCTCGGACGGGCAGCCGGCGTAGCGCACGCCCAGCGCGTCCAGCAGGGCGGGCACGACATGGATGAGGCGGCCCTCGCCGCCCAGGCTCTCCACGAGGTTGAACACGAGGTCGGGACGCACATCGACGAGGCGGTCGCCCAGCTCCGGCAGGTCCAGGTCGCAGCCCAGGGCGTCGGGCTCGTGGCCCAGGCGCGCGAGGGCTTCCGCGACCGCCGCGACCTGGTCCAGGACGTCGCGCTCGTCGGGCGCCGCGTCGGCGGCGACCGCGTTATGCAGGATCAGGATCCGCATGGAGCAGCTCCGCGCGCAGCGGGGGAATTTCGCCGCGGCGCACCGCGGCCGACCGGACGATGATGTCGATGAGGTCGGCGTAGGGCAGGCCCCTGGCCGTGGCGATCATCGGCAGGTCCGAATGTTCGGGATGCAGGCCGGCCAGGGGGTTGAGTTCCATGATCTGGGGCTCGCCCCTCGCGTCGGCCCGCAGGTCGACCCGCCCGGCGTCGCGGCAGCCCAGCACGCGCCAGGCCGCGAGCGCGGTGCGCTCGGCCGTCGCCACTTGGGGATCGGCGGCGGCGTCCGGGAAGCGGTACTCGATCAGCTCCTCGCAGCGCTCCTTGTTGACGTAGGTGTAGGCGTCGGCCTCAGCCTGCGGCAGCAGGACCACCTCCATGGTGCCCACCACGCGCGCCTCGTCCCCGGTGCCCACGATCCCGACGGTGAGTTCGCGCCCCGGCAGGAACGTCTCGACCAGCACGGGCTGGCGAAACCGCTCCAGCAGCGACCGGCAGCGCTCGGCCAGCTCCTGCGGCGTGCGCAGCTTCGAGGCGCCGTCGACGCCCTTGCCCGTGCCCTCGGCGATCGGCTTGGCGAACAGCGGGTACGGCAGATCGACGCCGGCGAGGTCCTCGAGCCGCGCCACCTCGGCGAACGCGGGCGTCGGCAGGCCGGCGTCACGCAGGACGCGCTTGGTCATGCCCTTGTGCAGGGTCAGGGACATCGTCAGGGGGTCGCCAAAGGTGTAGGCGATGCCGTACAGCTCGAGCAGGACCGGCACCTGGGCCTCGCGCCCGATGCCGTGCAGGCCCTCGGCGATGTTGAACACGAGATCCCAGCGCCGGCCGACCGTCAGCAGGCGGGCGAGCCGCGCCGCGTTGCCGATGCGTTCGGTGCGGTGGCCGCCCGCGCGCAGGGCCCCCTCGAGCGCCTCGACCGTGGAGATGCGATCGAACTCCGCGGTCTCCTCCTCGCCGTAACCGGCGGCGAGGTAGTCGTCGCGCAGGTCGTAGGTCAGGCCGACGTGCATGCTGGCTCCCCCGGCTGGTGCGCCGTGACCGCGCCCGGAGGTCGTGCCTCCGGGCGCGGTTCCGTCGGGACTGCGGTGTCAGGACTTGCGCCGGGGGCTCCGGGCTTTCTCCAGCTTGGCGGCGCCGCGTCCGCGGGGGTCGGGGTAGCGGTACTGCCGGCCCTCGAAGTTGCGCAGCACGACGTCCTCTCCCTCGCGGCCGATCAGGTAGTCCGGCTGCAGGGGGATCTTGCCGCCGCCGCCGGGAGCGTCGATCACGTAGGTCGGCACCCCGTAGCCGGTGGTCCAGCCGCGCAGGCCCTGGATGATCTCGAGGCCCTTGGCGACCGTCGTGCGGAAGTGCGACGACCCGGAGATGGGGTCGCACTGGTACAGGTAGTACGGGCGCACGCGCATCATGAGCAGGTTCTGCATGAGGCGCTTCATGGTCTCGACGTCGTCGTTGACGCCCTTGAGCAGCACCGTCTGCGAGCCGAGCGGGATGCCGGCGTCGGCCAGGCGCGCGCAGGCGGTCGCCGACTCCGGCGTGCACTCGTCGGGGTGCAGGAAGTGGATGCTCATCAGCAGCGGGTGGTGTTTGCGCAGCATCTTGGCCAGCGCGGGCGTGATGCGTTGCGGCATCACCGCGGGCGACTTGGTGCCGATGCGCACGATCTCCACGTGAGGGATGCGGCGCAGCTCCGTGAGGATCCAGTCCAGCTTGTCGTCGGCGATGCTCAGGGGCTCGCCGCCCGACAGCAGCACGTCGCGGACCGCCGGCGTGCGGCGGATGTAGTCGATCCGCGCCTCCAGTTGCTCCTGCTTCGGCGAATATTCACCGTGGCCCACCAGGCGCGACCGGGTGCAGTAGCGGCAGTAGGTGGGGCAGAAGTCGTGCACCAGGAACAGGACGCGGTCCGGGTAGCGGTGCACGATGCCCTGCACCGGGCTGTGGCTATCCTCTCCCAGGGGATCGTCGGCCTCGCCCGGCATGCGCAGGTGCTCGGCCTGGGTCGGCACGACGGTGCGCCGCAGGGGTTGCTGCGGGTTGGCAGGGTCGAGCAGGCTCATGTAGTACGGGGTCACCGCCACCGGCAGCATGCTACCGTCGCGCTGCAGCGCCAGCCGTTCGGCCGGCGACAGCGAGAGCATGCGGTCGAACTGCTCGAAGGTGCGGACGCGGTTGCGCAGCTGCCAGTGCCAGTCATTCCACTCGGCGCTGGTCGCCTCGGGGAAGAAGGCCCGGCGGAATTCGCGCGTGCGCTCTCCGACCCTCGCTCCCTTGTGGGGATAAAAAAATCCACCCGGCGCTCCAGGAGGAAAGGTGGTCGGTTCAGGGGCGAACTGAACGTCGGCGACGTTGACGGATGGGGAAGGAGGCTCCTCGGAGCGCTCCTCCTCTCGCTCGACGGCCACGACGGCGTCGACGCTGTGGTCGCTGCGGGCGGACGTGGGGCAGCGGCGCATGTGGTATCCCTCCCTGGGCACGAGCACGGACCCGCGATCCCGGTGGACGCCGATCCCGGCGACACCCTCGCGAGTTGCGTCAAACTATATGCGTGTGTGGGAAAGTCAACAGCCTTTTCGGAGGTCGACCGCGGATTTGTCCGGGACGGGTCGGGGCTGGTTCGGGACTGTCGTGACGTCGGGATCGCTGCTATCATGCCCGCCGGTCGGGCGCGCCGACCCAACCCGGGAGGGTCGAGGCATGGAGCAGGTCCTGGATGTACTGCGGGAGATCCGCGGCGGACTGGAATTCTTCAGCAAGATGCGCGTGCTGGGCGTGCCGGTGGACTGGTTCTTCCACCTGGTCTTCGCGGCCGCGATCGCCTGGGGCGCCTCGCGCGTGCTGCCGCTGCGGCGGGTCGTGCTGCTGGCCGTCGCCCTGATCGCGGGCAAGGAGCTGTTCGACGTCTTCGCCAAGACGCGCGTCGAGTACATCCGGCCGCCCGGCGTCGACCTGGCCCTGGACGTCACCGCCGGTCTCGTGGGCCTGGCCCTGGGCTGCTACCTGGCCCGGCGCTTCCCACCGCGCCGCCGAGGATCGCCGCCGCGTGACGGGGATCAGGACCGGGACCGGGAGGTGACGCCGTGAGCCGCATCCTGCGCGTGGCGCCCGCGACGCTCGGCGCCCTGCTCTGCCTGGCCCTGCTGGTCGGTGCGCTGGCCGGCGCGGGCGCAACCTCGTCGGGAAGGCTGCCGCTGCTGCTGCTCGGCGTCGGCGCGCTGGCCTGGTTCGCACAGCCGCGGCCGCGCCTGCCGGTCGCGGCGATCATCCCGGTCGGCCCCCTGCTCGACTTCTTCTTCCTGACCCCTGGTCGCGAGATCTACGCCACCGAGGTCGTGCTGCTCGCCGCGGCGGCCTGGTGGCTGGCGCGCCGCGCGCTCGCGCCGCGTCCCTGGGTCCGGCCGGCACCGGCGATCCTGCTGTGGCTCGCCTTCGCCGCGGTCGGCTTGGTAGCCACGTTCGGCTTCGTCGCCCTGGCGGCCGGACCGGGCGGCGGCCCCGCGAGTGCGACCTGGCTGCGGGGCGTCCGCCTGCTTTGGCTGGCCGGGTGCATCCCGCTGCTGCTGACCGACGACGGCGACCGACAGCCCGGACTGCCGGTCTGGTGGACGGCCGCCACGTTGGGAGCGGTGGTCCTGCTGGCGGTGGGGGGTATCGCGGAGTTTCTGCTGGCGATCGCCGGCAAGTCGGACGAGGAGCCGGGCTCCTTCTACCGCGGCTCGGTGGGCCTGGCCGTGCACCTGGCGTTCTTCGCGCCGCTGGGCCTGGCCCTCTGGCTCGGCGATTCCGGCCGCCGCTGGCGCCTGGCCGGCGCCCTCGCCTGGCTCGCGGCCGCGGCCTGCCTGCCCCTGACCGCCTCGCGCGGCGCGATGGGCAGCCTGGCGGCGACCGCGGCGGTCCTCGTCATCGCGACGGCCCTGACCGGCGACCGGCGGCGTCTGCGCGCACCGCTGATCGCGCTGGCGGCGCTGGGCGCCGTCGCGATCGTGCTCGTGCTGCGGCCCGAGTTGGCGGGCGACTCCTTCGCCTACAAGCTGCGGGCTTCCCTGGCCGGGGACTTCTTCTCCACGCGCGTGCCGGCCTGGCGCGAATCGTTCGGCGCGATCGCCGCGCACCCGCTGACCGGCGAGGGCGCCGAGGCCTTCGCCCCCAGCATCCCCCTGGAGCTGGCGCGGCGCCTGGGCCTACCCGCGGCGCTGCTCGCCCTGGCCTCCCTGGTCGCCGCCGCGGTCGCGGCCTGGCGGACGGCACGGCGCCCCGCGGTCGGCGCCGTCGCAGGCGACGCCGGGTTGTCCCGGACGTCGGTGGCCTGGGGGGTCGCCGCCGGATTGGTCGGGCTGTTGCTGGTGGGTCTGGCCGAGACGGGACTCGGCAACCGGACGGCGCCGCTGATCACGGCGACGCTGGCGGTCGCCGTCCTGCTGGGCAGCGACGGACGGAGCCGCGAGACCTAGCCTACGGGACGGCGATCACGTCCTTGGGAACGGCGTTGTCCGGGGGCGGCTTCAGCTCCACGATCCACTGGTAGGGAGCCTCGAGGGCCGCCGCGGTCAGGTTGTCGATCTGGTAGATGTCGGGGCGGAAGACGATCGACCCCTGCCGGTCGACCCACGCCGTCCAGTACAGCAGGTGGATCGGGATCGGCGCGGGCAGGCGCACGGCCTGCTCGCGGCCCGAAGCCATGGCCTCGGCGATGCGCGAGCGCGGCCAACGAACGTCGCCGGTCAGCAGGTAGACCGCGAATTCCTCGGGCTTCTGGATGCGGACGCAGCCGGCGCTGAAGGCGCGCTTCGCCCGCGCGAAGAGACCCCGATTCGCCGTGTCGTGCAGGTACACGTTGAAGCGGTTCGGCAAGTTGAACTTCACCAGCCCGAGCGCGTTGAGCGGGCCCGGCAGCTGGCGCAGTCGGTACGGGAAACTGCCGGCCGGCACGTTGCCCCACTCCACACCGGCGGGGTCGACCACCGTCGCCTTCTCCCCCCAGCCCGCGATCACCTCGAAGCCGAATTCCTGGAGGTAGCCGGGATCCTGCTGGATCAGCGGGAGCTTGTCCTCGATCGCGAGCTTGGGCGGGACCTCCCAGTCGGGACTGAACACCAGCGAGTTCAGCTTCGCGCTGAAGACCGGCGTGCGCCGCGTCGGGAGGCCGACGATGACGGGCATGGCGAGCACCACGCTGTCTCCGTGGAGCACCTGGAGCCGATAATCGGGGATGTTGACCTCGACGCGACGGTGGCCGAGATCCGCCGGCAACCAGCGCCAGCGCTCGAGATTCACCCGGATCTGCCGGATGCGGTCCTCGACCGAAGCGCCGAGTTCGGCCTGCGTGGCCTGGCCGATCACCCCGTCCTGATCGAGACCGAATCGGGTCTGGAACCGGCGGACCGCGGCGGCGAGGTCCTCGTCGTAGTACTCGGGGTCGGGACTCAGGGCGCTGCCCGGGGCGAGGTCGCCCGCGGCCGCGAGGCGCGCCCGCAGCAAGGGCACGCGGGAGTCGAGATCGCCGGGCTCGAGCTTGTCGCCGGCCGGCACGACCGGCCAGGCGCCCACCGTGGCGAGGGCACGGTGCTGCGCGAACGCGCGCCGCAGCCGGGCGTACTCGGGCTGCGCGGGCAGCAACCGGTGTAGCGAGCCGCCGATCTCGTCGGCGGCCAGGGCTCCCGACAGCACCGCGACCACGTCGGCGGAGCGGCGCTCGGCGATCCAGTCGGGGTCGAAGGCTCGCGGGTCCAAGCGGCCGCCCAGGCATTGGGTCGCGGCGAGCAGGTAGGCGTCGGTCGCCAGCAGATCGAGTTCGGCGAGATCTCCCGGATCGGGGCTGGTTCGCCACCACCGTCGGTCGTGCAGGCGGGCGAGGCCCTGGGCGAGCGCGTCGGGATGGTAGTCGCGGAGCTGCAGGCCGTCGGCGTCGAGGCCGGCGAGCGCCGCGCCCAGCGAATCGGCCACGGCCAGGGGGCCGCGGTCGCCGGTCCAGGCTGGAGCGTAGTCGCGGCCCTGGTAGAAGCGCAGAACGAGATCGCCGCGGTGCAGGGGCTCGCCGAGCGCCGTCACGACCGACCCCGCCGGGACCGCCTCGAGCCGCTGCCGCAGCCGGTCGCCGACGCGCCCGCCCCGCGACGCGTCTTCGGCGCCGAGCGCCGGCGCGGAAGCCAGCGTTGCGAGCAACACCAGCACGGTTGTCTTGTGGGTCATCATCACCGCCGGGAATGCCGCGCCGATTCCGGACGCCGACCGGTTGCGCGCCAACCAGCAGGCGCCGGTGCGGGTGCGCGCGGGCGGGAAGCTAGCACATCCGTCCGGGTTCGTACAGGGCGGGGGTCCGGGGGCTCGCGGGCGGGGTGCCCGGCCGCGCTCAATCGGCGGCGGGCGGCTCCGGAGCCGCGCCCCTTTCCGGCACGCGGAATTCCTCGACGTGGTGCCGCACGACCCTCCCCTCGGACATGTAGATGACGTCCTCGGCGATGTTCGTCGCGTGGTCGGCGATGCGCTCGAGCTGTCGGGAGATGGATAGCTGCTGGAGGTAGAAGTCCGCCTGCGCGGGGCGCTCGCGGATCCCCGCCTGCACCTGCCCGTACATCCCGCGGTTGATGGCGTCGACCTCGTCGTCCATGGCGCAGACGTCCCGTGCACGCACCGGGTCGACGTTGACCAGGGCGTCCAGCGCGGTGTGCAGCATCTCCTGCGTCCGGGTCGCCATGCCCACGAAGTCGAAGGTGGTCGGCGCTTCCTCGCGGGACGCCAGGTAGATGGCGCGTTCCGCGATGTTCACGGCGAGGTCGCCGATGCGCTCGAGGTCGTTGGTGATCTTCAGGACCGTCACCAGGAAGCGCAGGTCGCTGGCCACCGGCTGGTGCAGCGCCAGGATCTTCAGGCACTCCTCCTCGACCCGCACCTCGCACTCGTCGATGGCGCGGTCGCCCGCCAGCACGCTGCGGGCCAGGGCCGGGTCGTGCTCCTGCACGGCGCGCACCGCCAGCCAGACGGCTTCTTCGACCGTCGCGCTGAGGGCCAGCACCTGTTCCTTGAGCTGCTCGATCGCGCGTCTGAGATGAACGGACATGCTCCACTCCCCCGGGCTACCCGAACCGGCCCGTGATGTAATCCTCGGTCTGGCGGTGCACCGGCTTCGTGAAGATCTGCTGCGTGGCCCCGAACTCGACGATGCGGCCCTCGAAGAAGAAGGCCGTGTAGTCCGAGACGCGCGCCGCCTGCTGCATGTTGTGCGTCACGATGACGATCGTGAACTCCCGTTTCAGCTCCTCGATCAGGTCCTCGATCTTGGCCGTGGCGACCGGGTCGATGGCCGAAGTGGGTTCGTCCATGAGCAGCACCTCGGGGCGCACCGCGATCGCGCGTGCGATGCAGAGCCGCTGCTGCTGGCCGCCGGAGAGTGCCGTGCCCGGGCGATCGAGCGCATCCTTGACCTCGTCCCAGAGCGCGGCGCCGCGCAGGGCCTTCTCGACGGCCTCGGCCAGCCCGCTCTTCGACAGACTGTAGTGCAGCTTCAGGCCGTAGGCCACATTTTCGTAGACGCTCATGGGGAAGGGCGTCGGCTTCTGGAAGATCATGCCGACCTTGCGCCGCAGTTCGATGAGGTCGGTGGTCGGCGACAGCAGGTCCTCGCCGTCGAGCACGACGCTCCCCTCGGCGCGCTGGTCGCGGTAGAGCTGGTAGATGCGGTTGTAGACGCGCAGGTGCGTCGACTTGCCGCAGCCGGAGGGGCCGATGACCGCGGTCACGCGGTTGGTCGCGACGTCGAGGTCGTTGCCGAAGAGGGCCTGCTGTTTGCCGTAGTAGAAGTTCAAGCCGCGGACCGAGATCTTCGGCGGCACGGATCCCTCGGGGTCGCCGGGTCGGTCGACGGCGCGGGGACGGGGCGCGGCGAACGGCAGCGCCGAAAGCGGGGACTCTGGGGACGTGGCGTTCATCGCGTTCTCTCCCTGGCGAAGGTGCGCGCCAGCAGCGAGGTGGTCAGCACGGCGGCCATGATCAGCAGCGAGGCGCCCCAGGCCTTGGCCTGCCAGTCGGCGTAGGGCGACATGGCGTACTGGAAGACGGTGACCGTCAGGTTGGCGACGGGCTCGGACATCGACCGGGGCCAGAAGGGGCTGTTCAGGGCCGTGAACAGCAGCGGCGCGGTCTCGCCGCTGACGCGGGCCACGGCCAGCAGCACGCCGGTGATCAGACCACCGCGGGCCGCCTTGAAGGCGATCAGGGTGGTGCGCCAGCGCGGCGTGCCCAGGGCCAGCGCCCCCTCGCGCAGGGCGTGCGGCACCAGCGACAGCATGTCCTCAGTGGTGCGGGCGACCACCGGCAGCATGATCAGCGCCAGCGCCGTGGCGCCGGCGTAGCCGGAGAAGCTGCGGAAAGGCACCACCAGCACGGTCCAAACGAACAGGCCCACCAGGATCGAGGGCAGGCCCATCAACACGTTCACGCAGAAGCGCACCGCCGCGCCCAGGCGCGTGTCGCGCCCGAACTCCGACAGGTAGACGCCGGCGAGCATGCCCAGGGGCACACCGACCGCGGTCGCCGCGACCGTGAGCGCCATCGTGCCCAGGATGGCGTTGGCCAGGCCACCCCCGGCGACGCCGGGCGGGCCGGGCAGGGCAGTGAAGAAGGCGGGATTGAGCGCGGGCGCGCCGCGACGGACAACCTCGGTGAGGATCCAGATCAGCGCGCCGATGCCGAGCAGCGCGGCGAGGCTCGCGGCCGTGCGCACCGCGAAGTCGACGGCCTTGCGGCCACGGGCGTCGCGGCGCTCCATCAGAGCCCCCTCCCCGCGCTGCGCTCCAGGCGCCGGATCCAGGCGTGGGTCAGGCCCTGGATGGCGAAGGTCATCAGGAAGAGCACCAGGCCCAGTTCGACCAGCGCCGAGAGGTACAGGGGTTCGGACGCCTCGGCGAACTCGTTGGCCAGGGCCGAGGCGATGGAGTTGCCGGCGGCGAAGAGCGACGCGCTCACGCGGTGGTCGTTGCCGATGACGAAGGTCACGGCCATCGTCTCGCCCACCGCGCGGCCGAGGCCCAGCAGGCAGGCGCCGGCCATGCCGCGCACGCCGTAGCGCACGGTGACCTTGCGGGCCACTTCCCAGACGGTGCTGCCCATGCCGTAGCCCGCCTCTTTCACCACGGGCGGGACCATCCGCAGGACGTCGCGCATCACCGAGGTGATGAAAGGCAGGATCATCAGGGCCAGGATGATGCCCGCCGTGAGCAGGCCGATGCCCATGGGCGGGCCCTTGAACAGGGGCAGCCAGCCGAAGCGGGACGACAGGAAGGGCTGGATGTGGTCGGACATGAACGGCGCGAACACGAAGAGGCCCCACATGCCGTAGATGATGCTGGGCACGGCCGCCAGCAGCTCGATGGCCGCGCCCACCGGCTTCGAGATCGCCGGCGGGGCCAGCTCGACCAGGAACAGCGCGATGATGAGCGACAGCGGCACGGCCAGCAGCATCGCGATAAGCGTGGAGACCAGCGTGCCGGCGATCGAGGAGAGCGCGCCGAAGTCCTGGGTCACCGGATTCCAGGACGCGCTCCACAGGAACCCGGGGCCGAACTTCGCCAGCGAGAGCGCCGATCCGCGCACCAACTCCAGGCAGATCGCCGCGGTCAGCACCAGAAAGATCCCGGCAGCCGCCGCGGCGAGACTGCGGAACAGGGGATCCCCCCACGGTCGCGGACGACGGCGGGCCGGCTCCGGCGCGGTCGCGCCGCGGTTCGGCATCATGGGCACTCCCGCGGTCGAGTCACTTCCAGACAGATCACTTCCAGACAGGGACGCCGGCGGACTTCACCGTGGTGCCCCACAGCGATTCGACCAGGGCGACCACGTCGTCGGGCATGGGCACGTAGTCGAGCTTGCTGGCGGCCTCGTCGCCGCTGGCGAAGCACCAGGCGAAGAAGTCGAGCATCGACTTCGCGCGGGCGGCGTCCTGCTGTTCGCGGTGGATGAGCACGAACGAGGCGCCCGTGATCGGCCAGCTGCCGTCGCCGGGCTGGTCGGTGAGCACCAGGTAGAGGCCGGGCGCCGTTTTCCAGTCGGCGCCGGCGGCGGCGGACTGGAAGGACGCCTGCGTGGGCGCCACGAACTTGCCGGCGCGGTTCTCGAGCAGGATGTGCGCCAGCTTGTTCTGCAGCGCGTAGGCGTACTCGACGTACCCGACGGCGCCGTTGATGCGCTGGACGTAGGCGGCGACGCCCTCGTTGCCCTTGCCGCCGACGCCGGCGGGCCAGGCGACTTCCTTGCCGCAGCCGACCTTGTCGTGCCACGCGGGCGACACCTTGTCGAGGTAGTTCGTGAAGATCCAGGTCGTGCCCGAGCCGTCGGCGCGGTGGACCACGGTGATGTCGCGCGCGGGCAGGGCCAGGCCGGGGTTCAGGGCGGCCACGGCGGGGTCGTTCCACTTCGTCACCGCGCCGAGGTAGATGTCGGCCAGCAGCGCCGCCGACAGTTTCAACGCGCCGGCGTCGACGCCCTCGATGTGCACGACCGGCACCACGCCGCCGACGATCATCGGGAACTGCAGCAGGCCGGCCGCGTCGAGGTCCGCCTTGGTCAGCGGCGCGTCCGAAGCCCCGAAGTCCACGGTCTTCGCCTTGATCTGCGCGATGCCGCCGCCCGAGCCGATCGACTGGTAGTTCAGGCCCACGCCGGTCAGCTTCTTGTAGGTGTCGGCCCACTGGCCATAAAGCGGGTAGGGGAACGTGGCGCCCGCGCCCGTGAGGTCGGCGGCGGCGGCGACGGTCGCGGAACCGGCGGCCATCGCGACCGCCAGGCACATCAGGATCCAGGCAAGGAGCTTGTTCAACTTCGGCCTCCATCGCGGTTGTGCCCCGGCGGAAAGGATACCGGGAGCGGTGCCCACAGCATCGCTCCGGATCATGTGGGCGGAGTTTGAATATTGTGAATTTTCGGTGAATCGGCGGCTCGGACCGGCCCAAACCGCAAATAGTCCAGCGATGCCGCCGATGGGCTCGCCGCCCCGCCTCCGCGTCAGCCGTCGATGGCCTTGCGCACCCTTCGCAGCAGATCGTCCGGCTCGTAGGGTTTCGACAGGATGTCCGCGCCGCGGACATCGTCGAGGCGGCCATGGATGGTGTCGGGATCGTATCCCGTGGCGAACAGGATACGCACGTCCTTGGCCTGCTCGAGGATGCGGGCCCGGGCTTCGCGCCCGCCGAGTTTGGGCATCACCACGTCGAGGATCACCAGGGCGATCTCCCCGCGGTGTTCGCCGTGCAAGCGCACCGCCTCTTCGCCGTCGCGGGCCGTGATGACCTTGTAGCCGCCGTGCACGAGCACCCGGGTGGCCAGCTCCCGCACGGCCGTGTCGTCTTCGGCCACCAGGACCGTCTCGCGTCCTCGCGGCACCGCGCCGGGATCGACCGGCACCGCAACCGGCGCGGCCTTCTCGCCCGCCGGCAGCCAGATGCTGAACGAGGCCCCACGCCCCGGCTTGCTCTCGACCCGCACCAGCCCGTCGTGCTGGCGCACGATGCCGTAGACCGTCGCCAGACCCAGACCCGTGCCGTGGCCCATCTTCTTGGTGGTGAAGAAGGGGTCGAAGATGCGGCGCTGCGTCTCCTCGTCCATGCCCCGGCCGTCGTCCCTGACCGTCAGCTCGACCCAGCGGCCGGGTCGGGCCCACGCGTTCTGCTCGCAGAATTCGGCGTCGATGTCGCGGTTCGCAGTGGTGATCGTGATGGAGCCGGCGCCGTCGATGGCGTCGCGCGCGTTCACGCAGAGATTGAGCAGGATCTGCTCGAGCTGGCCCAGATCGGCATGGACGCTGCGCAGGTCGGGATCGGGACGAAATTCGAGGGTGACGTCCTCGCCGATGACCCGGCCGAGCAGCTTCAGCATGTCGGTCACGGCGTGGGTCAGGTCGAGGTCCTCGGTGTGCAGGACCTGCTGGCGGCTGAAGGCGAGCAGCTGGCGGGTCAGGGTCGCCGCACGTTGGATGCTGCGGTCGATCTGCTGCAGGTCGTCGCGCATCGGCGATTCGGGGCCGATCTCCTCCTCGACGAAGTGCAGGTGGCTGCGCATCGCCTGCAGGATGTTGTTGAAGTCGTGGGCGATGCCGCCGGCCAACTGGCCGACCGCCTGCATCTTCTGCGACAGGGCGAGCTGTTCCTCGAGATCGCGGCGGTGGGTGATGTCGCGACCCACGGCCACGATCTCCGTCACGCGGCCCTGGCCGTCCAGCACCGCGGAGTTCGACCAGCCGATCCAACGCCAGCCTTCCCGGGTGAGCGCCCGCTGTTCGTGGGAGCTGGTGTGCGGCGCCTCGTGCAGCCGCGCCAACGCGCGTGACGTCGACTCCCGGTCGTCTTCATGAACCAGGGGCATGAACTCCTGCCCCAACAGATCCTGCTCCTGCATCCCGAACATCCTGCAGTAGGACGGGCTGACATAGAGGAAGCGGCCCGCCATGTCGACTTTCACGAGCATGTCCGACAGATGATCCACGAGCAGCTGGTAGGCGGCGCGGCTCTCCTGCAGCGCCGCGTGCCGTCGCAGCAGGGCGCGCAGGGTCAGGGCGAGCACCAGCGCCAGCAGCAGACCGCCGGCGGACATGGCGTACTGGGCCGCCGAGACGGTGCTTTGCACGAACTGCGGCTGCGGTGCGAGGGTCAGCTTCCAGTCGCGGTTGACGATGTGGACGATGCCGCTGCTGTCGTAAGGCCACGATTGCGGCTCGCCCTGCCCGGAATCGCGGTAGGCGATGCCGTCCCGGTCGTCCATCAGGTCCAGCCGGAAGCGTGAGCGCAGGTTCGGCTCCGCCAGGCAGGCGTCCACCAAGACGTCGATCTTGAAGACGCCGTTGACGTAGCCCAACAGGCGGCCACCGCCGTTGAAGATCGGGTGGTAGGTCGCGAAACCCTTGCCGCCCTGCAGCAGATCGATGACCGGCGTGCAGGCGGAGGCGCGGGTCGCTTCGGCGTTCAGGATGGCCGCTTGGACCCCCGGCGACGGGTGTTGTTCGAGGTCGGCGCCCAGGGCGGAAAGGTTCGACGCAGCGGGCACGACGATGCGGATGACATGGGCGGGATCGATGAAGTTGACGGCCTGCATGCCGACGCCCAGATCGTAGATGCGTGAGGCGTATTCGACAAAGCGGGTGCTGTCCAGGGGCGCCTCCCTGGCAACCAGGTCCGCCAGACCCAGGGTCAGGTTGACCCGGGTGTCGATCCACGCCGTGAGACGCAAACGCACCTGTTCGGCCGTCACCTGGGTCTCGAGGGAGAGCCGGCGCTGATCGACGGCCCTCTGCTCGCGCCACAGCATGAGGGTGCCGGCGGCGACGGCGAGGAACAGCAGCAGGGGCAGCCAGGTCACCGACCGGGAGGAAACGCGAAAAGCGCCCGCGTTCCGGTTGTCAGTCATCCAGCCACTCCCTTGTTCGTGCTGCCGCCGGCTGCCGCCCACGCAGCCATGACTTCCATGGCCGGCCGGCGTGCCGGGCGGACTCGGCCTCGCGCCGACCCGCATCACAGCGGCCGACATCGTACCGGGAACCGCCGCCCGGGTCCAGCCCCACGGTATCGTCGCGCGGCGGCACGTCCGGGAACCGGCGGGCGGTCTGGACGCCGGGCGCCGGCGACGATACCGGACTCCCCCGACTCGCTTCGTTCGGGAATATCCGCCGTTCAGTAGCGGGGGGAAGCGCCCGTCGCGCCGTCGACCACATCGCCGGGGCGGGGCGGGTGGCGCGTTTGGCGGAAGACGGCCCAGACCGGGAAGTGGTCCGAGGGCCAGCGCCCGTCCTGGCTGAAGCGCGCGATCCCGGCGCCGGCGGGCGGCAGCGCGGCCCCGGCCAGGATCCAGTCGATGCGCCCCCGGCTGGGCGTGCCGGTGAAGCCGTGGAAGGTGCCGTCCGGCTGAGCGCGCGCCGCCGGTGTCGCGGCGTGCCAAGAGTCGCGCAGGGCGATGCCGTCGCGCCAGCCTTCCTGCGCCAGGATCCGGTAGGGCGGGCTGCCGGGATCGGCCGGCGCGTTGAAGTCGCCCAGCAGCAGCGCGGCGTGGTGGCGGGCGATCTCGCCCATCCGCCGCCGCAGCAGCAGGGCGCCCTGTTCGCGGGCCCGTTCACCCTGGTGGTCGAGGTGGGTGTTGAACACGTAGAGCGTGTCGGGATCGCAGGCGCGGTCGTAGAGCTTCACCCAGGTCACGAGGCGCGGGCAGGCGGCGTCCCAGCCCCGGCTGCCCGGCGTCTGCGGCGTCTCGCTCAGCCAGAAGTTGCCCTGGTCCAGCAGGCGGTAGCGGTCGCGGCACGTGAAGATCAGGCACATCTCTCCGGCGCGCTTGCCGTCGTCGCGCCCGACGCCCGTGATCCGGTACTCGGAGAAGGCGCGTTCCAGTTCGAGGCCCTGGTCCCAGAGGCACTCCTGGACCGCGAGGATCGCCGGCTGCCGCTCGCGGATCGCCAGGCGTACGAGGTAGCGACGGTGCTCCCAGGCGTTCGGGCCGTCGTCCGCGGTCCCGTAGCGGATGTTGAAGGACATCACGGTCGTGGGAACGGCGTCCCCTGCAGGTTGACCGGCGGCTCGCATCGGCACGGTCAACGCCGCGATCAGGAGAACGAGTACGAACGGCTTGCTGGCTGGTCTCACGATACCGTCCCCGGAGAGAGGATTCGTCCTCCGGAGACATTGTCGCGCCGGCCGGCGGTCGTTGCAATAGGCGCCTGGACGCGGATCACTGGTTCTTCTATGGTTCCGGGAGTCCGCCGACGAAAGGATTCCCCATGCCCAGGCCGCGCCCGCTCGATCTGCTGCCCGCCCTCGTCCTGCTGGCCGGCGCCGCCTGGCTGCTGGGCGGCGGCCCGCACGCGCGCACCGGCTTCCCGCTGGACGATGCCTGGATCCACCGCGTCTATGCCCGCTCCTTCGCGCACCTGCAGGGCTTCGCCTACAACCCCGGACAGCAGGAGACCGGCGCCACGAGCCCCTTGTGGGCGATCGTCAGCGCGCCGGCCCATGCGCTGCAGTTCGCCGGCGACGACGCCGTCGTGCTGGCCGTCAAGGTGATCGGACTGCTGGCGGCGCTCGCCGCTCTGTTCGCGCTGGTCTCGCTGACGGAAAAGACGGCCGGATCGCGCACTGCGGGGATCGTCGCGGCCTGCGTGCTGGCGGCGGACCCGCGACTGGCCTTCGCCGCCCTGTCGGGGATGGAGACCCCGCTGACGCTCGCGCTGTGGCTGGGCGGGACGGCGGCGCTTGTCGCCGGCCGCCGCACGGCGGGGCTGCTGCTGTTGGGGCTGGGCGTGACGGCGCGGCCCGAGATGGCGCTCGTAGCGCCGCTGGTCGCGCTGCCGGTGCTGGTGCCGGGATGGTCGGATCGCGGCGGGCGGCGGCGGCTCGCGCGCGATGCCGGCGCGGCGCTGCTGCCGGCCGTGTTGTGGGTGCTGTTCTGCTTGTCCGCGACGGGACGCCCCCTGCCGGCCACCTTCTACGTGAAGTCCGCCGGATTCGGGCTGGGGTTGGACCGCCTGCGTCTGGCGTGGAACCTGCTCGCGCAGAACGGCCCGATCACCGCGTCGGTCCTGCTGCTCGGGGCCGCAACCCTGGCCCTGTCGCTCGCGCGACGCCGCGGGCGCACGGCCGGCATCGTGGGCCTCTCACTGTTGCTGGCGCCGATCGTGTACCTGCTGGCCGTGGTCGCGGGACGCCAGATCGGTCTGTCCGGCTACTACTGGACGCGCTGGGCCGACCCGCCGGCCCTGGCCCTGACCGCCGCCGCGGGCGCGGGCTTCGGCATCGCGATCGCGCGGGCGCCCGGTCTGTTGCCCGACCGACGGCGCACGATGGGCCGCGTCCTGGGCGGCGTGCTGCTGTTCAGCGCGCTTGCCGGCTGCCTCGGGGCCTGGGGCGAGCGCCGCTCCCGCCTGGAATCCGACGGCGCCGCGATCGCGCGCATGAACATCCAGCCCGCGCTGTGGTTGCGCAGCGCCACGCCCGCCGACGCGGTCGTCGGCGTGAACGACGCCGGCGCGCTGCGCTATTTCTCCGACCGCCGCGTCCTGGACCTGATCGGGCTGAACCTGCACGGCCGCGCCTTCGGCCGCACCAAGCTGAACGATCTCTACCAGCAGATGGACTGGATCGCCGTCTTCCCCGCGACCTGGTCGTCGACCAACCTGATGGCGGGCTTCGAGGAGCGGCGCGTCTACACCATTCCCGCCGCCGAATACACGGTCTGCGACTGTCCCAACCAGACGACGCTCCTGATCGGCGAGAAGAAGCGGGCACGCTAGAGCGGGTCCCCCGTCCGGCCCTCGGGCTCCACGTGGATGAGCACCTGCCCGATCCCGGCCACCTGCGAGCGCAGGCGGGCTTCGGCCGCGTGCGCCAGCTGGTGGGCCTCGCCCACGGTCAGGCCCGGATCGGCCCGGCAGGTCAGCACGGCGTCGAGACCGCCGGGCGTCGCGTGGAGGCGGTCGACGCGGCAGCGCCCGGTGCCGAAGACCCCGGCGACCGCCGCGCCGATCCGCGCCGCGAGTTCGGCCTCTGCGGCGGGGGTCAGGGGCGATGGTTCGTCCAGCGGCACCGCGAAGGGCTCCAGGTGGCTGCGGATGTCCTGGACGTGGGGCAGTTCGGCGCGCACGGCCGCCTCGAAACGGTCGACCGCGGCGTGGGCTTCGGCCAGGGTGAGGTGCTCGGGCATCTCGACGTGCAGGTCCAGGAAGTAGCGGCCGCGCACCTCGTGGGAATGCACGCCGTGCGTGCGCAGGCCGAGCCGCGCGGCCACGGCCAGCACGGTGCGCGGCAGGCTCTCGTCGCGGTTCTTCACGGGGTCGACGTGGACTACCACGTCGCAGCGCGGCACCAGGGAGCGCACGCGCTCCTCGACCGCGACCGCGACGGCGTGCGCCTCCTCGAGCGCGGCGCTGCGGGCGACGTCCACGGTCAGGTCGACGAAGGTCGACGCCCCGCTCGCACGCACGCGCACCGGCCCGACCGCCTGGACGCCGGGCACCTCCGCGACCGCGGCGGCGACGTCGGCCAGGAGGCCCGGCGGGGCCGCGTCGAGCAGGGCCGCGACGGCGCGCTTGCCCAGCTGCAGGCAGACCACCATGACGATGACCGCCACACCCAACGCCGCCACGGCGTCGGCCTGCGCCATCCAGCCCCAGGTGGAACCCAAACGCTCTCCGAGCCACACCAGGCCCAGGCCGACGAGCACCACCGCCGAACTCCACACGTCGGTCGAGAAGTGAAGCGCGTCGGCCTCGAGCGCCTGGCTGTTGTGCTTGAGGGCCGCCCGCTTCAGCATGCGCGAGCGGGACACATCCACGACGATCGAGAAGAGCATCACGCCGAAGGCCCACCAGGTGGCTTCGATCTCCACCTTCTTGAAGAGCAGGCGCTGCACGGCCTCGTAGACGATCCACACGCAGGTCACCATCAGCAGCGCGGTCTCGAACATCGCGGCGAGGTTCTCGACCTTGCCGTGCCCGTAGTGGTGCTCGCGGTCGGCGGGGCGGTCCGAGACGCTGACCGCGAAGTAGGTCACCACCGCCGCCACGAGATCCAGGGCCGAATGCAGCGCCTCGGCGAGGATGCCGAGGCTGCCGGTCATCAGGCCCACGACGAGCTTCAGGCCGGTGAGCGCCACGGCCGCGACCACCGACTTGCCGGCGGCGGACCGCTTCTCGCGAACGGCCTGGTCCCTGTCGTGCGACTCCATGACTTCCCCTTCGCCTCACATCAGCCCGCGGAACGCTCCCATGACGCGGTGACGGGCCAGGACGTGGTCCACGATCGGCTCCGGATAGCCACAGTGCCGGCGGGCGGCGGGCGACGGCTCGTGGACCTCGCGGGCGCTCAGGCCCGCCAGCTCCGGCACCCAGCGTCGCACGTACACGCCGTCGGGATCGTGGCGGCGACCCTGGGTCGCGGGATTGAAGACCCGGAAATAGGGCGAGGCGTCGGTGCCCGTAGAGGCGCACCACTGCCAGCCGCCGTTGTTGCTGGACAGGTCGACGTCGACCAGCGATTGCGCGAACCACTGTTCGCCCTCGCGCCAGTCGTGCAGCAGGTGCTTGGTCAGGAACATCGCGGTGATCATGCGCAGGCGGTTGTGCATCCAGCCCTCGGCCGCGAGCTGCCTCATGCCGGCATCGACGTAGGGGTAGCCGGTGCGCCCCTGCTGCCAGGCCGACAGTTCGTCGTCGTCGCTGCGCCACGCCAAGCGTTCGGTCGCGACCTTGAAGGCGCGCCCGCGACTCACGCGCGGGTAGCCCGTCATCACGTGCCGGTAGAACTCGCGCCAGACCAGCTCCTTGACCCAGACCGCCGGCCCCAGGCCGAGCGTGTCCAGCAGGCCGCCGTTGCGCTTCAGGACCGCGGACAGGCACTGCCGCGCCGAGATCGCGCCGACGGCCAGGTACGGCGACAGCTCGCTGGTGCCTCCCGCGAGATCGGCCTGGTTGCGCCGCTCGTGGTAGAGGTTGATCGGTCCGGCGACGAAGGCGTCCAGCCGGCGCCGGGCCGCGCGCTCGCCCGCGGGCCAGCGCGTCGCCGGCACGACGGGTCCCGCGAACTCCCCCCAATCCGGGGGCCCGGGCTCGGGCTCCACCACGCGTGCCGGTCGGCCGCGCGGAACGGGTGCGGGCTCCGGCGCGCCCGCGCGCAGCAGGTTGAGGCGCCAGGTGTTCCAGTAGGGCGTGTAGACGGTGTAGGCACCGCCCTGGCGGGTGGCGAGCGACGACGGCGGCAGCACGGTCTGGTCGTCGTGGAGGTGCCAGGCGAGCCCGGCGTCGGCGCAGGCCCGCGCGGCGGCGAGGTCGCGCTGCAGCTCGTTCCACTCCGGTTCCACGTTGCAGAAGACCGCGTCGCAACCGGCATGCCGCGCGACGTCGACCACAGCCGCGGGCGCCGCGTCGAAGGACCCGACGGCGCGCACCAGCAGGGGGATGTCCAGCGCCGCGAGGTCCGCGCCCAACTGCGCCACCGAGCGGCGCAGGAAGTCCGTGCGCGGCCGGCCCCAGTCGTGCTCGCGCCACTGGTCGGCGCAGACCAGGAACAGGGCGCAGACCGGTCCCTCCGCGGCGGCGCAGGCGGTGTACAGGGCGGAGTTGTCGGCGGTCCGCAGGTCGCTGCGGAACCAGACCAGGGGGCGCATCGCAACGGTCTCCTTGTCGGGTCGCCGGGATCAGGCTCGACCGGCGCCGCCGATCAATCGTCGCCAGACTGCGTCGAGGTCGTTGCCCAACTTGTTCCAGGCGTGGTGCTCCTCGACGAACTGCCTCGCACTGCGGATATACCGCTCGCGTCGCGCTTCGTCCAGCAGCAGATCGCGGACCGCCGCCGCGAACGGCGGGCCCGGCGCCGCGAGATCGAGGTGAACCCCATCCTGAACGGCGAGCCCCTCGGCGCCGACCGGCGTCGAGACCACGGCGCGTCCCATGGCGAACGCCTCGAGGATCTTCAGGCGGCTGCCGCTGCCGACCCGCAGGGGCACGACCACCAGGTCGGACTGCTCGAAGTAGGGGGTCATCGACGGCACGTCGGCCCGGCATTCCACGTCCGGCGTCTTCGCGCACAGGTCGAGCAACCACTGCGGAGGCCCCTTGCCGACCAGCAGGCAGCGCACGCCCGGGCACGCGAGCCGGAGCGCGGGCATCACGGCGGTGACCAGGTGGTGCGCGGCGTCCTGGCCGGGTCGCCAGTTCAGGGAGCCCGGAAACAGGATCACGGGCGTGCCGCCGCGACGACGCGGGAGTGCGGGCTCGTCCAGGCAGGCGCCGTTGGCGATGACGTCGATCGACCCGTCACGGTAGCCCCGACACATGCAGTCGCGGTCCGCTTCGCTCACGCTGACGACGTGGTCGAACCGCGGCAGGACTTCCCGTTCGAAGGCGGCCATCTTCCCGGCCTGACTGGAAAACACGAGCCGGCGCACGGGGCTCGACACCGCGGCCAAGCGCTTCCAGATGACGGATTCGACGTTGTGCGCGTTCAGGACGGTCGGCACGCCGCAACCGAAGGGGACCGCCCAACTCATCTGCGTGATCTCGCAGTGGATCAGATCGTAGCTGCGCTCGGCGAGCAGCCGGGACACCGCGTCCAGGAAGGCCCGGCTCCGATAGGCGGCGACGCTGGCCGGTTCCCGTCGACCGAGCACCTTCAGCGCCGTGATCGTCTGCTTCGCCCCCTTCTTGTAGACCCGGGGCCGCCGGACGGGCACCACCTCGACGCCGAGCGGTTCGTAGAAACCCCTGACTTCCCGCTCCTCGTGCTCGTCGCCGACGAAGGCCAGATATGTCACGCGGTACCGCCCGAAAAGCCCGCGCATCAAAGACAACGACCGCTGCCGCTTGCCGGTGTCCGGGCGGATGGCGAATTCCTCGTCGATGACCAGGACCCGGTGAAGTGGCCGTTCCGAAACCATTGCGCGCGCTCCCTTGGCTCCCTGACCGACTGCGGACCTCCACCATGATAGTATCCCGATCTCAACCGTCCCACCCCATGTATTGCCGCCGGCCGACCGCCGGCGGGTGACAGACGCCCCCCCCGGCGTTAGATTCCCCTGGAACGAAGACACCCCGAACCGGGAGCCCCGCCTTGAAGATCAAGAAACTTGCCGACGTTCCGCGCGAGACCGTGACCATGGACGGCGTCCGCGATGCCGCCAAGCAGCTCGTCCTGGGCTCCGCCGACGGCGTGCCCAACTTCTCGCTGCGCGTGTTCACCGTGGAGAAGGGCGGCCACACGCCCTGCCACAGCCACCCGTCGGAGCACCTGAACTACGTCATCAGCGGGCGCGGCGAGCTGCGCGACGCCGCCGGCCAGGCCCACGCCGTGGAGCCCGGCGACTTCGCCTTCGTCTCCCCGCACGAGACCCACCAGTTCCGCAACGCGGGCGACGAACCCTTCGTCTTCATCTGCGCCGTGCCCCGGCAGTACGAGTGACGGCGGGGCGGGCATGCTGCTGATCGCCGTCACGGGACCGGTCGGTTCGGGCAAGACCACGCTGCTGGCCACGTTGGCCGCCTGGTCCCGCGCGCAGGGCTTCGCCCCCGACGGCTTCCTGGCCCGCGCCGTGCGCCGCATCAACCCCCTGCTCGGCGCCGCGGGCTACGAACTGGAATGGGTCGCCGACGGGCGCGTCATGCCCTTCGCCGAGCGCTCCGGCCCCGGGCGCCCCGCCTACGTCTTCTGCGCCGACACCCTGAACGCCGCCCGCGTCTGGGCGACGGGCCTGCGCGGCGAGGCGCCGCGTCCCCTGGTCGTGCTCGACGAGTTCGGCCTGCTCGAGGCCCGCGGCGAGGGGCACCTGGCCCTTTGGCCCGACCTGGCGGCGGCCGAGCCGGAGGTCGTGGTGATCTCCGTGCGCACCGACGTGCTCGATGCGGTCAAGCAGCGACTGGGTCGCCCCTTCGACCTCGTGATCGACGCCGAGGACCCTGGCGCCTGGGAGAAGCTGCGCAGCGCCTACCGCGAGCACCGCGACTGGATGCGCGTCGGCGGCTTCGGCGCCGGCGCGGGCGGGCTGGAGATGAGCCTGGGCTCGGCGCTGCACGGCATGAGGATCCCGCTGCGCGGCCTGCTGATGTCCAGCCTGCAGGCCTCGGTCATGACGCTGGCCGGCTCCGGTCTGGGCCGGCGCGGGCGCGTGGTCTGGGTGCCGCTGATCGCCGCGGGCCTCAAGGCGCTGTCGCCGGCCGGCAGCCGCCTGCGGCCGATGCTCGCGATCTCGATGCAGGGCCTGCTCTACGGCGGCGCGATCTCCACCCTGGGCTGGAACGCGCTGGGCGTCGGGCTGGGCGGCTGGCTGGTGGGCGCTTGGGCCGCGTCGCAGGGCATCGTCCTGCAGTGGCTGCTGGTGGGCGAGCACCTGCTGCGCGCCTACGGCGCGCTGACCGGCTGGGTCGCGCGGCACTGGCACGTGAGCCCCCCCGCGCTGGGCGCGGTCATCGCCGGCTGGATCGTGCTGTGGGGCGCGGTCGCCTGCACGGCGACCCTGATCACCTGGCGCCGCCGCACGCTGCCGCGCCGCTTCCAGAATCTCATGGCCCGCCGGCTCGAGGGCCTGCGCGACGCCGACGCCCCGCCCCCGACGCGCCGGCAGGCCGTGCTCAGCGGTCTGCGCGACCTGTCGCGACCCGCGTTCTGGCTGCCGCTGCTGGTGATCGCCGCCGTGGTCGTGGCCGCCGGCGCGCCCTGGAGCGACGCCGCCTGGATGGGCGTGCGCGCCGTCACGCTGGGTTTCTTGATCTTCACAGCGGCCCGCTCCTTCGAGCCGCGCCGCCTGGCCGCCTGGCTGCGCCGTCGTGGCCACTGGGGCCCCGCCGTGGCCCTGGAAAAGGCCCTGCGCGGGCGCGACCGCACCCCCGACTGATCCCCCTCCTTCGTCAAGATTTCACGCCGCCGTCACCTCCCCCACATACGGCCCCTCTATCATGTTCCCGTGAGCTGAGCCGCCGGTTGGATCCGGGTCCCGGCAGAGGTCCCCTCGAGGACCGCAACGCCCGACCCCCACCCCGGCCCGGCACCACACCTCACGCTGTGGAGACATGGGCACGGTCCAGCACCTCAACAACACACCTCAGAGGACCGCGCCCTGTTCTCCCGGCGACCAACCCGATCCCGGGAGGACCGGCATGCTCGAAGCCTTCAAGCGGCTGCGTTGGGACTGGCGGGACGAGATCGGCCGGTTCAACCTGCTCAACGCGATCTGGATGCGGACACCCGGCACCCTCGGCTTCATCTGGCGCAACCGGCACGTCCCGCGGCACTTCGCCGCCGCCGGCGGCGGCATCGTCATCCACGAGGGCGTCCGCTACCGCGGCGCTCACAAGATCCGCTGCGGCAACCGCGTCGAGATCGGCGTCGGCTGCTTCCTGCAGGCCAGCGGCGGGCTGCGGCTCGGCGACGATGTGATCCTCGGGCCCGGCGTGAAGATCTGGACGATCAACCACCGCTTCGACGACCTCCGCAAGTCGATCAGCGCCCAGGGTTACGACTACGCGCCGGTGGTCGTCGGCCGCGACTGCTGGCTGGGCGCCGACGTCTTCGTGATGCCCGGCGTCGAACTGCCCGAAGGCTGCGTCGTGGCCGCGCGCAGCGTCGTGGCGAAGAAGGCCTACCCGCCGTTCTCGATCCTGGCCGGCTACCCGGCGCGCGTCGTGGGTCGCCGCGACGTCCCTGAGACGCCGGCGCAGGCCGAAGTGAAGAGCTTGATGGAGGCGGTCGGCTCGTGAACGAAGCCTACGACGTGATCGCATGCAGCGGCGCCCTGCGCCTGTTCAAGGACGAGCCGCACTGGAAGCGCGAGCGGCTGGTGCGCGTCTCGGCCCCCGGGATCGATTCACGCACCCTGCGGTTCCCCGCCGCGCTCGACACCCTGGACATCATCGACCTGCCGGTCTGGGCCGAGGTGAGCCTGTCGGTGCGGCACCCCCACTTGCTGCGCCGCCTGGTGAAGCGGCCGGTCGCCCTGCACGCCCGCCCGAAGGCCCGCCGCCTACGCGGGTTGATCACCGGCTCGGGCCGCTGCGGGACGCAGTCGGTCGCGCACTGGCTCGACGGGCGGACCGACCTCGACGGCGTCGTCCTGCGCGCCCGCCACGAGACGCTCTGGCCCTACCTGCTGCCGATGATCGCGGACGGCCGCGTCGAAGAAGTGCGCGCCTTCGTCGATGGTTTCAACCATGAGATCGAGTGCGCCCCGCACTTCTCCCTGATGCCTGGTGCGATCGGCGCCGACGCCGTCGTTCGCCTGATCCGCGACGGGCGCCGCGTCGTCCAGTCGGGCCTCAACCGCGGCTGGTACGTCAAGGACAGCCCCTGGAACCGCGTGAAGCCGGTCTTCCCCGGCGACGTCTTCGCCCAGGCTTGCCGGTTCTGGGTCCACACGAACCGCAACCTCGACCGCATCGCCACGCACACCTTCCGCCTCGAGGATCTGACCACCTCGGCGGCCACGCGGGACGAACTGCTGGCCGCCCTCGGGGTGCCGCCCGGCGGTCCGCTCCTGCCGACGTCCAACGCGGGGCGGGTTTCTTCGCAGCCCGGCGGGTGGTCCCCGCAGGAGCGCGAGAAGTTCGAGGAGATCTGCGGGGGGCTGATGGACGAGCATTACCCTGGCTGGCGGGACAGTGTCACGGCGAAGAGCGCCCGATCGTACCCGGTCCGGACCGAACTCGAGCCTGCGCAGCAGGCCTAGCCCGGATTCGCGGTCAACCCGCGGAGCCAGCCGGTAAGATTGGTGACCAGCAACTTGTCGTTCTCGATCTTCCGCGCGACGCGGCAGACCAGGACAGCACGCCCGGCTTGGGCCAGTTCGGACGTCAGCATCAACTGATCCAGCATGCTGCGGGTCGGATTCGAAGTGAGCTTCACCTCGACGGCGCAGCGTTCGTGACCATAGTCGAGCACGAGGTCGAGTTCCCGGCCATCGGACGTGCGGAAATAGTAGGGCTGCACCTGCCTGCCCGCGGCCGCCAAGCTCGCGAGAGTCTGTTCGATGACGAATCCCTCCCAGCTCGCTCCCAGCCACGGCTGCTGGTAGAGCTGGTCGAGACCAGCCACCCCCATCAACGAGTGCAGCAATCCGCTGTCCCGCCAATAGACGCGCGGCGCCTTCACCAGCCGCTTGCGCGTGTTGGCGAAGTAGGGCGGCAGGCGTCGGATCAGGAAGGCGCCCTCGAGATGATCGCAATAGCTGGACACGGTCTTATGGTCCAGCGAGAGGCTCGACCCGATCTGCGAGGCGTTCCAGGGTTGGCCGTGCAAGACAGCCAGCATCTGCATCAGGCGTTGCGTCGTCTGCGGTTTCGCCGGCAATCCCCACATCGGGAGGTCGCGGGTGGCCAGGAGTTCCAGGTAAGCCTGTTGCCAAGCCGGGTACATGCCGGGAACGAGGATGCCGCCGTCTGGGTAGCCGCCGCGCAGCCAGAGGTCATCAAGCTGACCGGCTTTCAGCTCCGGGAGGATCAACGGGCTCATGTGCACGAGGCCGAGCCGGCCCGCCAGCGATTCGGAGACGTCCTGCATGAGGGCCGGCGACACCGAACCCAGCAGCAGGAACCGCCCATTGCGCTTACGGTCGGTGTCGATGGCGCCGCGCAGCCGTGAGAAGACCCACGGCGCGCGCTGGGCCTCGTCGAGCACGAGCAACCGCTCGCCTGCGACCAGCGCGTCCCACTCCGCGTCGAGGCGGGCGGCGTGGCCGTCGTTTTCCAGGTCGAAGTAGCTGCCCCCGAGCTGCCTGGCGAGCGTCGTCTTGCCACACTGGCGCGGACCGAGTAAGGCGACAGCCGGGAAGGCGGCAAGCCTCTCGCGAGTGAGACCGGCGTAGCGGCGGGCAATCATGACTTGCAGTATGGGAATTGTTTCCCGATTTGCAAGCTATATTTTGTGCCTGCCGACGCCTCCGGCTATCATGCAATGCCGCTGCACAATAGATGGGTGTCTGTAACTTTATTAAATATAATTAGATAGCAACACCACGAACCTCGCCACCAGATTCCCCGTCACCTCGCGCCGGTACTCTTCCGTCGACCGCACATCGTCGATCGGCGACACCTCGTCCCGCGCCGCGGCGGCCGCGGCCTGGGCCAATCGCTCGAGATCGGCAACCAGCCCACCCTCCAGAATCGCCATCGCCTCGCGGAGCAGGACGACCGTCGGCCCCACGCTCCCCGCCGCCAGTCGCACCCCGCGCAGCGCGCCGTCCTCGACCCGCGCGCAGGCGGCCAGGTTCACTTTGGCGATGGCTTGGGCCCGGCGCGTGCCCGCCTTGCGGAACGACTGGCGCGTGCCGGCGACGGGCACCGGTACCACGACCGCGGCCACGAGTTCGTCGGCGCGGCGCACGGTGGCGCGGTAGCCGGTGAAGAAGGCCTCGGCCGCGACTTCGCGCACGCCCGCGTTCGACACCAGACGGATGCGCGCGCCCAGAGCCAGCAGCGGCGGCACGGCGTCGGCGCCGGGCGAACCGTTGACGAGGTTGCCGCCGAGCGTGCCGAGGCTCTGGATGGCGGGAGCGCCCACGGTGCGCACCGCGGCGTGCAGGCAGGACAGGTCGCGCGCGACGTCGGGATCGCGCAGCAGGTCGGCGTAGGAAGTCGCGGCGCCGATCACCAGCGCGCCCTGCTCGCGGCGCACGCCGTGCAGCTCCGCCACGCGGCTCAGGTCGAGCACCACCTTGGGCGTCACGACCTCTTCGTGCAGCAGCACGCCCAGGTCGGTCGCGCCGCCGACCACGGTGACGCCGCCCTCGGCGAGTTCCGCGCAGGCCGTGCGCAGCGAACCCGGCATGTGCACGAAGACCTCGTCGCCGGGCGAAGCCTCGAGGTCCGAAGCGGGATTGGCCACGGGCTCGGTCCCGCAGACGCGCCCCGGCGTCTGCGCCGCACGCTCCACGGCCCGCACGACCCGTTCGTAGCCGGTGCAGCGACAGAGATTGCCGGCCAGCGCCTCACGGATGCGCGGGCGCGACGGCACGGCCTCCTCGTCCAGCAGCGCGCGCGAAGCCATCACCAGACCGGGGATGCAGTAACCGCACTGCACGGCGCCTTCGGCCACGAACGCGGCCTGCACCGGGTCGGGATTCTCCTGCGTGCCCAGCCCCTCGATGGTGCGCACGACCCGCCCGTGGGCGCGGTAGGCCGGCAGCAGGCAGCTGTTGACCAGCCGTCCGTCGAGGATCACGGCGCAGGCGCCGCACTCCCCCTCGCCGCAGCCCTCCTTCGCACCGACCAGGCCCAGGTCCTCGCGCAGCACGTCCAAGAGTCGCTTGAGCGGCTGAACATCGAGGGTGCGGTTCACGCCGTTGACCCACATCGACATCTTCATCGGCGCACCTCCCGCCGGCGCGCCAGCAGAATCTCGGGCGTGACCGGGGCCTCGAACACTTCCATGCCCAGCGCATCCTCGATCGCCGCGGCCAGCGCGGGCGCGCCGGCGTTCATCGGCAGCTCTCCTAGGCCCTTGGCGCCGAAGGGGCCGCGCGGGCTGGGCAGCTCGACCAGTTCCACGTCGAAGTCGGGAGCGTCGAGGCTGGTGGGGATGATGTAGGTGGACATGCGGTCGTTCCAGTAGCGCCCGTCCTTCAGCTTCATCTCTTCGAGGTGGCCCCAGGCCAGGCCCTGCAGCGCGCCGCCCTCGACCTGCCCGACGCACAGCACGGGGTTGACGGCGCGCCCGATCTCCACGACGTGGGTCAGCTTGACCGGCCGCACCTCCATGGTATCGGTGTCGACCTCGACCTCGGCCACGGCCGCCGCCCACGACCAACCCTGGTAGGCGTCGCCATGCAAGGTGGCCTGGTCCCACTCGATGTCGGGATCGGGTTCGTAGACCGCGGTCGCGGTCAGGCCGGCGTGACCGGCGTCCAGCAGCGGGTCGGCGGACTTGTCGCCCGCGAAAGCCCGGGCCTTGTCCACGAGCTGCCGGCAAGCCGCGACCAGGATGCGCCCGACGACCATTGTGGTGCGGGAGGCGACCGTCGGGCCGGAGTCGGGCACTTCCGAAGTGTCGGGCTGGTGGAAGCGGATCCGTTCGATGGGCACGCCCAGCGCCTCGGCCGCGATCTGCGGCAGCACGGTGGCCGCGCCCTGGCCCATCTCGACGCTGCTGACCAGCAGGGTCACGATACCATCGGGATCCAGGCGCACCGCGGCCTTGCCCTTGATGCGGTCCTCGCCGTCGCCGGTGAAACCGCCGCCGTGCATGGTCAGCGTCACGCCCACGCCGCGGCGCAGCGGGCCGCCTCCACCACGGTTGTTGTCGGCGTTGAAGGCGTGCGCCTCTCGTTTGCGCTGCTCGTACCCGGAGCGCTCCAGCACGCGTTCGAGCACGAGGTCGGCCGCGGCCATGCCCGGACGCAGCGTCTGCCCGAAGACGAAGGTGTCGCCGTCGCGCAGCAGGTTGCGCCGGCGCAGCTCGGCGGGGTCCAAGCCCAACCGGCGCGCCGCGCGGTCCATCTGCCGCTCGCAGGCGAACGCGGCCTGCGGCACGCCGAAGCCGCGGAAGGCCCCGTTGGGCGGGGTGTGCGTGGCCACGGTGCGGCCGCGGATGCGCGCGTGCGGGATGCGGTACGGCCCGGCCACGTGCAGCACGCCGCGCGACAGGACCACGGGGCTGAGTGTCGTGTAGGCGCCGGCGTCGAGCACCAGGTCCACATCGACGGCCAGCAGCTTGCCGTCCCGGTCGAAGGCCGAGCGGTAGCGCGTGCGCGACGGGTGCCGCTTGGTCGTGCAAGCGACGTCCTCGCGCCGCTCGTAGATCATCGACACCGGATGCCCGCAACGCAGCGCCAGCACGGCGGCCTGCAGGGCCAGGATGGACGGGTAGTCCTCCTTGCCCCCGAAGGCGCCGCCGGTGGGCGACTGCCGCACCACGACGCGGTCGCCGTCGAGGCCGAGGGCGCGCTTCATCGCGTTGTGGATGTAGTAGGGGCACTGCAGGGAACCCAGGATCTCGATGCCGCCGTCGGGGCGCGGAGTGGCGACGATGCCGTGGGGCTCGAGGTACATGTGTTCCTGGTAGCCGGTATAGTAGGTGCCCTCGACGACCGTGGCGGCCGTGGCGAAAGCGGCGTCGGGGTCGCCGCGGTCGACGCGGTACTCGGCGACGACGTTGTCCGCGCCCCAGACGGGGCCTTCGCCACGCAGGGAAGCTTCGATGCCCAGGACGGCCGGGAGTTCCTCGAGTTCGACGATGACGGCGGCGAGGGCGGCCTTCAGGGTGTCGCGGTCGGGGGCGGCGACCAGGGCGACGGGCTGGGTCGCGAAGCGGATTTCGTCGGTGGCCAGGAGCGGGAGATCTTCGCGGACCATGGCGACGAGGTTGGCGCAGGGGAGGTCGGGGGCTGTCAGCAGGACGGCCTCTGCCGGGAACGTTGCGGTCTTCGAGATCGAGATCAGGTGGGCATGCGGGAGCGGGGAACGGACGGCGGCGCCGAGCCAAGCGCCCGGCTGGGGCTGGTCCGGCAGGAAAAGCGTGACACCGGTGACTTTGTCCCAGGCGTCCAGTCGATGTAGGGGGTTGCCGACGCTGCGGTGGTCGCTGGATGCGGGCATGGGTCGGCTCCTGGGGCCGGATGGGCGGTCGGCATGCGTATCGGATCGATAGCGTAGCACTTGTGACGGGGGTTGGCCAAGCCGCTATGCATGGGATGCCTCACTCCACCCACACCGGTCCCGTAGGGATCATCCAACACTTGCGAAATGAAAGTTCCGACCTACCGGAAACGATTCATCTGCTGAGGTCGGAAACGCACGCGGGAAAGAGAAAGGCCGCCTCCCCGAAGGAAGACGGCCTTGACACGGGTCACTCCAAATCAGCGATACAGGGTCTTGATGCCGCTCCAGCTCATTTCCTCCGCGGCCACCGTTCCCTGGTCCAGGACCACGTTGTCCACGTGGGTCAGGCAGCTGCTGCTGGAGTTCGCGCCGGTGACTGCTTCAATCTGGATCGTCAGGAAGCTCGTGTTGGCCGGAGCCTGGAACGAGCCGTTGTAAGAGGCCCACGCGTTCCACGGCCAGAAGGGACCCATCAGGCCGGAGCCGCCGATGACGCCGCCGCCAGCCTGCTCGGCGAAGATGTTGACGAAGAGCACGCCGCCGACGTCGGCCTGGTCCAGCTTCAGGTCGAACGAGTAGAGGACCGTCCCCGGAATCGCACTGCCGGCCGGAGTCGACTGCTTGAGGACCAGAGCCAGAGCCTCTCCCTGATTGCTCAGGTACGCATTGTGCGTCCCGGGCGCCGACGGGCCATTGTCGCCGGTCTGGACGACGATGTGGGAGTCGGGGCTCTCCCCGAACACCAGCCACCCCGTCAAGTCGCCGGATTCAAAACCGGGATTCGACAGGAGGTTTTCAGCCAATGCAACGCTCACTCCACCAACGAGGGGAAGTGCCAGCACCGCCAGGATGCCGCCGGTCACCAGGATGGATTTCACAAATTTCATGACGATTCTCCTTTCAACGATCCGTTTTCCCATCACACGAAGATCCTCGAGTCCTGCGCCATGTCGCTCTCGGTTCGGCCCATGATGCGATGCCCATCGTGGACAAGACGAATTGGAACGAGGCGACTTGACCGACTCGGGACCATCCTACACTATGTTCGGTTACCGAACAATCACTTTCTTCATTCCTGCCGATGATTGCCATAAAATTATAAATGTATGTCATTATTACAATTAAGTCCAATGTGCGGACCGTTAGGTTCACCAATTAGGATTTGTGACCCCCGACGCCTCGTGATCGGTCTAGGTGATCACCTCGTGGGGTTGGCTCCCAAGATTGCGAAAACTCCCTCATTGTTCTGAGACCGTACAAAGTGTAGACTCCGACTAGCGACGAGGTCCGTACGGAACCGCTTGGGACGACCCGCAAGGACCGCGATCCCGCATTCTTCAGTCCGCAATGGAATTGGGAGAAACGCCGTGAAGAAGATCCACCTGCCGCTGGCGATCCTGTTCTTCGTCTGCAACCCCGCTCTGGCCCAGGTCGGCGACCTGATCTGGGAAGAGAATTTCGACGACCTGGACAACTGGCTCACCATCACCGGGAACGGCTATTGGGGCTGGGGCAACGGCGAGCTGGAATTCTACAAGCAGGAGAATGTCGGGATCGCGCCGATTCCCGGGGAAGCCGGGAACACGGCCCTGCGCATCACGGCCAGGCAGGAGAGCGGACCCGGCATCGTCGATCAGTGGGGCAATCCTCTGGCCTACACGTCGGGAAAGGTCGTCAGCAAGTCGTTCGTGACCGTCAAGTACGGCATGATCGAGTGCAGGGTGCGCATCCCGGACATCGATCTGGGCGGCTGGCCCGCGGTCTGGCTGCTGGGATCCGCCAACTACGCCTGGCCCCGTTGCGGCGAGATCGACATGACGGAGATGGGCGCCAAGCAAGCCTACAGGGATCTGCACGACACGCACAACGGCGGCAACGGACTGAACAATTCCACGGTCAATCAGTCGGTGGCGGCCAACGCCGTCTACTACTCGGCCGCTGCCGTCACGCCCCAGAATCCTTCGGGGGCGGCCAGCCTGTCCTGGGACCCGGACGACGATTTCTGCCGCCCGTACTACAGCTATGCGAATCCGCTCGTCGAGCGCTTCCTGATCTACCGGTTGTACTGGGACGATAACAGCCTGCGCATGACCGTCGTCGATGGCGGCGTGGAACACGACCTGTACACGTCCCCGTTCACCATCGACAGCGCCTCCGCCGAATTCCAGGCGCCCTTCTACCTGATCGCGAATCTGGCCATCGGCGGGGCCTTCACCGATGCGTACCAACTCGGCAACCCCGGCAGCGGCGCTCCGGTCTCGATGCCGCTCCCGGCCGAAATGTACGTTGATTACATCCGGCTGTACCAATGGAACGGCCAGGGTGAAGTCAGCCTGGGACCACCGCTCCAGGAAATCGGGACGTTCGGGATCTATACCGACGAAACGCCCACCGATGACGGTCTGGTGCCGGATGTGTCCGCGGAGATCTACGTATGGGAGGGCACACTGACCAACGGCTCCATCGCCCCTTACGAGGGCGACAACGTCCTCTCCTGGCAGACCGCGGGCAGCGGCTGGTTCGGAGCCGGCATCATGTCCATGCAGCCGGTGAACCTGTTCGGTTTCGGCGACGGGCACCTGAAGTTCCGGATCAATATTCCCGCGAACGTCACCTTCAAGATCGGGATCATCGATACCTGGGGCAACCAGCACTACGTCCAATTCCCGGCGTACCAGACGAAATACGGACTGGTGCGGAACGGCGGTTGGGGACAGGCCTCGATCCCTGTCAGCGACCTGAGGGGAACGGCCATCGACCTGCGCATGCTGAGTTACGAGTTCGTCATCCTCGAGGAGAATGGCACGGCTTGCACGTTCGCCCTGGACGACATCTACTGGGACGGAGGCGGCAGCACCGGCGCCGTCGATGATGGCGTTGCCTCTGGGCGCCGGTTGGATCTCCATGCCAACACGCCGAATCCCTTCAACGCCCGGACGGAGATCCGCTTCGACCTGCCCTCTGCGGGCATTTATGAACTGGAGATCTACGACGTCACCGGGCGCAGGGTGGCCGGCTTCGGCGGAGTGGGCTCCGCCGGAGGCAACTCGCTGCTCTGGGACGGCCGCAACGACAGGGGCGCCAACTTGGGGTCGGGCGTCTACTACTACCGCCTCCAAGCAGGTTCTGATTCGGCGACTCGGCAGATGATACTTGTGAAATGATATGGAGCGGCTAGTCAACTGAGAACGTGCCTGTCCCTGGGCCCCGGCCGGCAACGACCGGGGCCTTTCTGCTGATCGGAGGGAAGCAGTTTGGTCGACGAGCGATCAGACTGATATCCGCGGATTGGTGACCGTCCATGATGCTGTCCGTCCTCTTCCCTCACGCCCATCTGGTCAGGAGCCTGGCGGACCTTCCTTCCCGATCCCGACCTTTGTCATCATGCCACGACCCGTGCTCAATTCGCAAGATCATCCGCACCCTCCACCATCGGCTCCGCAAACGCCAACACATACCCGTCGGCATCCAGACTGTAAGCAACCCGGGCCCCCCAGTCGCGCGGCGCCAAGGCGCTCAGTTCCTTCGCGCCGGCAGCCAGCGCACGCCGGTGATACGAACCAGGAGACCCCACGACCAGGTACACCTCCCCGCGGATCTCACTGCCAGGCTTCTTCGCCGCCTCCAGATTCAGCAGCCTGGTGATCCCGCGCTCGGGCATGAGACCGAGGATTACCCCCGGCGCGACCTCGAACTCCGTCATCCCGGTCACGTGCAGCGTCGGCGGCCCGCCCAGCACGCTCTCGTAGAAGATTCGGCTGGCTTCCTGGTCGCGGATGTAGAGGATGAAATGGACTCTGGAAATGCCGTTCATACGTCTCCCGACGATTGGCGTGCCGATGTCATCGCGACCCCGACGCCCCGAACACCCGGCACAATTCAGAGGCGTTGACCGAGAACGAGGCAAGCACCAGCAATCCCAGAACGAAGAGTCGGGTTGGATTGAGGCCAGTGAACTATTTGAAGATGTCGAAATTCCCCAACAGCCACCAGAGCACCAGGAAGACGACGACGGTGCCGAAGCAGCCGCCGCCGAGTTTCTTGGCACCCCAGCCGGCAGCCACCCCGCGCAGAAGTTTACTCATGATCCACATCCTCTCTTGATCCAGATAGAATACGCCGACCGGTGACGTTCCCGCCGCTCGACCGGACTAGAGATCTTCCACGAACGTGTCCCCCCGCCCCAGATCCCCCGTCTCGAACCCCAACCTGAACCAGTGCACCCGCTGCTCCCCGCTCCCATGCGTGAAGCTGTCCGGCACCACCCGCCCCTGCGTCTGCTTCTGGATGTTGTCGTCCCCGATCGCATTGGCGGCCGTCAAAGCCTCTTCGATATCGCCGGGCTCAAGGATCGCGAAGCGCTGTTCCGCATGGTGCGCCCAGACCCCCGCCAGGAAATCCGCCTGCAGTTCCAGCTTCACCGACAGCGCGTTCATCTCCCGCTCGTCCGCCTGACCCCGCTGCGCGTCGGCCTGATCGGAGATCCCCAGCAGGTTCTGCACGTGGTGCCCCACCTCGTGCGCGATCACGTAGGCCTGGGCGAAGTCCCCAGCCGCACCGAAGCGCCGCCGCAGCAACTCGTAAAAGCCCAGGTCGATGTAGATGGTCCGGTCGGCCGGGCAGTAGAACGGCCCCACCGCCGCCCCGGCGTAGCCGCAGCGCGAATCCACCGCGTCGCTGAACAACACCAGCCGCGGTTCCTCGTACGTGCGCCCCATCTGCGAGAACAACTCCCGCCAGACGTCCTCGGTGTCCGCCAGGACCACCGACACGAACCGCGCCCCCTCGTCCGAAGAAGCGTCCACGGGTACGCCGGCTTGCCCCTTCTCGGTGTAGCCGTCCGTCCCCGTCGATGTCTGTTCCAGCAGCGCGCTAGGGTCGCCCCCCAGCAGCAGGTACACGATCACGACGATGATGCCGACGCCGCCGAGCCCGCCGCCGACCATCATCCGCCCGCCGACACCCCGGCGATCCACCACGTTCCCGCTGCCGCGACGTCCCTGCCAGCGCATGGCGCCTCCCTGGTGTGTGCGATGTGGACGAGCATCGCGACCTCCCACGCCCACGACATCTCGCGCATGCTCGCAGCCCCAGCGCTGACGGCATGGCGGATATCGGTCGCGATGGGCGTTGATCGCCGCAGGATATCCCGCGCGGCGCGGCGACTCAATGCCATTTGTGACGGGAGCGGCGGTGCGCGGTCATCAAGCCTGAAGAGCATGAACAACGGCAGGGAGCCGGTCGCCCCCTGCCACATGGTCCGCATCCCGGTGTCCTTGCCGTCCGGCTCTACGTCAGTGCGGCCCGGACCACCACAGTGTCGGTGTACTGGCGGAACTTTACGACCTTCCCGTCGCGGAACTCCCACACGTGGGCGAACGGCGCCGCGAAGCTCTTGCCGGTGGCCTTGTACTTGCCGCTGTACGTGCCCAGCGCGACGACGGTGTCGCCGTCGGCCACGAACTCGCTCGGTACCGCCGCGTAGCCGACCCACTCGGTGCCTAGCTTCATGAACACTCCCTGGAGCACAGCCTCCGGGCCCACGTAGGTGCCTCCGTAGGGGAAGCCTTCGGCTTCGGTCCAGCTCACGTCGGACGCCAGCAGGCCGAGCACCGCCGGCACGTCCCCACGGGAGAAGGCCTCGTAGCCGCTGCGGATCAGGGCGAGATTGTCGGTCATGGAAACTCCTTCTTCGTTGTCACTGGACGATGCCGTATGCCGCGCCCTTTGCCGATCTGCAGATTCAGTTGCCGTACATCGCCTTCACGCCCGACCACGACATGTCCTCGTCCGCCACGGTCTGCGGGCAGATCTCGAACCGCCGCTGGATGGTCGTGCTGCCCGAGTAGCCCGACAGCGAGCCGGAGGGCGAGCCGACGAAGTCGATGCGGTGGGCCAGGTCAAAGTAGCCGGCCACCGCCCAGCCGCCCCCCGACTGCACGAGCTGGATCTGCCCCGGCGACGGCAAGCCGAAGTCGTTGCCGCCGACGACGCGCAGCAGGTCGAACTGCGGGTGACTGAACGTCACGCCGAAGAGGCGGTAGACGTCAGCCGGCGCCGACTGGACCGGCGCGTAGGCGGTCCGCGGGCCCCACTCCATCATGTTGTTCTGGGTGCCGCTCAGCGGGATCTGGACGGTGTGGCTGAAACTCGCCAGCGTGCCGGTGCCGGTCATCTGCATCTCGCAGAGTCCGTCCCACTCGCTGACCGTGCCGCCGAGCCCGCCGCCGGCGTACTCGATCTGGTTGATGAAGAAGCCGATGGTCGTCACGATCTGGATGGTCGTCCCTGCGGGCAGCCCCGACGTGATCTCCGACGTGCCCAGGTAGACGCAGGTCGCCCCGGTGGTGATCGGCGGCAGCGTCGCCGTGCCGAACCCGTTGTCCGCGACGATGCAGCACTCGGCGTGGGCCGCCGCGGAAAAGGCCAAGAGCCCGAGCGCGACGAGGAGCCCCGTCCCCCGGATCTTTGAGCGAACTGACATGGATGACCCCCTGGTGCAGGTGGAAAGCATGGGTGAAGATGCGAGGGGATAGTATACCATATTAGTCCGATTATTGCTCGGCGCCGCGACGACGGCCGGCCATGGTGCGGGAGGCCATCAAATCATCTTCGTCAGCCAGTGCATGATGTTCAGCGCGAGCTGACGGTTGTCGTAACCCGGGACGTTCATGCCGATCGGCCGGCCGTCGTAGCCGCTGAACTGCGCCGAGAGCATGGCGGCCTCCCCGAGCACGACGACGCGGCCGTTCCCGTAGGCGAGCGCCAGTCCCTGCGACCACCCCGGGACCGCGGCGGGGTCCCCGTACGTGACGCTGACGATCACGTCGCCGCCCCGCTTCTCCACGGTCGCCTGCGGCGGGCGGGCCACCGCGTCGGGCGACAGGCGCAGGAACCCGACCGCGGGCGGGTCGGCGTGGACCGCCTCGCCGGTGAAGGTCAGGACGCGGCCGATCCTTTCCGCGGCGTCCCTGCCCTCGACGATCGGGTGCGCGGCGAGCCCGGCGTTCTCCTGCGAGAAGACCAGATGGGTCGGTTCGTACGCAGGATCGAAGTGGATCGGGTCCCCGACCTGTCCCTTGCTGAGCTGCACGCCGAAGCGGCCCGCCAAGCGCTCGGCGGCGTGACCGGTCGGGTAGTGGTCGGTCACCAGCAGCAGGGCCCCGCCGGCGCGGACCCAGGACTGGATGGCGTCGCATTCCTCGTCAGCGAAGGCGGGATCGTCGTTGCGGTCGTTCGCGCCGACCGCATTGACCACGACCAGCACCGCCGCCGGGGCGAGCGCATCGGCGGTGATCTTTCGGGTGTTCCGCTCGACGCGATAGCCGTCGGCCTCGATGAGTTCGACGAACGGGCGGTAGCTCTTGCGAGCGCGGTGCCAGTTGTGATGGGCCTCGTCGAACAGCGTCAGGGGGCCGTCGACTTCGTACGCGGGCCGCGCCACGCGCGTGTCGAAGTCGGCATCCACCTTGTCGCCGGACGAACAACCCGCGACGCCGGCAGCCAGAGCCAGCGCCGCGAGCAGGCACCGCGGCAGGGCCGGGCTCATCGCGCCAGCACCACCCGCCGCGCGACCGTCCCGCCCGTCGCCGTCAAGCGCATCAGGTACATCCCTGCCGGCACCTCCCGCCCGGCGGCGTCGCGCCCGTCCCACATCGCGGCGAATCGGCCGGGACCGTCGGCCGACAGCGGGGGCGACGCCACCCGCCGTCCCGCGAGGTCGTAGACCGCGAGCACGGCGTCGCTGCCGGCCGGCGCCGTTCCCGCGAACGCGATGCGCGATCGACCGGGGTTGGGCCACGCGGTCAGCGCCAGTCCACCCCCGTCGAGCGCCGGGGCGGCCACCGTCGACTGCGGCCGCGCCAGCCACACCCGCCGCGGCTGCGGTCCCGAGATCAGCGTGTCCAGGCGCGTCCAGGCGAACAGCGGGTCGCCCGACGCCGTCACGTCCATCGCGACGTGCAGGCCCAGGCTGCGGCGCTCGTAGGCTTCGAAAACCTCGCTCTCGTCCTGCCACACGCCGCCGACGCGCCGGTGGTACTCGAGGTGGGTCCGGCCGGGCACCATCTCGTGGTTGCTGGTCGTCTGGACCCAGAAGGCGTGGACCTCGTCGCCGGCGCCCCAGGCGACCCGCGGCGAATGCGGCCAGTCGTTGAAGTCGTGCGACGGCATGATGACGGTCGCGTCCGACCAGACGCCCTGCGCGTCCTGCTCGTTGAACTGAACCTGGTTGCAGGGACACCAGGGCTGCGGCTCCAATGCGAGCAGGCACTGGCTGCCGTTGTCGCGGCCGCGCACGTCGAAGATCGTGCCGTACCACTGGTGCGGCAGAAGTGCGGCCGGTTCCCAGCCGCCCTCCTGCTGGCCGGTGAGCTGGGCGATCCGGGCGAACTCGGGGATGTAGTAGTACCGCGGCAAAGGCTGCAGCGCGTGCGGATCCTGCGAGGGGTACGACGCGATCTGAGCGGGTCCCCACTCGTTCTCGCAGGTCGCCACCGTCTCCGGCGCGTCGTGGCCGCCCTTGTGCACGCGCACGAACCAGTCCTGCCCGTAGGAGCCTTCCTGCCCGACGATGCCCACCTGCACGGTGTAGGCCAACCAGCCAACGTCCCAGCCCGGCTCTGCGCAGCCCTGCAGGTCGAGCTTCACGTGGGTGAGGTCGAGCCCTGTGGGGATCGTCTGCGGCGAGTCGCCCCAGCCGAAGTTGTCGCCGTAGCGGTACTGGATGTTCTGGCCGTCGATCCAGACCAGCAGGAACCCGCGCCAGGTCCAGGCCGCGACGGGGTCGTGACCGCTCCCCTGGCACTCGGTCGGGTACTCGATGATCCCATCGCCGGCGTAGGCGTCGACGAAGAGCGTCCAGACGCCGCCCGCCTCCTCTTCCCAGGCG
This sequence comes from bacterium, assembly GCA_031441465.1. Lineage (GTDB taxonomy): Bacteria > Krumholzibacteriota > Krumholzibacteriia > LZORAL124-64-63 > LZORAL124-64-63 > PNOJ01. The sequence continues at coordinate 92,538 of JANOEP010000016.1, read as the reverse complement.
ACCACCGCCGCGCCGCCGGGCGAGATCGCCAGCGTCGGCCGGTCGGCGTCGGTCTCGTTGCCGCCGATCTCCTCCACGATCCAGCCGGCTCCGGCCGTACCGGCCGCACAGACCAGCGCGCACCATGCCGCCAAGCAACGCGTCCTCATCGACCCCACCTCCTGGAAGCACCCCCCCGGGCCGGACCCGCGCCGATCTTATCACGTCCAAAAGCCCCCGGATCGGACGTTTGTGCCCGCCGCCGGATCTGCTACTCTGTCGGGGTGAGAACGGACCGCCCGCGGTCCGCCGACGAACCGACGCACACGGAGGCAACGTCATGGCAGAGAAGGGCAGCAAGGACAAGGGCAACCGCGAGACCCGCAAGAAGCCGCAGCATACCGCGAAGGAGAAGAAGGCGCTGAAGAAGGAGAAACAGTCGAAGAAGCCGGAATGAAACCCGTCCGCGGCGTCGTCGAACGGTTGCTGTGGCTGTACCATGCCGCCCGCGATCCGGCCACGCCCGCCTGGGCGAAGCTGGCGATCTTCGGCGCGCTGGCGTATTTGCTGTTCCCGCTGGACGCGGTGGCCGACCCCACACCGCTGGTCGGCCTCCTGGACGACCTCGGCGTGGTCGCGGCGGCGATCGTCTACGTGTCCCGCCGCCTCCCGCCGGGCGTCAGGGAGCGCACCGCGCGCACCCTGAACCGCTGGTTCGGCGTCCGGGTCCGACCCGGCGCGGGAGACCCGTCGTGACCGCACCCAAGCTGCCCATCACCCTGGTCGTGGTCGCCTGCGACGAGGAGCGCAACCTCGGGCGCTGCCTCGACGCCGCCGACTTCTGCGACGAACTGCTGGTCGTCGACTCCGGCTCCGCCGACCGCACCGTCGGGATCGCCCGCGAGCGCGGCGCCCGCGTGCTGAACCGCGCCTGGACCGGTTACCGCGACCAGAAGAACTTCGGCGTCGAGCAGGCCGCCCGACCCTGGGTCCTCTGCCTGGACGCCGACGAGGTCGTCACCCCCGCTCTGCGCGCCTCGATCGAGGCCGCCTTCCGCGGCGGCGACCCTGCCGCCGACGCCTTTGAGCTGAACCGCCACGGCGTCTACGCCGGCCGCCTCATCAACCACTCGGGCTGGTATCCCGAATGGCGCACCTTCCTGTACCGCAAGGGCTGCGCCGTCTGGTCCGGCCGCGAACCTCACCCCGGTGTGGAGTTCCGCGGCCGCGTCCGCGCCCGCCTCGACGGCGACCTGCTCCACTACACCTACGCCGACCTCGCCGAGCACCTGCGCAAGAACGTCGCCTCGGCCCGCGCCGCCGCCGCCGCCATGCACGAAGACGGCCGCCGCGCCCGCTGGACCGACCTGCTGGTGCGCCCCAAGATCGCGCTGTTCCGTCGGCTGGTGCTGCAGCGCGCCTATCTGGACGGCTTCCGCGGCCTGTGCATCGCCGTGATGGCGGGGGTCTACACGTTCCTGAAGTACGCGTTCCTGCGGGAGATGCAGGGACGGGGCGACGCCGGTCGTGACGGATGATCCGCCACCGCGGGCGGGGATGATGGCGCATGTTGGCCTGCTTGCGTCCCCCGCGCTTGACATCGATGATCCCCTCATCCATACTTTGATCGGTAACCGCACAAAGGCCGCTCGACAGCCGGATTCCGGGTCCGAACCCGGCGGCGCATCCCCACGGAGGCGATCGTGATGCCGATCCGTCCCTCGTCGTCCCTCGCGTTGGCCCTGCTGTGCGCCCTGGCCCTGACCGGCGCCGGCTGCGGCAACCGCAACCCCGCCGACCTGGACCAGGCGCGCGCGCCGATCGACCCCCTGGTCTTCGACGACGCCTACGCCCCCGACGTCTACTTCCAGGCCTTCATGGACACCGATCCGTACGCGGTGGGCGCCGATTCGGTGTTCGTGCAGTCCGGCGACCGCTCGCTGACGATCACCGTGCCGCCCGAGGGCTCGAACCTGGGAGCGTGGGCGGGCGGCGTGCTGACCGCCGTCGCCGGCCGCGACCTGGCCGACTTCAACGCGCTGACCTTTTATGCCCGCGCCAGCATCCCCTGTGCGATGGACGTGTTCGGCTACGGCAACGACAACACCGGCACCTCGCACCTGACCGCCGGCCGCTCGGGCATTCCCCTGACGACTGCCTGGTCGTTCGTGGTCGTGCCGATCCCCGCGCCCGCGAAGCTGGTGTCCGAGCGCGGCATGTTCACCTTCGCCGAGGGCCGCGAGGTCGGCTATCCCGAGGGCCACCGGATCTGGATCGACGACATCCGCTTCGCGCGGCTCGACAACGTCACCGACCCCCAGCCCACCCTGAAGCCCCTGAACAAGCAGTACTTCATCGGCACGACCGCCAGGCTGGACAGCGTCCACACCGTCTTCGCCGTGGACGGGGCCCCGGTGCGGGTCGACCACATGCCCGGCTACTTCGATTTCAGCTCGTCGGACCCGTCGGTGGCGACGGTCATCCGCAACGAGATCCGAATGGTCGGTCTCGGCGAGGCCGTCATCACGGCCACCCTCGCCGGGATGCCGGTCGAGGGCGCCGTGACCGTCAGCGGCTACCAGCCGCCGCCGGTGCCCGCAACGCCGCCGACGCTGCCGGGCGCCGACGTGATCTCGCTGTTCAGCGGCGTCTACCCGGACGCGACCGTCGTCAACTGGAACCCCCGCTGGCAGTATTCGACGACCGAGGACGGTCTCTTCACGATCGACGGCGACTTGTCGCGCTTCTACACCTTCCTGAACTTCGTGGGCTTCGACTTCCACCTGCACACGATCGACGTGACGGCGATGACACACCTGCACCTCGACGTGTTCGCGCCGGCCGGGACCCGCTTCCTGGTGAAGTTGGTCCCGTTCAGCGGCGACAACGGCTGGGGCACCGGCAGTTCTGAGCTGGCCTTCGACGCGTCGACGACGCCCGCCTTCGTCGCCGGCGGCTGGTCGTCGCTGGAGATCCCCCTGGCTGACTTCGGGTTCACCGTGCCGCTGGACCATCTGGGCCAGATCGTGCTGAGTACCCCCGACGCGAGTGTCGTGCTGGTGGACAACGTCTACTTCCACAGGTAGGATGCCTCGATCGCCACGGGACGCACCGGAGGAATCGGCCGCATGAACAACGGTAACCTGCACTGGAAGGGGCTGCGTCGGTCGGGTCCGGACCGACCGCGACCCCTCGCCGACGCCGTGCTGCGGCTGATCTGGCAGCACCGCCGCGTTTCGCGCGCCGACATCGCGCGGCTCGCCGGCCTGTCGCGCTCCACCGTCTCTGAGATCGTCAACGAGATCCTGCCCATGGGGATCGTCATCGAGTGCGGCGAGGGCCCGTCGCAGGGCGGCCGCCGCCCCATCGTGCTCGAATTCCGCGACGACGCCTGCACGATCCTGGGCGTCGAGATGGGCGCGGCCCACGTCACCGTCGCGCTGACCGACCTGCGCGGCCGCGTGCTGGCCCACGCCGCACGCGAACACCCCGTGCGCAACGATCCGCACGGCACGCGCCGGCTGATCGAGACGCTGTGCCACGAATGCCTCGCCTCGCCGGCGGCCGCAGAGCGGCCACTGGTGGGCGTCGGCGTCGCGGTGCCCTGCCCGCTCGACCCCTCTCACCCCGGCCGCCTCTCCGAGATCGTCATTCCCGCCTGGGGCGGCCGTCTCGGGCTGGAGGACCTGTCGCGCCGGCTCGCCGCGCCGCTGATGGTCGACAACGACGCCAACCTGGGCGCCCTGGCCGAGCACTGGTGGGGCGTGGGCCGCGGCGTCGACGACCTCGCCTACATCAAGGTCGCCACCGGCATCGGCTCCGGGCACGTGATCGGCGGCGAGATCTACCGCGGGGCCACCGGCACCGCGGGCGAGATCGGACACATCTCGATCGACCCCAAGGGCAAGCGCTGCATCTGCGGACTGCAGGGATGCCTGGTCACCCTGGCAGGCAGCCAGGCGCTGGTCGAACGCGCGCTGGAACTGGGCGCCGATTACCCGGGCAGCTCGCTGACCGGCCTCGCGATCTCGGTCCACGACATCGAGAACGCCGCCTTGGCCGGCGATCCGCTGGCGCTGCGCGTGGCGACCGAGGCGACCGAACATCTCGGCCGCGCCGTGGCCGGCATGATGAACCTGATGAACCCGTCTCTGGTGATCGTCGGCGGCGACCTCGCCCGTCTCGGCGACCTGCTGCTCGGACCGCTGCGCGAACACATCCGCAACCGCACGCTGGTCAGCTCGCTGGCCGCGGCTGAGATCCGCACCAGCGAGCTGGGTCCGCTGTCGGTGGCGATCGGGGCGGCGACGCTGGTCCTGAAAACGGCGCTCGAGGATTCCCACCTGTTCCCAACGGTCGCTGTCCCGGCGCGCGCCGGCGACGCCCTGGCGTGAAGACCGCCGCGGCGCTGCTCGCGGCGCTGCTCGCCCTCGGCGCTGCCGGCGGCTGCACCGATGAGGAGGCGCCGGCGCCCTACGGCCTGACCTTCGAGGATGACTTCGAAGGCCCCGCCGGCCAGCAGCCCGATCCCGCCAAGTGGTGCTTCGACATCGGCACCGGTTGGGGCAACGCCCAGCTCGAGTACGACACCGACCGCGCCGAGAACGCGTGTCTCGACGGCGAGGGCCGCCTCGCGATCACGGCCCGCGCGCAGGAGTGGGAAGACCGCGCCTACACCTCGGCCCGCCTCAAGACCGAGGGACTGTTCGCGCAGGCGCACGGCCGCTTCGAGGCGCGCCTCAAGCTGCCCTCCGGCCGCGGCCTGTGGCCCGCCTTCTGGCTGCTCGGCGCCGACGTGCGCGAGGTCGGGTGGCCGGCGTGCGGTGAGATCGATGTCATGGAGTACCGGGGCCAGGAGCCGCGCACGATCCACGGCAGCCTGCACGGCCCCGGCTACGCCGGCGGCGCGGCGCTCACCGCCGCCCACTCGATCTCCCAGGGCGGCTACGACTTCGGTTTCCACATCTACGCGATCGATTGGAACGACAGGTCGATCACCTGGTTCATCGACGGCTACGCCTACCTGGCGGTCGACCGCTCCGCTCTGCCCGCCGGCGCGTCCTGGGTCTTCGACCGCCCCTTCTTCATCCTGCTGAACGTCGCGGTGGGCGGCAACTGGGTCGGCCCGCCCGACGATTCGACCGTCTTCCCGCAGGCGATGCTCGTCGATTGGGTCCGCGTCTACGGCGATTTACGGTAGGCACCGCGACTCCCCGGGACGACGGCCTCCCCGTCCCGCCGCCGACACGGAAAGGCCCGGCCGAAACGGCCGGGCCCCTCGTCGTCCTGCGCGGGACCGCTTAGAGACTCAGGTGCAGGTAGGTACGGATCTCCCACTCCCGTCCGCCCGGCAGACCCTCAGGATACAGCTCCCCCACAACCGGCGCTGCGTACCCCTCAGGCGCATACCGGTTCGAGTGGCGGTCGAGCGTGCGGTAGGTCAGACGCACGCCGAGCTTCGTCTGGGGCAGGCTGAACCAGACCGGCGAGCCGAGCGTGAACGACGCGTCCGCCATCGCCTGCAGCGGGTAGGTCAGGTTGAAGTCGCGTTGGTAATCGTAGGGGCCGAAGTCGTTGAGCTTCAGATGGCCCGCCAGCGCCGCCGACCGCCAGCCGATGCGCGCGTCGGTGCCGAAGCGGTGGATCAGGCGGCGGTCGGCGCCGTTCGGTTCGGACGTGCCCCAGTACAGGTGGCCGACCATGCGCGCTCCCGCGCCCACGCGGTTGGCGACGCGGGCGTGCAGCTCCCACAGGTCGCGCGGGGGCGTGCCGCCCGGGAAGGGGTAGATCAGATTCTCGGCCGAGATGAACAGGCCCGCGTCGGCCGTGGTCTCGTGGCGGCGGAACACCAGGCCGAGGCTGGCGGCCAGGTCGGCATCCTCGCGCGCGTCGCTGTCCCAGGTCCACATCCAGGTGGCGGGCGTGGGATCGTAGACGACCATCAGCTCGGCGGCTTTGGTCTCGCGGTTGCCGCGCACCGCGAACGGGTCGTCGAGGATGTTGCGCGGGCGTCCCTGGGTGTAGGCGAGCTGCTCCGCGCCCGGCATGGGCCCGACAATGGGCTTCTGCCACAGCAGGTTCGGCCCGACCTGCCAGTCGCCCAGCGTCACCGCGACGCCGGACAGCGCGTTGACCTGGTTGCCCGAGCCGCTGTCCCGCAGCTCCCAGCCGGTGAAGGTGGGGATGGCCGTGGGGCCGGCCTCGGCGACCAGGCCCATGTAGGCGCCCTGGGCGTACCAGTTCCAGCGGCCGCGCTGCCAGGTGAGCTTGCCTTTGCAGCCGAACGTGTCGCCGTCGACGATCGCGTCCTGCCTGACGTCGGCGGGCGAGAGCGACGCGCCCGACGCCAGCAAGTCCTCGTCCACGAGCTGGAACGTCTCGCCGACGCGCGGCCGCCCCGACCAGAGCACGCCCCCCTCGAACAAGAACCGGCCGACCGGCGCCTTCAGCTGCAGCGACGCCTTGCGGGTCTTGCGCACGGGAATCGCGACCGAGCTGCTCAGCTGCGTCTGCTGCGTGAAGTCGTCCTGGAACAAGGCTGTCCAGTCCGCACCCGCCGCGCGCCGCTGGTACTTGACGAACATCGCCGGGTTCGCGCCCCACCAGAGCTGCGGCCCGAAGGCCGCCTTGAGCCCGGCGAGCCCCCGTTTGCCCGCGATCTCGAAGCCGATCGGCGCCTCGCCGTTGTAGATGTCGACGTTTTCGCCGTAATAGGCATCGCGGTACAGTCCGAAGAAATCACCCTCGTACTGCCAGTGCAGATGGCCGGTGCGGTAGAACGCCTCGAGGTCGAAGCGCTTGTCGTTCCACGACAGCGACGACCGGTAGACCTTGACCCGCTCGTTGGCGTCGAGCTGCAGGACGCCGCCGTCGGCGGCGCGCACCGCCTGGGGTCGGCCGCGGTTCTCGTAGAACACCTCGTCGATCCGGTTGCGGGCCACGTGGCCCAGCACGTTCAGCGAGAGGCGGCCGGTGACCGCGCCGCTGGGCTTGGCCTCGAGATCGACGTAGAACGACTGGCCGTTGTCGAAGCCGCGGTAGGAGGGGAACGCCTCCTGCGGCGCCGACGACGGCGGCGTGCTGACGTTCTCGCCGCCGGTGCTGTAGGTCTCGTACTCCAGACGCAGGCCCGCCACGCGAACCTTGCCCAGCGCGTCGGTCTCCAGGCTGGCGGAGGCGCCGCGCGCCTCGAGCGCCGCGCCCGTCGCGGTGATGCGGTCGAAGTGTGCCGCGATGGCGGCGGGATCCGTCCCCGGCGCGTAGGGGTCCAGGCTGAACGCGTCGCGCAGCGCGTAGTAGGCGGCGCGGGGATAGACCTCGTAGAGGCCGTGCGCGTCGGGCGGACCCTTGGCGGCGATGCCCCACCACTCCTCGTTCATGTTGTTGTCGCCTTCGCGGAAGTCCTCGACGTAGCCGCCGTTGGGCCACGAGGCGTTCGTGTCGTGGACGTCGAGCCGGCTGTCCTGCAGGTACTTCCACCAGCCGTCGCTCCACTGGAAGACCAGGCCGCCGATCGCGTTGCCCACCCGGCCTTGACCGGCGGCCTGCGCGTAGATCTCGCGCCACTGGGCCAGCAGGTACCGGGCCTGCATGGTTTGGTCCTCCCGCATCGTGACCGCGTTGAAGGCGTCGGCTCCGAACTCGGTGAACATCACCGGCGTCCCCAGCTTGTCGCGGACCACCTGGAAGAGGTCGCGCGCCGAGCCGCCGCGGTACACGTTGGTGCCGAACACGTCCAGGTCGGGGCACTCCTCGGCGATCAGGTCGATGTACTGCACGTCGCCGTTGGCGATCGCGACAGGGCGGTCCGGGTCGAGGCGGTGGACGTCGCGGACGATCTCCCCGAACAGGGAGTACAGGCGGCGCGCCCGCGCGACGTCGCGCTCGCCCTCGGGCAGCGCCTCGATCTCGAAGGACTTCCAGGAGAGTCCGTAGTTGTTCTCGTTGCCCAGCAGCCACATCAGCACGCCCGGAGTGCCGCGGTACTGCTCGACCATCGCCGACACCTCGCCCCGCAACTGGGCGCGCGTCGCCGGATCGCCGTAGTCGGTGGCCGGGGTCCACACGCCGCCCAGGGTCAGGCCGTAGCGGCCGACCACGTGGTTGAGCACCGTGAAGATGCCGTATTTCTCGTGGATGTACGCCACCCACCGCGGCGGCACGCCGACGCTCTGGCGGATCGCGTTGACGCCCATGTTCTGCAGCAGGGACATCTCCCTTTCCAGCGCCGCGACGATCACCTCGTCCGGCTGCGCCCACAGGTTGTAGGTGTAGTTGTGGCCGATCGGCATGTAGTCCCAGTTCATCCCGAAGACCGGGAAGTCGCGGCCGCCGACCTGCAGGCGCGAACCACTGTCGTCGGTCACCACCACGACGCGCGGCGGCGGCGCGGCCCGGGCCGGGAGGATGCCCGACGACGCGGCCAGCAGCAGCGGCAGGCACGCGAGCAGGACCGCGGTGGGAGGGCGGCGGAAGCGTCCGGCTGGATTCGAGTGCACGGGAGTCTCCTTTATCCGGTGGACGGGAGGTTGTCTTCGACGGCGTTGGCTGAGACGGTATCCGCGTACCAGACGGCGCTGTCCTTGGGCAGACGCGCCAGGGTCCGCGGATCGACCGCGTGGAGCCCGAACTTCATGCGGTAGCCGAAGCTCCACTCGAAGTTGTCCAGCAGCGACCAGGCGAAGTACCCCTGCAGGGGCACGCCATCCGCGATCGCCCGCTGGGCGGCCAGCAGGTGGCCGCGCAGGTAATCGATCCGGCGGGCGTCGGCGATGCGGCCGTCCGGGCCCGGCGGATCGTCGTAGGCCGCACCGTTCTCGGTGATCAGGAGCCGGCGCGGCGCGTAGTCGCGCGTGAGGCGCAGCAGGCTCTCGTGCAGACATTCGGGCCGTACCTCCCAGCCCATGTCCGTGACCGCCGCCGGCGGCGCCGGCGGCACCGCCTCGCGGCGGCCGTCCGCTCCCGCGCGCATCACGACGCGGCTGTAGTAGTTGATACCGAGGAACGAGAGCGGCTGCGAGATGGCGGCGAGGTCGCCGTCCCGCACGAACGGCAACTCCGGACCGGCGAGGTGGCCGGCGGCGATGCGGTCGGCGACGGCGTCCGCCGGATACTCCCCGCAGAACAGGGGATCCAGGTACCAGCGGTTGAAGAAGCCGTCGAACCAGCGGGCGGCGTCGCCATCGGCCTCGCTGTCGGTGGCCGGGTGGGCGGGGCAGTAGTTCGTCACCAGCCCGACCTCGGCGCCGGGCGCATCGCGGCGGATCATCGCCGACGCGCGTGCGTGCGAGAGCAGCAGGTGGTGCGCGACGCGCAGGGCCTCGGCCGGATCGGCGTGGCCGGGCGCGTGATGCCCCTCCTCGTGGCCGAGCGTCGCCACGCACCAGGGTTCGTTGTGGGTGGTCCACCAGCGGACCCGGTCGCCGAGGCGCCGCGCGACCGCCGACGCATAGTCGGCGAAGTCATCGACCGTGTCGCGAGACGACCAGCCGCCGCGGTCCTGCAGGGCCTGGGGCAGATCCCAGTGGTAGAGCGTCGGCAGAGGTTCGAGCCCGGCCTCCAGCAGCGCGTCGATCAGCGCATCGTAGAAGCCGAGGCCGGCAGCGTTGACGGTCCCGCGGCCCTCGGGCAGGATCCGCGGCCAGGCGATCGAGAAGCGGTAGGCGTTCAGGCCCATCCGCTGCATGAGATCGATGTCCTCGCGCCAACGGTGGTAGTGGTCGCAGGCCACGCCGGGGTCGGCGCCGTCGGCGATCTTTCCGGGCGTGTCGGCGAAGCGGTCCCAGATGGAGTCGCCGCGACCGTCGTCGCGACGCGCGCCCTCGATCTGCTGGGCGGAGGTGGCGACACCCCAGAGGAATCCCTCAGGAAAACGATGGAGGGTCATGGTCCTTCGACTCCCCTCACGCCGTGGTCCACCGGAGTTTCCGACCGCGCCCGGTCATCAGGCAAGCCCCCGGACAACCCAGAAAAAAATCTTTGTTCGGACTCCGAACATAGTGTATGATACTGGAGGCCCTGTCAAGGCAGGAATCCGCGCAGGCGGGCGCATCGCCGCCATCGCCCGCCGCGGTCGACCTGACGCGGTCCGCAGGTGCGGGAGCCGTCTTCAACGAGAGGTTGTCGAGATGAAAACCAAAGTCACCACGATCGTTGCGGCAGCGGCTCTGCTCTGCCTGCTCTCCGGGGTCAGCCAAGCGCTCACTCCCTACACCCAGACATTCGAGGGCATGCCCCTGCCGGCGGTCGGGCGACTGATCGGCGACGGCTGGCTGGTCTACGGCAACGCCTTCAATCCGTCGATGGTCTGGATGTACGGTTACGGCCCCTACCCCGCTCCCAACGACGGCGCCGCGTTCTGCGCGATCGCGACCGGCGAGGGCGGCGTCGATCAGGGCAGCAGGCAGCTGTCGGTCTACGGCGACTACCAGAACCAGGCCCAGGGCGGCGGCAACTGGATCCAGGCGAACATCTTCAAGGAACAGACGATCGTCGCCGGCGACGTCGGCGACACCTGGGTCTTCGCGTTCCAGGCCAAGATGGGCAACCTCGGCGGCGGCTCGACGGCTCTGGCGTTCATCAAGACCATCGACCCCGCCAACGGCTACGCGATGACCAACTTCGTGACCGCCGACATGACCGCGATCCCCGCGACCTGGGGCGGCTACCAGGTCTCGCTCACGATCGACGCCGGGCTGGTCGGCCAGCTGTTTCAGTTCGGTTTCATGAACCTCGTGACGCTGTTCGAGCCCTCGGGCATCTTCTACGACAACGTGGACTTCCACCTGGACAACTCCACCGCCGCGCCCGCCGCGACGCTGCCCGGCGTCAGGCTCGCGCAGAACCATCCCAATCCGTTCAACCCGTCCACGCGGATCGAGTTCGCACTGGACGCCGCCGGCCCGGTCGAGATCGCGGTGTACGACCTCGGCGGCCGCCGCATCGCCGTGCTGGCGGACGGCATGTTCGCCGCCGGCGGGCACAGCGCGGTCTGGGACGGACGCGACGGCAACGGCCGGGCCGCCCCGGCCGGGCAGTACCGCTGCGTCCTGAAGACGGTGGCCGGCGACGTGTCCCGCAGCATGACCCTGGTGAAATAGCCTGCGCGGTCGCGGAGGGGGGCGGACGCCGCCGTCCCCCTCCCACCCTCAAGCGAATCGGAGCCTCCGTGAACACGCAACACAACGTCAGGCAGGCGAAGCATGGAGGGTAAGCCGGCGCCCGCACATCCCCTGACCCCGCCGGCGCTCCCGTCGTCGGCGCCCACGGGCGGCTTCGTCACGCTCGACGGGGAGCAGTTCTATCGCATCGCGGCCTACGACCGCCTCGAACCCTTCCTGATGACCCTGGCCAACGACGCCGACCTGTGGCTGTTCGTCTCTTCGCGCGGTGGTCTGACCGCGGGCCGGATCGACCCGGACGGAGCGTTGTTCCCCTACGTGACGGCCGACGAGCTGCACGACGCCCACCACCACACCGGTCCCCGCACGCTGATCCGGCTGGCGTCCGCCGAAGCGGCGACGACCCTGTGGGAACCGTTCACCGACCGCGCCGGCGAGGCGCAGGTCGAGAGGAACCTCTACAAGAACGCCGCCGGCACGCGCCTCGTCTTCGAGGAGATCGATCACGCGCTCGGCCTGGCGTTCCGCCACGAGTGGGCCGGCTGCGACGAGTTCGGGTGGGTGCGCACCGCCACGCTGGAGAACCGGAGCGGCGCGACCCGGCGCCTGGACCTGCTGGACGGCTTGCTCAACGTGCTGCCTCACGGGGCGCCGCTGAGCCTGTACCAGCAGACGCCGAACCTGATCGACGCCTACAAGAAGTCCGAGATCGATCCCGCCACGGGCCTGGGAGTGTTCTCGCTGACCGCCGGCATCACCGACCGGGCCGAAGCTCTCGAATCGCTGAGAGCCAACGTCGTCTGGTGCTGCGGGCTCGCGGGAAGCCGCCGCCACCTGTCGCGCCGGGCGCTCGATGACTTCCGCCGCGGCCGCGCCGCCGCCGCCGACACGACGCTCAACGGCGTCCGCGGCAACTACCTGGTCGGCGCGAGCCTGAAGCTGGGTCCGGGCGCCGCGGTGCGCTGGCGCCTGGTCTGCGACACCGGCCGCGACCACGTCGCGGTCGCGGCCCTGCGGGGCCTGCTGCGCGAGGAATCGGACCTGGACGCCCGCGTCGCCGCGGCGCTGGACCGGGCCGGCGATGGTCTGCGGCGGATCGTCGCCGCCGCCGACGGCCTGCAGGCCACCGGTCGTCCCGAGGCCTGGGCCCACCACTTCGCGAACGTCCTGTTCAACAACATGCGCGGCGGCGTCTTCTGGCGGAACGAGACGGCTCCCACCGACGATTTCGCCACCTTCGTGCTCGCCCGCGACCGCAGGGTCGCCGCGCGCCGGCGCGGGTTGCTCGACGCCCTGCCCGAGACGCCGTCGATCCGCGAGCTGCGCGCGGCGGCCGTCGCCTCCGGCGACCCCGACCTCGCGCGGTACGCCCTGGAGTACCTGCCCCTGCACTTCGGGCGCCGCCACGGCGACCCGAGCCGGCCCTGGAACACGTTCTCGATCCGCGCGCGGGGCCACGGCGGGGCCCGATCGCTGGGCTACGAGGGCAACTGGCGGGACATCTTCCAGAACTGGGAGGCACTCTGCGTCTCCTATCCCGGCTTCCTGCCGAACGTCGTCGCCAAGTTCGTCAACGCATCGACGGTCGACGGCTTCAACCCGTTCCGCATCTCCCGCGACGGCGTGGACTGGGAGACCGTCACGCCGTCGGATTCCTGGAGCAACATCGGCTACTGGGGCGATCACCAGGTGGTCTACCTGCTGCGCCTGCTCGAACTCTGGCACCGCCACGAGCCCGCGGCGTTCGGCGCGGCGCTCGGCGACCGGATCTACACCTACGTCGAGGTGCCGTACCGCATCAGGCCCTACGCCGAGATCCTGAAGAACCCGTGCGACACGATCGAGTTCGACACGGAGCTCGCGGCGCGGATCGGGGCGCGCGTCGCCGCGATCGGCACCGACGGCAAGCTGCTGCGCAGCGGGGACGGCGCGGTCCGCCGCGCGAACCTGTTCGAGAAGCTGCTGGTGCCCGCGCTGTCCAAGCTGTCGAACCTGGTTCCCGACGCCGGCATCTGGATGAACACGCAGCGACCGGAGTGGAACGACGCCAACAACGCGCTGGCCGGCGGCGGCGTCTCGGTGGTCACGCTCTGCCACCTGAGACGCTACCTGGCTTTCCTCGCCGAACGCTTCGCGGCGGCCGGCGAGACCGAACTGCCCGTCGCGGCCGAGATCGCCGCCTGGTTCGACGGCCTCGCGCAGGTCTTCGAGGAGGAAGCGCTCCCATCCGGCGCGGGCCCGCTCGACCCGCGCGACCGCAAGCGGCTGCTGGACCGTCTCGGCGGCGCCTTCGACGACTACCGCCGGGCGGCATACGCGGGCGGGCTGAACGGCGACATCGGCCTCGCGCCGGCGCGCGCCGCCCGCCTGTGCCGTACCGCCCTGGCCTGGACGGAACGCAGCATCGCGGCCAACCGACGCGACGACGGCCTGTTCCACGGCTACAACCTGCTGCACTTCTCCCCCGACGGTTCCCGGGTCGAGGTGGGTCGCCTGCCGGTGATGCTCGAGGGGCAGGTCGCCGCGCTCGATTCGGGCGCGCTGGACCCGGCCGCCTCGCTCGCGGTGATCGAGCAGCTGTTCGCCAGCGACCTCTACCGCCCGGATCGCCGCAGCTTCCTGCTGTACCCGGAACGCGAGCTGCCGGGATTCCTGGCGCGCAACCTCGTGCCGGGCGACCTAGCGGAGGCGGTGCCCCTGCTGCGGGAGTCGCTCGCCGCCGGCGACGGCGCGCTGGTCGCCCGCGACGCCGACGGCGCCATCCGCTTCGCCGCCGGCCTGCGCAACGAACACGACCTCGAAGCGGCGCTCGACGCGCTGGCCGAGCGCCCGGGCCGGGCCGGGGCCGTCGCCCGCGATCGCGAGGCCGTGCGCGAGCTTTACGAACGCGTGTTCAGCCACCGCTCCTACACCGGGCGCTCCGGCGTGATGTACGGTTACGAGGGGTTGGGCTGCATCTACTGGCACATGGTCGCGAAGCTCCTGCTGGCGACCCAGGCGGCTGCCCTGACAGCCGAGCGCGACAACGCGCCGGCCGCGATCCGCGACGGCCTGGCCGCGGCCTACTTCCGCATCCGCGCCGGCCTCGGCCCCGAGAAGAGCGTCGCGGAGTTCGGCGCCTTCCCGACCGACCCCTATTCGCACACCCCGGCCCACGGCGGCGCCAAGCAGCCGGGAATGACCGGTCAGGTGAAGGAGGAGATCCTGGCCAGGTTCGGCGAGTTGGGCGTGCGCGTGTCCGCGGGCGCCGTGCGCTTCCGTCCACGCCTGCTGCGGAGTGACGAGTTCCTCGCGCAGCCTTCTGCCTTCCGGTATTACGATGTGGAAGGGCGCGAGCAGACCATCTCCCTGTCGGCCGGCCAGTTGGCGTTCACCTACTGCCAGGTGCCGGTCGTGTATACCCGGAACGACGGGCCGCCGCATCTGCGCATCGCGTTCGCCGACGGCTCGTCGTCCCGGCAAGACGGCGACGGGCTGTCCCCGGCCACGAGCGCCGAGCTGTTCGCCCGCAGCGGCCGGGTCGCACTCATCGAGGTCGATGTCGCCGTGCCGCGCCCGGCTTGATGCCTGCGGCATCAGCCGGCGGTCCGTCGCGACCGGACCCGCACCAGGAGCCGACCGTGCATCCCAAGCCATCGCTGCCGGCGCCCGCCCGCGCCCCGCTCCTCGCCCTGGTCATGGTGGCGGCGCTCGCCGGCGCCGCGCCTGCCCAGTGCATCCTGGCCAACCCCAGCTTCGAGGTCGCCGGCTCGGCCGGCGTCGTCTTCGGCGGCTGGAACCAGTTCGGTTCGGTCGGGCTCTCGACGATCGCCAGCCACGGCCACAAGGCCGCGCGCGTGCGGGGACCCAACGCCGGCGGCTGGGACGTATCCGGCTACTGGCAGGCGCAAACCTGCACCGCGGGCGAGTCGTTCGAAGTGGCCGGCAACGTGCTGGTCCCGTCGCAAAGGCCCCTGACCGGAGCGTGCCTCGCCCTGGTCAACGTGGAATGGCGCGACAGCGCCGGTAGCCTGATCGACTACGACTCCAACACCGTCGCCACCGCGAGCAGTGCGACCGACGCGTACCTCCCCTTCGCGCTGACGGCTGGGCCGGCGCCGGCGGGCTCCGCCACGGCCCGCCTGCTGCTCGGTGTGCTGCAGAGCCCTTCCGATCCCTCGCCCGACGTCTACTACGACCAGGTCACGTTCTATTCCACCGCCGCGCCGACGATCGACGACGTGCAGTGGAACGACTTCCCCGGAGGCAGGACCCTGGATTTCGCCGGCCGCCTCTGGCGCGTCAAGGGCCCGGGCTACTACGGCCCCGGCGGCAACCTCTTCAGCGACTCCCAGGCGAGCGTCTGGGTCGATGCGGCCGGGGCCCTGCACCTGACGGCGCAGAGGGTCGGCAGCAACTGGTACTGCACCGAGGTCGCCGCCGAGGCGGCGCTCGGCTACGGCGACTACGTGGTGACGACGGTCGGCCGGCTCGACCTGCTCGATCCCCAGGTCGTGCTCGGTCTGTTCCTGTGGGAGTACGGCCCCTGCTGGGACGAGGGCTACCTCTGGTGGAACGCGTTCAACGAGATCGACATCGAGTACGGCCGCTGGGGCGTCCCCTCGCAGGGTATCGGGCAATTCGTGGCCCAGCCCTGGGACTGGAGCGGCAACCTGACCCGCTTCGACGCCACGTTCGCCGTCGGCGAGGTCACCAGCCACGCGATGCGCTGGCTGCCCGACCGCGTCGAATTCCGCGTCTGGCGCGGCGGGCCGCAGGACGAGTCGGCCGGGAACCTGATCCACGCCTGGACCTACACCGGCCCACACATCCCGCGTCCCGAGCAGCCGCGGACACACCTGAACCTCTGGAAGCTCTCGGGCACGCCGGCGACGAACCAGGAGGTCGTGATCAGCGACTTCCGCTTCGTGCCGGAAGGCGCGACCGACCTCCCTGACGACCGCCGCCCCGGCACGCCCATGACCGCGGCAGGCCGCCTGCTGCCCGCCTCACCGAACCCGTTCAACCCCTCCACGACGCTGCGCTTCGAACTCGACCGCGCGGGCCGGGTCGAACTCGAGATCTTCGACCTGGCGGGCCGGCGCGTGCGGACGCTGGTCCGCAGCGGATTCCCGGCCGGGGCGCATGCCGTCGAGTGGGACGGATGCGACGGCGAGGGATCGGCGCTGCCATCGGGAGTCTACCTGGTTCGGCTGCGGGGTGACGACTTCATCGAAACCGGTGGCCTGTCCCTGGTCAGGTGAACGCGCCCCGGCTGGGACGAGAGAGGGGGTCCGGCGCCGCCGGACCCCCTCTTCATTGCGCGCAGCGGCGCGACACGACGCGGGCGAGATGTCTAGTAGAGCGCCTTGATCGTGCCCCAGCTCATGGTCTCCGAGCCGACCGTCCCTTCCGGACCGACGACCATCGTTCCGAAGGGAGCCAGGTCGGTGACCCAGACGTTGACGCCGGTGGTCTGGAATCCCCACTGCACGTGGCGGCCCGGATCGTTGATGGCGGTCTGCGTCACGCTGAACGGCCCGGGCGCGGACAGGACCACCGTGGTCTGCACGAACGACGAGAAGTCGGGGGCGAAGTCCTTGATGAAGGCCAGGACCGTGTGGGCGCTGGTCAAGGTGTTGGACAGGATCTCGCCGGAGAACGTCACGGTCTGGCCCGCGAGGGAACCATCGACCTGGGCGTAGAGGTTGGCTTCCATGATCTTGTTGCCCGGCGCGCCCGGACCGCCGCAGTTCGGCGGCGAGACCCCGCCGACGCACTGGTACCAGTACTCGTTCGGATCGCCGATCGTGTTCGGCCCCAGGGTCAGGATGGAGCCGCTGTAGACGGCCGTCAGATCGCCGATTCCCCAGCCGCTGCCCCACAGGAAGGCGCCGCCCAGATCGAACACGTTCATGTACCCGAAGGTGATCGCCGCCGGATCGACCGTGACGTCGGTCTGGGCCTGGGCGACGGCCGTGCCGAACGAGACGAGCGCGAGCAGGACCAACAGTGTGCGAAGAGCGACGTTACCTTTTGTCCTCATCATGACGACTCCTTGATTTGAGGTGTGCTGTCCCTGGGGTTGTCGCGGAATACCCGGATACCTGGACGCCGCCCTGTGCGGTTGTCAACGATCTTGCCATCACAGTATCAAGGTTCCTCCACTGGGGAGATTATAAACTATGTTCGGTGACCGAATCAAGTAGATTTTCGCGAGATTAAAAAAAATGAGTAATTGTTAATTTTTAGCAGGTATCATAAATAATGAGATGAATAGTTAAATCATTAAAAGATTCCAAATCCTGGAACTTGTTGGCCAGCATTTCGGATTCAGGTACTTTGTTCGGGTCTCGTACAAAGCGTGCTGGACATCATCGGTCCCAGCCCGCGAAGGTCGGCCTGGGTTTGAATCCGGCGATGATGGGCCTACCCGGCGCTTTGCCGACTCCGGACGACATCGAACGCACGCGCCCGTTGGACGCCCATCCCGTCGTCGGCCTCGTCGCCATCGCGCTCCCCGCGGAGGTGCTATCATGTGGTTGCTGGTGATCCCCGCGGCCACTGCGGCGCTCGTCCTTGTCGGACCGGCGGCCGGCGGGATGGCTGCGCCGTTCGACACCACCCCGCAACGGGAGGCTGCCGTGGACATCCGCCCCTTCCAGCCCTGCGAAGACGACGCCTGGATCGGCGAGGCGATCTGTTACGGACCGCACCGCGACGGCCAGAGACCGGGCGGGCCCGGCCCCGCGGCCGACCAGATCCTCGAGGACCTGCGTCTGATGCGGCCGCGGTGGCGCTTGCTGCGGACCTACGGCGCGGCGGAGACCGCCGAGACGGTCCTCGCGACGATCCGCGCCGATTCCCTGGGCATGAAGGTCATGCTGGGCGCGTGGATCGAACCCGAACGGGGAGACGGCGACCAAGGCGCGCCGGACGCCGAGAAGACCGACGCCAACGAGCGGGAATGCGCGGCCGCGATCCGACTGGCCAACGCCTACCCCGACGTGGTCCTCGCCGTGTGCGTGGGCAACGAGACCCAGGTGTCCTGGTCGGGGAACCGTTGCTCCCCGGCGACGCTGATCGCCAGGATCCGCCAAGTGCGCGCGGCCGTGACGGTCCCGGTCAGCACCGCCGACGATTTCGCCTACTGGCGTGAGCCCGCCAGCCGCGAGGTGGCCCGCGAGCTCGACTTCGTCACCCTGCACGCGCATCCGCTGTGGAACGGCCGCTCTCTGGACGAGGCGCTGCCGTGGCTCGACGCCCGCCTGGCCGAGGTGCGCGCCGCGCACCCGGGCGCGACGCTGGCGCTGGGCGAGGTCGGCTGGGCGACCGACCGCAGGACCGAGGGGAACCAGGGGCGGCTGATCACGGGCCGTACCGACGAGGCGAGCCAGACCGAGTTCTTCCGGCGCTACCGCGCCTGGGTCGCGGTCGCGCGCCTGGCTTCGTTCTGGTTCGAGGCCTTCGACGAGAACTGGAAGGGCAGCGACGACCCACACGAGGTCGAGAAGCACTGGGGGCTGTTCGGCGCCGACCGCGCCCCCAAGCCGGCGCTGGCCGCCGACTGACGGCCGACGGCGGGACGCCGCGCCGCCGCGCCCGCGGGTTAGCCCGGGAGCGCGTTGAGCACCTTCTCCGGCGTGACCGGCAGATCCCGCACCCGCGCGCCCACCGCCGCCGCCACCGCATTCGCGATCGCCGCCGGCGGCGTGTCGATCCCGATCTCCCCGACGCTCTTGGCCCCGTAGGGCCCGCTCGGCTCGTGGCTCGCCACCAGCTCGGCGCGGATCGACGGGATGTCCTCGCGCCCCGGGATCTTGTAGCTCATCAGGTCGCGCGTCCGCAGGTGGCCCTGCGGCCCGTACACGACCTCCTCCCACAACGCCATCCCGATCCCCTGCGCCAGCCCGCCCTCGACCTGCACCAGCGCCAGGTTCGGGTTGATGGCCTGGCCGCAGTCCACCACCGCCACGTAGTCGATCAACCTGACCTCGCCGGTGCCCGTGTCCACCTCGACCTCGGCGAAGGCCGCCATGTAAGGCGGTGGCGACTTCTCGCAGAGGTGGCTGCCGGTGGTCATCAACTGCTTCTGGTGCTCGTTGTAGAGCAGCTTCGTCGACAGGTCCCGCAGCGTGATCGCACCTTCGGGCCCGCGCACCTCGCGCCCGTCGAACGTCGCCGACGCCGGCGCGCAGCCCAGCGACCGCGCCCCCTCGACCAGGATCTCCTCGCGCATCTTCAGCGCCGCGGTCCGCACGGCGTGCCCCGTGACGTAGGTCGTGCTCGAGGCGTAGGCGCCGGTGTCGAAGGGCGTGCGGTCGGTGTCCGAGGCGTAGACGATGATGTCGCCGGTCGGCACGCCGAGCGTCTCGGCCGCGATCTGCGCCAAGATCGTGTCGCTGCCGGTGCCGAGGTCCGTCGCCCCGATCAGCAGGTTGAACGAGCCGAAGTCGTTGAGCTTGAGCGTCGCGGCCGCCATGTCGATGGTCGGGATGCCCGAGCCCTGCATCGCCAGGGCCATGCCCAGGCCGCGGAACACGCCTGGCGCGACCTCGCGGCGCGCGCCCTTGGCGTCCCATCCGATCAGTTCCTTGCCGCGGCGGAGGCACTCGGGCAGCTTGCAGCTCTCGACGATCATCTCCACGCCCTCGGTACCCTCGCCCATGATGGCGAAGATGGGCGAGGTCTCCCCCTCGGCGATCATGTTCTTCTCGCGCAGGACGACCGGGTCCAACCCCAGTTCGCCCGCCAGCTCGTCCAGGGCCGACTCCAGGGCGAAGTTGCCCTGGATCGCCCCGTAGCCGCGGAAGGCGCCGCCGG
Source organism: bacterium (assembly GCA_031441465.1). Classification (GTDB taxonomy): domain Bacteria; phylum Krumholzibacteriota; class Krumholzibacteriia; order LZORAL124-64-63; family LZORAL124-64-63; genus PNOJ01. The sequence goes on along the minus strand of JANOEP010000016.1, from coordinate 72,637 downwards.
GCACGCGGTTGGTGTAGACCGTGCGGCCGCCGAAGCGCACCGCCTCGACCTTGTTGTACAGCGGCAGCGTCTTGGCGCCCGCGACCATGAACACCGTCAGGGCGTGCTCGCCGTAGGCGCCGGTGTCGGACAGCACTTCCAGGTCGATCGCGCGCAGCGTGCCGTCGCGATCCGAGCCCAGGGTCACGTCCAACCGCATCGGGTGGCGCGTGTTGGTGGCCTCGAAGACCTCGCGCCGCGTGTAGACCATCTTCGCGGGCCGTCCCGTGCGCAGGGTCGCCAGCGCGCAGAACAGCTCGCCGTGGAGCATCTGCTTGCCGCCGAAGCCGCCGCCGATGCGCGGCTTCACGACGCGGATCTCCTTCACCTCGCGCTCCAGGGCGCGCGCCATGATGCGCCGCACGTGCCACGGGGTCTGCGTCGAACTCATCACGTTCAGCCGCCCGTGCACGTCCAGCCAGGTGCAGGCGCAGTGCGGTTCGAGCGCCACGTGCTGCTGGGCCTGCGTGAAATAGCGCCGGCGCAGCACGACCTCCGACCGCGCGACGACCGCGTCCACGTCACCGACGTGCATACTGTAGGCGCTGGCCACGTTGCGCTTGGGCTCGAAGCCGATCGGGAAGTTCTCGTGGATCTCGGGCTCGGGGTGCAGCACGACGGGGTTGTCCAGGGCGGTCTCGAAGTCGAGCACCGGCGTGAGCACCTCGTACTCCACGCGCACCGCGCGCGCCGCCTCGCGGGCCTGCTCCTCGGTCTCGGCCGCGACGATGGCGACCTCGTCGCCCACGTGGCGCACGTACTCGTCCAGGATGAAGCGGTCGCGGGGCGAGGGCTCGGGGTGGCCCTGGCCGGCGCGCGTCACCGCGACGCGCGGCACGTCCTGCCAGGTGAACGCGGCCAGCACTCCGGGCAGCGCCAGCGCCGCGGACGCGTCGATCGAGAGGATGCGCGCGTGGGCGTGCGGGCTGCGCACCGCCACCACGCACAGCGATGTGCGCGGCGCCAAGTCGTCGGTGAAGGCGGGCGTGCCGCGCACCAGGCCCAGGGCGTCGATCTTGGGCAGGGATTTGCCGACTTCGTTCATCGCGCCTCCTCCAGGTAGCGGCGGATCGCGCGGGTCTGGCTGACGTAGCCGCCGCAACGGCAGAGGTTGCCGGCCAGGTAGTGGTTGATCGCGTCATCGTCGGGAGTGGCCAGTTCGCGGCTCATCGCTACCACCGCGACCACCAGGCCGGGCGCGCAGAAGCCGCACTGGTCGGCCCCCTCGGCCGCCAGGCAGGCGCCCAGCCGCGCCGTCTCCTCGGGCAGCCCCTCGACCGTGGTCACGGAACGACCGTCGGCGCGCGGCGCCGGCACGGCGCACGACGGCACCGGCGCCCCGTCCAGCAGCACGGTGCAGGTTCCGCAAGAGGCCGTGTCGCAGCCTCGCTTCACGCTCAGCACGCCGTGGCGCCGCAGCGCTTCCAGCAGCGCTTCGCCGGGCTCGACGTCCCAGTCCGCGTGCCGCCCGTTCAGTTCCAGGGAGATGTTCATGACAGGACCTCCTCGACCGCGCGCGCGACCAGCGTGCTGCAGACCCGTCGGCGATAAGCGGCCGATGCGCGCAGGTCGTCGCCGAAGTCCAACTCCGCGGCCGCCGCCGCGCCGGCGCCGAGCGCGTCGCCGGCCGCCGCCGCTTTCGCGGCCCCGTACGACAGCCTTGCGACCCCGGGACGCGCGCCGACCGCGACGCGCCATTCGGCGCCGCGCCTCACCGCCGCCGCGTTCAGCACCGCGAAATCCGTCCGCACCCGCGTCAGGTCCCGCCAGGCGCCCCGCTGCGGCTTCGCCGGCACCACCACCTCGACCAGCACGTCGCGCACCAGCGCCTTGTCGGCCAGGAACTGTTCCAGCGGCTTGCGACCGCCGCGCTCCAGCACCACCTCGGCCCCCAGCGCCAACAACGCCGTGGTCAAATTGGCGAACGCATAGCGTCCCGCCACCGTGCCGCCCACGGTCACGATGTTGCGCACCTGCACCCCGACGATGTTCTCCACGCAGCGCCCCAGCAGCCCGCCGCACCAGTCCCTCACCACGGAATCGGTCTCCAGCCGCCGGTAGGTCACCATGGCCCCGATCCACAGCATCCCGCCCTCGACGCGCACACGGTCGAGCCCAGCATCGCACAGATCGACTGCCGTCTCGTATCCACGCGCTGCCAGCCGCAGATAGGCCCCGCCCCCGATCAGCGCAGCGCGCTCGTCCCCCTCTACCAAGGCCAGCGCCTCGGCGGCCGACTTCGGTCGCAGATATGCCTTTACCGCCATGAACCCATCCCTTCCGGTCGCCCTGGACATGCTCTTGCAGATTTGAAGTGTAGCATCCGCAAGGTGCCTGACCAAGTGCGGCCTACGTCCCGGGTACACACACGCGTCCCGTCGGGGGGCGCTCGCCGGGCACATCCTGTGCCCGGCATCGCTTGGCTGTCGGCCTCCGGCGCCCACCTGGCGCCGGAACCCGGCAGACACCCCCGACGGGACGCGTGTGTGTACCCGGGACGAGATGGATGTGGGCAGGGAACAGCGGAACTTCAGCTCACGAGCAGCAGCAAGCCCTTGAGATACTCACCTTCGCGGTGACCCAGCATCCATGGGTGATCCGGGCCACCTGATAGGCGGCGCAGCACGCGGGCGCGGCGGCCTGCGGCGAGCACGGCTTCCTGCGCCACTTGCTGGAAGCGCAGCAGGTTCATCGCCTGGCTGCAGGAGAAGGTGAGCAGCAGCCCGCCCGGCGCCAGCTTGTCGACGCCCAGGCGGTTGATCTCGCGGTAGCCGCGCTCCGCCCCGTCGAGTTCGCGCTGCGAACGGGCGAACTTCGGCGGGTCGAGGATCACCAGGTCGTATCGATCACGGCCCGGGCGCAGGAAACGGAACACATCCTCGCGTTGCACCAACCCGGCCGCTTCGGGGAAACCGTTGCGCCGCAGGTTGCGCTCCGCCGCCGCGCAGGCCGACTTCGAGGCGTCCACCGACACCACGTTCTCGGCGCCGCCGGCGGCCGCCGACATCGAGAAGCCGCCGGTGTAGGCAAAGCAGTTCAGCACGCGGCGATCGCGCGCCAGGGCGCCGACGAGCGCACGGTTCTCGCGCTGGTCGAGGTACAGGCCGGTCTTGTGACCCGCCTCGGGCGAGGTCTCGTAGATCAGCCCGTTCTCACGCACCAGCACCGGATCGGTCAACGCGCCCGACAGCAGCCCCCGCGCCGCCTCGAGCCCTTCGTCGGTGCGGGTCCGCGAGTCGCTGCGCTCGTAGATGAACGTCGGGGCGAGGTGCTCGGTCAGCGCGGCGATCACTTCCTGCCGCCAGCGCTCGGCGCCCGCGGTCAGGAACTGCAGGACCAGGCCCGTCCCGTAGCGGTCGATGACCAGTCCGGGCAGGCTGTCCCCTTCGGAGTTCACCAACCGATAGCAGTCGGTCTGTTCCTCGCCCCGGCGGCTCGGGGTGCCGCCGTTTCCCAGGGGCCCGCCGTCACCCAGGCCCAGGGCCGCGCGCGCGGCGACGGCCTCGCCCAGCCGCTCGTGCAGCAGGCGGTGCGTCACCGGCCCTTCGAGGCTCACGATCCGCCCCGCCAGCAGCGACCGCGTGTTGACGTAGCCCCAGCCCAGCGCGCCGCCGTCCTCGGTCACGAACGCGCACGGATCGCCCGGCGCGTGGTAACCCATCACGCGGGCGATCGAACCCTTGAAGATCCAGGGATGCCGCCCGGGCACCGCGTCCTCGCGGCCCGGTTTCACGACGACGGTGCAGGTGAGGCGGGAGGTGGTCATGATGTCACTCCGGCACGCCCTCGGGTTCGGTCGGGACGGCTTGGCACGTTTCGGGCGCGAGCCGGCGCCACACTTCGTCGATGACGTAGCGACGGCCCTTGGCCACAAAGTCCGCCGCGTGGTGCCAGAAGTCCCCCTCGACGCGGCAGGTGAAGCTGATCTTCTCACCCATCATCGCCTCGTTCGAGTGGACGCGGACACACTCGGTGTAGACGCCGTCGCGGTAGGACCAGGTGCCCGCGCCGCCGTCGAACTTGCCGGCGGCCCGACCCGTGGTGGCGAAGGCGTCGTCGTTCAGGATCTTGACGATGTCCTCTGGGCCGGGCGCCTCGACCGCTGGGAACTTCTGATCGCCGGCGCTCACCAGGACCCAGGAGCCGCGCAGATCGGGGGACGTGCCGGCGCAGCCGGACAGCAGCAACACGGCCAACAGGGCCGCGGCGCCGCACGTGGAGATCCTTCGTTCGAACATGTTCCGACCTCCCGGACAATAGGATGCCCGCATGGGAACAGGTCGCAGGATCGGGGTCAAGCGCATCCTCGGCGCCGTCCTGGTCGCCCACTGGAAGACGCCCCCGGCAACGGCCGGTCGGCCATTTGGTGGGTCGACGCCGCCTTCCTGGAGGAACTTGCCCACTGATGACAGAATCCGGAACCGGTCAGGTATGTTTCGTGATGTTGTATTTTCAACAGGAAATTGCCTTGACCTTTGGTCGGTTCGTGGTATTGTGATCCTGTTCTCGGCTGGGGGGCCGGGAATGAGCTTACCATTTGTGAATTCGCATGCTTTCGACATCGATTTTTATCGATGTCGCTATAGACTACCTGAGAAGTCTCCTTTATAATGGAGCACTCTCACGGATGATCAAGCAGCGATCAGCCTGACGAAGATGGTGCGAGAGCACCACGTGGGATCGAACATCAGAGGGACTCAGTCGAACATCATGGTCAATTTCAGTGACAACGCTCAAGCCACGCTGCTGCAGCCGACGGCGCTCGACAACGTCGGTCATGAAACAGCACGCCTTTTTCACGACCTGGAGAGGACGGCGCCCCGCGCCGAACCCCGGCACTCGCCGCTGTACCTCGGACTGCGCCGCACCGGCGATATCGCCGCATCGGTGATCGCGCTGTCCCTGTTCACGGTGTTGCTGCCGATCATCGCCTTGGCGATCTTCGTGGATTCGCGCGGCCCCGTCTTCTACTCCCAGACCCGCATCGGCCGCAATCTGCGCCGCCGCAACGCCGGCCACACGAGTTGCGAACGCCGCAAGGTGATCTACCCGGGCCGCCCGTTCCGCATCTGGAAGCTGCGTTCCATGCGGACCGACGCCGAGCGCAACGGCCCCCAGTTGGCTCAGGCCAGCGACGCCCGCATCACCCGGGTCGGACGTTTCCTGCGCCAGACGCGTCTGGACGAGGTGCCCCAGTTCTGGAACGTCCTGAAGGGCGAGATGACCCTGATCGGCCCCCGGCCCGAGCGGCTGTGCTTCGTGCGCCAGTACGAGGCCACGGTCCCCGGCTACCTGGCTCGCCTGGACGCCCTGCCGGGCATCACGGGCTTGGCCCAGGTCAACAACGGCTACGACGATGACCTGCGCTCGGTCCAACGCAAGCTGCGCCTGGACACTTTCTACATCACGAGGGCCGGTTGGACGCTGGATCTGCGCATCCTGCTGTCCACGGTCCGCGTGGTCCTGACGGGCGCAGGCGCGCGCTGACGCGCCTCCACCCTTATCTCCGACTAATTCTGCCTTCTTTTTTGCACTGATCCGGCTTTTTAAGCTATCATTGTACGATGTGGACGTTGGGGTCCTCGCCCCTCCCTCCGGTAGATCGACCATGGGACTGGTTCCCATGCCTCCAAACACCCGATCCGCGAGGATGGGAATGATGACCAAAGTCGGAATCGAAGTCGTGGCGCGCAGTCGCAACGCGCTGCGCGTCGCCGTCCCGGCGCTGTTGCTGGCGCTCGCCCTGCTGACGGCCCTGAGCCTGAGCGCCGAGGCCGCCGACCGCACGGCCAGCCCCGCGGCGGCAACCGGCCTGCGCCCCCTGGCGAGCGTCGAGGTCTTCGCGGCCGACACCGTCGATCGCGACCAGGCCCTGGCCGAGGACGCCGTCCGCGCACGCGACGGCGAACCGCCCCGCTTCGCCATCCCCCAGCGGACTTTCATCGCGCCCGACACCCACGGCACCTGGGAAGTCCTGAGCGAGAGCACCCGGCTGTGGCGCCTGCGGATCTCCAGCCCCGGCGCCGTGTCGCTGAATCTCGGGTTCACGCGCTTCGTCATGCCCGAGAACGGCCGCCTGCTGATCTACCCGGCCGACCTGTCGCAACCGGCGATCGCCTTCACCGCCGCCGACAACCGCGACCACGGCCAGCTCTGGACGCCCATCGTCCCCGGCGCCGAGATGGTCGTCGAGGTGCAGATCGCGGCCAAGGCCGCGGCCGACCTGGAACTCGAGCTGACCTCGGTGAACGTGGGCTACAAGACCTTCGGCGAGACCCTCGTCGACAAGTCCGGCACCTGCAACATCGACGTCGTCTGCCCCGACGGCGACGGCTGGCGCGACGACATCCAGTCGGTGGCCGTGATCTCGACCGGCGGCAGCACGTTCTGCTCCGGCTTCATGATCAACAACACCGCCCAGGACGAGCGCTCCTTCTTCATGACGGCCTACCACTGCGGGATCCACACCTTGCAGGCGCCGACACTCGTCACCTACTGGAACTTCAACAGCCCGGCCTGCGGCCAGCACGGCGGCGGCTCGCTGTCCCAGTTCCTGACCGGCAGCACCTTCCGCGCCGAGTCCAGCACGTCGGACTTCACGCTGGTCGAGCTGAACTCCGTGCCCGACGCCTCCTGGAACGTCGCCTACGCGGGCTGGGACCGCGGCACCCAGAACCCGACCTCGGCTACGGGCATCCACCACCCGAGCACCGACGAGAAGAGCATCAGCTTCGAGAACGACCCCCTGACCACGACCACCTACCTGCAGGACGTCGCCCCCGGCAACGGCACCCACCTGCGCGTCGCGGACTGGGACGTGGGCACCACCGAGGGCGGCTCCTCGGGCTCGCCGCTGTTCGACCAGAACCACCACGTCGTGGGCCAGCTGCACGGCGGCTACGCCGCCTGCGGCAACAATCTCGCCGACTGGTACGGTCGCCTCTCCGTTTCCTGGACCGGCGGCGGCACCCCGGCCACGCGCCTGAGCAACTGGCTCGACCCCTCGGGCACCGGCGCGCAGACGCTCGACCTGCTGGCCCCTTACGCGTCCGGCCTGCGCGTCGCACCGTCGAGCGGCCTGTCCGCGCAGGGCGAGGTCGGCGGCCCGTTCACGCCCGCGAGCAAGGACTACACGCTGTCCAACGCCGGCGACACCGCCGTCAATTACCTGGTCGCGGCCGACGCCGCCTGGGTGAGCGTCGCCAACGCCGGCGGCACGATCCCCGCGGGCGGCGACGTCATCGTCACCGTCTCGCTCAACGCCGCGGCGAACACGCTGGCGACCGGCATCCACACCGGCACGCTGTCGTTCACCAACACCACCGACCACGAAGGCGACGCGACGGCGCCCCTGTCCCTGCAGGTCGGCCACCCCGAGCTGGTCTTCGGGTTCGACATGAGCACCAACCCCGGCTGGAGCGTCGAGGGCCAGTGGGCCTGGGGCGTGCCGACCGGCCTCGGCGGCGAGCACGGCGAGAACGACCCCACCGGCGGCTGGAACGGCGGCGCGGTCTACGGCTACAACCTCGCGGGCGATTACGCCAACAACCTGCCCGAGCGCCACCTCACCACCCAGGCCCTGGATTGCAGCGGTCTGGCGGCGGTCACCCTGAAGTTCCGGCGCTGGCTGAACGTCGAGCAGCCCGCGTACGACCACGCCCTGCTGCGCGTCAGCAACGACGGCGTCAGTTGGACCACGGTCTGGCAGAACACCTCCGAGGTCATCGACGCCGCGTGGTCGCTCGTCGAGTACGACATCTCGGCGGTGGCCGACGGCCACGCCACGGTCTACGTCCGCTGGACCATGGGGACCACCGACTCCAGTTGGTTGTACTCGGGCTGGAACCTCGACGAAGTCGAGATCTGGGGTCTCCAGCGTTCCCTGGGAACCGATGCCGGCGACCTGCCGCAGGCCGGCCAGGCCAACCTGCGCGCCGTGGCGCCCAACCCGTTCAACCCGCGCACCGAGGTCCGCTTCGACCTGCCGTCGGCCGGCCAGGCCCGGCTGTCGGTCCACGACATGCGCGGCCATCTGGTGAAGATCCTGAGCGACGGCGAGCTGCCCGCGGGCGAGCACGCCGCCGTGTGGGACGGCACCGATGCCCAGGGCCGCGCCATGAGCAGCGGCGGCTACGTCTTCCGGTTGGAGGCGGGCGGCGACGTGCGCACCCAGAAGGGCCTGTTGGTGCGCTGAGCCGCGACCGGCAGGTTTGAGAGCCTCGAAGCAGAGGCGGGACCCGTTCAGGGGGTCCCGCCTCTTGAAGTTTCCGGAGATTCTCGGTGAGGTCCGCCGCCGGCCGTCGCCTAGGCGGCGTGGGCGATCTGCACCTGCGTCAGGTAGGTCCGCAGTTCCGAATCGGCGAGCCGGCGATCCAGCCGGTGCTCGTGATCCATGACCAACTTGAGGATCGGGACCGACGCGTGTTTCAGCAGCGTGCGCAGCGATTCGCGCGCCGCCGGGGTCTGCTGCACCCAGCGCGAGCGCACCAGCAGCAGCGCCATGTGCTCCAGCCAGGCCTGGGCCGGACTGGACGGCTCGCGCCCGGCCGGGCCGTGGATGCGGCCGCGGTCCATGAACTCGTCGATGAGCCCGTGCGCCTCGTCCACCAGCGCCGCGTGCGACAGGTGGTCGAGGTGCGTCGTCCCTTCGCCGCGCCAGACCGCGCCGAGGAACTCGGCCGCGGTGCCCCCGGAGGCCGCGGTCCAGCCGCGCCCGACGGCGCCGGTGTGGGTGTCCGACGAGGCGGTCAGGGGCAGCCCGTGTTCGGCGGCCAGACCGGCGGTGATCAGGTTCTGGGCCGGCGTGCGCGCGGCGTTCAGCTCGAGCACCGGGAAGCGCGCGGCGATCTCCGGCACGCGCGCGAAGTCCACCTGCCCGCGCCGCAGCTCGGCGCGTTCCCACCAAGTCGGGTGGTTGTACTGGTAGTGGATGCCGCGCTCGTCGCAGTACGCGCACAGCTCATCCAGCGTGCGCACCTTGGCGCGCAACCGCGCGTAGGCGTCGGGATCCAGACCGTAGAGGTTGGTGTGGATCGTGAAGCCGAGGGTCGGGTCGCGCAGCGTGTGCTCGACGGCGGGGATCACCAGGGCGCGGTCGGCCTCGGGAAGTTCGCGCACCAGCGCTTCCCAGCCGGCCATCGTGTCGTGGTCGGTCAGCGTGAACCAGTCCAACCGCCGCTCCGGATCGGGATGGCCCAGCGCCGCCTCGAAGAGCGCACGCGGGTGGAGCGCCCCGAGGTCGGGCACGTCGAACGAGAAGGACGAATGGACGTGAAGGTCCGCTTTTCTGAAGGTGTCGCGCATGGGGCCTCAAGCTAAGCCGGTTCGGGTTGGGCGCCAGGAATTTTACCTGCGGTAAATAAAGTGACGCAGCCGCAACACCTTCGTCCCGTTCTACGCAGGATCCGGCGGCCGGTTCCCCTCCCCGGCGGGCGGGTTCTGCATGTCCCGGATCCTCTGCGCGATGCGCCTGGTGGCGGCTCCGTCGATGACGCCCAGCCGGGCTTCGGCCAGCGCGCGTTGCCGCGGCCGGCGTTCACCGAGCAGAGCTAGCACCGTGTCGGCCAGATCCCGCGGGTCGGCTCCGGGCACGATCGCCAGGGTCTCGTCCCGCGACGGCGGCAGCTCCGGCGGCCAAGCCGCGTCCGCGGCGCCGCGGACCAGCACCGCGGGGGTGTCGAAGAGCAGGGCTTCCCAGAACACGCCCGAAAGGTCGCCGATCACCGCGTGCGCCTCGGCCACGTGGACGAAGGACCGGCCGTCTGCCGGCAACGCCGAAGCACCGATCCCCTGCGCGTACCGCCGCACGTCCTGCGGCGAGGACAGCGGGTGGGGCGCGAGCACCAAGTCCGCGACGCGTGACAGCTGTCGCAGCGGCTCCTGCCAACGCCGCGACATCAGCAAGCCACGCTTCTCGGCGCGGGGACCCCAGGTCGGCAACAGCAGGATCCGCGGGCGACCGGCCGGCGGCGGATTCGTGAACGACCCGCCGCCCTGCAGGAAACCGTCGCAGTGCAGGTAGGCGTCGGGTGCGAACGACCAGTCGTGGACGGTTAGGTTGCCGACCGCGACCACCCCGGTCCCACGGGGCGCCATCGCCGCCGCGCGGTGGCGAGCCGCGTCGGCGCTCGTGCCCGGCTTGCCGCTGCGCCCGTGCGACAACGCGACCAGCGCGATCGGCCGCGGTGAACCGCGCAGCACCGGCACCATGGCGTCGAAGTTGAAGTGGGCGGTGACGATCACCTCCAGTTCGTAGCGCGCGATCGACGCCGCGGCGACGGCCGCCTCCTGTTCCTCGCGCAGCAGGGCGCAGGGCGCGTCCGGAAAATGCCGCCGCACCAGTTCGCGCCCCTCCTCCCCCACGAACCAGACCCCGCCGATCTGCGCGTAGAGATCCCGCAGGTGATCGAAGATGTGGGTCCGGCTCCAGTCCGACCGGCTGCTGTACAGCCACCAGCCGACGTCGGGCACCGCGGACCGCAGCTGCGTGCTGTTGATCCCGGGAGTGTGCGGCAGCAGCACGAGTTCCAGGCCGAACCGCGCGATGAGGTCCTCGCCCCAGCGCCGTCGGTAGGCGGCGGGATCCCAGTCGTCGCCGTGGAACACGAGCTTCACCCCGAAGTCGCGGCACATCCGGGCCCGGTCGCTGCCGACGACCACCGTGTGCGCGATCCCCAGGGCGCGGACCGCGGCCGCCCGCTCGAGTTCCGAGTTGGCGGGTTGGACGCCCTTGTACCGGCGCACCTCGTCGTCGGTGTGCACGCCGACCACCAGGCGGTCGCACATCCCGGCCGCGCGTTTCAGCAGGCTGATGTGGCCTTCGTGGCAGAAGTCGAACACGCCGAGGGTGAGCCCCACCACGGGCCGGCTACGGCGGCGACCCAGCCGGGCTAGTCCGGCCGCAAGACGCGCCTTGTCCGGCGTGGGCAGATGGAGATGGTGAGTGCTCATGGCCGATTGAGTATCGGCTGCAACCAGTTGGAATGAAGTCCGGGATCGCCGCGGGGCCACCGTCGGTGCGGTGCGCGGTTGTTGCGGGGCTGACCCCGCGACGTCCCGGGACTCGGAGCGGCTAGACCTTGCGGATGCCCGCAGGTGCGAGCGCCCAGCGGGCCTGGATGCGCCGCACGCTCATGGCCTGCCAGACGGCGGCCAAGCCGACCAAGGTGTAGACGACACGGGCCACGATGGCCGTGTTGCCGCCGAGCAGCGCCGCCACCAGATCGAAACCGAACAGACCCCAGAGCCCCCAGTTCAGCCCCCCCACGATCAGAAGAACTGCGACGATGATGTCCACGGATTTCATGGTAACTCTCCCTTGCTCGTCGTTTGGCAGCCATCATGGCCACTGTGTATCTTATTTGTACAGTACAATACATATACAATCTAGATCTGTCAAGTCCCCATGGTGACAATCGGAATTTTCCTGTATCCTCTTGCTGAGCCGTCAGTTCCGGGAGACAACCGCATGTGTGGACGCTTCACGCTGACCCTGACTCCCGAGGAAACCTCGCAGTTGTTGGCCTTGGACGTCGCCCTGAACGCCGAACTCGGGCTGCGTCCGCGCTGGAACATCGCTCCCGGCCAGGACCTCACGACCGCCGTCCAGGAGACCTCCGATGCGCCGCGCACCCTGCGCAACCTGAACTGGGGGCTGGTGCCGCGCTGGTCGCACGGCCCCGCCGGTGGGATCCGTCCGATCAATGCCCGCTGCGAGACGGTCGCCGACAAACCGACGTTCCGCGACGCCTTCCGCCGGCGCCGCTGCCTGATGCCCGCCGACGGTTTCTACGAGTGGCAGCGCCAAGGTGGGAAAAAACAGCCCTGGTTCTTCCGCCTGAAGGACGAACCGGGCTTCGCGATGGCCGGGATCTGGGAAACCTGGACGTCGCCGGAGGGAACTCCCCTGCACACCTGCGCGCTGCTGACCACCGCCGCCAACGATCTCATGCGCCCCGTCCACGACCGGATGCCGGTGATCCTGCACCGCGCCGATTACCGGAATTGGCTGGCCGCCCCACCCGACGCCGCTCCCGGCCTGCACGACCTGTTGCGTCCCTTCCCTGCCGACCTCATGACCGCCTGGCCCGTCGCCGCGCTCGTCAACAATCCACGCCACGACGGCCCGGAACTCAGCGAACCGCTGAAGCCGGCCGGTGCCGGCGAACAATTCCGTCTGCTGGACTGAAGCGCACGGGAACCAGCGGCGGTCAAGAGCGCTGGGGCGCGGTCACGATCTTGATGAGGTTGGTGCGGCCCGACACGTGCAGGGGCAACCCCGCCGTCACCACCACGGCATCGCCCGGCGCGATGTGTCCGGCGTCCAGCGCGATGCGCAGGGCGTCGCGCTCCAGCTCTTCGAGGGTGTCCCCGTCCGGCGTGAAGAAGGGGATGGCGCCCCAGACCAGGGCCAGGCGGCGGCAGGTATCGGGATTGTCGGTCATCGCCAGCAGCGGTTGCGGCGGGCGCGACTTGGCGACCAGGCGCGTCGTGCTGCCGCTGGTGGTCATGGTGATGATGGCGGCGGCGCCGATCTCGGCGGCCATGCGGCAGGCGGCGCGGGCCACCGCCTCGTCGCTGTGCAGACCCGCGCACAGGGGAAAGCGCGCGTTCCAGCCCTCGTACGGGAAAGACGTCTCCGCGCTTTCGGCGATGCGCGCCATGGTCCGCACGGCCTCCACCGGGTGCAGCCCGACGGCGGTCTCCTCCGAGAGCATCACCGCGTCGCTGCCGTCGAGGATGGCATTGGCCACGTCCGAGACTTCGGCGCGCGTGGGGCGCGGATTCTCGACCATCGAGCGCAGCATCTGCGTGGCCGTGATCACGGGCACGCCGGCGGCGTTGGCCTTGTAGATCAGGGATTTCTGCACGCCCGGCACGTGCTCCAGCGGGATCTCGACGCCCAGGTCGCCGCGGGCCACCATCAACCCGTCGACCACCCGCAGGATCTCGTCGATGTTCGCGACGGCCTCTCGCTGTTCGATCTTGGCGACGATGGGCCGGCGGACCCCGAAGGCGTCCATGGCCGCGCGGCACGCCAGCACGTCGGCCGCGTTGCGCACGAACGACAGGGCGACGAAATCGACGTCCTCGTCCAGGCCGAACTCCAGGTCCGCCAGGTCCTTCTCGTCGAGGATGGGAGCGCTGATCGTACCGCTCGGCAGGTTGATGCCCTTGTTGGAGCTCAGTTCGCCGCCGGCCTCGACGCGGCAGACAACGTCCGATCCGCTGACCTTCTCCACCTTCAGGCAGAGGGCGCCATCGGCCAGCAACAGCGTGTCTCCCCGGCTGACATCGCCCGCCAGTTCCTTGTAGCCGACCGACACCTCGCGCTCGTCGCCGGGCACGTCGCGCGCGGTCAGGGTGAACAGATCGCCGGTGCGCAGCCTCACCGGTCCGTCGGCGAAGCCGCCGATGCGGATCTTCGGGCCCGCCAGGTCCTGCAGGATGGCCACTTGCCGGTCGGCGTCGTCGGCCGCGGCGCGCACGTCGCGGATGGTCTGCCGCTTCGCCTCCAGCGAGCCGTGGCTGAAGTTCAGGCGCACCACGTCCAGGCCGGCGTGGATCAGTTCGAGCAGCACCGCCGGTTCGCGGGTGGCCGGGCCCAGCGTGGCGATGATCTTCGTGCGGCGCATCGAGGCTCCTTATGCGGTGGAAGTCGGGTCTTCGCCGGCGGGCGGCGGCGGTCCGTCGGACGGCCACAAGCGCCACTCCTCGCCGTACTGGGCCAGGAACTCGGGGCCCAGCGCGCGGGCCGTGACGTAGACCGGCAGCAGGATCACGGTGCCGAGGTACGGGATCGCCAGCACGAGCCACCCGACGCAGCAGGTCACCAGACCCAGCGCGGCGATCGCGGCGCCGACAACCATGGCCAACAGCAGCCAGAACAGGGCGAACAGGACGGCCTGGTCGATGTGCTCGCGCACCAGGGGCAGGGTGCGGCGCCAGGCCGCCAGCACGCCGGAGCCGTCGCGGTACATCACGGGCACGACGAACTGGTCGGTCCAGAACGAGACCAGGGAGGCCGCGATCGCCAGCACGACGCCCAGCATCCCCAGCACGACCGCGCCCGCGACGCCGAGGCCGCGCAGGCTCTCGGTGGCGATCGCGCCGATCACCAGCAGCAGGCCCGGCAGGATCAGGGCCAGCGCGCAGGCGCCGGCCACGATCTGGAAGGCCAGTCGCCACAGGAAGAGCGAATCGCCCTGGCGGGCGTACCGCCGCCACGGCTCGCTCACGCGGGCGCGCCGGTGGACGACGTTGTCCAGGAAGCAGAACTCGCCGCGGGAGCTGAGCCAGGTCAGCAGCACCGCCAGCAGCAGCGCGAACACGCCGAGCCCGGCCAGGATCCCCACCCCGAGCCCGCCGAGCTCGTGGCCGAAGAGGTCGAGGTGGCGGAGGTCGTCCAGGCTCGACACGCGCCAGTCGCGGTCCTTGAAATTGACGAAGTCGCGATCCCAAGAGCCGCCCAGGCCGGCGTTGTCCCACAGGCGGGCCAGCCAGGCCGTGAATCCCAGCACGAACCACGTCTCGGGGCTCGAGCCCGTGAGGAGCAGGGCGCGGGCGCGGGCCCAGGCCCGGCGCAGCGGCGCCGCATAACCGACATACATGATCCAACCCCCTGCTTGCGGAAGGGACGGCAGCAGTGCGATGATTCCACGTCCGGCACCGCCGATCAACCTCCATTCACCGCGCCGCAGATCGGGAGATCGCCTTGGGAGAGTTCTACGCCCTGCTCTGCGCCGTGATCTGGGCGGTCGCGGTCATCCTGCTGAAGCGTTCGGGCGAGACCGTCTCGCCGTTCGCGCTGAACCTGTTCCGGGTGGGGATCAGCAGCGTGCTGCTGGTGGTCACGGTGCTGGCGTCGGGCCAGGGACTGGTGCGCGAGGCGCCGGTGCGGGACGTGCTGATCCTGATGGCCAGCGGCGTCATCGCCATCGCAGTGGCCGACACCCTCTTCCACCGCTGCCTGAACATCGTCGGGGCGGGCGTCACCGCCATCGTCGACTGCCTCTACTCGCCGCTGGT
Organism: bacterium; assembly: GCA_031441465.1. Lineage (GTDB taxonomy): Bacteria > Krumholzibacteriota > Krumholzibacteriia > LZORAL124-64-63 > LZORAL124-64-63 > PNOJ01. The sequence goes on along the minus strand of JANOEP010000016.1, from coordinate 57,571 downwards.
GGTGCTGTTCGCGTTCCTGCTGATCGGCGAGCGCCTGAACGGGTGGCAGCTGGCGGGCATGGTGACGGTCATCGCCGCGGTGCTGGTCGCCTCGGGCCACCCCACCCCGCCGGGCTTGCCGCCGCGGGCGCTGCTCAAGGGCTCGCTGATGGGCATGACCGCCATGGCGGCCGTCGCCCTGGGCGTCGTCATCGCCAAGCCGGTGCTGGAACGTCAGCCCGTGCTGTGGTCCACGGCCGTGCGGCAGCTCGGCGCCCTGGCCGTGATGGTGCCGATGGCCGTGATTTCGCCGCAGCGCCGGCGTTACCTGGGCGTGTTCCGGCCCGACGCCTCCTGGCGCTTCAGCCTGCCGGCCACGATCCTGGGCTCGTACCTGGCGCTGATGTTCTGGCTCGCCGGCATGAAGTACACCCAGGCCGGCGCCGCCGCGATCCTGAACCAGACCAGCACGATCTACGTGCTGATCCTGGCCTCGTTCTTCCTGCACGAACCGTTCACCCGGCGCAAGCTCGCGGCCTCGGCGCTGGCGATCGCCGGCATCCTGATGGTCACCATGAGCTGACGGAACGATCCGGAGGATCCATGCCGCACCCGCCCGCACCGTCCCGCATCGCCGCGATCTGCATCGCGCTGGGAGGTTTCATGCTCGGCGACTCCACACCCGCACGAGCGGCACCGGACACCATGGCGCGCATCGTCGCCGCCGCGCTGGCCGACAGCTCCGCCTTCGCGCTGCTGACCGACCTGTGCGACACCGCGGGCCCGCGCCTGAACGGGTCGGACGGCCAGCGCCGCGCCGTCGCGTGGGCCCTGCGCCGGCTGCGTGCGGGCGGTCTGGTCGGCGTGCGCGCCGAGCCGGTGACGGTGCCGCACTGGGTGCGCGGCCGCGAGACCTGCACGCTGCTGGAACCCTACGAGAAGCCGCTGACGATGCTGGGGCTCGGCGGCAGCGTGGGCACGCCGCCCGGCGGGATCACGGCCGAGGTCCTGGCCGTGCGCGATTTCGAAGAGTTGGAAGCGCGCGCCGCCGAGGCCGCCGGACGCCTCGTGCTGTTCGACCCGCCCTGGGAGGGGTACGGCAAGACCGTGCAATACCGCGGCCGCGGCGCCGTCGCCGCCGCCCGCCACGGCGCGGTCGGCTGCCTGATCCGCTCGGTCACCGACCGCAGCCTCAGCACCCCCCACACCGGCATCATGCGCTACGACAAGGGCGACACCATCCCGCGGATCCCCGCCGCCGCGTTGAGCGTGGAGGACGCCGCCCTGCTGACGCGCCTGTCCCGCCGCGACGCGCCGGTGCGCGTGCGCCTGGAGATGGGAGCATCGCAGCTGCCCGACGCGGACAGCGCCAACGTGGTGGCCGAGCTGACCGGCCGTGAATCGCCGGACGAGATCGTCCTGGCCGGCGCCCACCTCGACTCGTGGGACGTCGGCAGCGGCGCCCACGACAACGGCGCCGGCTGCGCCATCGTCATGGAGGCGGTCTTCCTGCTGAAACGCCTGGACCTCGCGCCGCGCCGCACCCTGCGGGTGGTGCTCTACGCCGACGAGGAAATGACCCAGCAGGGGGGGCGCGGCTACGCCCGCGCTCACGCCGACGAGCTGCCGCGCCACAAGGCGGCGCTGGAGTGCGACTCGGGCGGCTTCGCCCCGGCCGGCTTCACGGTCCAGGCCGACTCCGCCACGGTCGCGCGGTTCGCCGCGCTGGCCGCGCCGCTGGCATCGTTGGGCGCGGACGCGGTGACCCCCGGCGGCGGCGGCGTGGACATTTCGTTCCTGGCGGACGCCGGCGTGCCCCTGATCGGGCACCGCGTCCACGGCGAGCACTACTTCGACGTCCACCACAGCCCGGCCGACACCGTGGACAAGGTCGATCCCGCGGACCTGCAGCGGAACGTGGCGGCGGTCGCCGCGCTGCTGTGGGCGATCGCGGAGGCGCCTTGAGCCTTCGCCGCTGCGGGCCGGTTGACCGGCCGGTATCCTTGGTCCATGCTCACCGGGCACGTCATCCGGAAGGAGAAGCCATGCGTCGCCTGCTGCTGGCCTGCTTCGTCGCCGCCGCGGTCCCGCTGACCGCTTTCGCCCAGGACACCTCCTCCCCCGTCGCCGACGTCGGCGCCAAGCTCGACGAGGTGCTCGGTGCGATCGAGAATCTCGGGCACCGCCTCGACGAACTGCAGAAGCAGGTCGACGACGGCCTCTGGTTCGACCGCGTGGGCGACGTCGCGCACATCGACAAGGTGCGCCTGTACGGACCGCCGAAGTGGAAGGAGACGAACCCCACGGGCATCGGCGCCGGCAACCCGCTGAAGTTCTGGGCCTACGTCTTCATCCCCCGCGACCTCGATCCCGGCCGCAAGGCGCCGCTGCTGGTGCTGTCGCACGGCGGCGTCCACGCCGACTTCACGACCTACCACACGCACATCGTGCGCGAGCTGGTGGCCCAGGGTTACGTGGTGGTGGCGCCGGAGTACCGCGGCAGCACGGGTTACGGCCGCGGCATGTACGAGAGCATCGACTACGGCGGCCTGGAGGTCGAGGACGCCCACGCCTGCCGCGCCTACGTCCTGGAGAACTACGACTTCGTCGATCCGGGCCGCGTGGGCTCGATCGGCTGGAGCCACGGCGGCCTGATCAGCCTGATGAGCGTCTTCGAGCATCCCGACGACTACGCCTGCGCCTACGCCGGCGTGCCGGTCAGCGATATCGTCGCGCGCCTGGGCTACCTGGACCAGGAGTACCGGGACGACTTCTCGGCCGACTACCACATCGGCCAGACCGTCGGCGAGAACATCGCCGAGTACAAGCGCCGCTCGCCCGTGTGGAACGTCCAGAAGTTGAAGACTCCCCTGCTGGTGCTGTCCAACACCACGGACGAGGACGTGAACGTGCTGGAGGTCGAGCACCTGATCCAGGCGCTGAAGGCCGAAGACAAGCAGTTCGAATACGAGATCTACGAGGCTGCGCCCGGCGGCCACAGCTTCGACCGTCTCGACACGAAGGGCGCCCAGGAGATCCGGCTGCGGGTCTACCGCTTCCTGGCAAAGCACCTGCAGCCGCCGCGCACCTTCGCCGACGTGGAGCAGCTCCACGCCGCGGGCTACGTGCAGCCGTGACGACGCGCCCGCAATTCCTCACGGCGGCGCGCCGCCTCTGGGGCCCGGCCCTCGGCGGCGCGCTCGGCTATCTCTGGCACTACTGGCAGCACTGCAGCGGCGCGACCTGACGGATCAGCGCCAACCCGGTCGTCGCGGTCCTCTGGGGCGCGGCGATCGGGTGGCTGCTGACCTCCGGGCGAGGCCGCCGCGACTGACGACTGACATCACCGAGCCGGCAGTTCGAGCAGTTTCTTGCGGGTGTAGGGGATCAGCCCTCCCGCGTCGATGATCGCCTGGCGCGCAGGCGGCAGCGGCTCGGTGGCGAATTCCTTGCCGCTGGTCTTGTTCAGCACCCCGCCGGAAACGAGTTCGAGCTCGTCCCCCTCCTGCGCCTCGATGGTCGGGCAGATGACCAGGTTCAGGCCGAGGTTGATGGCGTTCTGCAGGAAGATGCGCGCGATGCTCCGCGCGACGATGACGAGTTCGTGGCCCCGGATCGTGCTCACCGCCTGTTCGCGGCTCGAGCCGCAGCCAAAGTTCTCGTCGGCGACGATGACGCTGCCGGCCGGGATCGCCTTGGCCTTGAGCTGCGCGTTGAACTCCGTGCGATCGTGGAAACAGAACTGCGGCGTTTCGGTCGGGAGGACCGTGGCCATGAACCGTCCGGGGTAGATGTCGTCGGTGCTGATGTCCTTCCCGAGCTTCAGTACGACCTTGCCCATGTCAGCGACCTCCTGTGCGCGGATCGGTGATGACGCCGGTGATGGCGCTGGCCGCGGCGACGGCCGCACTGCACAGGTAGACCTCGGATTTCGGGTTTCCCATGCGGCCCTTGAAGTTGCGGTTGGTGGTGGCGAGCGCCACTTCCTCGTCCCCGAGCGCCCCCTGGTGAATGCCCAGGCACGGCCCGCAGCCCGAGTTCATCACCACGGCGCCGGCCCTCATGAATTCCTGCAGGTAGCCGGCCTCGAGAGCCTGGGAGTAGATCCGCCCGGAGGCGGGGAAGACCAGCATGCGCGTGCCCTGAGCGACCTGCTTGCCTTTGAGGATCCCGGCGGCGATCTCGAGGTCGTCTAGGCGGCCGTTCGTGCAGCTGCCGATCACGATCTGCTGGACGGCCTTGCCGGTGACCTCGCCGACCGGCTTCACGTTGTCGACCGTGTGTGGGCAGGCGATCTGCGGTTCGAGCCGGGATACGTCGACCTCGAGGACCTTCTCGTAGACGGCGTCGGCGTCCGGCAAGATCCGCTCGACGGGTCCGGTGACGCCGGCCTCCTGGCGCAGGTAGCGCTCGGTTTCTTCGTCGGCGGGCACGATGCCGCTCGTGGCGCCGGCCTCGACGCTCATGTTGCAGATGGTGAGACGTCCGCTCGTCGACATCGCCGCGATCGCGTCGCCGTGGAACTCGAGCACGCGGAAATTGGCGCCCTGGGCCGTGAGCCTGCCGATCAGGTGCAGGATCAGATCCTTCGGCCCAACGTGCTCCTGGAATGTGCCGGTGACGACGACCCTGATGGTCGGCGGCACCTCGATGTTGAGCGCGACGCCGAGCGTCCAGACCGAGGCCATCTCGGTGGCGCCGATGCCGAAGGCGAAGGAGCCCAGGGCTCCGTGGCTGGTCGTGTGGCTGTCGGTGCCGACGACCACGAAGCCGGGCCGGACGTAGCCGTGCTCCGGCAGGATCTGGTGGCAGATGCCGCCGAGGTCGCCGCGGATGTCGTGGAACTTGGCGATGCCGTGCCGCGCCACGAAGCCGCGGATGAGTTTCTGGTTGGTGGCGGTCTTGGGCCCCTCGGCCGGCACCCGGTGATCGAAGATGATGGCGATGCGGGTGGGATCCCAGGGCCTGGGCTCGCGATCCGTGCCCAGATAGATCTCGTTGAACTGGTTGATGACCAGGGCCGCGTTCTCGTGCGACATGGCGAGATCGACGCGCGGCTCCACGATATCCAGGGCTCTGACGGCTTTGGCGCCCGCCGCCCTGGCCAGGATCTTCTCGACGACTGTCATTCCCATCGTGACTCCTCGTGACGTCCGGGTTTTCAGATGACTGCCTTCTGCTTGAGTTCGACGAGCTGATCCGCGGTGAAGCCCAAGCGGCCGAGAACCTCGGCGTTGTGCTGCCCGAGCGTCGGCGGCGGCGTGGTGACCGGGCCCGACTCGCCGTTGAACAGGGCGGTGAGGCCGAAGACCTCGATGTCGCCCAGGCCCGGCACGTTCACCTTCTGCAAGACCCCGCGGTGCGCGATCTGGGGCTGGCGCAGGGCCTGCCTCAGGCTCAGGATGTCGCCGCTCGGCACGTCGCGCGCGTTCAGGGACTCGACCCAGTGCTGCGTCGTCCCCTCGACGAGGCGCGCCTCGAGGAGCGGCGTCAGGGCCCGGCGGTTCTTCTTGCGGGTGTCGCGCTCCTGGAAGCGCGGATCGGCTTTCAGTTCCGTGAGTTCGAGGACGTCGCAGACCGCCTCCCACTGTTCCTGCTTGTTGGCGGCGATGTTGATGTGGCCGTCGAGCGTCCGGAAGGTGCCGCTGGGCGCGGCCGTGAAGTTGTCGTTGCCCATGACCGGCGGCTCCTGGCCGCCGATCAGGAGGTTCGCGGCCACCCAGCCCATGAGCGGCATGATCGAGTCGAGGAGCGCGACGTCGATGAACCGGCCCTCGCCGGTCCGCTGGCGATGGAAGAGGGCGGCCATCACCGCGAACGCCGCGTTCAAGCCGCCCACGGTGTCGCAGACGGGGAAGCCGGCGCGCAGCGGCGTCAGCCGCTCGTCGCCGTTGATCGCCATCTCGCCGGAGAGCCCCTGGATGATCTGATCGTAGGCCGGTTTGTCGGCGTCCGGGCCGGTCTGCCCGAAGCCGGAGATCGCGCAGTAGACCAGCGTCGGGTTGATCCCGCGCAGGACGTCGTAGCCGAGCCCGAGACGGTCCATGACGCCGGGGCGGAAGTTCTCGATCACCACGTCGACGTCTTCGACGAGCCGCTTGAAGATCTCCTTGCCGTCCGGCGACTTGGTGTTGAGGGTCACCGACTTCTTGTTGCAGTTCTGCGCCAGGAAGCTCGTCCCCATCAGTTGCTTGTTGTACTCGGGGACGATTCCCAGCTTGCGCGCCAGATCGCCGTCCTTGGGGTTCTCGATCTTGATGACCTCGGCGCCCAGGAGCGCCAGGTGGAGCGAGGCGAACGGGCCGGAGAGCACGTTCGTGAGGTCGAGCACCTTGATGCCGTCGAGCACGCGTTTCTGGTCGGTCATCGGATCACCTGCCTAGTAGGGGAGCGGGCCGGTCTTGTGGACCCGGCCCGGCATGTCACGCCCGAAATGCGCCGCGACCTCGCGGGCCACGGCGACGATCCCGTCGAGATCGATCTCCGGACGCAGGCCGCCGCGCCGGAGGGCGTGGACCAGATCCTCGGTGGCCACGTTGCCGGCCGCGACCTTGGTGAACGGACAGCCGCCCAGGCCGGCGAACGAGGTCTCGAAGCTGGTGACCCCCGACTCCGAGGCGGCGTAGATGTTGGCCATGCCGAGACCGTAGGTGTCGTGGAAGTGGCACGTGCAGCGGATCTCCGGCGCGAGGCGCAGGATCCCGCCGAACAACCGCCGCACCTGCTCCGGGTGCGCGTGGCCGGCGGTGTCGGCGAGACTGATGTTCGTGAGTCCGGCCTCGAGGTAGGCGCGCACGATGCCGAGGACCCGCACCTCCGGGATCGGACCCTCGAAGCCGCAACCGAAGGCGCTCTGCACCGAAACCTGGACTTTCTTGCCGGCCGCTACCGCTTCCCCCGCCGTGGCGATGATGCGGCGCTGCGCCTCCCCGGAGCCCATGCCGGTGTTCTTCATGCTGTGAGTCTCGGAGGCCGAGACCCCGAGGCAGAACATGTCGACGCCGCACGCGAGCCCGCGCTCGAGGCCCTTCTCGTTGAGCACGAGGCCCGAGAGGATCGTCTCGCCTCTCGGCTCGGCGCCGAGCGCGCGGAAGAGCGCGTCCGTGTCGGCCATCTGCGGCACCTTCTCCGGGTGCACGAACGAGCCCACCTGGACGATGTCCAGGCCCGCGGCGACGAGCGACCGGATCCACGCGAGCTTCTTGTCGGTCGGGACCACCTGCTTCTCGACCTGCAGGCCGTCACGGGGGCCGACCTCGTGGATGATGATCTCGGCCATCGCGCTACACCTTCCTGGCGATCGCCTCGCCCATCTCCAGGGTCGTGGCGCTGCCGCCCATGTCGTAGGTGCGCACGTCGCCTTCGGCGATGATCCGGGCGACCGCCTTCTCGAGCCGGGCGCCCTTGTCGGTCTCGCCCAGCCAGTCCAGCATCATCTTACCGGCGAGGATGGTGGCGATGGGGTTCACCTTGTTCTGGCCGGCGTACTTGGGCGCGCTGCCGTGGCTCGGCTCGAACACGGCGAGCTTCTCGCCGATGTTGCCGGAGCAGCCGAAGCCGAGGCCGCCCACCATCTGCGCGGCGAGGTCGCTGACGATGTCGCCGAACATGTTGGTGGCGACGAGCACACCGTAGCTCTTGGGGTTCTTGAGGAGCCACATGCAGATGGCGTCGATGTTGGCGTCGTCCATCTGGATCCCCGGGTAGTCCTTGGCGACGCGCTTCCCGATCTCCAGGAACATGCCTTCGGTCGCACGCACCACGTTCGCCTTGTGGATCACGGTGACTTTGGGGTAGCCGAACTTCTTGGCGTATTCGAAGGCGGCGCGGATGATCCGTTCGCAGCCCTTCTTCGAGTTGATCTTGCAGGTGATGGCGTAGTCGCTGCCCGGCAGCGCGGCGAAATGGGAGAACGGCTTGCTGAGCCGGCTCAGGACATCGACGAGTTCGTCGGGGACCGGGCTGAACTCGACGCCGGCATAGAGATCTTCCGTGTTCTCCCGGAAGACCACCAGATCGATGCCTTCCGCGTAGTTGAGGGGGTTGCCCGGGTAGGCCTTGCAGGGCCGCAGGCAGGTGTAGAGGTCGAACGACTGCCGCATGCGGACGATGGGGCTGCGGTAGACCAAGCCCTTGCCCTGCAGCTCGGGAACGAGCTCGCGCTCCGCGTCCTTCACGGGCTTGGAGGTGATGGCGCCGAACAGGGCCGCGTCGCAGTTCCCCAGGAGATCGACGGTGCGCCGGGGAAAAGCGTCACCCTCCTTGCACCAGAACTCCCACCCGATGTCGCCGTGCACATAGGCGGCGTCGAACTTGAGGGCGTCGAGGCAGATCCTGGTCGACTCCATGACCTCGATGCCGACGCCGTCGCCGGGCAACCAGGCGATCTTGTACTTGCTCATGGTACCTCCTTGGGGCCCGGGATCGGCTGACTTGCTCAGCCTATCCATGCGGTATTGGAATGATCGCAGATACTCCCGCAAACGAATCTACTTGTCGAAGATGCATGTTTCTCGTTGCTGTGATGGGAATTATGTTCCATCTTCGCCCCAGACCCAAACGATGATTTATCAGGAGCCTGTTCTAAAAAGTCATGACTTCGAAGCGAATCCTGCCCTCGCTCACCGCGCTCCAGTACTTCGAGGCCTCCGTGCGCCACATGAGCTTTACCCGGGCGGCGCGCGAGCTGAACGTCACGCAGAGCGCGGTGAGCCGCCAGATCCGGCAACTCGAGGAGTACGTAGGGAGGCCGCTGTTCCGCCGTCTCAAGCAGCGGCTGGTCCTGACCGAACCCGGCGAAACCTACGCCGCCGCCGTGCGCGACCTGCTCGACCGCGCCGAGGCGGCGACTCTGCAGCTGATGGCCTACGGCAGCGGCGGCGGCGTGCTGACCGTCGCCCTGCTGCCGACCTTCGGATCGCGGTGGCTCATCCCCCGTCTCGGCGACTTCACCTCGCGGCATCCCGACATCCAGCTCAACCTGGTGACGCAGGTGAGGCCGTTCGACTTCGCGGGCAGCGAGATCGACGTGGCCATCCACTTCGGCAGCGAGATCTGGCCGGGTGCGATCTGCCGCCAGCTGATGGGCGAGGTCGTCGTGCCGGTGGGGGCGCCGTCGCTGCTCGGAGACGCCAGACTGGCTCGTCCCCAGGACGTGGGCCGCTACACGCTCCTGCAGCACACGACCCGGCCGCAGGCCTGGCACGCATGGCTCCGCGCCTGTGGCGTGGAGGACATCGACGGCCGCATGGGGCCGAGATTCGAACAGTTCCACATGGTCATCCAAGCCGCCATCGCCGGACTCGGACTCGCGGTCCTGCCGCGGTTTCTGATCCAGGACGAGATAGCGAGCGGTCGGCTCGTCGTCGCGATCGACCGGCCGGTGAGGAGCGAGCACGCCTACTACCTCGTCCACCCCGAGCGCAAGGCGGACCTCCACCGCGTCGCGGTGTTCCGTGACTGGCTGCTGGAACTGTGCGTGACGCAGGGAGACGACATCTAGGACGTGTCCCAGGCGGCTCCGGGGCGCCGCGACTGATCATCTCTGCAGGATCATCTTGTGCGCCGACCGCTCCGTTTGCGTCCTGACTTCGCAGAAGTAGACGCCGCTCGGCAAATCCCGCCCGTCGTCGCCGCAGCCGTCCCAGGCGAGGCGGACCTCGCCGGCGGGCCGGAGCGATCCGGCCAACAGCGTGCACCGGAGTTCCCCGTTCGCGCCGTAGATGCTGACCGAGACGACCGCGTCATGCGCCAGGGTAATACTGATCTCCGTCGCGGGATTGAACGGATTGGGATGGTTGCGCACGACGAGACGCGCCGCCGGCGCCGGTCCGGCATCCGTGGTGTCGATGACGGGTGCGAAGGCGTAGACCGCGCCGGCGTTGATAGCGATGTTGCCGTCCTTGTCGGCGCCGACCAGGACCAGATCGCCGGAGATGCCGACCGCGATACCGAAATCCTCGTTCTGGGCGCCGTCGGAAGCGGCCAGCCGCAGCAGCTCGGCACCCGTCGCGACGTTGAAGACGTAGGACGACCCCGCCCGCGGCGTGCCGTAGCCCTGCTGGGAGGCGCCGATCACGGCCAGTCCGCCTGCGAGCGCGACGGAGCTGCCGAACCAGTCGCCGTAGTCCGCGTCCGCGGGGGTCAGCTTGCGCAGTTCGACACCTGTGGCGATGTCGAAGACGTAGGCCGCGCCGGCGTCGTCGTCCCCGCCGCCCCAGTAGGCGCCGACCAGCAGGGTGCGGCCGCAGAGCGCCACCGCGTTGCCGAAACGGTCGTAGGCGCCCCGGTCGCTGGCGGTCAACCGCCGGATCTCGACGCCGGTCCGCGGATCGAAGACGTAGACCGCGCCGCAGTCCGTCCTGCCGATGTCGTCCCACATGGGAGCGCCGATCACCGCGAACGAGTCCGAGACCGCCACGGCATACCCGAACATGTCCTGACGGCCGTAGTCCGATGCGATCAGCTTGAACTTCTCCACGCCGGTGTCCGGTTCGAACAGGTACGCCGCGCCGCTGTCATAGATCGCGACGCTGGAGTCGCAGTAGCGGGCGCCCGCCAGGACGAACGAGTCCGAGACGGCCACGGCGCAGCCGAACTGATCGTTGGCCGCGGCGTCGGCGGCCACGAGTTTCCGGCGTTCGATCCCTTCGGGCGCGTCGAAGACGTAGGCCGCTCCGGCGTCGGTCGCGGTGTTGTCGTCCCGCAGCGCGCCGATCACGGCACGCTGCCCGCAAAGCCCTACCGCGCAGCCGAAGTAGTCGCCGCCGGCGGCGTCTGCGGACCTCAACTTGCGGATCTCGGTGTACCCGTCCAGATCCAGGACGTAGGCGCAGCCGGAATCGCCGCCGTCGTCGTCGTTGGCCTGCGCTCCGATCAGGGCGAGGCCGCCCGACACGGCGAGGCTGCAGCCGAAACGGTCGCCGAACGCCGCGTCGGCGGCCTGGATCTTGGTTTCGTTCGGCGTCGCCGCCGTCGTGACGGCGCAGGCCAGGCAGGCGAGCAGGGTCGGCATCAGGATACCGAACGATGGCTTCGCATTGTGGTTCGACATGGCCCCCCCCATGACAAGTTCGATCGCACGCTGCCGTCCCACGGATATCCGGACGGGATGCGCTGCTTCCATTCTACGCCCACCACACCGGAAACGGAAGACGGGGCCGCGCGTGATCACGCGGCCCCGTCCCCCGGCAAATCCGGATTCCAAAAGACGCCGGCGGCGATGCGCCGGCGGGCGTCTCACCTGACGAGCATCATGTTGCGCTGCTGCGACTTCCCGTCCGCCTGCAGGCGGTAGACGTAGGCGCCGCTGGCGGCGTGGCCCCCCCGGTCGTCGCGTCCGTCCCAGACGACCACGTGTTCGCCGGCGGACTGCCCCCCCTCGACGAGGCTCCGCACCTGCCGCCCGCGCACGTCGTAGATGCGCAGGCTCACCGGTCCGGCCTGCGGCAGCGAGTAGCGAATGACGGTGGACGGGTTGAACGGGTTGGGCGCGTTCTGCGCCAGCGTCGCGCCGCGCGCCGGCGTGCCGTCCCCCGCGCCGGTCGGGCTGCCGACCTGGATCGACAGGTTGTCGACGACCCAACCCCAGCCGTTGACGGCGCTGTCGGCGTAGAGACGGAAGCGCAGCAGGATCGTGTCGCGCACGACGAAGGTGTCGTGCAGGTCGATCACGTGCGGCCGCAGCAGTGAGGAACTGCCCGGCGTGCCGTTGTCCCAGGCGGTGACCCAGGCGGCGTCGCGACGACAATCGTAGCCGTCGGCGATCGGCACCCAGTTAGACCCGTCCTTGCTGCCCTCCAGGATCACGTAGTCCCAGAAGTCGCTGTCGCCGAAGACGCTGCCCGGTTCGCCCGGCTCGACCAGCACGACCTCGTCGAAGGAGACGTAGGCGTTTTCCTGGGCGACGATGATCGGCACGGCGAGCATAGCCGTGTACGCGGCGTTGTCGGGATAATTGTGCGGGAAATGCAGGGCGCCGTTGCTGAAGCCGGCGTAGCCGCCGATCGTGAAACCGCTGCCGACGAAGTCGCCCGACGCGTTGAAATTGTTCGTGTAGGCGGAGACCGGCGCGGCGTACAGGTACACCTCGAGGTCGCGGGTCACCGAGTCATAGGCGACCCCGCCGCGGAAGGCGCGGGCGAAGACGAGGCGCTGGCCGGCGCTCAACACCGGCAGCTGGACCAGAGCGTCCTGCTGGAACCCGCTGGCCGGCAGGGTGGCCCGCCGGGCGCCGTCGACGAAGACCTGGGTCGAGTCGTACGCGGACCGCAGGTTCAGGTCGACGCTCAGCAGCCCGTCTGGACCCTGGTAGAGCGCGTCGATCAGCGGCTTGTAGGTCTTGCCTGACGTCAGCGAGGGGAACTTCACACTCCAGATGCCGCGGCCGTGGCTGCCGATCACGACCTCGTCCTCGACCTCGGTCATCGACCAGATCGCCACGGCGGGCAGGCCGTTGTCGGCGAGCGCCCAGCTGGCGCCGCCGTCCAGCGACTCGACCAGGCCGATCTCCGTGCCGGCCCAGAGGTGGTCGGGATCGTCGGAGAAGACCTGCAGATCGTAGACCGCGACGTCGGGGAAACCGTTGGTGCTGGGGCCGCCGGCAGCGAAGCCGGTGAGGTCGGTCCAGGTCTGGCCCAGGTCGTTCGTCCTGAGGATCTTGGGCCGCCCCGCGAAGCTGAACAGGACGTAGGCCGCCGCAGGGTTGGTCGGGTGGGTGGCCAGACCCGAGATGCCGCCCATGGTCGCGGTCGTGTAGTTCGGCACCGCGCTGAAGCTGAGCCCGCCATTGGTCGAGACGTGGATCCGCCCGCTGCCGTCCATGCGCGCTCCCGCCCAGACGATGTCGGGATCGGCCCGCGAGATCTTCACGCCGTGGAAGCTGCCGATCGTCCCCCAGGTCGCCGCCGACACCGGCGTGAGCGTCCAGTTGCCGCCGAAGTCCGTCGAACGCCACACGCCGCTGCCGCCCACGGCGAACAGCAGGTCGGGCGCCTGGTTGGTCTTGGCGATCTTGGTGATGAAGGGGGCGAAGCCGGCGCCGGTGTCGCTCAACCCGTTGGTGGCGCCGTTCCAGCTCTGGCCGCCGTCGAGCGAGCGCAGCAGCCCGTTGTACTGGTAGCCGCCGATCATCTTCAGCGGGTCGTCGAAGTGCCACGAGGTTTCGTAGCCGTCGCCGCCGATCGCGAAGGTCCAGGGGGCGAGCCGGTCCGGATCGGGCGCCGAGAACCAGGTGCCGTTGTCCTGCATGCCGCCGAAGTAGGCGCTGGCGCCGGGGCGCTTGTCGACGCCGTAGAATTGCGTGGTGGTCATGCCGTCGATGGGCGCGCTCCAGTTGGCGGCCTGGCTGGCCGACACGCCGACGCCGCCATCGTTGGTGTTCAGCAGGTGCCAGGCGCCGCCTCCGGTCGGCACCACCACGAGGCCGTGGTGGTCCACGTGGACGGGCCCGGCGCTCAGCTGGGACGTGGTGCGGCTGGTGCCTGACAGCGTGATCTGCCAGAGCCGGACGCCGCCGACATACAGGATGTTCACATCGGTCGGGTGGCAGACGATGGTGTTGTCGTACCAGCCCTGCGCGCCGAGCCAGTTGGGCTCCGACCCGCTCTCGAAGGTCTCGGACCAGCTCGCGCCGGCGTTGGTCGAGATCCACAGTTCGGTGTGGCTGACGCCTTCGGCCGCGGCGTAGAGGCGGCTCGCGCTGACGGGCGAGACGGCCAGCTCGAAGCGGCCGCTCAGGTCGGCGATGCCGGTGTTGGCGTAGGCCCAGGTGTTGCCGGCGTTGGTCGACTTGAGGATGCCGCCCTCGTCGACGGTCGCGTACAGCACGTTGAAGTTGCCGGGCGTGGCCACGATCTGCTGGATCTTCTTGACCCGGCCGAAGGTGCCGATGTCGGTGATCGCATGCACCTCGGTCCAGTTCGCCCCGCCGTCGCTCGACTTGAAGATGCTCGAGCGCTGCAGCACCGAGTCCTTGTAGCGCCCGACCGTGGTCACGGCCAGCACGACGTTCGCGTTCGCGGGGTCGACCACGATCCGGGCCACGTTGTTGAAGGACGGATCGTCGACGGTCGCCGGCAGGTGCGACCAGGTCAGGCCGCGGTCCGTCGACTTGAGGATGCCGTTGCCGTTGATGGTGTCGACGTTGAAGAAGCTCTCGCCGGTGCCGGCGTACAGGACGTTGTGGTTGCTCGCGGCCATGGCGAGCGCCTGGACGGACAGCACCGGGAAGTCCGGAGTCAGGTCGGCCCAGGTGGTCCCGCCGTCGGCGGTCTTCCAGACGCCGCCGCCCGCGGTGCCGATGAACCAGGTCTGGGCGGTCGGGTCGTCGGGATCGACCACGATCGCGCGCGCCCGGCCGGCGACGTTGCCGGGACCGCGGTTCGCCCAGGTCAGCGTCGTCGCGGGCGAACGCTTCGCCGCGCGCGCCTTGCCCAGCTCGCGGACGAGGTAGCCCGCCTCGTACTCGGATTCCTTGCGGTCGGCGGGGATGCGCATCTCGTTCATGAGCCGCGCGAACTCCTCGGGCGCCTCGAAGGCCGGCATTCCGGCCAGCTTGCGTTCGATGCGGTCGATCTTGTACCCGGCCTTGAAGCGGTCGGCCGAACCCGGCGCGGCGTGGGCGCGGCGCAGTTCCAGCCTGGCGATCTCGCGCGCGAACGGGTCCTGCGGATCCCGGACGCCCGTGCCGGCGTGAAAGGCCAGGGCACAGATCGCGAGCACGCCCGTAGCGGCCAGCAAGGAGGGGATTCGCGAGAAGCGCATGTCGGAACCTCTTTGGGAAGGACGAATGCCTTGGGAGGCGGGTGGTGCGTGCATCCAGGATATCAAAAATTCGGATACCCGGCCACATCATTGCCGGCGGGCGGATGGCCGGATCACGACGCCCCGTCGAAGAAGTCCACGATCCCGGTTTCCAGCGAATAATCCGCGCCGACGACCAGGAGCCCGTCCTCGCGGATCCTCTTCTCGAGGATCGCCGACCCGTGCCGCAGGTGGTCCACCGAAACCCGGATGTTGGCCCGCACGGCCGCCTGCACCAGCTCCGCCGGACGGTGCCTGAGTTCCGACGTCAGCAACGGCTCCACCGAGGGCCGGATGCGGTCGACGATCGAGCGCAGGTTGCGCGAGTGGTCGTCGAACGGACGCCCGAGGACGTCGAGCGTGGCCAGGATGGCGCCGCACTCGGAGTGGCCGAGCACCACGACGAGCCGCGTGCCGTACTGCTCGGCGGCGAACTCGACGCTGCCGACCTGCGACGGCGCGACGATGTTGCCGGCGACCCGGATGACGAACAGGTCGCCGAGGCCCTGGTCGAAGACGAGTTCCGCCGGCACCCGGGAATCGGAGCAGCCGAGGATGATGGCGTGCGGCTCCTGGCCGGCCGTCAGTTCGAGGCGGCGGGCCTGCCGCACGCGCGGGTCGCAGTTGCGGACTTCGGTCACGAAGCGTTGGTTGCCCTCGCGCAGGCGTGCGAGGGCTTCGAGTGCGGGAATCATGGGCACCTCATCCGTCATTCGTTTCGTGACGCAGGGCCGCCCGCGCGATCCCTCTGAGCATACCCCCGAACACCAGCTGGTGCACGGGATAGAGCGCGTACCAGTAGGCCCTGCCGAACAAACCCACGGGATCAAAGATCGCGGTCTGCCGGATCGTCGCGCCCGGACCGTCGGGCGTGACCTCGAACTCCAGCCACGCCCGTCCCGGCAGTTTCATCTCGGCGGCGAGACGCAGGCGGCGGCCCGGTTCGAGCGCTTCGACGCGCCACCAGTCGACCGTGTCGCCCACGCGCAGGGTCGGCGGCGACGGCCGTCCCCGCCGCAGTCCCACGCCCCCGACGAGCAGGTCGAGGAAGCCACGCCACCGCCACAGCCAGTTCCACGCGTACCAGCCCGTCACGCCGCCGATCCTCTCGATGGGCCGGAAGGCGGCCGCGGACGGGACGGGCACGTTCAGGGTCCGCGAATCGACCAGCCGCGAGCCGAACTGCACGCCGCCCCACGTCGGCTGCGCCCCCGACGAAGACAGGGCGTCGGACCAGCGCGTTGCCGCGTAGTGGCGTTCCTCGCTGGCGAAAGCCCGGCGCACGGCCTCCTCGACGCCCACCGGCCGCACGGCGAAGACGGTGCGCGCGGCGTCGTCCCGCACCACCGTGGGGTGGACGATGCTCTCGATGAGTTTGCGGCCGATGCGCGCGTACAGCGGCGTGATCAGCCCCAGCCACAGGCTGGACAGGTACGGGGTCAGCACCGGCACCGGAATCATCGGCCGCCGCAGCCCCCGCTGTCGGGCGTAGACGCGCATGATGTCCGCGTAGGACACCCGGTCGGCGCCGCCGATCTCGTACACCCGGCAGGCGGAGACGGGCAGCTCGAGCGCCGCCGCCAGATACTCCAGCAGGTCGTCGATCGCGATGGGCTGCGCGGGCACCTTGACCCACTTCGGCGTGATCATGACCGGCAACCGCTCCACCAGCGAGCGGATCATCTCGAAGGAGAGGCTGCCGGAGCCGATGACGATCGACGCGCGGAACTCCAGCACCGGCACCCCCGACTGCTGCAGGATCCGCCCGACCTCCTGCCGGCTGCGCAGGTGCGGCGAGAGTTCCTCCTCGTCGCTGCCCAGCCCGCCCAGGTAGACGATGCGCTCCACGCCAGCCGCCAGCGCCGCCTGCCCGAAATTCAGCGCCGCCGCGCGGTCCTCGATCTCGAACGAACCCGTCGACCCCATCGAATGCACCAGGTAGTAGGCCGCACGGACCCCGCGCATGGCCGCGTCGAGACTCGCCTGTTCCAGGACGTCGCCGGCGACGATTTCGGTCCCGGGCCCGACCTTCGGCGCGAGGATCTCCGGCCGCCTGGCCAGGCAGCGGACGCGGCGCCCCTGGTCCTCCAGCAGCTTCAACAGCCGCCCGCCGACATAGCCGCTGGCGCCGGTCAGCAGGATGAGGGGCTCCCGAGGGGCCGTCATGTCGTCGGTCGCGGCCGGACTCGTCATGCGCCCCACTTCCATCACGAGGGCACGTCGATCAGCACGAACTCGCAGCGCTCCCGGGCTTCGCACCGCAGCGTTCCCGCAAGATCGAGGCGGGCCTGGTCCCCCGTCGCCAGTTCCCGGCCGTCGACAGCGAGACGGCCCGCCGTCACATAGATGAAGGTCAGCCGCGTCGCGGCGGCCTCGTGCGCGACCGTCCTGCCGGTCTCCAGGGTGCACAGGAAGATGGTGGCGTCGGTGTGCAGGGTGACGGCTCCCGGGGTGTCCCGGCCCGCGGCGACGGGTTGCAGGCGGTTCAGCCGGTCCGCGGCCGCGGGGGTCTTCTGATCGTACGACGGCGTCAGGCCCTTGCGCTCCGGGAAGATCCAGATCTGATGGATGTGGACGGGTTCCGCGGACAGGTTGAATTCGGAGTGGGTCAGCCCCGCCCCAGCGGACATGCGCTGCACGTCGCCCGCCCGGATCACGGTCCGGTTCCCCAGGCTGTCCTGGTGGGTCATCTCGCCCGCGAGCACCACCGTCACGATCTCCATGTTCCGGTGGGGGTGCATCGGGAATCCCGTGCCGGGCTCGATGACGTCGTCGTTGAACACGCGCAGCGTCCCGAAGCGCACGTTCCGCGGGTCGTGGTAGTCGGAGAACGAGAAGAGCCAGTAGGATTTCAGCCAGCCGGCGTCGGAGAAATGGCGCCGGTCGGCGGTGATGATCTCGATCACGTCATCCTCCTCCGTCGAACTCGCAGGCGTGCCGCTCGGCGATGAGATCGACGTAGGCGCCCTCGACCAGCTGCGCCGGATGGACGCCCAGGAGGTCCATCAGCGCGCGCGCCTCGTTGATCCCGGCCGCGGCGTCCTCGTCGTCGCGCAGGACGACTTCCAGCTCCAGGAAGTCCCCGAGACCCCTGACGCGGTCCAGGTGCACGCGCGTGCGGCCGACCAGGAAAACCGTGCGGCTCTTCCGGACCCTGCCGGCCTCGCCGTACGCCAGCGCCAACAATCGCCGCAGATCGCCCGGCGCGGACGTCGGCGAGATCAGGTAGAACGATTCCTTCGGACCCTGCTGATCCACACGCCGGTAGAAGATGAGTTCGCCGCTGTCGGCCGAGAACGCGCGCAGCTTCAGCCGGCCGTTGCCGCAGTCGAAGAACGTGTCGTCCTGGTCGATGTCCACCGGGCCGCCGGTCGCCATCGCGGCGACGCGCGGCAGCAGCGCCGAGACGCTCTCGAGGCGGGCTTTGATTTCGATGTTCCGCGCCATGTTCCATCCTCGAATCGATTTGCGCGACGACCAGACCACCAACGATATTCATGAACGTCGGAAAGAGCCACGGCGGGCCGACGGCGTCCTAGATGTCTTCCGGAATCAGGAACCATCGCATGGCGCTTTCGAAATCCGTGAACGCGTCGACGGAAAAGCCGCGGTTGTGCGAGCACGTCTCGAGAAACGCCGCGGAATCGAACGTTTCGCCCTCGTGCACGAGCAGCGCTACCTTCCGGCGGAAGGTGTCGCCGTGCTTGAACAGCTCCGACGCGAGCTGGTACAGGTCGAACATCGACATGCGCCACTGCGTGTCCCGGAAATCGATCAGCAGATCGAAGTCCACCGGGTGGCGGTCCGCCTTGGCGATGTCCACGAGCAGCTGCCGGCTCGTGGTCATGTCGATGACCCCCTCCGGGGTGATCTCCAGAAAATCTCCAGTCGTGACGATTTTGATCTTGGTAGCCATGGAATCCCCCCCCTGTTCGATAGATTCAGCTAAACGACCGCACCGAACAGCCTCCCGACCGCGGCCGTGCACGCCATGGCCACCGCACCCCAGAATGCGACCCGCAGGGCCCCGCGGACGATCGCGGCGCCGCCGAGGCGAGCCGCCACGGCCCCGAGCACGAGCAAGAGGGCCAGGGTCACGGCCACCACGCCCGGCGTGAGGAATTCGACCGGGACGACCGCGGCCAGCAGCGCCGGGGGAGCCGCCCCCGCCGCGAAGGCGGCGGCGGAGGCGACGGCCGCCTGGAACGGCCGCGCCCTGGTCGCCTCGTGGATGCCGAGTTCGTCCCGGGCGTGGGCGCCGAGCGCGTCGTGGGCCGTAAGCTGGTCCGCGACCTGCAGCGCGAGATCCGGGCTGAGGCCGCGGCCGACATAGATCCCGGCCAGCTCTTCCCGCTCGGCCTCCGGCGAATCGACGAGTTCACCGTGCTCACGGGCGAGATCCGCCCGTTCGGTGTCCGCCTGGGAACTGACCGAGACGTACTCGCCGGCCGCCATCGAGAGGGTGCCGGCGGCGAGGCCCGCGACGGCCGCGACCAGGATGGCCGCTCGTTCCGGTGCGGCCGCGGCCACCCCCACCACCAGACTGCTCGTGGAAATGAGGCCGTCGTTGGCGCCCAGGACGGCGGCGCGCAACCAGCCGATCCGGTCGGTGCGGTGCTTTTCGCCGTGCATGGCTGCCTCTCGTCGGGATACGGCATGGCTGACAACCGCTTCTCAATATAATCACAACCGAGGCCGGTCGGGTCAAGGTGGAGGCGCCCAATCATCCGGTGCTTGACGTCTATCATATATGCAGATATATTCCTACTTGATGTTTATTTGCAGATAGGAATTATCTGACATGATCGATGACGCCGAAATCACACGCCGGCTGGAAAGATTCCAGACGCTCGCCAGGGCGGCGGGCGTCAAGCTGACGCACCAGCGCCTGGAGATCTTCCGGGAGGTCGCCGCGAGCGAGGAGCACCCGGACGCCGAGACCGTGTTCCGCGCCGTCCAGTCCCGGATGCCGACGGTGTCGCTCGACACCGTGTACCGGACGCTGTGGCTGCTCAACGACCTCGGGTTGGTCACCACGCTCGGGCCGCGCCGCGAAAGCGTTCGCTTCGACGCCAACCTCGATCGCCACCACCATTACGTTTGCCTGCGCTGCGGCTTGGCGCGGGACTTCACGAGCGCCGAACTGGATGCGCTGCGCATCCCCGATCCCGTGGCGGCCTTCGGCAGCATCGTCGCCGCGCGCGTCGAGGTGCGCGGCGTCTGCGAACATTGCGCCGCGAGCACCGCCGCGGCGCAGCCCGCCGTCACCCCCCCGCCGGGACAGGAAGCAAGGAGAGAGACATGACGAAGAAGAACAAATTGACCACCAACGCCGGCGCTCCCGTCGTCGACAACCAGAACATCATGACCGCGGGGCCGCACGGACCGGCGCTGCTGCAGGACGTGTGGTACCTGGAGAAGCTCGCCCACTTCGACCGCGAAGTGATCCCCGAGCGCCGCATGCACGCCAAGGGTTCGGGGGCCTTCGGCGCCTTCACGGTCACCCACGACATCAGCCAACACACCAAGGCGAAGCTCTTCTCGGCCGTCGGCAAGAAGACCGACCTCTTCGTGCGCTTCTCGACGGTGGCCGGCGAACGCGGTGCGGCCGACGCCGAGCGCGACATCCGCGGTTTCGCGATCAAGTTCTACACCGAGGAGGGCAACTGGGACCTCGTCGGCAACAACACGCCGGTGTTCTTCCTGCGCGACCCCATGAAGTTCCCGGACCTCAACCACGCGGTGAAGCGCGACCCGCGCACCAACCTGCGCAGCGCCCGCAACAACTGGGACTTCTGGACCTCGCTGCCCGAGGCGCTGCACCAGGTCACCATCACCATGAGCGACCGCGGCATCCCCTACTCCTACCGCCACATGCACGGCTTCGGCAGCCACACCTTCAGCTTCCTCAACACGGCGAACGAGCGGACCTGGGTCAAGTTCCACCTGGTGAGCCAGCAGGGCGTCAAGAACCTGACCGACGCCGAGGCCGAGGCGATCGTCGGCATGTGCCGCGAGAGCAACCAGCGCGACCTGTACGAGAGCATCGAGAAGGGCGACTTCCCCCGCTGGAAGCTGTTCGTCCAGCTGATGCCCGAGCAGGGCGCCGCAACGTGCCCCTACAACCCGTTCGACCTGACGAAGGTGTGGTTCAAGAAGGACTACCCGCTGCACGAGGTGGGCGTCCTGGAGCTGAACCGCAACCCCGAGAACTACTTCGCCGAGGTGGAGCAGGCGGCCTTCAACCCCGCCAACATCGTGCCCGGCATCGGCTTCTCGCCGGACAAGATGCTGCAGGGACGGTTGTTCTCCTACGGCGACGCCCAGCGCTACCGCCTCGGCGTCAACCACCACCTGATCCCGGTGAACGCGTCGCGCTGCCCCTTCCACAGCTACCACCGCGACGGCGCCATGCGGGTCGACGGCAACCACGGCGGCACGCTCGGCTACGAGCCCAACAGCTACGGCGAGTGGCAGCAGCAGCCGGACTTCGCCGAGCCGCCGCTTAGCCTCGATGGAGCCGCCGACCACTGGAACCACCGCGAGGACGACGACTACTACTCGCAACCGGGTCTGCTCTTCCGGCTGATGAGCGCCGCGCAGCAGCGGGTGCTCTTCGAGAACACCGCCCGGGCCATGGGCGACGCGCCGCGGGAGATCAAGCTCCGCCACGTCGGCAACTGCCGGCGGGCCGACCCGGCCTACGGCGAGGGCGTGGCCGCGGCGCTGGGCATTCCGATGAACGAGGTACCGGATAACGGGTGACCCCGGCTTCGGGCAACACGAACGGCGGACGACCGCCGACCAGGGAGGCGAACATGGGAACACGCGGACGCGAGATCATCGGCATGGACGTCGATCATCTCCTGGACCTGCTGAACCGGGCCTACGCGAGCGAGTGGCTGGCCTACTACCAGTACTGGCTCGGCGCGAAGCTCATCAAGGGGCCGATGAAGGACGCCGTGGCGGCGGAACTCAACCTGCACGCCACCGAGGAGCTGAACCACGCCATCATGCTGTCCGGCCGCATCATCCAGCTCGGCGGCACGCCGGTGCTCACGCCCGAGGGCTGGGCCAAGCTGAGCCCCTGCAAGTACGACGCGCCGGAGGACCCCTACGTGGCCGTCCTGCTCGACCAGAACATCGCGGGCGAGCAGTGCGCGATCACCACGTACAAGGCCCTGATGGACGCCACCAAGGACAAGGACATGGTGACGTACAACCTGGCGCTGGCGATCCTCGAGCAGGAGATCGAGCACGAGGAGGACCTGCAGAGCCTGCGGGAGGATCTCGACCTGATGGTGGTGCGCGGCAGCAAGTAGACGCGTACGGTGATGGTGGACCGGAGCCGGACATTCGGCCGGGGAGGCGCAGATGAACCACACGTTCCTGTATTTCATGACAACCGTCGTCGTCGCCGCCGTGGTGACGTCCGCGGTGTTCCTGATCCGCACCCTGATCCGCCTGCGTCCGCTCATCGAGCGGCTGGACGGCACCGCGCAGTTCCTGGAGACGAGCCGCCCGAAGATCGACCGCATCCTGGACGGCCTGGAAACGGAACTCGTCGAATTGCGCGGCATCAGCGAGAAGATGAACCGCATCGCCGGCCACGCCGAGAGCGTGACCACGGGGCTGCGGGTCGCCGTCCAGCCCATCATCACCGAGGTGTCCGACCTCACCCGACTGGTCAGCCAGGCGCGGGCGGTCGCGGTCGCGGTCAAGACCGGCCTGCTCGCCTGGCGCGATCGCGGGCGCGAGCCGGACGTAGAGTCACGGTCCGAAATCGAGTACGACGAAGAAAGTCGAGGCTGACATGTCACGCAATACCAATACGCTGCTGGCGTTCGTGCTGGGCGCCGCGGTGGGCGGCATCACCGCGTTGCTGCTGGCGCCGGACAAGGGAGAGAACACGCGGCGGCGGCTGCGCGAGGGCGGCAGCAGCGGACTCCGGCGGGGACGGGACGCGGTGAATCAGGCCGCGGCCTCGCTGGAGGACGATGTTCGGGAGAAGGGGCAGGACGTGAACGGCGCGGTCCGCCGGCGGGTCGATGCGGCCCGCGGAGCGGTCTCCGAAGCCAGGGACGCCTACCGCCGCGAGATGGAGAAGCCTTAGGCCGCCGGGTGTCCGTTCGCCGCGGCCCGGTCGAAGGCGTGGAGTCCACCATCCGCGCCGCGACGGCCGGGACGCCTCCGTCGTTGTGATTCCCCGCCGGCGGGCCTATCCTTCCGCCCTGAAGTCCGCGCCGTCGCCGGCCGTCGGTCGTCCGGACCACCCGCCACCGGGAGGATGGAGAAGATGCACACTCGCTATGTCATCGATCAAGCGCGGGGGATCCTCGAGTCCTCCGGGGACGACGCCAACCTCCACGTCTTCACGGCGCCGGACGAGCGCGAAAAGGCGCAGATTCTTCAGGAATACGACCTGGACCCCTACGACCTGGACTCGGCGCTCGACACCGAGGAGGTTGCGCGCCTCGAGATCGACGGCAACAACACCTTCATCGTGTGGAAGGCGCCTAAAAACGCCCAGGGCCAGGACCCCAGCCAGCTGGGCGTGTACTCGGTCGGTATCATCCTGACGGGGAACCGGGTGGCGTTCGTGATGAGCGACGGCATGATGCAGTTCGCCGCCAGGGAGTTCCGCAATGCCCACACCCCCGCCGACGTCCTGCTGGGAGCGCTGCTGCGCACCATCCACCACTACGTCGAGCATCTACGGGTCATCAAGCAGATCAGCAGCGACCTGGAGCGCAAGATCACCGTATCGATGGAGAATCGTTATCTTCTCCAGATGTTCGCCCTGGGAGAGAGCCTCGTCTACTACAGCGACGCCAT
Organism: bacterium; assembly: GCA_031441465.1. Lineage (GTDB taxonomy): Bacteria > Krumholzibacteriota > Krumholzibacteriia > LZORAL124-64-63 > LZORAL124-64-63 > PNOJ01. Next base: position 33,955 of record JANOEP010000016.1, on the reverse strand, counting down.
CGAGGGCAATGGCGCCGTCCTCACCAAGCTCCGCAACGCGGCCATCCGGCTGGGCATGTCCGAGTCGCACATCGAACTGCTGGACGACATCGTCCTTGAAAACAAGCAGGCGTCGCGGCAGGCTCACATCTACAGCTCGGTCCTCAGCGGGCTCATGGACGCCCGCGGCACGATCGTCAACAACAACATGAACGTTCTGCTCAAGAACCTCACCCTGATCAACATCGTGTTCCTGCCGCTCAACCTGATCGCCAGCATCGGCGGCATGTCGGAGTGGAGCATGATGACCGGCAGGTTCGACTGGCGGCTCTCCTACGGGCTGTTCACGGTGGGCATGATACTCATCGGCTGGATCACCTGGATCGTGATGACGCGCTTCATCGCCAGGAACGACGCCAAGGCCGGCTCCCGGGCGCCGTGAGGGCGGCTGTTCTCGACGGTCACTCGGTGCCGGTGATCTCCGGCGCCACGGCGCCCCCCTGCACGAGCACCCCGTCCAGGGCCGCGGACCGGTCCCATCCCCACAGGTCGAAGAACTCCGAGCTGCCCTCCAGCCGGTAATGGGCGGCGAAACGGGCGCGGATCTCGTCGGAGAAGATGTCGTCGTGGGGCGGGTACCAGCTCGCGAGCCGGAACGGCGGCCGTCCGCGCGGCACGAGCCAGAGGTCGATGACGCCGGTGTCGAGGGCGTGGAGGGTGGCTTCCGGGAACTCACGGTGGGCGCGGCGGAAGTCCATGATCGACACGGCGTCCAGCAGCAGGGGATGTCCGGCGAACGTGAGCAGGGGTCTGAGGTTGGCCAGGTGGAAGTAGTTCTTCCCGCCGCTGTACCCCATGCCGATGGCCCGGTCGGGGTGGTCGGCGAGGATGCGACGGATGTCGGCGGTGATTTCCGTGGAGTGCATCATGCGCGAACTGGCCAGCCGGGCGCTGCGGTAGCCCGACACGGAACCTGCGACGACCGCGGCGATCATGAAGGCCGTGACGGCGCCCAGCCGCCAGGAGGCGCGCCGGTTCGGGAAGAGCAGGCCGCGCATGCCCTCAGCGGGCCACAGCCGCGCGGCGAAGACCATGTTGATGGGGATCAGCGGCAGCAGATGGACCTGACCGGCCCCGGGTTTCGTGGCCAGCAGAATCACCACCAGGTTCCCCACCGCCCACGCGACGACGAGTTCGCGCCGCATCCAGGGCCGATCGGCCGGCGCGATTCCCGCCGACAACGGCACGAGCACCGGGACGGCGAAGAAGAGGGCCCGGGTGAACAGGTGCGGCAAGTCGCCCAGCTGCAGCCCGTGATGGGTGCTGATGAAGATCCAGGACAGGTAGTTGTAGAGCGAGATGCCGTCGTGCAGGGCGAACGGCGCCAGCACGACGGCGACACCGAGCCCCAGGGTCGCCAGCGTGGCGCGGGACCCGTGCCGCTCATCCAGCAGGGTCAGCACCGGCAGCAGGTACAGCACGGCGTGGAGCTTCAGGTTCACCGCCAGCCCGACCGCGAGGGCCGTGCCGGCGACGGCCAGCACGCGCCGGCTCGAACCGGCGCTGTACATCCCCAGGCAGACCGCGGCCAGGATGTAGGGATCCGGGCGCACGAGCATCGACGAGGTCCCGCAGGTCCAGTAGAGCAGCAGCGCGACGGCGGTCATGCCGAAGGCCAGCGTGTTGGAAACCAGGCGGCGGATCGTGAGGTACAGCAGCAGCACCGAACAATAGAGCGCCAGCAGGGAGCCCACCTTGGCGGCGAGGATCGACGGCCCTAAAAGATCGAGCCAGAAACCCGTCGCGAGGTAGACGACCGGGCCGTAGAGGGCGCTGTACTGCGGGTCGGCGTCCGGGGCGTGGTACAGCGGACCGCCGGTCTGCACCCACCACGACACCGAGGTCACCATCGCCTCGACATCGCTGGCGAAGCCGTCGTGGAGCATGTACCAGAGGCTGGTCGCCAGGAAGGCGACGACGACGAGCGCCGCGGCGGCCGCCAGGATCGGCCGGACCTTGCGCCACGAGGTGTCGGGGTCGACCGTGAAGGCCGGCTCACGGCGCCGCGTGATCATCCACAACGCCAGCAGCACCGCGCAACTGAAGAGCGGGTGGCTGGAATAGAGGATCACGAAGTCGAGGACTGGATGCATGGTCATGGGATTCTTGTTGCTGCGTTCCGACGATGCACAGCCCGAGCAGTCGGACCGACGGTATCTTGGGACAAATCATAGCACGCGGCGCCCGGCTCATGAGGATTCTTCTGGTCCGCATCCCCGGTTCGTCCCGACCACCGAAGCCGGGCAGTGCGAGGTGCCCCGGTGGTTCAGTCATTATCTCATAATAAATTGAACTGCAACAGGTTGCTATATAGGACTATTTTCATAGCATTTCGCCGCGAGCTTGCCTAACCTGAAAGCCATTCGGATCGGTTCTCCCACTCGTGGAGGTCTCGCATGCCCGCCCGCACATCCGGCCGTCAAACCGGCTTGGCCTTCCTACTCCTGTTGGTCGGCCTCGCCGCGGGTTGTGGCGGCGGCGACAACGGTCCCGTCAATCCGGGCGGCGGGGGCGGCAACACCTTCACGGCCACCATCGACGGCCAGGCTTGGGCCAGCGACACCGCCCTGATCCAGGTGTCGGGCAGCGCCGCGCCCACCCGCACGGGCACGCTCGTGATCAGCGGCTTCCAGGCTTCGTCGGGCCGGTCGCTCTCGCTCATCCTCTCGTTCTTCATCGGCCCGGCGACTCAGCCCTTGGGCGTCAACACCGGCACCACGCCGGGAGGCACCGCCACCGTCTCGGCGACGCCGAACTCCTGGTTGACGCCCCTGAACGGCGCGGCGGGCTTCGTCACCCTCACCGCGCGCACCGACCAGCGGATCGCCGGCTCGTTCTTCTTCACCGCCGACGCCCTTGCCGGCGCCACGCCGGCGACCAGGGCGGTGACCGCCGGCGCCTTCGACATCACGATCGACGCGGGGTTGCCGCCTCTGCCCACCGGGGTCGGGAGCACCGCCATCGCGAGCCTCGGCGGCACGCCCTGGAACGCGGCGACGATCGTCGGCCTGATCCCCGGTTCCGGCATCTTCAGCCTGGGGGCCGACAACACCGCCTACTCGATCTCGATCTCGCCGAAGCTCCCCGTCGCCGCGGGCAACACCTATGGGATCCCGTCTCAGATGAACATGACGGTGATCCGCACCGGAACCGCGGACTCCTGGGCCGCCATCACCGGACCGGACATCGGCACCGTCACGATCACGACCTTCGAAGCCAACCGGTTGGTCGCCTCCTTCAGCGCGACCCTGCCCCCGCTCAACGCGCCCTCGTCCCTGACGGTCACCGGCGGGGCGGTCAACGCCTACCTGCAGTGATCCCGGCGATCACCGCCGCAGCGCCGGAGCCGCCTCTCTCGCGTTGATTTTCGCCGCGCGCCGGCCTATCCTCGCCCGTCCGCAGCTGGAAAGCGATCGGGACGGACAGAAGGGACGGCTTCGATGGACTTGCTGTTCAAGGCGCTGATCATGGGGATCGTCGAGGGGCTGACCGAGTTCCTGCCGGTCTCCAGCACCGGTCATCTGATCATCGCGGGCAATCTGCTGCAGTTCCTCCAGAAGGAACAGCGGGGCATGTTCGAGATCTTCATCCAACTCGGCGCCATCATGGCCGTTTGCTGGGAGTATCGGCAAAAACTGGGCTCGGTCGCGGGCGGACTGTTCCGGGACGCGCAGGCGCGGCGATTCGCGGGCAACCTCGTGATCGCCTTCGCGCCGGCCGGCGTGCTGGCCCTGCTGCTCGGGGACGTCATCAAGGCCCACCTGTTCTCGCCCGTGCCCGTGGCCGCCGCCTTCGTGGTCGGCGGGCTGATGATCTTCTGGGCCGAGCGCCGCCGACACACCGTCAGCGTCGTCGACGTGGACGCGATGACCTGGAAGGACGCCCTGAAGGTCGGGCTCGCCCAGTGCTTCGCGCTCATCCCGGGCACGTCCCGCTCGGGCTCGACGATCATCGGCGGCCTGTTCTTCGGCCTGTCCCGCCAGGCGGCCACCGAGTTCTCGTTCTTCCTGGCCATCCCGACGCTCACCGCCGCCGCCCTCTACGACCTGCTCAAGCACAGGGAACTGCTGAACACCGACCTGGCGGGGCTGCTCGCCGTCGGGTTCGTCACGTCCTTCGTCTGCGCCCTGATCGCCGTGCGGGCGCTGCTGCGCTACGTCTCGCGGCACGACTTCACCGCCTTCGCCTGGTACCGCATCGCGTTCGGCGCTGTGGTGCTGCTGACGGCTTATCTGGGGGTTGTGGACTGGTCGGGATGAGGTCGGTAACCAGTACCATCGCGGGGACCGCCATTTCCACCACCATCGGCAGTTCGACGCCGCGCACCTGCCGGGACGCCCGGATGAGGGCCTTGTAAACCAGCCCGTCGTCCAAGCCGAGCCAGTACTGCACCTCGGTCATCTTCATGGAACCCTCTTCGTTCGTGAAGGCCGTGTCCATCGGGGCGGGAAACACTGCACAGACGCGATTTTCTGGGGTAATGGCCGGCGTAGCGAGACCAGTGCGCGTCGTCGGGGAAATACGTTTCACGGGTAACAGGGCCGCAACAGCGAACAATCGGGATAGGGGCGCCGAGTTTACCCCGGCGTCCCCTCCCACACCACCCGGCATGCGGGTCCGCACCGGGCGGTTGGAGTGGTTGAGGTCGTCGCACGAGTTGCCGCGGGCGGCGCCTGGTCTCGCTGGCTGACGGCCCGCCGGGGTTGGTTGCCTCGCTGCCAAAACCACTCGGGCTTCACCCTTGTGAGAGTCTTGGCGAGCTTCACTGCCGTGAACATCTGAGGTGGGGCAACTCCGAGGTCCGCAGGGCTGCTCCTCCCGCTCCTTCGGCCCTTCGTCGGGTCGCCCCGACTACTATGGCCTCTGCTGACTTCTCGCTCCGCCGTCGGATCGGCGTCGCCCTTTCAGGCACGAGGCGAGATCTCCCCAGGTAAGAACACGATCCTTCACCGCACAACCGCCGCATTTACGTCGCCTGGCCCTTGGCCACGAGGGCTTCGCAGCCCGTTGCCTGCTCGCCCTGGCCGGCTCCGCCTCGTATGCGGTTCGTGTCCCTCGGCTCGCGGTTTACGTTCCACGCTTCCTCCGGACGGTCGGTCGCCCTTCCGCCCTTGCGCTTCGCTTCGCTCGCTGTGGCCAGCTCACGGGAAGACTTGCACTTCCAGGATCGCGCCCATGCTGGGCGCACAACGAGGGCCGCCTCCCCGAAGGAAGGCGGCCCCCTGTCCGCAATCAGGACTTCAACGGATCATGCTACTTGAACAGGGTCTTGACCTGTCCCCAGTCCATGTCCTCGTTCGACACGGTGCCGAACTCGTTGTTGCAGACCGTCATGGAGTAGGGGAACTCGAGGACGGGGCCGGTGTAGGTGGTCGGGCCGACCCACAGGTAGACAACCTCGCCGGCGACGACGGGAATGGACAGGGTCCCGGGGGCGCCGCAGTCGGACGTCGTCTGGAGACCGACGGCAACGAGACCGCAGTCCATCGGGGACGGGGTCAGCTGGAACAGGTAGCACGGGTACTGGGACTCGACCGTGAACTCCATGGTGCCGCTGTTCAGGGCGGTGGCGACGAACCAGTCGGTGTCGCGCTCTTCACCGGTGAAGTCGGCGCTGAGGTGCCAGCCGCTGTTGCCGCACAGGAAGGCGCAGCCGTCGAAGGGGGCGACGCCGTCTTCGTCGTTGGTCCAGTCGATGACCTGGAAGTTGTTGCTCATCACGCCGTTGCAGCCGCTGTTGTACTCGTCGGCATAGCCGTCGTACATCGCGGGCTCGCCCTCGGGCACCGCGTCGGCGGGGCAAGCGACCACGCAGGGCACGAAGCCGTCGACGGAGATCGCGTACGAGCCGGACTCGCCGCCGTAGCCGTCAACGACGATGAAGTAGGTCTCGCCGCCGGTCAGGGTGGCCTCGACGAACGAAACGTAGACGCCGCAGCCGGCGTCGAAGTAGAAGTCGTCGTTGCAGGCGATGGGCGTCAGGGTCGAGTCGAGGATGTAGACCTTCGTGTCGTAGCCCGACCCGCAGAGGTCGACCGCGACCGCCACGTCCGCCGCCGGCATGTAGCTGTACACGACATCGGGGGACGTCGAGCCGCCGTAGGGGCAGGCCACGTCGTAGTCATCGAAGAAGCCGTTCGTGGTGCCGACGTTCGTGTAGGGCAGGCTGGCGATGGCCACTGCCGAGTAGGCGTCGTCGCCGCCCTGGCGGTTGCCGTCGGCCGGCGGGGTGTACTGGATGTTGGTCATGCGCTTGGCGGGCATGTCCCTCGAGCTGCCCAGGTCCTGGGCGATGGCCGTGCCGGTGATCGCCATGATCAACAGCATCACGATGACTTTGCGCATTTTGTCCCCCTCGAACAACTGTTGTGAATCCGTCGTGGGATCAGGTGTTCTCCCACGGTGATCGCGCGGAAGAGTCGTGATGAAATCGGATCAAGGCATAAGGAACAAGATTCGTAGATTGTCCCAACACGATGCCGACTCCAAGAAGACTCCCCCACTAGATCCCGATCATATGCCGAACAACCTTTGAAAATCAATAGCGCATTTTGATATTTGATGGCAGTTCCGGTGTATTGTGCGTGTTGCGGTGATTCGGATTCATGGGCGCACATGAACTATTATTATTTTATATGCATTATGGGCGTGCGTCTTCATCAGGATCCACGGCGCGACGCAGACCGGATGTCAAGTCGTCCATGGCTTGGGGCGCGGGCTATTCCTTCACCAATTCCACTCGGCGGTTCTTGGCCCGGCCTTCGTCCGTGTCGTTCGCGGCCAGGGGCGCCAGCGGCCCCACGCCGTACCCTTTCAGGCGGGATGCGGCGATGCCGTGTTGGGAGACGAGGGCATGGACCACGGCCTCCGCCCGGGCCAGGGAGAGCGCCAGGTTGGCGTCCATGGCGCCGGTCATGTCCGTGTGGCCCACGACCTTGAGACTCAGGCCCGGGTCCTGCTCCAGGAGCTTGGCGATCTCCGTCAGGGCGGGCGCCGATTCCGGCTTCACCACCGATTGGTTCGTATCGAAGAAGATGCCGTACACCGCCGTGCGGCCCACGGTCGCGAGGTCGTTCCGGAAGGCCGCCGCGTCCGCGACGACGTACTGGGTCATCCCGGCCTTCTCCACGATGCGCAGCCAGATGGTGCCGTTCCCCTTCTCGACCTGCACCCAGACCTCCCGACCGTCCTTCAGGACCTTCCCGTTCACGCGACGCTTCGGATCCGAGGAGAGGATCGTGCCGCCGATCTTGAGGATGGCGTTCTCGAAGTTGCGGACGACGGCGAGCGGGGACGGCTCGTCGGCCCTGTTGGCGATGGCGTACGTGATGAAGGTGAACTTGCCTTCGACGGGGAGCTTCTCCCTGGGCGCCATGGAGAAATCGAACACGCCGAACTCCTCGACCTTGCAGTTCTGGATGACGTAGCCGGGCATGCGCGTCGGGAAAAGCGGGTGATCCTTGCAGCCGGCCTTGTCGGTCTGGGCGATGGCCGCCGGGGCGCACAGCAGTGCGGTCAAGAGAACCAGGGTCCAGCGCTTCATGGGAACTCCTTGCACGACGGATGGCTCCGGCCCGTCGATGCCGATCGCCGCCGGGTTCATTTCGCCGCGACCGCCTTCTCGGCTTCGAGGCGCGCCCGGGCGCCGGCCATCATCTCGGCGAACCACTGGCCGAACTGGAGTTCGAGGTGGTCGAGGTCCAGCGTGGGTACCGGCGTGATCTTGGCTGCCGCGCCGCCGGTGAAGGGTCGGCGCGCCAGCCCACCCATCGGGGGGGTCCAGATGCCGTCCGCGTCGGCGCTGTCGACCGTCACGGCTCCATAGGCCGGCACGACCCGCTGGATCTCGGCAAACACCTCCGCCGGATTGGCGTACTTCAGCTTGAAACGGTAGCCCATCTGGGCGCCGAGCTGGCAAATGAGCTGCCACGTTTCGAGCGCGGTCGCCGGCGGCACGGCGCGGCGCACCGCCTGCACCCGCCGCTCGCTGTTGGTGAGCGTGCCCGACGTCTCCGCCATCGCCGACAGCGGCAGCACGACGTTGGCCAGGCGGGCGGTCGGCGTCAGGAACAGGTCCATCACGACCAGGAAGTCGGCGGCACACAGGCCTTCGCTCAGTTCAACCGGGAAACCGGGTGCGCCGACGGGGTCCTCACCGATCACGACCGCGACCTTGATCTTCTTGTCGCGCAGCTTGGCGGCAAGATCGGCGCCGGCGCCTTCGTTGCCGCGCAGGGCCACGCACCACTCTTTTTCGAATTCCGCCACGACCGAGCCGTCGTCGGTCGGCGCGTAACCCGGGAACCACTCCGGACTGACACCCAGGTCCAGCAGCCCCTGCATGTTGGCCTTCTCGTGCAGGGCGAGCAGGTCACAACCGAATGCTTCGGCGGCGTCCGCGTACAGCCGCAGGTCGCCGGCCACACGGGGGCCGCGGTAATCGCGGTTGCACACGAAGACCTTCAGGATGCTCCGCGCCAGGATGGCTGCCGCCGCCGTCAGCGCGTCGGGATCCAGGTCCGCGGTTCCCGCCTCGCGCGCGAGCGCCGCGAGGGCGTCCCGGCCGTCGAGCGCTTGCGGCACGCTGTCCCCGTAGGCGCGCAGCAGCGCGAGCACGGCCTGGGTCTGGGAGCCGTCCTCGCAGCGCAGGAAGACATCGGCATGGCGCGCCGTGCGGTTGCTCTCCGGACCGACGTAGATGAGACGAGCGCCCTTGCGGATGGCCTTCTTGATCAGCAGATCGGCCACGAAGTGCTCGTCGCAAGGATCGGAAGCCGCGACGACGATCGCCTGCGCGTCCTCGAGTTCGCGATAGGTCGCCGTCGAGATGACGTCCGGGCAGGCCAGGTCCCGGTTGACGAGATGCGCGAGCGACGACACCTGGTGCGTACCCAGCGCGATGCGCGCGAACTTCTGCGCGAGGTAGATCTCCTCGTTGGTCAGGCGCGGCGAGATGAACACCGCCACCTCGTCGCCGGTGTACTTGCGCCGCAGTTCCTTGAGGCGCATCGCGGTGAAGGCGATCGTCTCGTCGACCGGCGATTCCTGCAGCTCGCGGCCGGCGCGGATCCGCGCGTCCAGCAGCCGTTCGGCCGAGCGGACGTAGCCGTAGCCGAAACGGCCCTTGCGGCAGTGGTTGCCGCTGGTCGCGGCCCCGTCGTCGTAGCGCGACGCCTTCACCAGCGCGTCGCCGTAGGTGTCGTAGTTGAGCTTGCAGCCGATGCCGCAGTAGGTGCAGACCGTCGGCGACTTGTCCGTGGGCCACGGGCCGGGCTTCACGAGCTGGACGACCTCGGAGATCGCACCGGTGGGACAGGTGCCGATGCACAGACCGCAGGAGACGCAGTCGGTATCCAGGAGCGATCCGGCCATCGCCGGCTTGACGGCCGTGTTGAAGCCGCGGTTGATGAAACCGTAGGCCCCCACGCCCACCAGCTCGCTGCAGATGCGCACGCAGCGCCCGCAGAGGATGCACTTGTTGGGGTCCAGTTCGATCAGCGGGTGGCGGCGGTCGACATTGTACTGCTTGGCCTCGCCGAGGAACTGGGTGATGTCGACCTGGTACTCGGTCGCGTATCGCCGCAGGTCGCAGTCGAACAGGGCCGTGCAGCCGCACTCGAGGCAGCGCGCCGACTCGACCTTGAGGTCGGCGGCGCTGTAGCCGGTCTCGACCTCGACGAAGCTGCGGATGCGGTCTTCGATCGGCAGCTGGGGCATCGGGCGGCGGGAATGGCGCGGCCCCTCGCGCAGGTCCTCCCGGGTGACCTTGCGGAAAGAGTCCTTGCGGCTGACGAATTCCTCGGGCTCGGGTTGCGCCTTGCCCGTGCGGACGTAGGCGTCGATGGCGTGCGCCGCCTTGCGGCCGGCCGCGATGGCCTCGATCGCCGTCGCGGCGCCGGTGACGACGTCGCCGCCGGAAAAGACGCCCTCGACGGAGGTTTCAAAGGTCTTGTCGTTCACCTGGACGGTCTGCCAGCGGGTCAGGTTCAGCGTCTCGCCGAAGGGCAGCATGTTCGGCAGGCGGCCGCCGAAGATCTGCTGCGCCTGGGTGCTCTGTCCGATCGCGGCGATGATCCAGTCGGCGGCGATTTCGAACTCGGAGCCGCGCACGGGCTTCGGACTGCGGCGGCCCGACGCGTCGGGCTCGCCGAGTTCCATGCGCAGGCATTCGAGGCCGGCCGCGCGTCCGTCCTTGACGAGCACGCGGGTCGGCGCGACGAGGAGATCCAGGTGGACGCCCTCGTGCTCGGCCTCTTCGATCTCCACCGCGTTGGCCGGCATCTCGGCGCGGGTGCGCCGGTACAACAGGCGCACTTCGCCGGCGCCTAGCCGCAGCGACGTGCGCGCGCAATCGATGGCGGTGTTGCCGCCGCCGACGACCAGCACCCGTCCGGGAAGCTGGTGGGCGCGGCGCAGGCCGTACTCGCGCAGGAATTCGATGCCCGGCAGCACGCCCGGCGTTTCCTCGTTCTGCACCCGCATCTTCGAGGTGTCCCAGGCACCGATGCCCAGGAACACGGCGTCGAACCCGTCCTGCCTCAGGCTCGCGACGGTGAAGTCGCGGCCGAGGGTCATGTTGGTCGACAGCTGGACACCCAGCTCGAGGATCTGGTTGATCTCGAGGTCGAGGGTCTCCTTCGGCAGCCGGTATTCGGGGATGCCGTAGCGCAGCATGCCGCCCGCCTCGGGCAGGCTCTCGAAGACGTGGACCGCGTAGCCGCGGATCGCCAGGTAGTAGGCGCAGGAGAGCCCCGCCGGCCCGCCGCCGATGATCGCCACGCGCTTGCCGTTGACCGGCGCGACGTGCGGACGCCACGGCCGGGTCGAACTGAGGTCGAGGTCGGCGACGTAGCGCTTGATGTAGTCGATGCCGACCGCCTCGTCCAGCAGGTTGCGCCGGCAGCCGGTGACCTCGCACGGCCGCGTGCAGACGCGCCCGCACACCGCCGGCAACGGGTTGCGCTCCTTGATCAGCTTGATCGCGTCGTGGTACTTGCCGAGAGCCGCCAGGGCGATGTAGCCCTGGATGTCGATCCCCGCGGGACAGCTGAGCTGGCACGGGCCGACGCAGTCGGCATAGTGGTTCGACAGAATCAGCTCGAGCGCGGCCTGGCGCGAGCGGCGGACTTCCGGCGTGTCGGTCTCCACGACCATCCCCGCCTGGACCTTGGTCGAGCAGGCGGGCAGCAGGGTGCGCGCTCCCTTGACCTTCACGACGCAGAGAAAGCAGGAGGCGAACGGCTCGAGCTGTCCGTCGTGGCAGAGCGTCGGGATGGAGTCCGTGCCGTGCTGGCGCGCCACCTCGAGGATGGTCTGCCGGTTGTCGGCGATGACGCGCTTGCCGTCGATTTCGAGCTTGATCAGGTCCATGACAACCTCGCTATAAACGCACGATGGCGTGGAATCGGCAGGTCTTGTGGCACTCGTCGCACTGGATGCACTTCGACTGGTCGAGGTGGTGCAACTGCTTCTTCTCGCCGGTGATCGCACCCGTCGGACACACGCGCCCGCACGCCAGGCAGCCGGTGCAGGCCTCCGTGATCGTGTAGGTCAACAGCTTCTGGCAGTGGTGCGCCGGGCACTTCTTGTTCGTGATGTGGGCCTCGTACTCCGAGCGGAAGTACTTCAGGGTCGTCAGCACCGGGTTCGGCGCCGTCTGTCCGAGACCGCACAGGGAGTTGTTCTTGACCAGGTGGGCGAGCTGCTCGAGCAGCTCGATGTCGCCGTCGCGGCCCTCGCCCTCGCAGATGCGGGTCAGGATCTCCAGCATCCGCTTGGTGCCGACGCGGCAGAACGTGCACTTGCCGCAGGACTCGCGCTGCGTGAAGTCCAGGAAGAACCGGGCGATGTCCACCATGCAGGTGGTCTCGTCCATCACGACGAGGCCCCCCGATCCCATGATGGCGCCCGTCTTGTTGATCGACTCGTAGTCGATGACCGTATCGTGCAGCTCGGCCGGGATGCAGCCGCCGGACGGCCCGCCCATCTGCACGGCCTTGAACTTCCGGTCGCCCGCGATGCCGCCGCAGATCTCAAACACGATCTCGCGAATCGAGATGCCCATCGGCACCTCGACCAGACCGCCGCGGCGCACCTTGCCGGCCATGGCGAAGACCTTGGTGCCCTTGCTGTTGGCGGTGCCCAGGCAGTTGAAGGCCGCCGCGCCGTGGGTGATGATCCACGGCACGTTCGCGAACGTCTCGACGTTGTTGATGCTCGTCGGGCAGCCCCACAGGCCCTTGGTCGCGGGGAACGGCGGGCGCACGCGCGGCATGCCGCGGTGGCCCTCGATCGAGCCGATCAGGGCGGTCTCCTCGCCGCACACGAACGCCCCCGCGCCCTCCTTCAACCGGATGTGAAAGTTGAAGTCGGATCCCAGGATGCGGTCGCCGAGGAAGCCCTGCGCCTCGGCCTGCGCGATCGCGATGTTCAGGCGTTCGATGGCCTTGGGGTATTCCGCGCGGGCGTAGATGTAGCCGTGGTCGGCGCCGATCGCGTAACCCGCGACGGCCATGCCCTCGAGCACGGAGTGGGGGTCGCTCTCCAGAACCGAACGGTCCATGAACGCGCCCGGGTCGCCCTCGTCGGCGTTGCAGATGATGTACTTCCGCTCGCCGGCCGCCAGGCGCGTGAAGCGCCACTTCATGCCGGTCAGGAAGCCCGCGCCGCCGCGGCCGCGCAGCCCCGACTCCACGACCACGTTGATCAACCCGTCGGGATCCTTGTCCTGCAGGACCTTGCGCAGCGCTTCGTAACCGCCGACCGCGAGGTAGTCCGCCAGGACCTCCGGGTCGATGCGCCCGCAGTTGCGCAGCACGATCCGGTTCTGCCGCGAGAGGTACGCGCCCTCGCTGCCCTGGCCGTCGTCGCTCCAGACCAGCCACTCGGCCACCGGCCGGCCGCCCGCGACGTGCTCCTCGAGGATGCGGTCGAGCTTGTCCTCGGTGACGCGGCCGTATTGCCAGACCGCGCCCCGATCGTCCAGGACCTCGACCAGCGGTTCGATGTAACACATGCCGAGACAGCCGGTCTTGCCCAGTTCGAACCGCGGACCGCCGTTGCCCGCCCGCGCGGCGAGTGAGCGGTAGATCGCCTCCGAACCCGCGGCGATGCCGCAGGTGCCCAGACCCACGAGGAGCTTCATGTCTTCACGACCTCTTCACCGGCTTGCCGGTGCTGCTTGATGACCTTCTTGATGTCCGTGGGGCTCAGGTTGCCGTAGGTCGCGCCGTCGATCATGATGACCGGCGCGAGGCTGCAACAGCCCAGGCACGAGACGGTCTCGAGCGTGAACTCGCGGTCCGGCGTCGTCTCGCCGTCATGGATGCCGAAGTGCGACTCGAGCGCCTCGCTGATCGCCTTGGCGCCCGCGACGTGGCAAGCCGTGCCGTGGCAGACCCGGCAGATGTGCTTGCCGACGGGCTGGAATCGGAACTGCGCGTAGAAGGTGGCCACCCCGTAGATCTGCGCGAGCGGCGCCCCCGTCTGCTCGCTGATCTCCACGAGCCTCTCGCGCGCAATATAGCCGTCCTGCGCCTGCGCCTGCTGCAGGAGCGGGATGAGCCGCCCCTCCTGGCCGGTGTACTGCAGGGTCCGAAAATCTATCTTCTTGTGGTCGGACATCGCCCTCGTCTCCTCATTCGTATTCTTGTCGCTCGTGGTCTAGTCGTAGGGTGTCTCGAACATCCGGTTCATGAGCGACATCATGTGGTCGATGTCGCCGATGCCGCCGAGCGCGTGACCCTGGCACCCCCGCCGGCAACAGAACTCGACGTAGCCGCCCTTGACGAGGTTCAGCGACGTCATGGGCGCGCCGCAGAGCTTGCAGGCCAGAGGCAGGGTGAGGCTGGCCTCGCAGCGCGGGCAGCGGAATTCCACGACCGATCCGGGCGGCAGCTCCAGCTCCGTCTCGACGGAGTAATCCCCGAACAGCGCGCTGAGGCGCATCTCGCCTTCCTGGTGCGTGTCGTGCACGAAGGCGTTCAGCGGGATCTTGCCGCCTTCCGTCAGCAGGGCCGCGCACTGCGGACAGCTCGTGTCCAGGATCAGCATCTGTTTGCTCATGGAGAGCCCTCCCCTCGCTTGGCGGCGGCTTCTTCGCAGCGGGCCAGCCGCAGGAAGATGCAGTCGTCGATTTTCGCCTCGTTGCGCAAGGCGTCTTCCACCAGCGTGGCGCAGTCGGGAGCGCCACAGGCGGCACAGTCCTTCTTGGGCAACCGGGCGAGCAGCTCCTGCCGCTCGCGCTCGAGCGCGATCGCCCGCCGCAGATCCTGGGCGACCGGCCGGACGGCGCGCGCCTTGATCTCTTCCTCGAGGTCAAAGAAGTGCTCCCGCATCAGCGAGCGCACCTTTTCTTCTTTGAACAGGCTCTGGGTTCCCAGCCGGCGGCCGATGTGCTCCAGGTTGCGTCCGGCCGCGTAACGGCCTTCGATCGTCAAGCCGCCGCTGATGCAGCCGTCCGGACAGATGTAGGCCTCGATCAGGTCGACGCTCTGGAACTTGCCGGCCTCGAGATGGTCGAAGACATACTGGACGTCGCGCAAGCTGTGGACCGACATCGTGTTGGTGTTGCGCATGCCCATCAGCCCGCCGCCGGACATCGCCCACCTGATCCCGGCGCGGCTGATCTGATCGTCGCGTTCCTCCGCCCCGCCGAGTTTCATGGCCTTCAGCAACGGACCGCAGATCTCGCTGATCGCGAAGGCGCCGTCGAGGTTGGACTGCTCCAGGCCGACGGGCGCCACGATCGAGTTCATGATCGCCGTGCAGGGGGTGATGAAGAAGATCCCGATGTCCTGCGGCTGGAGTTGCTGCTCGGCGGCGACCCGCCGGCGCAACACCTTGGCGGCCAGTTCCCGCGGGGTTTCGATCTGGACCAGATTGTCGAGCAGGTCCGGGTAGCGGACCTGCACCAGGCGCACGATCGCCGGGCAGGTGACCGAGATCTTCGGCCACGGACCGACCGCTTCGCTGAACGAGGCGTCGATGGCGCCGGCGACCATCTCGTTCATCCACGACATGTCGTAGGCCCGGTCGAACCCGAGGCGGGTCAGGCCGTGGAGCACCTGGCTCGGGTGGATGTCGCGACCGAACTGGGCGTACAGGGTCATCGACGGGATGGCGACCTTGTACTTGAAACGCGCGAGATCGGCGGGGGACGACAGCCGGGCCCGCACCGCGTCGTAGCGGCAAACGCCGATGCACGCGTCGCAGTCGATGCACAGTTCCGGCTTGACGACCGCGCAGCCGCCGGCGACGCGGATCGCCCTCGTCGGGCAGACCTGGCTGCAGGCGACACAGCCCACGCACCGGGCCGCGTCGAAGAGGATGGACGGTTCGCGGGCGACCATCTGGTTCAACTCTGAAGGTGGATGGTGTAACGCAGGGTTGTCCCCACGCCCGGCGTCGAGATGATCTCGAACTCGTCGGTGTTGCGCTTGATGTTGGGCAGCCCCAGGCCGGCGCCGAAACCGCGCTGGCGCATCTGCGGCGTGGCCGTGGAGTAGCCTTCCTGAAGGGCCTGCCCGATGTCGGGAATGCCCTGGCCGCGGTCGGACAGGATCACGCGCACCGCGGTCGGCAACACCTGCAGCTGCATCTCGGCCTCGCGCGCGTACATGATGACGTTCATCTCCGCCTCGAAATTGGCGATCGACAGGCGGCGGATGACGGTGGTGTCCAGGCCGAACTGCTTGAGCATCGCCTTGATCTTCGAGGCCGCCTCGCCGCCGTGTTCGAAATCGTCGCCGACGATCTGGAAACTCTCGCTGTAGAGGATCTCCGCGCCCTCCCAGGGCACGCGCGGCTCGCCGGTGCTCCAGCGGCTCTCGTTCACGGCCGCCCTCCCGGTTCCAGGCCGCCGGCGCGCAGACGGCTGCACACCTCGAGCATCGACAGCTCCGTCGTCAGCAGGGGGATGCGCTGGTTGCGGACGAGGGCGATGACGGGCTCGTCCGGTGTCTTGCCGCCGACGAAGAGGATGCCGGCGAGGTCGGCGACGTCGGCGGTGTGGGCCGACTGGATGGTCGCGAGGCCCGTGATCAGCAGGGAGCCGGGGTGGGAGAACGCCAACACGTCGCTCATGAGGTCGGCCGCGAAGCAGGCCGTCACTTCCAGGCCCGCCATGAACTCAGCCCCCAGGATCACCTGGCACTTCAGGAGGTCGACCAGTTCCTGCATCAGCATCTCGGCGACTCCCGGGATTGGCAGCGGGTCAGCGCACCCCGGCTTCGTACAGCATGGTCGTAACCTGCCAGCGGCTCAGATCGGTCGAGAAGATCGGAATCTGCGCCTTCTCGGCCATCTTCCTGACGTCTTCCGACGGCAGCTTGCCCTGGGTGACCACGATGCCCGCGATGTCGACGAGGTTGGCGGCGGCGATCACGTTGTTGTGGATCTGCACCGTCACCAGCAGGTCGCCCGGTTTCGCGTTGGCGATCACGTCGCTCACCATGTCGGAGATGTAGACGCCGGAGATCTCCTTATCAAACATCTCGGTGACGGGCTTGAGCGCCAGCTTCTCCGCGAGGACCGACAGTTTCATGCTCGGGCTCCTTGAATTGGCGAGTCTAGACCTCGTCCGGTTCCATCGACGACAGGCCGAAGTCGATCATGATGTCCCCATAGGACACCGTGCGGTAGATATCGAAGAGATCCGGCAAGATCAGGACCTTCTTGCCGGGCGTGTGCAAACGATCGTTGAACAGCGCGTTGAGCAACCGCACCTTCTCGCCGTCCAGCACGCGCACCGACCCGTCCGGATTCTCGTAGGCGACGGCCGCGTAAACCGAGATCCCATTTTCGTGCGCGACCGTGCCCAGGCGGTGCAGGGTGCTGTCAGGCTTGGCGTTGGCGTAGTAGACGAGGCCGAGCATCTCCCGCAGCGGGACGGTCACGCCCGTCCGCTCATCGAGGATGTCGAACTGGAAGGACTGCGCCATGCCTGCGTAGCGCCAGCGATGCTCTCCTTCGCGATAATCCTCGCGCGGCGGGATGGGTTCGTCACAGAAGTAGGAACGAGCCGCGTGACTCAAGACGTCATGCTCCATGATGACGTGCCCGGTCCGGACGTTGACCATCTTGTAGCGGGTCTGAGCTTCGCTGGCCATGGCTCCGCGCCCCTCCCTCGCTAAGCCGGTCGCGAAAAGCGGTCCGGCAAAGGCGATCGAGGTCCTGGTGAAAGCGCCTGTCCGCCACGGCAAACGGCTGTCAATCAAAGCGGTATGCCCATTGCGGCGGTCGTTGAGCAAAGCTAGTCAGCGGCCTAATTCCTAGCAAGGTGAATGTTGTCGGCGCCGGTCGAAAGGTGCGGTCGGAAACTGATGATATACCAGATCGGACGGGATATTGAAGAGGCGCAAGTGATCAAGAGATCCAGTTTCACTCCAGCGATACCGGAGTCGATCAGTGGCTAAATCCAGCTTCCGCTTCGGCGCCTTCAACAGGGCAGAGAACGCGCCGGTGTCGGTGGTGAGGGCAGCGGGCATCAGTCTGATGTCAACCTACAGGTATCGCACCGGCAGACTTGCGATGTTCACGTCCAGCAACCGCGGCTTTTCTTCGTTGCTGAACACGATGCCGAACCGGCAACGGTGATCCGCGACAAACTCCCGGAAACCGCGCAGTTCCTGCGCTCGCACCCGCTGGCCCAACTTGATCTCCACCGCCACGAGCCCGAACATGCCCTCAATGACAAGGTCGACATCGGCGCCGCCACCCGTGCGGTAGTGGTACGCATCGAAGCCGATGCCGCGCTGGCCCAACTGGCGGCAGATCTCTTCCACGACCATGCCTTCCCAGGAGGCGCCGGCCTGGGGATGGGAAAGCAGCGCGGTCACGTCGGGCACACGCAGAGCGTGGTGGCCAAGGCCGCTGTCGCGCAAGTAGCCCTTGGCATGCTTGACCACACGTTTGGTGACATTGCGCGTGAAGGCGGGCAGCGAGCGCCAAAGATAGGTGCCCTCGGCAATCTCGAAATAGTCGCGCACCGTCGGCGATGACACGCCCAGCGCGCGGGCAACCTCGGCCTGGTTGACCGCGCGCCCGGACAGGCCACCCAGCATGCGGGCAAAGGTCCGGAACTTCTCTTGATTCAGGCCCGGAAACAGCCGGGCCACGTCGCGCAGCACATAGGCGCGGACGTACTGGTCCATCCAGGTCTCGCGGAATCGCCGGTCGTTGCGCAGCCACGGCTCGGGATAACCGCCTTTGAACCAGAAATCGGTGAGCGCCTTGAGGTCGCCGCGCGCGCTGCCATTCGCGACAAGATCGGCAGCGGTCACGGCCGGGTCGAGCAACAGGGCGATCACGCCTGGTCCGGCTGACGGCTTCACCTCAGACCAGCTGAGCGGCGCCAATTCGATGATGCCGACGCGCCCGGCCAGCGATTCCGTGATGGCACGGGCAAGTTCAGGCGAGCTCGAGCCGGTGACGATGTAACGCCCGGTGGTGCCGCGATCGGCGTCGATGGCGACGCGCAGCGCCGGAAACAGCGCGGGCAGGATCTGGGCTTCATCGACGGCGACTTTGCCCGGGTGCAGACTCAAGAACAGGTCGGGGTCATCGACAACAGCCTGGAAGTCGCCGCCGCGCTCAAGGTCGAACACGCGCCAGGACTCATCCAGGCTCCCCAGCAGCGTCGTCTTGCCGCACTGGCGGGGGCCGACGATCGCCACGCAGGGGAACAGCGTCAGATACTCTTCCAGTAGGGTTTGCGCGCCTCGTTTCATATCAATCATTATTAAGGTAGCTGTTTATTTTTGCAAGGTTTATTGTTGAGAATCGACATACATCGCAGCAATGTGTTGCTGTGATTCTCAGTTCAAAATCTGCCCTTTCAGCCGATATCCCCGGACATCATGTTCATCCTCCTTCTTCGCCTCCTGCTGTCTCCCTTGCGGAGACACCGCACCATCGCGCTGGAGAACCTGGCACTGCGACAGCCTTGTCGTAGGGTTAGCATGCCTAGCCAATGCTGAGTCGCGTAATATTATATGTTTCAGCACTGAACATCTCATGATCCATCGTCGTCCGGCCCGATGATCGGTTCACTTCAGTCCGTATCACTCAGTTTTCGAAAAATTCTGACAGTATCGAGGCTGAATGCTGCTGGCAGATGGAATATTGATTAGAGACAGGGACTCGGTGATTGTCGCGACTCATCGGAATGATGGAGGCGGTATCACAATGATTGGATGCGACGGTCGTCGCGAGAGGCTATCTCATACCACATCGATCAGTTAACTGGCGCTCCTGCCGTGGCGTGCGGCTTGCTTGATCCTGACAGCATTCGCAAGCGGGACGTCGATTCCCGGCCAACCCGATGCCCTGACGAAGGGATCAGTCATGGGCGACATGAACGACATGCACAGCTACGGGCAGGGCGGATGGATGGTACTCTGGTGGGTCGGTGGCATTGCGCTCCTGATCCTGCTGGTCTGGTTTCTGGCGAAGAGGCGCAGATAGGAAGTTCGGACATATATTGGACATTGAGTCCGGAGATCGATGTCAAGGCCACGCTCATGGCGAAGTTGAACGTCGACTTTGCCAACTACGTCATGCTGGGGGCCCGCAACTAGGTTTCCCACGCAGCAGCAAGGAGAGCAACATGGCTACGAATGAACAGAACTCCACAACCAGAGACCCCATCTGCGGAATGACCGTGAACGTGAATACCGCCCAGAAGGCAACGCGTGACGGCGAGACCTTCTACTTCTGCAGCGACCATTGTCGGGACAAGTTCCTGTCCGCGCCAGCCGGTGCAAAGTCCGCGGGCAAGTCGGGCGGCTGCTGCGGGTAGCGGCCCGGCGCCTGGTCGTTTCACTCCCGGGCGACCCGGGTTACGATCCGCACGATCCGCGGCATCGGCCCAGGTGTGCCGGTGCGTCGGTGTATCGTCTTTTCCACAGCTGATGCCCAAAGGAGCACTGCTGCATGTCAAGCAAGGCGCCATCCCCAGGCACCGCGCGCAATGCGGATGCCGACGCACCCGGTCCAGCCGGGAGCGCACCCGCTTCCGGCCACCCGCTCTACACCTGCCCGATGCATCCCGAAGTGCAGCAGGATCATCCCGGCAACTGCCCGAAGTGCGGCATGACCCTGGAGCCGAGGACAGCGACGGCTGATGCGGGTGGTGAGGACAACGCCGAGCTCCGCGACATGACCAGGCGTTTCTGGATCGGCGCCGCGCTCGCGCTGCCGGTTCTTGTTCTCGCGATGTCCCATCAGGTCCCGGCGCTCGCCAAGTCGTTTCGGGCGGACGGCCAGGCCTCCCGCTGGACGCAGTTGATACTCACGACACCCGTGGTGTGGTGGGCGGGTTGGCCGTTCTTCGAGCGGGCCTGGCGCTCGGTCGTGACGCGTCACCTGAACATGTTCACGCTGATCGCCATCGGCGTAGGCGCGTCATACGTCTTCAGCGTCGTGGCGGTGCTCGTGCCCCAGCTATTCCCCCAGTCGATGGGACATGAGGGCAAGGTCGCCATCTACTTCGAGGCCGCGGCGGTGATCGTCGTACTCGTGCTCCTCGGTCAGGTGCTGGAACTGCGCGCCCGCAGCCGCACGGGCAGCGCCATCAAGGCGCTGCTGAACCTTGCCCCTCCCACGGCGCGCCAGGTCGCCCCCGGGGGGGACCACGAGGTTCCGCTCGACCACGTGAAGGTCGGCGACTGGTTGCGGGTCGTTCCGGGCGACAAGGTGCCCGTCGATGGCGCGGTGGTCGAGGGGCACTCCAGCGTGGAAGAGTCCATGATCACCGGGGAGCCGCTCCCGGTGGAGAAGTCAGTCGGCGACAAGGTGACGGGGGGGACCGTCAATGGCTCCGGCAGTTTTGTCATGCGTGCTGAGCGGGTCGGCGCCGACACGCTGCTCGGGCAGATCGTGAACATGGTCGCCGAGGCCCAGCGCAGCCGGGCTCCCATTCAGGGACTGGCCGACCGGGTCGCGGGCATCTTCGTGCCGGTGGTGCTAGCAGTGTCGGTGCTCACCTTCGCCTGCTGGATGTGGCTCGGGCCGGAGCCGAAGCTCGCGCACGCCATCGTCAACGCCGTCGCGGTCCTGATCATCGCCTGTCCGTGCGCGCTCGGCCTGGCAACGCCCATCTCGATCATGGTCGGCGTCGGACGCGGAGCGCAGGCGGGCGTTCTCGTGAAGAACGCCGAGGCGCTCGAGCGGCTGGAGAAGGTCACCACTCTCGTCGTGGACAAGACGGGCACCCTCACAGAGGGCAAGCCCAGGCTCATCGACGTCCTGCCCGT
This sequence comes from bacterium, assembly GCA_031441465.1. GTDB lineage: Bacteria > Krumholzibacteriota > Krumholzibacteriia > LZORAL124-64-63 > LZORAL124-64-63 > PNOJ01. Next base: position 12,662 of record JANOEP010000016.1, on the reverse strand, counting down.
CGGCGGGTTCGACGCGAAGGCACTCCTGCGCCTGGCCGGCTCCCTGGAACAGAACAGCGAGCATCCGCTCGCGGCCGCGATCGTGCAGGGCGCGAAGGAGCAAAACGCCGATCTCCAGCCCGTGCAGGACTTCCGGTCGGTGACGGCGGGAGGCGTCATGGGCACCGTCGGCGGCCGCGCGGTGATGATCGGCAAACCTGAATTCCTGCGGAACGGGAAGATCGCTGACCTGGAGCCCCTGGAGGCCAAGGCTGTCCGGCTCCAGGAAGAGGGCAAGACTGCGATGTTTGTCGCTGTCGATAACCGGCCGGCTGGCGTTCTCGCCGTCGCCGACCCACTCAAGTCCACGACCGCCGAGGCGGTCCGCGAGCTCCACGCGCTCGGGCTGAAGCTGATCATGCTCACGGGCGACAACCGCCGTACGGCCGACGCTGTGGCCGGCACGCTCGGTCTCGATGCGGTGGAGGCGGAGATCGAACCCGCCGGCAAGGTCGCGTACGTGAAGAAACTGCATGCAGAGGGCGGGCATGTAGCGATGGCCGGCGACGGCATCAACGATGCCCCGGCCCTCAGCGAGGCCGATGTCGGCATTGCCATGGGTACCGGCACTGACGTGGCCATGCAGAGCGCGGGCATTACTCTCGTCAAGGGCGACCTGCTCGGCATCGCCAAGGCCATCCGCCTCAGTCACGCCACCATGCGGAATATCCGGCAGAACCTGATGTTCGCCTTTCTCTACAACGTGCTGGGCATTCCGGTGGCGGCCGGAGTGCTGTACCCGTTCTTCGGCCTGCTGCTCAGCCCGATCATCGCCGGGGCCGCCATGAGCCTGAGTTCCGTCTCGGTCATCGGCAACGCCTTGCGGCTGCGGAACGCGAGGCTGTGAGATGGTCGTGAGACATGAGCTGTAGCACTGTCGATCCTGTCACGGCCACAGATGCGTCACCAGGCAAGACGGTTACGATCGGGGCGGTGCCGCACGCCGAGCGCTAAATCGGAGAACGGTGTCGAACAGTCGGGTAGGCCAGGGAAGTCGCCTCCCCCACAGATCCGGACGCGCGGAATTCCCGCATCCGGCTCCTCAGGCTGGGAATTCATGCGAAGAAGCTAGCGGCAGCTTCGGCACAGCAGCGAGTGGTCCCATTTCTTGATGACTGTTACGATCGGCAATCGATCCGCACCCCTGCGCTAAATCAGAGAGGGTTGTGAAACGGAGATTCGGAGAGTTTTGCCACCCCCCTACGGGGTCCAATCGTGACCCCTAACGGTTCCCACCGACCCCCAAACTCTCCCTCCCAAACCAGAGAATCCAGTCCCCCCGCGAAAACCGCTCAATCCGTTGCCAGACTTGCAAATAAACGAAAAGCCCGAAAGCTCTCGCCCCGGGCCACGCCGCTAACCGGAAGGTATGTCGAATTCCGCTGGAAAAGGATTGGCTCCCCCGGCACGTCCCCCCTCGAACCCTTCTCTTTACCAAGCCTGCGGACAAAGAAAGAATGCTTTACTACCGGCGCAAGTTATGCAACAATCCTTTCCTAGCCAAAGGGGAGCCCGTGCCGCGAACCACCGGAACCTACGAATCGACAACCGTGGCCGGCGAGACCGTCCGCGCGTTCGTCCCTCATGCCCTGCCGCCGAAGCGCCCTGCCCTGGTCATCGCCGGAGTTCTCGCTGACCGCCTGCAGGCGGCCGAGTCGGCCCTGACACTCCTGGAAGCTGCCGGGGGCATGGTCCCGTCGCTGGACTGGTTCGTCTACTCCTTCGTGCGCAGGGAAGCGGTCATCAGTTCGCAAATCGAGGGCACGCAGGCCTCGCTGGCGGATCTGCTGGCCGTCGAAGCCGCCGCCCCAAGCGGCGCCTCGGCCGACGACGTCGAGGAGATCTGCAACTATCTCGACGCCTTGAACCACGCCCGAGCCCAATTGCACAGGCCCACAGGCTTGCCCCTGTCCATCCGCCTGCTCAACGACACCCACCGCCGGCTGCTCAAAGGAACCCGCGGCCGGAACAAGAGTCCCGGCGCGGTGCGCCGATCGCAGAACTGGATCGGCGGCACCAGGCCAGGCAACGCGCGCTTCATCCCCCCGCCGCCACACCGGGTGTCCGAGTTGCTTGGTGACCTGGAGGCGTTCCTGCACGCTGAGTCGCCCCTGCCGCCCCTGATTCGCTCTGGGCTGGTGCACGTGCAGTTCGAGACCATCCACCCCTACCTCGACGGCAACGGCCGCGTCGGACGGCTGCTGATCGCCCTGTGCCTGGAGAGCTGGGGACTGCTCAGCGAACCCCTGCTCTACCTGAGCCATTTCTTCAAGATCCATCGGTGGGAGTACTACGACCGCCTGGAAGCCGTGCGTACCGAGGGAGACTGGGAAGGGTGGCTGGCCTATTTCCTCGAAGGCGTCGCCGTCGTCGCCGACGAGGCTGTCGCGTTGATCGGATCGCTGTTCGCTCTGGTTACCCGGGATCGCCTGCGCTACCTGCAGTCGCAACGCGCCACAGTTGTCGGCGCACGGCTTTTCGAGGAGCTGCCGCGTCATCCGGTGGTGACGATCAAGTTGGTCACGGAGATTTGCGCGACCACGAAGCCGACGGCGACCAAGGCCGTCGATTCGTTGTGTGACGCGGACATCCTGGTCGAGACGAGCGGGCGCCAGCGGGATCGGGTGTTCAGCTATGGGGCTTACATGGACCTGCTGAAGGTGGGGACGGAGATCGGCGGGTAGAGTGGTATCATCATGCAATTGTCCATTGTGATGCTGCCTTGAAGATCCGCTGTGTTTGGTGTTAACTAATTGCCACACAACAGTTTCCACCTCAGCCGCACTCATCTCCAGCCGATACCACCCACATGCTGACCACCATCCTGGCCCTCCTGCGCGATCTCCTGCGCCCCCGCCACGACCTGATCCTGGAGAACCTGGCCCTGCGCCAGCAGATCCTGGTCTTGCAGCGCACCAACCCGAAGCCGCCGTTCCGGAACCGCGACCGAGCGTTCTGGATCGTGCTCTGCCATCTGTGGGATGGATGGCGCCGGCCACTGCGCCTGGTCCAACCCGAGACAGTGATCAAGTGGCACCGCAAGACATGGCGGATGTGGTGGCGATGGAAGAGCAGGCCGCTGCAGCCGGGACGGCCGCGCATTCCGTGGGAGGCCATCCTGGTGATCCGCCGTCTCTCCCGCGAGAATCCCCTGTGGGGCGCGCCGCGCATCCACGGCGAGTTGATGAAGCTCGGGTACTTCCTGCACGAGTCCACGGTCGCCCGCTATATGATCAAGCGGCGCGGGCGGCCGACGCAGAACTGGAAGACGTTCCTGCGGAATCATCTGCACGAAACAGCGGCCATCGACTTCCTGACCGTGCCGACGGTGACGTTCCGCACGCTGTACATTTTCGTGGTGCTGTCGCTGGATCGGCGGCGCATCATGCACATCAACGTCACGACGCACCCGACCGCCGAGTGGACGGCGCTGCAGCTCATCCAGGCGTTCCCATTCGATACGGCGCCTCGGTTCCTGCTGCGCGACCACGACAAGATCTACGGTGACGCCGTCGTGGCCGCGCTTGAGCAGATGGGGATCGAGCAGGTCGTGACTGCGGTGCGCTGCCCTTGGCAGAACGGCTATTGCGAGCGGGTTGTCGGCACGATCAAGCGCGAATGCCTGAACCACATGATCGTGTTCAACGAAGAGCACGCGCGCCGCATCCTTCGCGGCTACCTCGAGTACTACCACGGATCGCGCACGCACCTGGGGCTCGACAAGGATGCGCCGGATGGGCGGGCTGTCGAGCCGGCCAAGTTGGGACCCGTGAAGAGGCGACCGATGGTGGGCGGGCTTCACAGTCGGTACTACCGGGCTGCTGCGTAGCGATCGGCGAGCGATGCGGCGACATCGGGGTGGGCCGGCGTCTGCCTGGTTTTCACGTTTGGATGAATCTGTCGGGAATATGATCGCAGGGTCGGGTAGATCTCGGCGATCGATGCGACACTTATCGGCTCAATTTCCGAAGAACAGCAGATCAGTTGTGCGATCGAGGCGCTGTGCCCGTGATGAATGTGTGATGGATGGGGTTTTGCATAGGGTCTGCGGAAATGAACAGAGATTAAACACGAAATAGAGAGATCCCTTTGTTAAGGATAGACGTCCGAGATTGACAACGGTTTTCGTATTCATGCCGCCTATGATTTGTCCGCAATCCCCATTTGCCTACTATGAATTATTGTGCTTTCTTCTGCGAGACCATGTGCGAACAGTTTCACTGGGAGGTACGTCATGCTGAAGCGGAAGATACAAACCCTCTCGATAACCACCATCGCTGTTGCCCTTCTGGTTCTCTCGGCCGGTGGCTGCAGCGAGAACGATCCTACTCAGCCCGCGGACTCGAACGCCGGGGACCTCACGCTCAGCGCAGCCAAGGTCAGTGTCGATGGCCTGTCTCTCGACGGCCAGGACTTTCAGCAGGAAAGCCACACGGGTCCGGTACGCTACGAGGCTCGGCTCGCCGACCATAGCGGCAATCCTATTGCCGGTGGCCAGGTGCAAGTGCGTTACGGGATCTCCGGCATGATGGGACACATGAACGGGTACTCGTACATTGGCGAGTTCTATTGCTACGACGATGGAACTCACGGGGATCCGATCCCCGGAGACGGGATCTACTGTTTCGACGATAGCGCGCAGGAATACGGCTGCCACGCCGTTGGTGCTCTGCCGGGCGAGTACCATTACGAGTTTTGCGGATTCGATCAACACGGCCACGAAAGCAACCGGATGGACGTGACGGTTAATCTGCTGCCGTAGTCGCCGAAAGCTCCGTGGCTGTCGGATACGAAACGCGACCAGGGCACGGGAACTTCTTCCGGTCCAAGGTACATGTGCCGGTCGAAGTCTCCACCGTGCCCGGTCGAAGCGCAACCTGAGTGAATGCGCTCCCGCTTCTCAGTGTCCGTCCCTCTTCTCTGCACTCATGTCGTGGCCACGCCCGAGTCCTCAACCGCACTCGCCACAACAGCGGGCTCAATCTCCGCGCCCGTCTTTCTTCTTCCAAAAATGCTGTACAGCACTGGAAGCACGAAAAGCGTCAGAATCGTCGATGACACCAGTCCACCAATGACCACCGTGGCAAGGGGCTTCTGCACCTCAGCACCGATGCCAGTGTTCAACGCCATCGGGACGAAGCCGAGACTCGCCACAAGAGCCGTCATCAAGACCGGACGCAAACGTCGATCCGCCGCATCCGAAATGGCTTGGCCCAGCGGAGCGCCAAGGGCAAGATTCTGCCGGATCGTCGACACCAATACCATGTCCGCCAGAACCGAGACGCCGGAGAGTGCGACAAAGCCGATCGCGGCCGAAATGCTGAACGGCATATCGCATATCCAGAGCGCTGCGATACCACCGACAGCGGCGAAGGGCACGCCGGTGAACACCCGGGCAGCATCCTGCCATCGGCGGTAGGTCAGGTAGAGCAGCGCGAAGATCAGGAAGAGCGCCAGCGGCACTACGATCACGAGGCGCGCGCGGGCACGTTCCAGGTGCTCGAACTGGCCCCCGAAGCGAACGTAGTACCCTGGCGGCAGCGAGACCTTCGTGTCGATGGCGGTTCGCAATTCCGCGACGAAGCTCCCTACATCTCGCCCCCGTACGTTCGACTGGATCACGACCCGTCGCTTGCCCCACTCCCGGTTGATCGTGGACGGTCCCTCCGTCATGCGGATGCGTGTCAGCCGTTCCAACGGGACCCGATCGCCATTGGCGGCCGTGACGAGGATGCGGCCGACCGCGACGGGATCGGTCCGATAGCGGTCGTCGAGTGTCACCGCAATCGGGAATCGCCGCTCGCCATCCTGAAGCACGCCGACATCGCGGGTTCCCAGGGCGGCAACCGCCTCCAGGACCTCATGGGCCGGGATCCCGTGTCGCGCGATGGCGTCCCGGTCGACCTCGATCTGCAACACCGGTTGTCCCGTGATCTGCTCGACGACCACGTCCGCCGCGCCGGGGATCCTCTTTATCACGTCGTCGATCTCACGAGCCTTCGCCTTGAGCACCTCGAAATCGTCCCCGAACAACTTGACGCCGATGTCCGATCGCACTCCGGCGATCATTTCGTTGACGCGCATCTCGATGGGTTGCGTGAAGACCATTCGCATGCCGGGGAGGCCGGAAAGCCTCTCCTGCATCGCTATGACGAGATCATCCTGGGTCTTCGCCCGCTTCCAGTGCTTTCGGTCCTTCAACGTAATAAAGATGTCCGAGAGCTCCAGACCCATCGGATCGGTGGCGACCTCCGCGGTCCCAGTGCGCGTCCAGACCCGGTCGATTTCGTCGGGGAACGCCTGCTCCAGCGTACGTTCTATCTGGAGTCCATAGCGCACGGATTCGTCGACGGACACGCCGGCCAGGCGGATCGTGTTGATCACGAGCGCGCCTTCCCGAAGCCGGGGCACAAACTCGGAGCCGAGTCTCGTCGCTAGGAATCCGGCCCCCACCACGAGTATTACCGCAATCGTGATGATGAGTCGGGGTTGTCCCAGCGCTCGGCGCAAAAGAGGCCTGTAGATCCGCCGCGCCCCCGCGACGACGAAGCTCTCCTTCTCCGACATCCGACGTGGCAGGAGCACCGCGCTTAGCGCGGGCATGAGCGTGAGGGAGAGGATGAGAGAACCCAGCAGGGCGAAGATGACCGTCAGGGCCATGGGCTGAAAGAGCTTCCCCTCCACACCCTCCAGGGCGAGGATCGGGAGGTAGACGATCATGATGATGAGCTCGCCGAACATCGTCGGACGCCGTACCTCGATGGCCGCTTCCCGGACGATCTCGGCCCGGGACCGACCCGTCCGGTCTTCTGCGAGGCGCCGGGAGGTGTTTTCCACCATGATGACCGAGCTGTCGACGATCAGTCCGAAGTCGATCGCGCCGAGGCTCATAAGCGTCCCGGCGATTCCCGCTCGGACCATGAGATCGAAAGCGAACAGCATCGACAAGGGAATCGCGGTCGCAACAATCAATCCGGCTCGCAGGTTGCCCATGAAGATGAAGAGGACCGCAATGACGAGCAGGGCCCCCTCGAAGAGGTTTTTCTTCACCGTATGCAGCACATGGTCGACGAGTTCCGTCCGGTTGTAGACGGTTGTGACGTCGACACCCTCAGGCAGACTCTTCTTGATCTCCTCGAGCCGCACCTGAAGCCCGCGGGCCACATCGTGACTGTTCTCGCCCATGAGCATAAAGCCGAGTCCGAGGACGACCTCCCCTTTGCCATCCGCAGTCACGGCCCCGCGTCGGATCTCCCGCCCGTCAACCACTCTCGCGACATCGCGCACGCGAGTGGGAATACCGTCTTGAGAGGAGATGCCGACGTTCTCAATGTCGGCCAGTGAGGTGACGATGCCGATGCCCTGGATCAGAGCGGACTGGCCCGCCTGATCCAGCGACCCGCCTCCGACGTTGGCGTTGTTCTCTTCCAGTGCCGTGGCCAAGTCGTGCAAGGTCAGATTGTGCTTCGCAAGGTCCAGAGGATCGACCACCACGTGGATCTGACGCTCGTCCCCGCCCCAGGTATTGACTTCCGCAACGCCGGGCACGGACCGAAGCTGCGGCTTGATGATCCAGTCCTGGACGGTTCGGAGTTCGCTCAGACTCTTTCCATCACCCGTGACCAGGTAGTGGAAGACCTCGCCCAAGCCCGTGGCCACGGGGCCGAGCTGCGGGCGCTCGATTCCTGGGGGCAGCTCTACGGCCTGCAATCTCTCCATCACCACCTGGCGGCCCAGGTAGATCTCGGTCCCCTCCTCGAAAATAACGGTGACTTGCGAAAGCCCGAACTTCGACAAGGATCGCACTTCGTGCAGCTTCGGTAGCCCGGAAATCGCTTGCTCGATGGGGGCGGTGATCTGCCGTTCGATCTCGAGCGGCGACAGGGCCGACGCGATCGTGTTGATCTGCACCTGGACAGGCGTCGTGTCCGGGAAGGCGTCGATCGGCAGGTGCAGCAGCGCAACAGTGCCGACAGCAGCGAGCACGATCCAGCCGATGATGACGGCGAACCGGTACCGGATCGACCAGTCTATGATCCAATTCAACATGCTACAGCTCCCCTATTTGGCTTCGACCGCGTCGCAGCACCCTGCGCCGATGCTCTCCTTGAGGGTCTCGGTCTTCAGGAGAAAGCTCCCGTCGGTGACTACGAGTTCTCCCACGGTGATGCCGGTCGTAACGGCAACGAACTCGCCGTCCGAGGGGCTGGTCTGAACCCGTCGCGTCTCGTACTCGGCGGCCGAGACAGGAACGAACACCAGTTCGACGCCCTTCGCGGACTGCACTGCGGCACGGGGCACCAGAACCGCGGAACTGCCGGCGCCAGCGAAGATGTGCGCTCGCGCGTACATGTTCGCTCGTAGCAATCCCTCCCGGTTCACCAGGCCCGCCCGGGCTCGAATTGTCCTTGTCCGCGGATCGACCGCCGGGGCGATGTAGCGAATGATCCCCTCGAATTCGCGGTCCCCAAGGGCATCGACCGTGAGGACCACCCGCTGACCCGTCGCGACCTGGTCGACCTGGGATTCAGGTATGTCGATGTCGGCCCACAGCGTTGACGTGTCCATGACCTCGAAGATCGGATCATCCTCGCCGACGAGCGTACCAACCGTGAAGTCGCACTTCGTGATGACGCCGGCGATCGGGGCGCGAAGCTCAAAGGACCCTGAACCTCCATCGTCCGCGCCCACCATCTCGAGCGCCGCCTGGGCCGCCGCGACTTCGGCCTTGACCTCCTGCAGCGCTTGCTGCGCGGCCTGGACGTCCTTCAGGGCAGCGATACCTCGATCGTTCAGCTCCTTTTCCCGGCGATATCCAGCCTCGGCGACCTCGGCACGGGCCCGAGCCGCCGCGAGCCGGGAGCGCGATTCCGCCACCGAAGCGCTCTCAATCACGGCCAGAGGCGCCCCCTTCGTGACCACCGATCCGAGTTCGACCCGGAATGCGCGGATCACTCCTGATACTCGAGCGTTCACTAGGGCCGTCCTGGCGTTGTCTGCAACGATGGTCGCGGTGGCGATGATGATGCCCGCCTCCCCCCCGGGGAGCGCCTGTGCCGTCCGGATGCCGGCTTCATCCACCACCTCCTTGGACCGGAGCTTGACGCGCAACCCGTTCGCTGGTGCTTCGTCAGCCGCGACGTCCGTCGCAGGTCTTCCGCCGCTCTCGGGACGGCAGACAGGGCAGAACGATTCGGGGAATCCATGCTCCGCACACCAATCACCCTTGGCTTGGAAGATCGGGACGAGCTTGGGGTTGCACTTGGTGCAAACCGCTTCCAGCACGCCGTGTTCGAGGCACATGCCCTCCGCACCAGATGCGGCCTGAGTGGCGACCGCCGATCCCGATGGCTGCGATGCGGCCTTGGAGGTGTCGGTGGCCCGCTGACAGGCGGCACCGATTAGAACAGTGATGAGGACGAGAATGCCGGGAATTACTCGCATGTCACCTACCCTCCCCTTGTGCTGGCCTGACAATCTTCAGATTCGGGTCGCAAGCGAGACATTGGGATTCCGGTAGCCCGTGTTCCGCACACCAGTCGTTTGTGGCCTTGAAGGCCGGAACGAGCGACGCGTCGCAACGTGTGCAGCCGGATTCCGGAACCTGATGCTCCAGGCACCAGTCCTCATACGACCCGGGCACAACCCCGGCGGACGCATGGATCGCAGAGGCTGGCGCGGCTTCCTCCGAGCGACCGGGCTGCTCGGTCTTCCCCCGGCATCCGGAGATGGCGATGATGAGAGCCAGGAAAATGACGACTGTCTTGCTCATGGGTTGTTCCTCCATTTTCAAGGTGTTGAGGGCAGTGCGCCGACTGCGACGCCCAGGTCGATACCGGCCAAAGCCGCGTCGAGCATGCGATCGGCGTGCTCCCGCCGCGTGTCCAGCGCGCTGCTGCGCACGATCAGGAGCCCGGGCAGGTCGAGCTTGCCGGCTTCGTAGCTTTCGCGTGCCAGCGACTCCATCTCCAGGGCGCGAGCAAGCCCGTGCTCCTCGATCTCGCGAGCGGATGCGATCGCGCTCCGGTAAGCACTCCACGCGCCCTCCGACTCGGCTAGCGCGGCGGATCGCTGTGCTGCCAACTCGACTGCAGCCCGTTCCTGTCGGGCCCTCGCTTCGCCGCGAATTCCCCGACCGCGGTTGAAAAGGGGAAGCGAGACGGACAGGCCCGGCCGCACGATGTCGTCGCTACGCGAGTGCTGATAGCTCAGTACAAACGAGAACCCCGGCAGTACGGCCGCTTGCGCCCCGGAGACCGCCGCGAGAGACGCCTTCATTTCACTCTCTGCCGCCAGGACGTCCGGCCGCCGCGCTGGGTCGGAGGAGATATCGATAGCGTCGAATAGAGACCTATCCGAGAGGTCGCCTGCGATCTCCAGATTTGCTCCAGAGGGCAGACCGAGCATGGTGGCGAGTTCCACACGCGCTTGCGTGACGCCTCGGTCTTCCGCAAGTACTTCACTCTCGGCCCTAGAGAGTTCCCCCTCTGCGACGATAAGTTCCAAGCGTGGCGCGTCGCCCGTCCGGACCTTTTCTGATGCGACTCGGCGAACTTCCTCCGCAAGATACCGTCGGTCCCGGGAGATGGATCTTCTCTCTTCGGCATGCAGGACGCGGTAGAAGGCCGCGAGGGCCCACCCAACTGCGCGCCGCTGCACATCAGCCACCATGTGCGTTTCTCGCTCCAGGCCCGCTTGGGCCTCAGCGATGCGTCGCGTTCTCTTGAGACCGAAGCCGAGAGGGATCTCCAACTCGATTTCGCTCGCATCGTCTGGGGTCTCGCCGGAGCCGTGGAGTCCGGTGACGATCGGGTTGTCCTGGCCCAAGGCCCGGGCATCGTCGACGCGCCCCCTTGCCCCCAGCACACCTGTTTCGGCGATCAAGACCTGGGGCGCGCTTGCCGCTGCCAACCGCACAACCGCCTCGGCGGTGAGAGCCTCGGCGTTGGTCCGGACTGGCAAGAGCGAGACAGTCACGCTAACAGCAAGTGCGCAAGCAAAAGCGATAGTGCAACGCATCAAGGACATCCTCCTCCAGCTCTCGGGCGGCTGGAACAATGATGGACCTCGATCACGCCCTTCCCGGAGCGCGATACGAGATGTAAGCCGGCTTACGCGACATGAATCCCCGCGGACATGCTCGCGTCCCCAAGGGCGGTGACCTACCCGCAGGACAGCGGCATTGCAGCAGGGGCGACTAGGCTTGGAGGAGTTTCGGGACGTGGAGGATTTCGGCGGGCCCAGGCGAAAGCAGCAATCCGGCTCTCGCTGGCAGCACGGCGTCGGGCAGTGGATTCGGGGCGGAGTCGTTGAACTCCGGAGTCAGGACAATCGTTCGGTCCAGGCAACATAGACACAACGGGCAAGAATCCGCGCATCGCGATGAGTCTTCTGCCTGATCACAGCAGTCACCTTCGGGCAACAGTGGGAGGGCCACGTGTTGCACGAGGAGCAGGAGTGCCAGGATGCCTAAGAGGTGGCGCATGTCGGTAATAGTATCGGCAACCGAGAGCCGACGCCATCGCTCTTTTTTTGTGGCCGGCTTGCTAGGCGCTGGGCCGGATCTCAAGCTCCTCGTCCAAGAGAACGCCGAACGATCGTAATTTGTTTCTATTTAGTCAGATACCCAGGTCCGCATCTACTGCGGCCCTTTCATTCCCGCACGTCACGGAGAGCCACAATACTGACGAGCATTTCCAATCCACCTGCAGTGGACCACTCACAGACCGTAAGTTCCGAAACTCTCGGCACCTCAGTGGCTGACGGGGTAGATAGCCAGGGGAGGCACGCAATCTGCCCCCCGGCGGAGCCCAGGTTTCGGCCAGGAGTGACGATGTCCCGCACCGATGCGCTCGTACTCGGCAGGTACAAGCGCGATCCCGACCGCTGGCAGACCGAGTTCGGCCGTTGGGTGGCCGATTTCGGCGTGCCCCGCATCGTCGCCGGCCTGGCCCACGACCCCTACCTGCGCATCACCAACCAGACGGTCTACGAGTGGCTCCAGGGCCATGCCCCCCATCCGGCCCGGGCCATGGCCCTGGTCGAGATGTCCCCACTCTAGAGCTCCGGCCCCCCTTTGTATTTGGAAGCGGTACGGCCTGCTATTCCGGGGTGTGACGTAACCGCTCCGATCAAGGGGATAGCGATGTTCCGTAACGAGGCGCTTGAACGGTAAACGTCCGACGACCGGCGTATTCCAGCCGCCGACGATCTGCGATATGGTCCCCAGTTACGCTTGATTGTTGTTGATGACCGCTGCCGTCGCCCTGGCCGCCAGCCACCCGCGCGGCGTCAGCTGGTCTTCTCGGATAGTCGATCGGTCTGGGAGCGAACCATGGGGTCCTCCTTGACTCTCCCTCGTGGAGGGGTAGAAGCCTCACCGATGTGATGACTCTACCCCTCCCACGAAAGAAAGTGAGAGGACATATGGCCTTATCGGACTAGCGCCATCCTCACCGTCTCCACCTTCCCCCCAGCCTCCAGCGTAAACGTCCGACCCCGCGCGTATTCCCCTGCCCCTGATTTCGCCTCATGATGCGCCCTCCCCAACCTGGAGGTGCCTTCATGTCGACCCGTCGCCGCACGCCCGCCGAGATCTCCAAGATCGTCACCCAGTACCACGA
>JANOEP010000015.1:0-26161 GCA_031441465.1 bacterium | reverse complement strand
GGCTACCGGCCGCAGTTCTACTTCCGGACGACGGACGTGACGGGTTCGGCGCACCTGCCCGAGGGTGTGGAGATGGTGATGCCGGGCGACAACATCAAGATGACGATCGAGCTGATCACGCCGATCGCGATGGAAGAGGGTCTGCGTTTCGCGATCCGCGAGGGCGGCCGCACGGTGGGCGCCGGGGTCGTGGCCAAGATCCTGAAGTGAGCGGCCTGAAGTGAACGGCCTGAACTGACGAATTAGGAGCGGTGAGACGGCCGGGACGCCGACGACCCGGCCCCGCGACAGGTGAGCAGGCGCCGCACAGCGCGGCGATGCTGGAGTAGCCATCGCAGAACAAGGAGAACCGACTTGGCCAAGCAGAAAATCAAGATCCGCCTGAAGGCCTACGAGCCCGCGGTGCTGGATCGCTCGGCGCTGATGATCGTGCAGACGGCCCTGCGGACGGGCGCCCTGGTGCGGGGGCCGGTGCCCCTGCCCACCCGGCGATCGACGTACTGTGTGCTGCGCTCGCCCCACGTGGACAAGAAGTCCCGTGAGCAGTTCGAGATGCGCGTTCACAAGCGGCTCATCGAGATCGAGAACTCGACTCCCCAGACGACCGAGTTCCTCAAGAAGCTGACGCTGCCCGCCAGCGTCGATGTCGAGATCAAGGTCTGAGCCGAAGGCGCCAGGGAGTAATCATGAACGGAATGATCGGCAGAAAGCTCGGCATGGCCCGCATCTTCGACGCGGAGGGGCGGCATGTGCCGGTGACGGTGATCGAGGCCGGACCTTGCGTCGTGACGCAGGTCAAGACAGCCGCCGGAGCGGACAAGTACGACGCCGTGCAGCTCGGCTTCGGCCCGCTCAAGCCCAAGAACACGCCGCGCCCCCAGAAGGGCCACTTCGCGAAGGCCGCCACCGACCCCCTGCGCATCGTGGGCGAGTTCACCCTCGACGAGGGCGACACCTACGCTCGCGGCGACCGGGTCGACGTGTCGCTGTTCGCGGGCGTGGCCCTGGTCGACGTGACCGGCGTGACCCGCGGGTTCGGATTCCAGGGGCGCATCAAGCGCTGGAACCAGGGACGCGGCCCTGCCTCGCACGGTTCGAAGAACGTGCGCATGTCCGGTTCGACCGGCATGCACACCAAGCCCGGCCGCTCGCTCAAGAACACGAGCATGGCGGGTCAGCTCGGCAACAAGCAGGAAACCAAGAAGAACCTGTCGGTGGTCCGGGTCGACCAGGAGCGCAACCTGCTGCTGGTCAAGGGCAGCGTGCCCGGCAGCAAGAACGGGATCGTGTACATCCGGGTCAGCCGCTGAACGGCCCGGCCGGCTCACGAGGGAACTGAGGTCCAACGATGGCAACCGCGAACCTGTACAACCGCAGCGGCGAGACGGTCGGCAAAGTCGACCTTCCCGATTCGCTGTTCGCGCAAGAGGTGCACAAGCAGGCCCTCTACGAGGCCGTGCGCTGCTACCTGGCCAACCAGCGCCAGGGCACGCACGACACGAAGACGCGCGGCGAGGTCTGCAAGTCCAGCCGCAAGCTCTACCGCCAGAAGGGTACGGGCCGCGCCCGCGCGGGCAGCGCCAAGTCGCCCCTGCGCGTCGGCGGCGGCACCGTTTTCGGGCCGCACCCCCGCGACTACAGCTACAAGCTGCCCAAGAAGGTCAAGCGCCTGGCCCTGTGCTCCGCGCTGAGCGACCGCGCCGCCAACGAGCGGGTCTCCGTGGTGGAGGACTTCACCATGGAGGTGCCCCGCACGGCCGAGCTGGCGAAGCTGCTGAAGGGGATCGCGACCGAGGGCCGCCACACCCTGGTGGTGCTGCCGGATTCTGGCGGCAACGTCTTCAAGTCGTTGCGGAACCTCCATGGCGTGCGCGTCTTGCGCCACGCCGACCTCAACACGTACACCATCCTCTGGGCCGACAACCTGGTCTTCACCAAGGGGTCGCTCAGCGGTGCCGAGGAGGTGTTCGGAGCGTGAAGGACCTGAGCAAAGTGATCCAGCGCCCCTTGATCACGGAGCGGGGCTCCGACCTGAGGGAGAAGTACAACCAGTTCTTCTTCCAGGTCGCTCCCGCGGCCAACAAGCACGAGATCAAGCAGGCCGTCGAGCTGTACTTCGGGGTCAAGGTCGAGCGGGTGCGCACCATGAACATGCTGGGCAAGGTCAAGCGGCTGGGCCGCTTCTCCGGCAAGCGCGCCGACTGGAAAAAGGCCGTGGTCACCCTCGCCGAGGGTGACAGCATCGACATCTTCGACAACGTCTAGCTCGGACGCCGCGCGCGGCGCGGCGTGATCGATAGGGGTAGCAATGGCCATCAAAAAACTGAAGCCCGTGACGCCCGGACAGCGCTTCCGCACGGTTTCCGACTTCAGCGAGCTGACCGCGAGTCGTCCCGAGAAGTCGCTGCTCGAGCCCCTGAACAAGACGGGCGGGCGCAACAACCACGGCCGCATCACCTGCCGGCACCGCGGCGGCGGCCACAAACGCCAGTACCGCCTGATCGACTTCAAGCGCGACAAGCGCGACATCCCGGCGCGCGTGGCGACCGTCGAGTACGACCCGAACCGCAGCGCCCGCATCGCCCTGCTGTTCTACGCCGACGGCGAGAAGCGCTACATCATCTGGCCGAACGGCCTGAAGGTGAACGACACGGTGCTGGCCGGCGAGGCCGCCACCTTCAACGTCGGCAACTCGCTGCCGCTGCACCGCGTGCCCCTGGGCACCCTGGTGCACAACGTCGAACTGCAGATCGGCCGCGGCGGCCAGATCGTGCGCAGCGCCGGCTCGTTCGCCCAGGTGCTGGCCAAGGACGGCGACTACGTCACCCTGCGCCTGCCCAGCGGCGAGGTGCGCATGGTGCACCGCAACTGCTACGCCACCATCGGCGAGGTCGGCAATTCCGAACACGAGAACATCGTGATCGGCAAGGCGGGCAAGACCCGCTGGCTCGGCCGCCGACCCAAGGTGCGCGGCGTGGCCATGAACCCGGTCGATCACCCGCACGGCGGCGGCGAGGGCCGCACCTCGGGCGGTCGCCACCCGGTCACGCCTTGGGGCGTGCCCACCAAGGGCTTCAAGACGCGTCACAAGAAGCCGTCCGACCGGTTCATCGTGCGGCGGCGGGGCAAGAAGTAGCGGAGGACCGCGGTCCGGCAGACGCCGGCTCGGCCCGGGACGAAGGATGGGAGCAGCATGGCTCGTTCGATCAAAAAGGGTCCCTTCATCGACGACCACCTCATGAAGAAGGTCGTCGACATGAACGACAAGGGTGAGAAACGGGTCGTCAAGACCTGGTCACGCCGCTCGACGATCGTGCCCGAGTTCCTCGGCCACACCCTTGCCGTGCACAACGGCAAGCAGTTCATCCCGGTCTACGTCCAGGAGAACATGGTGGGTCACAAGCTCGGAGAGTTCGCGGCGACGCGGACCTATCGCGGTCATACGAGCAAGGACAAGAAGAAGAAGTAGTGCGCCACTGGCGGAGGTAGGTGTCATGGACGGCCGTGCAGTCAATCGTTTTGTCAGGATTTCGGCCCGCAAGGCCCGTATTGTGGCCAATCTGGTGCGGGGCAAGCGCGTGGATCAGGCCTTGATGATCCTCAGGCTGACGCCCAAGAAGGCGTCGCCCCTGCTCACCAAGGCGATCCTCTCGGCGACGGCGAACGCCCGCGTCGCCGGCGGCGCCGAGACCAGGGTCGAGAATTCGGGCTTCATCGTGTCGGAGGTCCGCATCGACGAGGGCCCCACGATGAAGCGGATCCGCCCCCGCTCCCAGGGCCGGGCGTTCCGGATCCTCAAGCGGACCAGCCACATCCAGGTGACGGTTTCTTCCGTCCAGTAGGGCGGAACCGGGAAGCGGGCGCCGCAGGGGCGCCCCGACAGGCGGCACAGGAAAGGACGAGCATGGGTCAGAAAACGCATCCGGTCGGATTCCGTTTGGGAATCGTGAAGGACTGGAACTCTTCCTGGTTCAGCGACAAGAGCTACGCGGAATGGCTGCAGGAGGATCTGCTGCTGCGCCGCTACGTGATGGCGCGCGTGGGCAGCGCCGGCATCGCCTCGATCAAGATCAAGCGCTACCGCGAGAAGGTGAACGTCATCATCTCGACCAGCCGGCCCGGCGTCGTCATCGGGCGGCAGGGCAAGCGCGCCGACGAGCTGCGCGCCGAGCTGCAGCAGACCATCGGCAAGAACGTCAAGCTGGACGTCGAAGAGGTCAAGAAGCCCGAGCTTTCCGCCCCGCTGGTCGCCGAGCACGTCGCCGCGCAGCTCCAGGGCCGCGTGTCGTTCCGCCGCGCGATGAAGAAGTCCATCGCCACGGCCATGCGCATGGGCGCCAAGGGCATCAAGATCCGCTGCGCCGGCCGCCTGGGCGGCTCCGAGATGTCCCGCGTCGAGAACTACCACGACGGCAGCGTGCCCCTGCACACGCTGCGCGCCGACATCGACTACGGGACCACCACGGCCCGCACGACCTACGGCGCCATCGGCGTGAAGGTGTGGATCTGCAAGGGCGAGATCTTCCCGGCTGATTTCAAGGAGCAGCTGCGTTCCCAGGTGCACGAGGAGCGCGCCTAGCCACCGCGGACGAGGCCGCACGACCGGCCCGACCGGAGAGGACGACGAGTCATGTTGATGCCGAAGAGGACCAAGTTCAGGAAGATGCACAAGGGTCGCATGCGGGGCATCGCCCTGCGCGGCGCCACGGTGGCGTTCGGCGACTACGGGCTCCAGGCCGTCGAGTGCGGCTGGGCCTCGAGCCGCCAGATCGAGGCCGCCCGCGTGGCGATCACACGCAGCATCAAGCGCGTCGGCAAGGTCTGGATCCGTGTCTTTCCCGACAAGCCCATCACCCTGAAGCCGGCCGAGACGCGCATGGGCAAGGGCAAGGGCAACCCCGAGTACTGGGTCGCCGTGATCAAGCCGGGCCGGATCCTCTACGAGGTCAACGGCGTGAATATGGAGTCGGCCAAGGAGGCTTTCCGCCTCGGTGCGGCCAAGCTGCCCTTCAAGACGCGCGTCGTCACCAGGCGCGGGGAGTGATCGCGATGATGAAAGCCCACGATCTGCGGGAGATGTCGGTCGAGGAGCTGCAGGGCCTCGTCTCGGAGAAGTCCGAGGAGCTGTTGAACCTGCGGATGCAGCTCAAGATGCGCCGCCTGGACAACCCGCTGCAGGTCCGCGCCGCCCGTCGCGAACTGGCGGTCATCAAGACGGTGATCAACGAGAAGACGTCCGGGCGCTGACCGCGCCCCCATCGCCCGCGGCGGGAGCCGCGGCCCGGGAGAGACTGCGATGACGAACACGGAGAGGAACCTCAGGGCTACGCGGATCGGCAAGGTCGTGTCCAACAAGATGGACAAGACCGTGGTCGTGCGCGTCGACCGGCGTTTCCCGCACCCCCTGTACAAGCGGATCATCAACCAGTCGATGAAGCTGGCGGCCCACGACGAGACCAACGACTGCCGCATCGGCGACATCGTGAAGCTCATGGCCACGCGCCCCTTCTCGAAGACCAAGCGCTGGCGGGTGGCCGAGATCATCGAGCGGGCGAAGTAGAGTCCAAGGAGACACGACATGATCCAGGAATTCACGATCCTCAATATCGCGGACAATTCCGGCGCCAAGACCGCCATGTGTTTCCGCGTGCTCGGCGGGACGAACCGCCGCTACGCCCGGGTCGGCGACATCATCGTCTGCGCGGTGAAGTCGGCGATCCCGAACGGCAACGTCAAGAAGGGCTCCGTGGTGAAGGCCGTCGTGGTCCGCACCCGCAAGGAGATCGGCCGCAAGGACGGCTCCTACATCCGCTTCGGCGAGAACGCGGCCGTGATCATCAACGCCGACGGCGAACCCGTGGGCACCCGCATCTTCGGCCCCGTGGCGCGCGAGCTGCGAGAGAAGAAGTTCATGAAGATCGTCTCGCTCGCGCCGGAGGTTCTGTGATGCACATCAAGAAGAAGGACAAGGTCCGGGTCCTGTGCGGCGAATACGAAGGCCTCGAGGGCGAGGTCCTGAAGGTGTTCCCGGATACCGGCCGCCTGATCGTGGAAAAGGTCAACATGATCAAGCGCCACACCAAGAAGACACAGCGGACGCCGCAGGGCGGGATCGTCGAGAAGGAGGCTCCCGTGGACGCCTCCAACGTGATGCTGATCTGCCCCAAGTGCGGCAAGGCGGCGCGCACCGGCACGGCCGTGCTCGGCGACGGCACCCGCGTGCGGACCTGCAAGAAGTGCGGCGAAATGCTCGCCAACTAGCCGGACAGGCAGGAGGAAGTTGATCATGGCGAAGCCGAGGATGCAGGGGATTTACGAAGAGAACGTGAAGGCGGCTCTTCTCGAGAAGTTCGGGTACACCAACCCGATGATGGTCCCCAAGCCGACCAAGATCGTGCTGAACGTGGGCATGGGCCGCGCGATCCAGAACCCGAAGGCCCTCGAGGGCGCCCTGGCGGACCTCGAGACCATCAGCGGCCAGAAGTCCGTCAAGACGCTGGCGCGCAAGTCGATCTCGAACTTCAAATTACGCGCGGGCATGCCCATCGGCGCTTGCGTGACCCTGCGCGGGGAACGCATGTGGGAGTTCATGGACCGGTTCATCAACTTCACGCTGCCCCGCATCCGTGACTTCCGGGGCGTGCCGGCGCGGCTGAGCGGCCGCGGCGACTACACGATCGGCCTGAAGGACCAAACGGTCTTCCCGGAGATCGATTTCGACAAGGTCGACGAGGCGCGGGGCATGAACGTCACTTTCGTGACGACCGCGAACACCGACGAGGAAGCACGGGAACTGCTGAGCCTGCTGGGCATGCCCTTCCGGCGCTAGAGGAGGACGCAAATTGGCCAAGAAGTCGTTGATCGCCAAGGCCAACCGGCCGGCAAAGTACAAGGTGCGGGCGTACAACCGCTGCCACCGCTGCGGCCGGCCGCGGGCCTACTATCGGAAGTTCGGCGTCTGCCGGCTCTGCTTCCGCCAGCTGGCCCTGCTGGGGGATCTGCCGGGCGTCATGAAGTCGAGCTGGTAACCGCGAGGAGCAGGGAACATGAACATGACCGATCCCATTGCGGACATGCTGACGCGCATCCGCAACGCCACCCAGGCCGGGCACCGCAAAGTCGAGGTGCCGGCGTCGAGCATGAAGAAGGCCGTGGCGGCCGTGCTCAAGGAGCAGGGCTACATCGCGGACTTCGTCGCGGTCGACGAAGGGCCCCAGGGCGTGGTGCGGATCTCGCTGAAGTACTTCGAGCGCGCGGGCAAACGCACCGGCGTGATCGAGGGCATCCGACGGGTCAGCAAGCCTGGTCGGCGCATCTATGCCGACAAGACGTCCATTCCCAAGGTTCGGGGCGGCTACGGAATCGCCATCGTCTCCACGAACCAGGGGATCATGACCGACCACCAGTGCCGTCGCCACGGCGTGGGCGGCGAGATCCTCTGCGAAGTCTGGTAGGCCGCGGAAGAGAGGACTGAACCATGTCGCGCATCGGACTGAAGCCGATCAGCATCCCTCAGGGCGTGACCTTCGAGATCGAGGGCGGGACCTCGGTCGTGAAGGGCCCCAAGGGCGAGCTGCGGCAGCATATTCCCGAGGGCCTGGAATACAGGCTCGAGGACGGCGGTCTGCGGATCAGCCGCCCGGACGACAGCAAGCCCATGAAGGCCCGCCACGGTCTCGTGCGCGCCCTGATCGCCAACCAGGTCGCCGGCGTGACGACGGGCTTCACGAAGTCTCTCGAGATCATCGGCGTGGGCTACCGCGCCCAGGTCAAGGGCCAGGTGCTGGACCTCCAGCTCCAGTACAGCCACCCGGTGGAGTACGCGATCCCGACCGACGTCGAGATCGTCTGCCCCGAGCCGACCCGCATCGACATCCGGGGCCTCGACAAGCAGCGCGTCGGCCAGGTGGCCGCGGAGATTCGCGCCTACCGCAAGCCCGAGCCCTACAAGGGCAAGGGCATCCGTTACGTCGGCGAGAAGGTCATCCGGAAGGCCGGCAAGTCCGCCGCCAAGTAAACGGGACAGACCGAGTGGACTGACAGGTTCCAGCAACCCGACCGGTTCGGGAGGACGACAGAGATGAAAGACACAGCGAAGAACAGGATCGAAGGGCGCCTGAAGCGGAAGGTCCGCGTGCGCAAGAAGGTGTCGGGCACCGCCGAACGGCCGCGCCTGACCGTGACCCGCAGCCACAAGGCGATCTACGCCCAGATCATCGACGACATCGTCGGGCGGACCCTGCTGGCGGCCGACAGCCGCAAGCTCGACGACGCGGCGGTGCCCGAGGGCCTGGACGCCAAGTGTGCCACGGCCTACCGCGTGGGGCACCACCTCGCCCGGCTGGCCCGTGAGAAGGGCATCGAGAAGGCCGTCTTCGACCGCAACGGATATCTCTACCACGGGCGCGTCGCCGCGTTGGCCAAGGGCGCCCGCGATGGCGGACTCGAGTTCTAGAGCGTGAGACCCTGGACAGGAGCAAATCGATGACCGACATGGCGAACACCACCGGCCGCAGCGACAACCGCTCCGGCGGTCAGGGACAGCGGCGCGGACCCGGCGGCCCGGGCGGACCGGGCGGTCGTGGAGGCCCCGGCGGCCCCGGCGGCCCCGGCGGCCGCGACGGCTTCGGCCCCCGGCGCGACGGCCGCCCCCCCCGCGGGCGCGAGCGCGAGCGGGAGACGAGCGACATGACCGAGACCGTCATCGCCATCAACCGCGTGGCGAAGGTGGTCAAGGGCGGGCGCCGCTTCAGCTTCAACGCGATCGTCGCGGTGGGCGACGGCAAGGGCAAGGTCGGCGTGGCGCTGGGCAAGGCCAACGAGATCGCGGACGCCATCCGCAAAGCCTCGGAGTCCGCCCGCGCCGGGCAGATCGCCGTGCCGATCCTGAACAACACCATCCCCTACGCGGTGGTGGGCAAGTTCGGGTCGAGCCACGTGATGCTCAAGCCCGCGGCCGCCGGCACCGGCGTCATCGCCGCCGGCGGCGTGCGCGCGATCCTCGAGGCCGCCGGCATCAAGAACGTCCTGACCAAGCAGCTGGGCTCCCGCAACCCGCACAACGTGTGGAAGGCCACCATGGACGGGCTGGATCAGCTGCGCTCGGTCGAGGAGATCGCCGCCAAGCGCGGCATCTCGGTATCCGAAGTCTTCGGCCTGGTCCGCGGTCCACGCCAGCCCGTCGTGGAGACGGCGCCCGCGGTCCCCGCCGAGGCCCCTGCCGGGGCCCCCGCCGAGGCCCCCGCCGAGACGACGACCAGCGGAGAGGTGACCACCGATGAGTAAGCTGAAGATCACACAGGTCCGCAGCGCGGTGAACCGTCCCCCCAACCAGCGGCGGATCGTCGCCGCGCTGGGGTTGCGGCACCACCAGGCCAGTGTCGTGCAAGAGGACAATGCCGCGATCCGCGGCATGGTGCGCAAGGTGTGCCACCTGCTCCGGGTCGAAGAGGTGAAATAGGCATGATCAAGCTGAACAATCTGGGCGCCCCGCAGGGCGCCACCAAAGAGCGCAAGCGCCGGGGCCGCGGCCCCGCGTCGGGCCAGGGCAAGACCGGCGGTCGCGGCCACAAGGGCCAGAAGGCCCGCGCCGGTGGCGGCATCCCGGCCTGGTTCGAGGGCGGTCAGATGCCCCTGAACCGGCGCCTGCCCAAGCGCGGTTTCACGAACATCTTCCGTCAGACCTACCAGGTCGTGAATCTCGAGCTGCTGAACCGCTACGCGGAGGGCTTCGAGATCGACGCCGCCGTGCTGGCCGACGCCGGTCTGGTCAAGTATGCCGACCGTCCGGTCAAGCTGCTGGCCCGCGGCGAACTGACGGTGAAGAACCTCACGATCAGGGTGGACCGGGCCAGCCAGAGCGCGATCGACGCGGTCGCGGCGGCGGGCGGACAGGTTTACGTCGCCGAACTGGCCGCGGTGGCCACGGCCGAGGCAGTCGAGACGTCCGAGTAAGCCGGAACAACGGTGTCTGACGCAAAGGGAGCGGCGAGTTGAACATCACCGGCAGCTACCAGAGCATGTTCAGGATCCCGGAGCTGAAGAGGCGCATCCTCTTCACCACCCTGATCCTGGTGGTCTATCGTCTGGGCGGGCACATCACCACGCCCGGCATCGACCTCGACGCCATCAAGCAGGTCTTCGAGGGCCAGCAGGGCACGCTCGTGGGCCTCTACGATCTGTTCGCCGGCGGCAACCTCAGCCAGGCGACGGTGTTCTCGCTGGGCATCATGCCCTACATCAGCGCCTCGATCATCCTGCAGCTCATGCAGGCGGTCGTGCCCTACTTCGAAAAGCTGGCGAAGGAGGGCGAGGAGGGCCGCAAGAAGATCAACCAGTACACGCGCTGGGGCACCCTCGGCCTGGCCATCATCCAGTCCTTCGGCGTGAGCTTCACGCTGGAGCGCCTGGGCGTGGTCCAGACCCCCGGCCTGGGCTTCAAACTGGTGACGATGCTGACGCTGACCACCGGCACCATGTTCGTGATGTGGCTCGGCGAACAGATCACCGAGCGGGGCATCGGCAACGGGATCTCGCTGATCATCTTCATCGGCATCATCGCCCGGTACCCGACGGACATCCTGAACACGTTCCAGCAGCTGCGCACCGGCGGCCTGCACGTGGTCGTGGGCCTGATCGTGGTGGTCTTCATGGTCGCGGTCATCGCCGGGATCATCGCCATCACGCAGGGGCAACGCCGCATCCCGGTGCAGTACGCGAAGAAGATCGTCGGCCGGCGCGTCTACGGCGGCGCCAACACCCACATCCCGCTGCGCGTGAACACCGCCGGCGTGATCCCGATCATCTTCGCCCAGTCGATCATCATGTTCCCGGGGACGCTGAGTTCGTTCTTCGGCAACAACGCGTTCGTCGACACGCTGACCAGGATCTTCTCACCCGGGCACGCGGTCTACTACCTCTCGTACTCGGCGCTGATCATCCTGTTCACCTACTTCTACACCGCCGTGATCCTGAATCCCGTGGATCTGGCGGACAACATGAAGAAGAACAGCGGGTTCATCCCCGGCGTGCGCGCCGGGAAGCACACCGCCCAGTACATCGACCGGGTGCTGACCCGCGTCACGCTGCCCGGCGCCTTCTTCCTGGCTCTGATCGCGATCATGCCCGACATGATGATCCGTCTCCTGAATGTGCCCTTCTACTTCGGCGGCACCGGCCTGCTGATCGTCGTGGGCGTCGCGCTGGACACGCTGCAGCAGATCGAGTCGCACCTGGTCATGCGCCATTACGATGGCTTCATGTCCAAGGGCAGGCTGCGGGCCAGGAGGTAGGGCGCCTTGGCGCTGAACGTGGTGTTTCTGGGCCCCCCCGGCGTCGGGAAGGGGACGCAGGCGGAGCGCCTGGTCGGCAGCCGCGGGCTGTGGCACGTCTCCACCGGCGAGATCCTGAGGGCCTGCGTCCGGGACGGCTTCGGCCCGGACGGCAGCACCGGGAACCCGGAACTGGTGCGCCAGACCGCCGCGATCCTGAAGGCCGGGCAGCTGGTGCCCGACGACCTGATGATGGTGCTGATCCGCGAGGCGCTCGCGGGCGTGCCGGCCGGAAGTTCGGGCTGGCTGCTGGACGGTTTCCCGCGCACGGCGCCCCAGGCCGAGGGCCTGATCGGCCTGCTGGCCGAACTGGACACGGACGAGCCGGTGGTGCTGGAGATCTACGTGCCGGACGAGGAGATCGTGCGGCGGCTGTCGGGTCGATTGACCTGCAGCACCTGCGGCCACGTGACGGCCGCCGGCGCGGCCGCCGAAGGCGACGCGTGCCGGGTCTGCGACGGCCACCTGGCCATGCGCGAGGACGATCGCCCGGAGACGGTGCGCAACCGGCTCGCGGTCTTCCGCGAGAAGACCAGGCCGGCGAAGGACGTCCTGGCCGCCCGCTACCGTTTCGAGCGGGTCGACGGGCTGGGTTCGCCGAACGACGTGACCCAAAGGATCGCCGGTGTCCTCGAAGCAGCGAGCTAGGCTCAAGACGCCGGCGGAGATCGAGAAGATGGCGGCCAGCGGCGCCGTGCTGGCGGAAGTGTTCCGGAAGCTGGGGGAGATCGTCGGGCCCGGCGTGACCACCGCCGAGATCGACACCCTGGCCGAGCGCCTCATCGCGGAGGCGGGCTGCATCCCCTCCTTCAAGGGGTACAACGGGTTCCCGGCGACCTGTTGCATCTCGGTGAACGAGGAAGTGGTGCACGGCATCCCCGGTCCCCGCGCCCTGCGCGAGGGGGACATCGTCGGGGTGGACTGCGGCCTGATCCGCGACGGCTGGCACTCCGATTCGGCCGAGACCTTCGCCGTGGGTCGCGTCGGCGACGAAGCGGCGAGGCTGATGCGGACGACCCTGGAATGCCTGGACCTCGCGATCGCGCAGGCGCGGCCGGGCAACCGGATCTCGGACCTCGGCGTCGCGGTCGAGACCCGCGCCCGGGCCGAAGGCTACTCGGTGGTCGAGACCCTGGTCGGCCACGGGATCGGGAGGCGCCTGCACGAGGAACCGCAGGTGCCCAATTTCCGGAGCCACGCGCTGCCGGACCCCGTGCTGGAGGCGGGACTGGTGCTGGCGATCGAGCCGATGATCAACGCGGGCGCCAAGCAGGTCGTCACGGCGGCCGACGGGTGGACCATCGCGACCGCAGACCGCCGACTGTCCGCCCATTTCGAGCACACTGTGGCCGTCACGGCGGACGGGCCGCGGGTGCTGACCCTGCGCTGAGCGCGGGGGAGTCCGCCGCCGACGGGAGTCGACCATGGCCAAGGAAGAGGGAATCACAGTCGAGGGTACGGTCGTCGAAGCGTTGCCGAACGCGATGTTCCGAGTGGAGCTGGAGAACAAGCACGTCGTGCTGGCCCACGTGTCCGGGAAAATGCGCATGCACTTCATCCGCATCCTGCCCGGCGACAAGGTGACCGTCGAGCTTTCGCCCTACGACTTGACGCGCGGTCGGATCACGTACCGGTACAAGTAGTCGCCCCGCGGGGGCCCGGAGGAGTCGTCATGAAGGTCCGCACGTCCGTGAAGAAGATCTGTGACAAGTGCAAGATCATCCGCCGAGAAGGCGTGGTGCGGGTGATTTGCGAGAACCGACGCCACAACCAGCGACAGGGCTGAGCATGACCGCGGCGCGGGCGGCACACGGTCGCGGCGCCGCGGGCGAGGAAGACGAAAGGAGCCGAGGTGGCACGAATCTCCGGTGTTGATATCCCCAATGAGAAGAGGATCAGCACCTCCCTGACGTACATCTACGGGATCGGGCCGCACCGTGCGCGCAAGATCTGCGAGAAGGCGAGCATCAGCCCCGAGACCAAGACCCGCGATCTTTCCGAGGACGACACGCGTCGCATCATCGGCATCATCGACAAGGACTACCAGGTCGAAGGCACGCTGCGGACCGAGATCAGCATGAACATCCAGCGGCTGATGGACATCGGCAGCTACCGTGGGCTGCGTCATCGGCGCAAGCTGCCCTGTCGCGGGCAGAACACGAAGAACAACGCCCGGACCCGCAAGGGTCCCAAGACACGTCCCGGCGCGAAGAAGAAGTAGTCTGCAGGAGGTAAGCGAGAGTGGCTGGTCCCAAGGACAAGCGTAAGGGCCGCAAGGTCAAGAAGAAGCTGGAGATCCATGGCGTCGCCCATGTGAAGTCGAGCTTCAACAACACGATCATCACGATGAGCGACATGGGTGGCAACGTGATCACCTGGTCGTCCGGCGGGCACCAGGGCCGCTACAAGGGCAGCCGCAAGTCGACGGCGTTCGCCGCCCAGCTGGCCGCCAAGTTCTGCGCCCAGGAGGTGCTCAACAACGGCATGCGCAAGGTCGAGATCTGGGTCCGTGGACCCGGTTCCGGACGCGAGGCCGCCATCCGCACCCTGAAGGCCGAAGGGCTCGACGTGACGCGTGTCAAAGACGTGACGCGCATCCCGCACAACGGGTGCCGCCCGTCCAAGCGCCGCCGGATGTAACCGGGGCGATCGTCGTTCGACCGACACGCCGCGCCGCCGGACGGCGCGGCCGTACCCGCTGGCAGGGGGGATGAACCAGGCTATGAAGTGGATCAACATGTTGATGCCCGAGGGCGTCCAGATCGTCAAAGAGACCCAGACGGCGTCCTATGCCGAGCTCGTGATCGCCCCCCTGGAGCGGGGTTTCGCCCATACGCTCGGCACGGCGCTGCGGCGCACCCTGCTGTCCTCGATCCACGGCCACAGCATCACGGCCGTGCAGATCGACGGCGTCAAGCACGAACTCAGCACGCTGCCGTTCGTGCTCGAGGACATGACCGACATCGTCCTGAACCTCAAGCAGGTCGTGTTCCACCTGTCCGACGCGCCGGCCCACTGGGCCACCGTCTCGTCCTCGAAGCTCGGGCCGGTGACCGCCGGCATGATCAGCGGCCACCCCGAGCTGTCGGTCTTCAACCCCGACCATGTGATCTGCACGATCACCGAGCCGGGCAATTTCAAGGGCAAGATCTACGTGGACACGGGCCGCGGCTACGTCGAGCGCGAGCAGCACCAGGTCCCCGACGAGGTCATCGGCGTGATCCGGCTCGACGCCAACTTCTCGCCCGTGACCAAGGTCAGCTACCGGGTCGAGGACACGCGCGTCGGCCAGCGCACGGACTACGAGAAGCTGGTCCTGGGCATCACCACCGACGGCAGCGTGCGTCCCGAGGACGCCATCGCCTTCGCGTCGAAGATCCTCAAGGACCACTTCCAGCTCTTCATCAACTTCGACGAGGGCCCCATCGACGCCCGCGGCGACGACATCGACGAGGAGCAGGAGCGGCTGGTCGAGCTGCTGTCGCGCAACGTCGAGGAGCTGGAGCTGTCCGTCCGCTCGGCGAACTGCCTGAAAGCCGGCAAGATCCTGACCCTCTTCGAGTTGGTGACCAAGAGCGAGCAGGAGATGCTCAAGTTCCGCAACTTCGGGCGCAAGAGCCTGAATGAGATCACCGAGATCCTGGAGGGCATGGACCTCGCCTTCGGCATGTCGTTCGAGCCGGAGATCTGCGAGAAAGTCCGGCCCGGCGTCCGGGACGCCTAAGAGAACCGACCAGGCCCGGCCCCGGCCGGTGGACAAAAGGAAGAAATCATGCGCCACAGCGTCAGAGGGCGGAAGTTCGGCCGCACCGCCAGCCACCGCAAGATGATGTTCCGCAACATGGTGACGGAACTGTTCCGCCACGAGCGGATCCAGACCACCACCGAGAAGGCGAAGGAAGCCCGCGCCGTCGCCGAGCGGCTGATCACCTACGCCAAGGCCGGCGACCTCAACTCGCGGCGCATGGCGGCCCGCAAGCTCACCGACCCGGTGGTCCTGCAGAAGCTGTTCGACGTGCTGGGCCCCCGCTTTGCCGATCGCCCCGGCGGCTACACGCGCGTCCTGAAGCTGGACGGCCCCCGCCGCGGCGACAACGCGGACATGGCGATCCTCGAGCTGGTCACCGGCGAGGTTGCGCACAAGCCGCGCAGCGCCGCGAAGCCCCCGCTGGCCGGCTAGCCGGCAGACGGGTCCGGCCCGCCGCGACCGACGAACGCACCGCGAGGCCTCCGGACCCATGTCCGGGGGCCTCTTCGCGAGCGGGGCCAAGCCGGGGTTGACATAACGGTTGTGAAGGCTTTGCATTGCAGCGGACGGGCCGCGAGCCCGTCCTGCGCGAACGCCTCCGCAGCGGGCCGTCGCCCGCAACGCGCCAACAAAGGAACCATCGATGAGCGCACCGACCCTGCTGACCGCGGGCATCACCGGGCTGGGCATGAGCTTCCCCGAGAAGCGGCTGACCAACGCCGATCTCGAGAAGATGGTCGAGACCGAGGACGCCTGGATCGTCGAGCGCACCGGCATCCGTGAACGCCGGATCGCCGCCAAGGGCGTTCCCGCCTCGCATCACGGCGCCCTGGCGGCGCAGGAGGCCCTGGCGCACGCCGGTTTGACCCCCGAGGACGTGGACCTGATCCTGGTGCCGACGGTCACCCCGGACATGATGTTCCCATCCACGGCCTGCGTCATCCAGGACCTGATCGGCGCGAAGCGGGCCTGGGGCTACGACATCAGCGCCGCCTGCAGCGGCTTCATCTTCGCCCTGCAGGCCGCCCGCGCGCAGGTCCAGACCGGCGCGGCCAAGACGGCCCTGGTGATCGGCACCGAGATCATGAGCAGCATCGTCGACTGGAACGACCGCAACACCTGCATCCTGTTCGGCGACGGGGCGGGCGCGGTCGTCGTGCAGGCGGTCGACCCGGCCCTGGGCGGCATCGTCGACGCCGTCCACCACATCGACGGCTCGGGTGGCAAGCACCTGCACATGAAGGCCGGCGGCAGCCTGAACCCCGCCAGCGCCGAGACCGTCCGCGACGGCATGCACTACATCCATCAGGAGGGGCGCGAGGTCTACAAGTTCGCCGTGCGCGGCATGGCGGACGTCGCCCTGGAAATCGTCCAGCGGAACCACCTGACCCCCGCGGACATTCAACTGCTCGTGCCCCACCAAGCCAACATCCGGATCATGGAGGCCGCGCAGAAACGCCTCGGCCTGCCCGACGAGAAGGTGGCCGTGACCATCGACCGTTTCGGCAACACCACTTCGGCGAGCATCCCCTCGGCACTGAAGGTGGCCTACGACGAGGGTCGCGTGAAGAAGGGCGACCACGTGGTGCTGGTCAGCTTCGGCGCCGGCTTCACCTGGGGCGCCACGCTGCTGCGCTGGTGCATCGATTGACGGGAGCGCGATGATCGAGGTCGTCGGACTGACCAGGACCTTCGGCCGCGTCCAGGCCCTCGACGGCCTCACCTTCCGGGTCGGGAAGGGCGAGATCGTGGGCTTCGTCGGACCCAACGGCGCCGGCAAGACCACGACCATGCGCATCCTCACCTGCACCCTGCCGCCGACTGCGGGGACCGCGCGCGTCGCCGGCTTCGAGGTGACCGAGGCGCCGGACGACGTGCGCCGCCGCCTGGGCTACATGCCCGAGAACGTACCGCTCTATCCCGACGCCACGGTGGACGAGCTGCTGCTCTTCACGGCCGAACTCAAGGGCGTGCCGGCGACGGGCCTGCCGGCGCACCTCGACGCGGTCGTCGATCGCACCGGCGTCGCGAGCGTGCGCGGCCGCCTGGTCGGCAACCTCTCCAAGGGCTACCGGCAGCGCGTGGGTCTCGCCCAGGCCCTGGTCGGGGACCCCGAAATCCTGATCCTCGACGAGCCGACCTCCGGCCTGGACCCCTCGCAGATCGTCGAGATCCGCGAGCTGATCCTGGGCTTCCGGGGCGAGCGGACCGTGCTGGTCAGCAGCCATATCCTCGGCGAGATCGCGCGCACCTGCAGCCGGGTCCTGATCATCGACCGCGGACGGCTCGTCGCCGAGGCGGGTCCCGACGACCTCGCCGGCGCCGGGGACCTCGAGGCGCTGTACCTCCGGCTGACCGGCGCCGCGCGCGCTCCCGCGCCGGGGACGCCATGAGACGGGCGTTGCGGGCCATCGCCCGCCGCGAGGCCGGCTCCTTCCTGCGCAGCGCCGTGTCGCCGACGGCGGCGGTCGCGTTCCTGCTGCTGACCGGGATCTCCTTCGTCAACATCCTGCTGGAGTACGACGCGCTGTCGCGCTCGGCCCTGTCCTCCGGCCAGACCGTGCGCGAAGGGTTCACCCTCACGGCCGGCGTCGTGCAGCCGCTGGTCACGAGCATGGTCCTGTTCCTGATGTTCGTCATGCCGGCGATCACCATGCGCCTCTTCGCCGAGGAGTACCGCTCCGGCCGCTACGGTCTCCTGATGACGTACCCCGTGTCCGAGCCGGTCTGGGTGCTGGGCAAGTTCGCCGCAGCCTGCCTGCTCGGGCTCGGCCTGCTCGTCGCGGCGTGCGCCAACCTGCTGATGCTCAGCAGCCTGGCGGCGCCGGACCTCGGAGGCCTCGCGGCGGCGCTGCTGGGCCTGGTCCTGGCCACGGCCATGATGGCGTCCTGGGGCGTGTTCTTCTCGACGCTGCTGCCGTACCAGATCGTCAGCTACATCCTGTCGTTCGCCTTCCTGACGCTCCTGTTCACCGCCGGCAATCTCGAGCCCTACCTGCCGGACGCCCTGGCGCCGCTGGCGACCCGCCTGTCGATGCCGGAGCACTTCGCCCGCTTCGCGCGGGGCGCCGTGGACGTTCGCGACATCCTGTATTTCCTGGCCTGGACGGCGCTCGGTCTGGCCGCCAGCTCGGCCGCTCTCGCGGGACGCCGGTTGGCCGGCGCGCGCCGCGCCGCGCGGTGGGCGACGCCCCTGGCGCTGGCGGCCCTGCTCGTCGTCCTGGATCTGGCCGCCGCGCGCGCCCCGCTCGTCTGGGACTGGACCCGCGACCGCGGCAACAGCCTGTCCCCGCAGACGGAGCGCGTCCTGGAGGTCCTGGATCAAGACGTCGAAGTGACGGCCTTCTATCAGCCGCTCGACCCCCGCCGCCGCGTCGTCGAGGCCCTGCTGACCGCGATGCGGGACCGCATGCCGAGCCTCACGGCGCGGGTCTTCGATCCCGAGACCGACCTCGCGCGCGTCCAGGAGTACGGCGTGACCACCGAACGGTCCATCGTCGTCACCTGCGGGGAGCGCCGCCGCAGCCTGCTCGATCCCGACGAGACGGCGCTGGTCAACGCCGTCTACCGCGTCGTGAGCGGGACGCGACCCGTCGTCTACCACATCCAGGGACACGGCGAACGGCGACTCGACGACCAGGACCGCATCGGCATGACCGCCTACGCCGAGGCCATCGGCCGGGAGGGCTACGTCCTGCGTTCCCTGCTGCTGCCGGCCGTACCGGCGATCCCCGCCGACGCGGCGGTCGTCGCGCTCGCCAGCCCCCGCACCGAGTTCTCGAGCCGCGAACTCGCGGCCCTCGACGGTTTCCTGGCCCGCGGCGGCGCGCTCCTGCTGATGCTCGATCCGGGCACGCCCGAATCCCTGGCGACCTGGCTGCGCCGATTCAACGTCGGCTTGCGCAACGATTTCCTGGTCACGGCGTCGCGCGCCAACGCCCAGTTGCGGGTCGACGAGCTGTTCATGGTGACGAACGCCTACGGCCCGCACGAGATCACGCGCGGGCTCGACGGGATGGTCACCCTGTTCCCGTTTTGCCAATCGTTGACGCCGCTGGCGGCGACCATGCGGGGGGTCGAAGCCCGCACGCTGGTCCTCTCCGACGAGACCAGTTGGTCGGAGTCCGACCCGGCGGCCGTGGCGCGGGGGCGGCCCGTCTTCGAGGAGGGCCGGGATCTGGCGGGCCCGTTGCCCTTCGTGGTCGCGTTGACGGTGGACCGCGAGCCGTCCGCTTCGCCGGATCCCCTCGCGGTGCCGGAGACGCCCGCGGACAACGAAGTCACCCGCAAGCTGCGCGAGATCGAGAGCGCCGAAGCCGCCGGGCCGCGCTCCGTGATCCGCGAAGCGAAGGATTCCCGGCTGGTGGTCTTCGGCGACGCCGACTTCGCGGCCAACTCGGCCCTGAACCTCTACGGCAACCGCGACCTGCTGCTGAACACCTTGGGCTGGTTGTCCCGCGACCAGGTCCTGATCGCGGCGCGCGCCCCCGGCGCCGGCGGCGAACCCCTGGTCCTCACCGCCGTCCAGCGCCGTCTGGCGGGTTGGGTCTGCATCGCGGCCTGGCCCCTGGTCGTCGGCCTGCTGGCGACGACGGCCGTCGTGCGCCGCCGCCGTCACCACTGACCCGTCCGCCGGCGCGCGCGCCCGGACGCCGGAGGCCCGCGTTGAATTTCCGTCTCGGCCTGCTGCCCCGCGGATTCTGGATCCTGCTGCCGATCCTGGCGGCGGCGACGGTGCTGTACCTGCGGGGAGGCGACGGGCGGGACGAAACCGCAGCCGGACGCCTCTTCCGGTTCCCGCTCGACGAGCTGCAAGCCTGTGAGATCAGCGGGCCGGACCGTCACGTCGTGCTGCGGCGCACCGCACGAGGCTGGAGCCTGGACGGCGACGTCCGGGACGCCCCCGATCCCCGGGCCGTCGATCGCCTGATCGAGACCCTGCAGTCGTCGGAGCGTTCGGACCGGATCGCGGGCGACGCGAAGGACCCGGCCTACGGGCTGGACGGCCCGGGCGCCTGGCGCTTGGCGGTGACGACGCCGGACGGCAGCGGCGCCGTGACGATCGGCCATCGCAATCCCGTCACGGGCCACAGCTATGTCCGCGACGACGGGGACGGCCGGGTCTACCTGGTCGCCGCGGCGTTGCCGGCGTTCCTGGCTTCCCTGCCGGACGCCCTGCGGGCCCGCGACCTGTGGCCGGGCTTCGATCCGTCGGGCATCGACACCGTGCGCGTGCGCGGGCGGGGCGCCCCGGCGGCCGACGTCTACGTCCGCGACGGAAACCGGCGCTGGTGGCTGCGCCAACCGGCCGACGGCTTGGCCCGGGCCGAGGCCGCGCTGCGGTACCAGGCCTGTCGCGCCGACCGCAGGCGCGAGGCCGACGGCGTCGTCTGGTACCGGGCCCGCGACTACGCGCTGCGCAACCTGCTGTCGCTGCTGGCCGACGTCCGTGTCCTGGAGTTCGGCGCGGCGGCGGACTTTCCGGCGGGAGCGGGCGCCGGGGAACTCGTCGTGATCGCCTCGGGCCCTGACGGGCAGTGGCACGAGGTCGCGTTCGCCGGCCCGGCCGGCGATGAGCGCGCCTTGGGGCGCCGCAACGGCGGTCGCGCCCCGCTGGTCACGACCGACCAGCTCCTGCGGAACTGGAGTCCCGAGCTGCCGTCGTGCCTGCACCTGGGTCTGCTGACCGCCACGCTCGCGGCCGCGGATTCGTTCTCGCTGTCGTCGCCGGGTCTCGGCGGGATTCTGGCGACGAAGTCCGGCGATGTCTGGCGCGTGGCGCGACCGGCCGGGCGTTCCCGGCTGGACGAACTGGCGGGCGACGTCGTGGTGCTGTTCGACCGCACCGACCTGCTCGATGCGCAGCCGGTGGCGGCCGGGAGTCGCGACCCACTGGACGGGGGAGGACCCGTCTACGTCCTGACGGCCTGGCTGCCGGTCTCGCCGGACCTGCCGGCCGCCGCGACGGTGGAGGTCCGGCTGGGCGTGACCGGTGGGAGCGCCGCGGCCCTGGTGAGGACCGTGCCGGCAAGCGAAAGGGCGCCCGACGGGGGCGCCCTGTTCACGATCGATGCGGAGATCCTGACGACTCTGCGGACCTTCCTGCTCGCGGCCGCCGAGGGCCGCTGAACCTGCCTCAGGAAGAGGGCGGGGTCAGCGAGGCCAGCAGGTTGCCGTCGTCGACGGGCAACAGCGGCATCATCATCGCCATCATGTGCGTGCCGCTGCCGGCCGGCTGGGAGCCCAGGCAGTAGCTGTAGAGAGCCGCGGTGGCCTGGTAGGCGGCCAGATGCTCGCGCTCGATCGGCTCGGACGCGGGCAGCTTCAACGTGCGCGGGTTGACCCAGGTGCCGTCCTTGCGGACGCGGTAGTCCAGGTGCGGACCCGTCGCCGTGCCCGTCGCGCCGACGTAGCCGATGACCTCGCCCTGACGCACCCGCGCGCCCTTGCGCACGCCGTCGGCGAAGCGCGAGAGGTGCAGGTAGTAGGTCTCGTACGAGCGGTTGCTGTGCACGATCTTCACGTAGCGCCCGTTGCCGCCCTCGTAAGCCGCCTCGGACACCACGCCGTTGCCGCCGGCGCGCACCGGCGTGCCGACGGGCGCGGCGTAGTCGACGCCGTAGTGGGGCATGTAGCGGCCGTGGACCGGGTGCAGCCGGCGCGACGAGAACTCGCTGGAGATGCGCGCGTACTCGATGGGCGCCCGCAGCAGCTGCTTCTCCAGGCTGAGGCCGTCCTGGTCGTAGTAGCCGATGCTGCCGTCGGGCTGCACGAAACGGTAGCCGCGGTGGGTGTGGTCGGCGTTGTTGTATTCCACGGCCAGGATCGGGCCGGTGCGCAGGAACTTGCCGTCGCGCCGGATCTCCTCGTACAGCACGCGGAACGAATCGCCCCGGCGCATGTCGCGACGGAAGTCCATCTCCCAGCCCAGGATGTCGCTGAGCTTCGAGGCCAGGGCGGCCGGCGCGCCGGCGTCTTCGAGGCTTTCGGACAGGGAGGCGTTGACGATGCCGCACACCACGGTCGGCACCCGCTCGACCGGGTAGGTCAGTTCGAAGGCCTCGTAGGACCCGTCGGTCCGACGCTGCATCGTGATGTAGGACTCCTGATCCTCGAGGTCGAAGCGCAGGCGTTCGACCTGCCCGTCCACGCCCATGGCGAAGTGGAAGACGTCGCCGCGGCGGACCTTGCCAAGGTTGCGGTAGGGCTTGCAGGACTGCACCAGGGCGATGATGTCGGCGTGGTCGCCGCCGAGGGCCCGCAGGGCGTCGTAGAAGGTCTCGTTGCGATTCAGGACCAGCTGGCGCTCGGCCGCCTCGGGGGAAAGCGCGGGCAGGCTGCCGGCGTCGTTGCCGATCACGGAAACGGGCGCGCCGGACTCGAAGGCACCGGTCTCCTGACGGGAGTCGGGGCGGAATTCGGGATCGAGCAGGATGGAGGCATGGTCGCCGTTGAAGCTCGAGGGAGGGGCCGACGGCAAGATGTCCGCCAATGCATAAAGCACGGCAGCCGAAGAGAATATCGCCACAAGGGCGAAGGAGCGACGCTGGGTGATCGAACGGAGCAGGGCGGGCCTCCTTGCAAGGGGCGGGTTCTTGGCACAAGATGACCGTCGGGTACCGGTTTGATCAAGTCATTTCTTGCATCGCGGTTGGGTAAAAACCCCCAATCCAGGTCTGGCCGCCAACAGTCCAGGAGAATCCATGGTTGAGCATAACCAGAGCCACGATATGGCCCTCATCGAACTCCATGTCCATCTGGAAGGTTCCCTGTCCCCGG
The DNA here is from genome assembly GCA_031441465.1 of bacterium. Lineage (GTDB taxonomy): Bacteria > Krumholzibacteriota > Krumholzibacteriia > LZORAL124-64-63 > LZORAL124-64-63 > PNOJ01. The sequence continues at coordinate 3,304 of JANOEP010000015.1, read as the reverse complement.
GGCTCCTGCGAACCCTCGCGGAGCGGTACGGGCAGCCGGGAGTCCCCAACGCCTGCCTGGTGCCGGACGGGTCCGGCTACCTGCCCATCGCAGGGTTCGCCCAGTTTCTGGAGCGCTACAAAGCGGTCGTCTCCCTGCTGCGGACGCCAAGCGATTACCACGAGGCGGCCCTAGATCTCGGCGCGGCCCTCGCCGGGCAGGGGGTGGTCTACGCCGAGGTGACCGTCGGGTACGGGGTCATGCAGCGGCAGGGCATTGCCGTGGAGCCGGTTCAGCTTGCGCTGCACGAGGCCGCCGCGCAGGTGGCCCAGGAGCGGGGGGTCACCATCCTCTGGCAGGCCGACGCGGTGCGGCAGTGGGGGGTGGACGCCGCCTGGAAGGTTCTGGAGGAGGCGCTGCGTTGCGGGCCCGGGCTGGGGGTCGTCGCCTTCGGGATCGGAGGGGAGGAGACCGCGTTGCCGGCCGGCGACTTCGCGCCGCTGCTGGCGGCGGCGGCGCGGGAGGGGTTCGGCACGACGTTGCACGCCGGCGAGACCGGCGGGGCGGAGTCGGTGCGCGCGGCGGTGCTGGCCGGGGCGTGGCGGATCGGACACGCGACGGCAGCGGGGGGTGCGCCGGACGTGCTGGCGTTGATGGCGGGGGCGGGGGTGTTCGCGGAACTGTGTCCGGGGAGCAACGTCGCCACGGGGGCCGTCGGTGGGTTCGCGGATCATCCCCTGCGGGCGTTCCTCGCGGCGGGGGTGCCGTGTTGTCTGAACACGGACGATCCGGCGCTGTTCGGACTCAGCCTGCGCGGGGAGTATGCGCGGGCGCGGGAGGTGTTCGGGTTGTCGGTCGAGCAGGCGAAACAGATGCAGCGCCAGGCGCTGGCGGCCTGCTTTGCGCCGCCGGAGGTTCGCGCCGATCTCGGCGCCAGGCTGGCGGCTGATTCCTGACTCGACCGGCGGTATTGAGAAGCTGCCGGTGTCGATTCGGCGGCGGGATCCAACTAGAATGACATTCTACTTCCCCTCTCGGCCGCCGTCGCCGGGAGACCCTTTCCCCGCGGATCGGATCGATCGGCTGTATACCGCGATCCCGCGGCAGCATAAACTCCCCGTCGGACAGGATCCCGCCCGGACCGGGCCCGGACCACGCGACCGCACGCCCACCGGAAGGACAGGCCGCCGCCATGGCCAGACTACGACACTATTTTCTCGCCGGGTTGGTCTCGGTCGGCCCGCTGGTCATCACCGGTTGGGTGCTGCTGCAGATCTACCGCCTGGTCAACGGGATCACCCAGCCCTGGCTGACGCGCATCCCCGCCCTGCACGCGGTGCCGGAGTTCTTCCTCACGCTGTCCGGGCTGACGGCGTTCCTGCTGCTGATCCTGCTGGCGGGCGTGCTGGTTCAGAACGTGTTCGGCGTGGCACTCTTCAAGTTCGTCGAGAGTTCGCTGCGTCGGGTCCCCCTGGCGCGCGTTGTCGTCGATACCACCAAGCAGATCGGCGAGGTACTGCTCAACCCGCAGCGCAACGCGTTCCACCAGGTGGCGCTGATCGAGTACCCGCGGCGCGACTGCTTCGTCCTCGGCTTCGTCACCTCCGACGACGGCGTCCAGGACCTGATCGCGGTCTTCGTCTCGACGCCGCCGAACCCGGCCACGGGCCTCTGCCTCCTGCTGCCGCGGCGCGACGTGGTCGTGCTGCCGCTGAGCGTGGAGGAGGGGCTGCGGCTCGTCGTCTCCGGCGGCGCGTTGCTGTCGCCGGCGCAGGCGGGCATCCTGGCCGCGGGCGCGGCGCGGCTGAAGGCGGTCGCGGGCGAGCCTGACCCCAGCCCGGAGGAACGGGCATGAGGGCGTGCGCAGCCGCGATCGTCGCCGTCGCGGACGGACAGGGTTGGATCGTTGCGATCGGTCTCTCTTCCTGGCTGATCCAGGTGGAACCCGTCGAGGAGCGCTCCTGGGGCGAGGTCAAGGCGCTCCAACGTTGACTCCCGCGACGGGCGGGCCGTCGGCGATCAACCACGCGGACCACGACGTCGAACCGAACACGCCATCAACAGGAGGACCGGCCCATGACTCCCGACAAGACCCCCGACCTGCTGACCGCCGGCGCCATCGCCAAGGAGCTCGGCCTGCCCGACGCGAGGGTCAAGAAGGCCATCAAGGACTTGGCGCTGCTGCCCAAGGCCAAGAAGGGTGCCTGCAACCTCTACGGGCGCGAAGTGCTGCATAAGGTGAAGGCGGCCGCGGCGAAGTGAGGTTGGCGGTCGCCCGATCTCGTGATCTTGACCGATATTCTGGGTTCGTATATAATAGATAGTATTAGTCCTATATAGGGCTGCAAGGCGGGCGTGAGCGCGCGTCGTTGCGGCCTGTCGTCGATCTGCCCTAGCGAGGAGTTCCCGATATGCACCAAGCTCAAGCACCCCTGCGTCGCCTCCTGTTCGTGTCGGTCGCCATCCTGGCCCTGTCCGCCCACTCGGGCGCTGGCGCGATGATCTCGGGCCCTGCCCAGATCAGCGCCTCGACCTGACGACGCCCCAGTCCCTGGGCGACTTCGTTTTGTGGAACGACATCAACGTGTTAGCCGATGTCAATTCTCGCCTGAAGGTAGCCAGCCGTTTTCGCGCGATAGGTAGCCACTTCACCCCTCGGATCACCTCTGATCCTGCCTCTGGTTGATGGTCCATTACTCCTGCATCTGCATGGCCGCCGGCCGCTGATGGGCACGGTAGCTGGCGCCGGTGATGGTGATCAGGTGCGCCCGGTGGGCGAGCCTGTCGAGAGCCGCCGAGGCCAGCAGCGGGTTGTCGCCGAAGGCGGCGGGCCACTCGCCGTAGTCGCGGTTGCTGGTCACCAGCAGGGATCCCCGCTCGTAGCGCTCGTTGATGACCTCGTAGAAGTCCTCGGGCTCGTGGCCGCGCAGGGGCGTCAGCCCGTAGTCGTCGAGGATCAAGAGGTCCGGGCGCAGGAACGTGGTCAGCCTGCGTTCGCGCGTGCCGTCGGCTCTTCCGCCGTGCAGATGGGCCAGCATCTTCACGACGGAGGTGAACAGGACCTGGTAGCTGCGACGGCACGCCTCCTGGCCCAGGGCCTGGGCGAGGTGGCTCTTGCCGACGCCGCTGGGTCCGACGATCAGCACGACCTCCTTGCGTTCGATCCACTGGCAGGTGGCCAGGTCCTGGATCTGCCGGCGGTTGAGGTTGGGGTTGAAGGACCAGTCGAACCCTTCGAGTGTCTTCTCGCCGGTGAAGGCGGCGCGTCGCAGTCGCAGCTCGAGCTGCTTGTGGGCGCGTCGTTCGACCTCGTCCTCGAGCAGCC
>JANOEP010000014.1:0-2887 GCA_031441465.1 bacterium | reverse complement strand
TTCACGCTCGTCGGCCGACAGAACGATGGGTGTTACGGATCGACCGCGTGGCATAATCGCACCTCCTGTGGAAGACCTCGGGAGAAGTCTACAACAGGGGCGCTATATAGTATAGTTAATCTTGGGACAGGACACTAGCCGACGGCCCCGGTCTTGAAGATGTCCATCCGCTGCCAACTGCCGCGCCGGAACCGCACGTACAGCAGGACCGCCTGCAGGGCGTAGCACGCCGCGCCGCCCAGCCAGGCCGTGCGCACATCGCCGCCGCCGCGGACCACCAGCAGCCAGGTCAGCGGCAGGAAGATCCCCCACATGACCGCCGCGGTGACCAGCAGCACCGACCGCGTGTCGCCGGCGCCGGTCAGCAGGCCGCTGCCGACCATCCGCATGCCGTCGCCGATCTGGAAGACCGACGCCACCAGCGCCAGGCCGGCCCCGAAGGCGAGGATGGCGGGGTCGGGCGTGAAGATGCGGAAGACGCCCGTACGGAAGACGAAGAAGATCAACGCCAGGGCCAAGCAGTACAGCACGCCCATCTTGTAGACCTGCCGGCCGTAGCGCGCCGCCACGTCGGGGCGGCCGGCGCCGACCCAGTTGCCGACCAGCACGGCGCCGGCCGAGGTCAAGCCCCACATGGGCATGAACGAGAACGAGAGCAGTTGCACGGTGATCTGACTGGCCGCGAGTTGGATGGCGCCGGCGCGGCCGATCAGCACGGTGAACAGGCTGAACGAGCACATGTCGATGAAGCCCTCGAGCGCCGACGGCAGCCCGACCCGGATCATGTTGCGCAGCGTCCCGAGGTCGAGCCGTCGCGGCGCGTGGATGTGGTAGCGCCGGCGCTGCTCGCTGTCGGCCAGGATCACTGCGGCCATCAGCAGGGTGTTGAAGGCCACGCTGATGCTCATGGCGATGGCCGCGCCGGCGACGCCCATCGCGGGCATGGACAGCAGGTGCCGGCCGCCGACCGGCACGCCCTCCCAGCCGAAGATCAGCCAGAGGCCGAGCACGGCGTTGAGCGCGTTGGCGGCGATCGCGATCCACATGGGTGTGCGCACGTCGCGCCGGCCCTGGAAGTAGCCCAGCAACGTGAAACCGACCTGCGTGAACACCGCGCTCATGGTCCGCCAGCGGACGTAAGTGTAGGTCGTGTCGACGACGTCGGCCGGGTTGCCTGTCAGGCGCAGCAGGGGGTGGCTGAAGTGGCCTAGCAGGGTCAACAGCAGGCCGGTGGCGACCGACAGGTAGAGGGCTTGCCAGGTGTAGTGACCGACGGCCTCGTCGTCGCCCCGGCCGTGGGCCTGCGCCACGAAGGTGCCGTTGATGCGGCTGAGGTTGTTGAACAGGCTGTAGGCGGCCCAGGTCAGGATGCCGCCCAGGCCCGCGGCGCCCAGCGCCAGCGTGGAGAAGCGGCCCAGGTAGATCGTGTCGACGGTCCACATCAGGGTGTGCGAGATCATCGACATCACGATGGGAGAGGCCAGCACCACGATCTCCCGCGCGTGGTGGATGCGCCAGGGACCGCCGGCGGGTGCGTGGTCGCCGGGATCGTTGCCAAGGTAGGGGCGGATCGGATGTTCGCTCATGGTCCGCCGGACCATAGCCTGCTGCGGGCCGGGAGACAAGACCGGTCGGCCGGGCGGTTGACCGCCGCAGGCCGTTCCGCTACGTTGCGCGCAGTCGTTCGCCGACCCGTCTTGCATCGCAGTTCGAGGAGCCGCCATGCCGCGCCCCGTGCGCCCCGTCACCGGTCCCCTGCGGGGGACGGCGGTCGTCCCCGGCGACAAATCCCTGTCCCATCGCGCCGCGCTGTTCGCGCCGTTGGGCGATGGGACGGCGCGTGTGCGCGGTTTTCTGCGCGCCGAGGACACGCTGCGTTCGCTGGCGGCGGTGCGCGCGCTCGGCGCGGAGGTGCGGGACGACGGTGCGACGCTGCTGATCGCGCGCGGAGCGTTCCCCGCACCGGGCCCGGCAGCGACCGACTCGCCATCGCTGATGATCGACTGCGGCAACAGCGGCACCACGGCCCGCCTGCTGCTGGGCCTGCTCGCCGGCCGGCGGGTGCGTGCACGCCTGGACGGCGATGCGTCGCTGCGGGCGCGGCCGATGGGAAGGGTCGTGGAACCCCTGCGCGCCCTGGGGGCGGACATCGCGTACGAGGGCGCCGAGGGCCGGCTGCCGTTGGTCGTGACCGGGGCGGCGCTCCACGGCGGCGAGCACCTGATGGGCGCGCCCTCGGCCCAGGTCGCCTCGGCCTTGCTGCTGGCCGCCCTGGCGGCGTCGGCACCGGTGACCGTCCGCGGTTGCCGCGGCGCCCGCGACCACACGCCGCGCCTGCTGGCGGCCATGGGCGCCGATCTCGCCGGGTGGCAACCCGGCGCCGACGTGGTGAGCCTGCGCCCGGGCCCGCCGCTGCGGGCGGTCGATCACGACATCCCGGCCGATCCCTCCTCTGCCGCCTTCCTGCTGGGCGCCGCCGTGCTCGTGCCGGGCAGCCGGGTGACCGTGCCCGGCGTGCTGTTGAACCCGACCCGCAGCGGTTTTCTGGAGGTGTTGCGGGAGATGGGGGCGGATCTCGAAGTCGTGCCGGACGCGGGCGGCGCCGAACCGACCGGCGCCGTAACCGTAAGCGCGGGCGCTCTGCGGGCAGTGCGGATCGACGGCCCCGCCCGCGTCGCCACGCTGATCGACGAACTGCCGCTGCTGGCGGTGCTGGCGGCGCGGGCCGAAGGCACCACCACGCTGCGCGACGCCGCCGAGTTGCGCGTCAAGGAATCCGACCGCCTCGCCGCCGTGGCGGCGGGTCTGCGCGAACTGGGCGTCGAGGTCGTCGAGCATCCCGACGGCCTGGACATCGTCGGCGCGCCGGACGGGTTCCCGGCGCGGG
>JANOEP010000013.1:0-82561 GCA_031441465.1 bacterium | reverse complement strand
CTCCATGCCTCCGGAAGATCGGGTCCAGGTCCGTCTGGGGGAATCCCAGAGGAATCTGGCCTACTTCCGGCCGGCGGCAAGGGGTGCCGCAGTTTTAGACCGGCGCGACAGGTGCCGCACTTTTCAGCCGGCGTTTACACTCGCTTCACGAGAACCCCGTGAGCAGCCTCTTCAAGCCGGACAGCACCGACATGGCGAACGTCGCGGACTTCGTCTGCGACCTGGCAACTGATGCTGCAACGTGGGACCGATGGGTGGGGCGGCTGCCCGTCATCGTCAACGAATCTAATCCGAACGGGTGACACGGATGGGACGAACACAAAGAAGCCGACATTGAAGATCAATACCCGGCATCGAGCGTAGGCGATCGCGGCCGTACTCTTGGCGGTCGCCGGCTGTTCCCGCCCCCCGCAGCTAGCTCGGGGCCCCATCGACCTCGAATCGACGGCGGTCGCGCTGCAGCTCGACCGGCCTCTCGAGTCGAGCGGCGGCGTATGTGAGCTGCGCCTGAAATTCAACCCTCCCGGCGACAGTCGCCACGCGGGGAGGGTCCACGCCGTGCTCGTCACAACCGACGGCCGGCGCGACACGCTGACGGAGGTTCGGTTGGACCGCCGCGGGGAGAGCGTAGTAAGTCTGATCGGGCGCGCGGGGCCGGGCACCACCGCCGAGCCCCGGTCGTATCGCGTCCTGGAGCTGTGGTCCGAAGTACCGCTGCGCCTCGACGGCATCCGAGGAGCCGTCGGGCCGTAGACGGCGCCCGCGCGATGGAGGCCATGACGCCGGGTGTTCCGGAACCAGAAAAGAAACGAGGCGGCCTTGGCCGAAGCGAAGACCAAACCCACCGACGCCAGCGTCGGCGACTACATCGCCGCCATCCCGGACGCGGCGCGCCAGCGCGACTGCCGCGCCCTGATCGAACTGATGACCAGGATCACGCAGAAGAAGCCCGTGATGTGGGGGCCGAGCATCGTCGGCTTCGACAGCTATCACTACAAGTACGCCAGCGGGCGCGAGGGGGACGCCTGCCTGCTGGGCTTCTCCTCCCGCAAGACCGACCTGACGATCTACGTTTCCTCGGGTTTCGAGGGCACGGAGCCGATCCTGGCCGAGTTGGGCAAGTTCAAGACCGCCAAAGTCTGCCTGTACGTCAAGAAGCTCTCCGATGTCGATCTCGGCGCCCTGGAAAAACTCCTCAGGCACGCGGTCGCGGCGATGAAGCGGCTCTATCCGTGAACCGGGGGCCGGCGTCGCTGCGATTCCCCTGAACGGGCCAGCGCCCGGCACGAAAGCGGCTTACCCTGTAGGGATCCGTCCCATCACGTCATCCGCCGAGGAGTCCCCATGCCCAAGATCCTCTCCGTGGGCACCAGCGTCCCCGCCACCCGCATCGACCAGGCCGAAGCCGCAGCCCTGGCCCGCCTGAAGTTCGCCGCCCACATCCCGGACCTCGAGCGCCTGATGCCGCTGTTCTCCAACTCCGGCATCGCGACCCGCTACTTCGCCGCCCCGCGTGAATGGTTCTTCACCTCCCACGACATGGCCGAGAAGAGCGCCCTCTACGCCGCCGAGGCGACCCGCCTTTCGGCCGAAGCCGCCGGTCGCGCCCTGGCCGCCGCGCAGCTCGCGCCCCACGACATCGACTACATCATCTACGTGAACACCACCGGCTTGGCGACGCCCTCGATCGACGCGCGCCTGATCAACGTCCTGGGCCTGCGCCACGACATCCGCCGCACGCCGATCTGGGGCCTGGGCTGCGCCGGCGGTGCGGCCGGGCTGTCCCACGCCCACCACTACGCGCTGGCCCATCCGCGCGCCAAAATCCTGGTCGTCGCGACCGAGCTGTGCGGCCTGACCTTCCTGCCGGCCGACGTCTCCAAGGCGAACCTCGTGGCCACCGCCCTGTTCGCCGACGGCGCCGGCGCTGCGGTGGTCTGCGGCGACGACGTCGACGGTCCCGGGCTGGAGATCCGCGGCACCGGCAGCCGCTTCTTCCCCGACTCGCTGGACGTCATGGGCTGGACCGTGTTGCAGGAAGGCCTGCAGGTGGTCTTCGCCCAGCGGATCCCCGAGATCGTCCTGGAGACTGCGGCCGAGGACGTGGGCGCCTTCCTGTCCCGCTTCGACCTGACGATCGCCGACCTCGGCGCCTTCCTGCTGCACCCCGGCGGCGCCAAGGTTCTGGAGGCCTACCAGAACGCGCTGGACCTGCGCCCGGAGCAGCTCGACCTGGCCCGCGGCGTGCTGCGCGACTACGGCAACATGTCCTCGGCGACGGTCCTGTTCGTGTTGGAGAGGTACCTGCAGGCGCACGGCACGGGCAGCGGCGGCTACGGGCTGATTTCGTCATTGGGGCCGGGATTCTGCTCGGAGTCGTTGCTGGTGGAGTTGTAGACTGTGGACAGGATCACATCCTGCCAACCGGGAGCAGCACGTGAGCACGTAAGGTTGGGATCCCAGTTGGGCAATACTCGAACGACAGGTGGCGAAGTGCGACAGAACGAGCCCATGAGTTCAGACACTCCGAACGACACCCACCCGACGATCGATACTTACCTGGTCGCCGGCTACCGCAACATGTCACACGCCCAGAAACTCGAGTGTGTCCGATCGCTCACGAGGGCCGTGCAGGAGCTTGCGCTGCTCGATGTCCGCCGCCGTTACCCTGACGCCGATGAGCGGGAATTGGCTCTCCGGGTCGCATCGCGCTGGCTCGATCCGCAGCTGATGGTTCGCGCCTTCGGCTGGGATGTCGGCAAGGAAGGGTACTGATGCTCTCCGAGCCCATCCTCGTCCTGGCGAGACTCGTTCGCATTTTCGACGCACTTGGAATTCGATATCTCGTGGGAGGCTCGCTGGCCAGTTCACTCTACGGGATTCCTCGCGCCACGCAGGATGTGGACCTGGTCGCGGATCTCAAGCCCTCTCATGTGGACGACCTTGCAACCGCGCTCAGCGGCGGCTTCTATGCCGACTCTGCGATGATCCGTGACGCGATCAACCGGCGTGAATCGTTCAACGTCGTCGATCTCGAAACGATGTTCAAGGCTGACGTCTTTGTGGCTCGCGGAGATCCCTGGTCTTGTGAGGAGATGGCGCGCGCGCGCTGAGAGACTCGACGTGCCCGGCGGCGCGGTTTCGATCAACTTTGCAAGCCCGGAGGACACGCTGCTTCACAAGATGGTCCGGTACAAGCTCGGAGACCAGACATCGGAACGGCAATGGCGCGACATTTTGGGCGTGGTGAAAGTCCAGGGCGGTTCTTTGGAGGTCAAGTATCTCGAACGCTGGGCACCGACGCTCGGCGTGTCGGAGCTGCTGCTTCGAGCGATGAAGGACCTCTGATGGTTCGGCGTGATCTGCAATGAGCACGCCGATCCCCTGGTCCGGGCTTCCTGCCTACCGCGCAAGCAGCAGCTTGCGCACCACGCTCTGGCCGTCGGCCTGCAGATCGCAGAGATACAGACCGCTGGGCAGTTCGCGCCCATCCGCGTCGCGCCCGTCCCAGCTCACCTGGTGTTCGCCCGCAGTCTGCGCACCGTCGACCAGCACGCGCACCAGGCGGCCGGCGGCGTCGTACACCGCGAGCCGCGCCCATCCCGCCGCCGGCAGCCGGTACCGTAGGCTCGTCGTCGGGTTGAAGGGGTTCGGGTGGTTCGGTGACAGCGCGAGCGCGGCCGGCGCCGCCGGCACGGGTGCGCCGACGCTGGTGCCGAACTCGGCGATCATCCACTCGCTGAAGGCGCTCTGTCCACCGACCGTGAGCCAGTTCGCCGTCGCATCCGCAGTGAGCGGGTGCTTGGGCCCCTCCCAGGCGCCGCCTTCCCGGCGCCAGAGCCCCAAGCTGTCTTCGTCGGCTCCGGCCAACTCCGCCTCGAGGTAGCTCAGCGTCAGATCGAAAAGGGCCCCGCCGCCCGCAGCGTCGATCTCGTAGTAGCGCACCACGCTCCCCGGCGCCAGCGGGTGCTGCTCTCCGGGATGCACGACCATGTCGATCGCACTCAGCGTGCCCGCTGCGGTCAGGTTCACCTTGGCCTTCACCCGCCCGCCGAACAGGTACTCGCCGGCGCCGCCGACGGCGCGCCAGTGCCGTGTTCCCGTGTACTCGAACGCGCCGATGTCCACCCGCCACCCGCCGTTGGCGGGCACGGCGGTCGCCGGGTTGCCGCCTTCGATGCAGGGCGAATCGTAGCTCAACGTGTAGTCGCCGTCGGTTGCATCCGTGAAGCGCGGATCGCCGAACTGCTGGTACTGCGAGACGATGAGGGGGTTCGTGTTCCCGCCGACGTTGTTGTGGAAGCCGTGGTAGCCGATGGTCAGTGCGGCGGCAGAGTAGACGCCGACACCGTCGCTGCCGGCCACGTCGTGGTCGCAGATGAGGTTGTTCTCCAGGTAGGGCGGACCGCTCGCGGCGAGGTAGGTGCCGCTGCCGCCGCCGGCGGCCGCGGGGTTGAGCGTGTTGGCGTTGCGCACGATGGTGTTGTTGCGCAGGGACGTGTGGTAACCGCCGTCGGTGTAGATGCCGCCGCCGTATCCGTCCCCGTTCGCGTTGGCGACGTTTCCCCAGACCAGGTTGCGCTCGATCGCGTTGGTCGACTCGAAGTAGATGCCCCCGCCGTAGCCGGTGCCGTGCAGGGAGGCGGTGTTGCCGACGACGACGTTTTCCCGGAAGCTCGTGTTGCTGTCGGCGAGGAGCGCGCCCCCGCCGGAGCCGTTCGCGCCGGCCGAGCTGGAGGCCAGGTTGTCCTCGATCCGGTTGCCGCGGATGATCGCGCCGCTGCCGGTCCTGATCCCGCCGCCGTATCCGGCGCCGCGGACCGACGCCACGTTGCCGGCGATGAGGCAATCGTAGATCTCGACGCCCATCCCGGTGATCAGGCAGACGCCGCCGCCGATGCCCTGGCCGCCGTCGGGCTCCGCGGCAATGTTGTCCGTGATGTCGCAGTTCCGGACGACCAGGACGGCACCGGCGGTGTAGGTGTAGAGGCCGCCGCCGTTGCCGCCAACGCCCGTGCTCAGCGTCGAGGCGATGTTGCCCGAGATCACGCAGTCGCGGATTTCCCCGCCGCCGCCGTAGTAGGCGACGCCGCCGCCGTTGCCGACGCGGGCGATGGAGCTGCGGTTGGATTCGATCGTGCAGTTGCGGACCAGGGTGCTGACGCTGCCGCCCACGTAGAGCCCGCCGCCGTAGCTGTACCAGGCGCTGGAACCCGTGTTGTCGTCGATCCGGCAGAAGCGGATCTCGGCCGCGCTGCCCGCGCCGCGCACGCTGACGCCGCCGCCGTTGCCGTTGAAGGTGTGGCCCGCCAGGTTGCCGGTCATGCGGCAGCGCTCCACGACGGGGTCGGCCCCGCCGTTGATGTCCAGCCCGCCGCCGTAGCCGTAGTTGGGGTCGCCCTCGCCGGTGGCGTCGCCGCCGGTCAGCGTGAAGCCGCGCACGACCGTGGCCGCGCTCACGGCGGCGCCGCTGATCGTCATCACGCGGCAGGTGGCGTCGGCGGCGACGACGCACCGGCTCGAGTCCGGCAGAGCCGCGTCCCAGCTCGTGTGTGTGCCGTCGTCCGAGCCGAGGCGGCGGTCGCTCGACAGCAGCAGCGCCTCGCCGATCGGATAGTGGCCGTACTTCACGAGGATCGTGTCCCCGGCGGCCGAGGCGGCGATGGCTGCGCCGATCGTCTGCTTGGCCGAAGCCCAGGCGAGACCGTCGCCGCCGTCGTCCGGCCGGGTGGTGTCGGCGAACCAGGTGGCGGCCAGGACGTCGCCGCCGCTTCCCGACAGCAGGCTCAGCGCCAACAGGACGGCCGACAGCAACGCCGAGGCCCGCCGAGAGGAGGCGAACGCATGACCCGAATCGTGCTGGAGTCGCATGATGGATTCCTTTCCCCGTAGGGCGGCGATGGGTGGGCCGGCCGGATATGGAAAGGGCGATTCTCTCGGCGGGTCTCTCGGCGCGTCGAGAGCGCCCGGATTTTAACATTATTGATGATTCAATTTCAACGCAGCGCTATGGAAAGAGGGAGATATCCTGGTTCCTGTTGTCGCCGGCGCCCTTGCCGGGCTACGCTCGAGTCCGCCGCCTCGCGATCACCGAACCGCCGGGCCGCCCCGGCCGCAACTGCAAGGAGTCTCCATGCGCACGTTCCCGCTGGCGCTCGCCACGATGATGATCCTCGCCACAGGCTCCGGCTTCGCGAAATCTCCCCACGCGCCCCCGGGCGCCGCCCCCGGCCGCGTCGCCTGGTTCGATCTCACCTCGAGCGACCTGCAGCTGTCGCAGAAGTTCTACGGCGGTCTGTTCGGTTGGACGTTCGCGCCCCTGCAGGGCACCGACCTGGCGGTGGAGATCGTCGCCGGCGGCGAGGCGATCGGGACGCTGCGCGTCGCCGAAGGCGCCGTCAGCCCCTACAACGGCGTGGTCTACATCCTGGTCGCCGACATCCGCGACCGCTGCGCGGAGGCGACGCGACTGGGTGGGACGATCCCGCCGGGATTCCCCTTCGACCTGTCGGATGGGGCGGGCGCCGTGGCGCTGGTCGTCGATCCTGCCGGGCATCCGGTGGGGATGTATTCGAGAACCCCGCTCGAGGCGGCGGCGCCCGCCGCCCCCTAATCGAATTCATCCCGGCATCTCTCCATGACGTAGTTCGACGGGAACGCCCGCCTATGCGGGGACTGACCGCGTGCCCACGCCTCGCCGAATCATGTATACTGAAGCGGCTCTCGCACCGGGCGGATCATCATGACAGGGGCTAGCATGACCACGATCTCCAGAATCACGATCATCCTGTTGATCCTCGCTGCATCTGCCTTATCCGCCACGGCGGCGGAAATCACGGCCCACTGCGTCAGCGACGGGACGGTCGCCATCCGCGCCCGCTTCTGGGCCGACGAACTGGTCGAGGATTGGCTGGGCGTGGTGGTGGAGCGCAGCCAGGTGGGGCTCTGCGGCGGTGCGGTGGTCCTGACGGAGGAGCCCCTGCACCTCCTGGATGGCTACGACATGGGTGACCATCTACTTTCGTATCCCGTGCCGTCCGCGACGGTTTCCTACCGCTACGCGCTGAAGGGATCGACCCCTCAAGGCGGTCTCGTGGACATGACCGGCAGCCAAGAAGCGCCGACCTGGTTCGCCGTCGAATCCTGCTCCGGCGACGCCCTGGTCCTGCGCGGCCGACTGCGGGACATCGGCGCCTTCGGCCGGCTGGGCATCGAGGTGTGCGAAGGGTACTGTTGGGACATCTGCCCCGGAGAACCGACCGTGGGTGTCGTGACCCTCGATCCGGCTGAATATGAGCCGTATGTCGGCACGAACACCGTGGTGAGCGTCTACGGAGCCTGGGACGCCAGCCCTCCCGAGTTCAGTTGGGGATGTGTCGTGGCCACCAGGATTGAAACCGGTGTCGATTGCGCCGGCGCCGTGGCGTCGGAGCCGTCGAGCTGGGGAGCGGTGAAATCCAGATATCGTTGAGCCGGCCGGACGTCCGCAGCCGCAGCCTCGCGCTATACGCCCATCCCACGACCCCGCGGAGCCGCCCATGAGCGCCCCCATCACGATCCGCGACACCGGCTACGAGGCCATCATCGCCCTGGTGGTCGCCAACACCGTCGCCCAGCTCATCAAGTTCGGGCGCGACTGGCGCAAGCTCGGTCGCCCGAACTTCGACCTGCTGGTCGCCACCGGCGGCATGCCCTCGAGCCACAGCTCCACGGTGACGGCGCTGGGCACTTCGGTCGGCCTGATCGCCGGCTGGGACTCGCCCGTCTTCGCCGTGGCCGCCAGCTTCGCCTTCCTCACCATGTTCGACGCCGCCGGCCTGCGCCGCTCTGCGAGCCTGCAGGCCCAGGCCCTGAACGTGATCGTGCGCGAGCTGCTCGCGCCGGATCACCGGCTCAACCACCACAAGTTGAAGGAATTCCTGGGGCACACGCCGCGCGAGGTGCTGGTCGGGGCGGTGCTGGGGGTGGGCGTCAGTCTGGGGCTGCGCGGCTTGCTAAATCTGCTCGGCGGCTAGCCTGACGATTCCGCGATCATCACTTCGCAGTCCACCTGCCTGTTCAACCACGATCGCCCGATACACGTCGGCTACGGCCTCTGTTCGGGGATTTGTCGTCAAATTATCACATAATAAATCCACGACGCAATGCCGGCGGGCGCCCACAAATATTAACGATATTGACATCACATCTCAGTTAAGATTTAATAAGAGCGTATCGGTTTTGTTTTGGTCCGCGCGACGCAGAACCGCGCCGCCTTTCGGGCAGACCCCGCACGATTCTCTAAGGAGTCACCCATGCGCCACTTGAAAGTCGTCCTGACCATTCTCTGCCTCACCCTCGCCGTCACTGCGGCTTCCTGGCCGACCGCCGGGTTCGCGACGGTCTACTCGATCACCTGGCTGGACATGTCGCCGACCGCGATCGGTTCGCCCGTGCCCAACGGCGCAGTGATCTTTGTCCCGGGCATCGGCAACGTCACGGTCACCTACTCGATCCCGGCCCACTGGACGCACGGCCGCAACCAGAACCCCTTATACACGGTGGGCAACGTCGTCAGCGGGCCGGATACGTACTCGTGGAGCAACTACGAGCACTTCGGCACGATCTTCACGGCCGGCGACCTCGGGCCGGAGCTGGCCACCATCACCTACACGTTCGCGGGCTCGCTGCCGGCGGGTTCGGTCTACGTCGGCACCATCGGCCTGGGGGCCACCACCAGCTTCGGCGGCGGCGCCTCGGTCACGACCGTCAACCAGAACGGCACGTTCCTGGGCGACTACATCGGCGACGTCACCGCCGGCGCCTCGCAGTTCACCGGCGGCGCGGGCACGTTCGCCGTGCAGAACTCGATCACGAACATGGCCGGCGGGATCAACCCCTGGTGGAACACGCAGCTGGGCGTCGTCCGCATCGACGACGTGGTGTCGAGCATCACCGTGCACCAGAGCCTGATCCGCGGCGACGGGATCGGCGTCAACATCGGCTTCGTGCGCGACGGGATCGTCGCCAACGAAGACGCGACCTGGGGCGACGTGAAGGCCCTGTTCCGGTAGCCGGGAGAAGCCCGACCGGTCTGTGACCTCAGCAGACCCTGTTGACCGTAGCGACGGCCGGCGCCCCAGGGCGCCGGCTGTCGTTTTCGCGCTGGCGAGATGGTCGGGATACCCGCAGACGCGGCGTTGCCCGGAGGTTGACCCGCCAGGCGCTCATGGATTTGCGGCGTTCACATCGCCGTAGGCGCGGATCCAGGCCACCTCGAGCCGGAAGGAACCTGCCTGGCGGTCTGCGATCATCAAGCCCAGTTGATGGATGTGATCGGTGGCGAGAGACTCGGCGCCCTCCAGGATGCGTCCCCGGAAGGTCGGGAGGAACTCCCCGAACGGCAACCGCACGGTCTGCCACTCGCGTTCGTGGGTGGAAAAACCGGCCTGGTAGGCGACGCCGTCGAAGCGGTCGTCGGTCCGCAGACGCAGGCGGTAGCGTTTGCCGTCGCCGCGGACGCGGATCTCGACGCCGCTGTGTTTGGAGATGTCCAGGGACCCCGTCGCCGCACTCACCGAGGCGAACCCGCCGTTGTTTTCGAGCGAGAGATCGCCCTCGAACAGCGCAGTTCCCTCGGCGGTCGGACGCAGGCGGCTGCTGGAGATTCCGCCCATCACCAAGTCGTCGATAGGCCGCCAGGCCGGACCATCCTCACGGCTGAAATCGATGATCATCACACCTGAATCCGCCATGACGCCCCCCGCGGTCGCAGCCAAGATCGCCAAGGCCGCCAGCATTCGCTGGACGAACATCAAAATCTGCCTCCTCGTTCGGCCTGCGGCGGAATCTCACACCCATCATGCCAATCAAATCAAAATACTGTAGGATCGCATCAAGGAGGACCCCATGATCAAGCTGAACTCTGCAACCATCGCCCCTCTCACCTTCGTCGTATTCCTGGTCGCCGGCGGCGCCGCCGCCGCCGACCGGGTGACCGGCAGCAGCTTCACGACCCGTTCCGAAGTCATCGCGCCCCACGCCATGGCCTGCACCAGCCAGCCCCTGGCCACGCAGATCGCCCTGGACGTGCTGAAGGTCGGCGGCTCAGCCGTCGATGCGGCCATCGCGGCCAACGCCGCCCTCGGCCTGATGGAGCCCACCGGCAGCGGCATCGGCGGCGACCTGTTCGCCATCGTCTGGGATGCCAAGACCCGCCGGCTCTACGGCCTGAACGCCAGCGGACGCTCGCCCCGCTCGCTCACCCTGGCGGAATTCCAGAAACGCGGCCTGGAATTCGTGCCGCCCCGCGGCCCCCTGCCGATCTCGGTCCCCGGCTGCGTCGACGGTTGGTTCGCCTTGCATGCGAAGTTCGGTCGGCTGCCCATGGCCGACCTGCTGGCCCCGACCGTGCGCTACGCCCGCGAGGGATTCCCCGTCTCGGAACTGATCGCCCACTACTGGCGGCTAAGCGTGCCGAACCTGATCCAGTATCCCGGATTCCGCGAGGCCTTTACGCGCGACGGACGTGGACCGGCCAAGGGCGAGTTGTGGACCAATCCGATGCTGGCCACCACGCTGGAGAGTCTGGGCCGCGAAGGGCGCGACGCCTTCTACGAGGGCGAGATGGCCCGCACCATCGCCCGCACGGTGCAGCAGGCCGGCGGCTTCCTGAGCGACGACGACCTCGCCACCCATCGCAGCGAGTGGGTCGAGCCAGTCTCGACGACCTACCGCAGTGTCGAGGTCTGGGAGCTGCCCCCCAACGGTCAGGGGATCGCGACGCTGCAGATCCTCAACCTGCTCGAAGGCTTCGACATCGCGGGGATGGGCTTCGGCAGCTTGGAGTACGTGCACGCCTTCGTCGAGGCCAAGAAGCTGGCCTTCGAGGACCGCGCTCGCTTCTACGCCGACCCCGACTTTGCCGACATTCCGGTGGCCGGCCTGCTGTCGAAGGCCTACGCCGACGAGCGCCGCGCGATGATCGATCCGCACCGCGCCGCTAGCCGCTACGACGCCGGCAACCCGGCGCTGCGCCAGGGCGACACGGTCTACCTGACCGTCGCCGACGCCGACCGCAACATGGTGTCCCTGATCCAGAGCAACTACCGCGGCATGGGCAGCGGCGTCTGCCCTGCGGGGCTGGGCTTCTGCCTTCAGGACCGCGGCGAGCTGTTCAGCCTCAAACCCGGCGAGGCCAACACCTACGCCCCGGGCAAGCGCCCCTTCCACACCATCATCCCCGCCTTCGCCACCCGCGGCGGCGAACCCTGGCTCAGCTTCGGCGTGATGGGTGGCAGCACCCAGCCCCAGGGCCAGGCGCAGATCATCGTGAACCTGGTGGACTTCGGCCTGGACCTGCAGGCGGCGGGCGACGCCCCGCGCATCCTGCACGAGGGTTCGAGCGAACCCACCGGCACCCTGATGACCGACGGCGGCGTGGTCAGCCTCGAGACGGGCTTCGCCGCCGAAGTGATCCGCGGTCTGGTCGGCATGGGCCACGTCATCCAGACGGACGTGGGGTCGTTCGGGGGGTACCAGGCCATCATGTACGACGCCGCGCAGGGTGTGTACTACGGGGCCAGCGAGTCGCGGAAGGATGGGCAGGCGGCGGGGTACTAGCTTATAATATTGTTGAATTATATAAAGTTACAAGATTCCCCGAGCGAAGCCGCTCGGCGCAGCGGGTCGTCCCAGGCCTGGGCGTGTACCATGAAAATCCATCTTGATATGAAAGAATATCATGATTACAATCTTGGGCATGAGGATCGCACGACCCACCCTCCTGAGCCGGATCAGGGCCGCTCTCGACCGCAGCCCCGTTGTGGTGCTGACGGGTCCACGACAGAGCGGCAAGACCACCTTGGCGCGGATACTGTTGTCCGAGGGTGCGCTCAATTATTTCGACCTGGAGGATCCCGCTGGCCTTGCTCGCCTGGACGAGCCGATGACGGCGTTACGGTCGCTCTCGGGTCTGGTGGTCGTCGACGAGGTGCAGCGAAGGCCCGAGCTCTTTCCGGTGTTGCGGGTGCTGGCAGATCGGCATCCGTGTCCGGCTCGCTTCCTGGTCCTGGGTAGTTCCTCCGGCGACCTGCTGCGGCAGAGTTCGGAAAGCTTGGCCGGTCGCGCGGAATGGATTTCCATCGGCGGCTTCTCGCTCGACGAGCTGGGAGCGGACGCCGTGCGGAAACTGTGGTTGCGCGGTGGATTTCCCCGCGCCTATCTGGCCCGCTCCGAGCTGGACAGCCTGACGTGGCGCAGCGAGTTCATCCGGGCCCTGCTCGAGCGCGACCTGCCACAGTGGGGTGTGCGTGTGCCCGCCGTCGCGATGCGCCGCTTCTGGTCGATGGTGGCCCACTACCACGGCCAGATCTGGAACGCCTCGGAGCCGGCGCGCGCACTAGGGGTGAGCGAATCGACGACCCGGCGCTACCTCGACCTTCTCGGTGACGCCCTGATGGTCCGCCAACTGCAGCCCTGGCACGCCAACCTGGCCAAGAGGCAAGTCAAGTCACCCAAGGTGTACCTGCGCGACAGCGGTCTGCTGCATCAGTTGCTCGGGATCGACACGGAGAAGTCGCTGCTCGGCCATCCCAAGGTCGGCGCTTCGTGGGAGGGGTTTGTCGTGGAGCAGATCCTCGCCCGGGAACCCCACGACGAGGCGGCATTCTGGGCGACACACCAGGGCGCGGAGATCGATTTGGTCCTGCGACGGGGCGATCAACTGTTCGGCGTCGAGTGCAAGCGGGTGGACACGCCGAGAATGACACCCTCGATCCGGATCGCGCTGGCGGACCTCGGCCTCGAGCGGGTGTCGGTCGTGCATCCCGGGGACCGGCGCTATCCGCTGGCGGACCGCGTCGAGGCGGTGCCGCTCGCGGATCTGGCCGCGCCGGGAGGGCTGTTCCGGGAGTCGACGGCCTGAACGTTTAGGCGTCCGTTTTGCTGCGCCCCCGACAAGCGAAGGCCGCCCCCCGCGTGGAGGACGGCCTCATTCCGATCCGTTCGGTATCAACGATAGATCGCCTTGACCTCTCCCCAGGTTCCCACCTCGTTCGCGACGGTGTTCGGGATGCCGCATTGCATGCGGATCGTCCCGGTGGTGCTGCCGGACATGCCGCCGAGGGATCCGCCAGGACGGCCGATGAAGTCGATCCGGTAGGTGATGTCGAAGAAGCTGTCGACGGCCCAACCGCCGCTGCCGCCGCCCCCGCCGCCGGCGAAGGTGAGCGTGGTGTGGCCGGGGCTGGGCATCCCGAAGCTGGATCCCGCGGTGATCCGCAGCAGGTCGAAGTCGGGATCGCCCGGCATCAGCTGCCCCTGCATCACGTGCAGGGAGTGCGGGAACGACTGGATGGGGGTTCCGGGCGTCCGCGGTCCGGAATGGGATTCGTAGAAGATGTCGAAGAACGCCGGGCGGAAGAAGCCGACCAGATCGCCGTTCCCCGTCAGCTCCATCGACATCGAGGCGTGGGACTGCTCGATCTCGCCGCCGTGCATGCCGCCGGCGAGGTACGTGATGTCGAAGAACGAGTCGATCATGGACTGGATCTCGATCGTCGTGCCGGGGGGCAGGCCGTCGATGATCATCATCGGCTGCAGCGAGACGTACCCGCACGGGTTGGGCGGCAGGGCGGCCGTGCCGGTGCCGTTGTCTGGGGCGGTGCAGTTCGAGGGCGGGAGCGCGGAGGCGGGCGGGACCAGCAGGATCAGGGCGGCGGCCAGGATCAGCCATGATCCCGAGGCCGAGGTCGTTGGTCGTGTTCGCATCGTACTGCGTGACATGGTCGAACCCCCAAGCGTGACGTGTGGCGGGAACGGCGTGCGTGCCTTGTTCCCCGTCACTGGCGGGCCGGACCACTCTGCTTGGCTACGACCGCCAGCAACAAAGACTATTGTAGTCCTCATTTAGGGTTGGCCGTCAACAGTGTTATTTTGATGCCAGTTGCGGATTTCCCTCAGGACAAGTCGTACTGAACCCTGAGGAGGTCGGCAAGCAACAAGCAACGAGACGTCGCGCCCGGCCGGGATCAGCGGTCGTCGATCAGCAAGGGTGGCGGCGGGCGCCCCAGCGACTACCTGATCATCGCGATGCGCTGCACGAGTTCGCGACCGTCGGCCGCCAGCCGCACGAAGTAGACCCCGCTGGCCGCCGTCATGCCGTGCTGATCGCAGCCGTCCCAGGTGGCCAGGTGTTCACCCGCGTCCAGCACGCCGTCGCGCAGCGTGGTCACGCGCCGGCCTTGCAGATCGTGGATGCTCAGTTCGACCGGACCGGCGTCGCCCAGTGTGAAGCGGATGTTCGTCGTGGGGTTGAACGGGTTCGGCTCGGCCGGGTGAAGCCGGGTGGCGCCGGCCACCGCCGGTGCGGCGGTCGCCGCCCCCACGCCGAAAACGTGCTCGACCGTCTGGCCCTGGAACGTGACGCGGAATTTCCAGAGGCCGTCCTCGCCGAACGGCAGGTACCAGCTCCAGTACCACCATGAGGCGGCGTAGTGAGGGACGTTCAGCCACGCCGTCCACTCCTGCCAGATCGCGCCGTCCGGTTTCACGAGCTGGTAGGTGCTGACCTGACCCTGCAGCTGATCGCGGTAGTACGTGGCGAAGTAGACCAGGTCGCCGGCCTGGAAGTCGTCCTGCTCGTTGGTGATCTCGGTGCCGGGGCAGTTCGGCCACGCCGGCGGCGCGGAGTGCGTGCGCAGCGCGTTGATCGCCGAATCGTAGTAGGGGCGCTGGTCGGCCCACCAGCTGTCGGGGTTCAGGGAGTTGCAGGCGCCGCTCCAGGGATCGACCAGTTGACCCAGGTTGTCGTACAGCTCGAAGTGCAGGTGCGGACCGGTGCTGTTGCCGCTGCTGCCGACGACGCCCAGGTACTCGCCGGCGGCCACCGCGGCGCCGACGTTCTTGGCGGTCGTCGAGCCGCTCTTCATGTGCCCGTACCAGGCGACCGAACCGTCGGCGTGCTGCACGTACACGGCGTTCCACTGGCCGCCGCCGAAACCGCAGTTGTGGTCGAAGTGGCCGTCGTACTTGCCGACGATCACGCCGGCGGCCCCGGCGACGATCTCGACGTCGTTGTTGTCCATCTTCAGCCAGGAGAACGGCCACGTGAAGATGTCGGTCCCGGCGTGGTTGTAGCCGCCGGACAGGTCGTAGGTGCGCGTGCCGCAGTTGTAGTCGCGCAGGTGGTTCGGGTAGGTCGCGTCCTGGTCCACGTAGTTCGAGATGCCGTGGTAGCCCGGATCGCCGACGCCGGCGGCGGCCCGCAGCGGCCACTGCAGGAGCACGCCGGCGGTCTTGTCGTTCGACTCGGGCAGGATCCCGCGTGCGCGCAGGTCCGCGATGTTGGCGGCCAGGTACGTTCCGATCTCCGCGCGCTGTTCCGGGGTCACGCACGGCCCGTCCCGGTCGATCTCCCAGAAGCCGCTCGCCGCGGCGACCGACGGCTGCGCCGGCGGTTGGCCCAAGCCGAAGGTGGGGTCGCGCGAGACCTCGACGATACGCGCCTGCACGGGCGCGGCCCCGCACACAGCGGCGAAGGTCAGCGCCGTCAGGAGGCGGTGGATTCGGTGAACGAAGGTGCGTGTCATGTCCCGTCCTCCGCGATGGCGGCATCGCCAGTCTGAAGTATAGCGCTAGTAAGACGCCTTGAGCGAGCCCCAACTGCGAATCTCGTTGGCGACGGCGCCGTTGCCGAAGTAGCTCCACGACAGCCCGCCGAAGTCGACGTCGAAGAACGACGCGGAGATCGGGGAGGCGCCGTCGCCCGCCGCGAAGACGTGGACCGACAGGGTCACGTCGCCGGTGGCGGTGATCCCGAGCGGCGAGCCGTCGAAGGGGCTGAGCAGGGGCTCGCCGAGGCGGGTGGCCTGCAGGGCGCAGTCGTGGAGATCCGGATCGTAGCCCGCGATCGCGGCGGTCGGCGGCAGGGCCGTGTAGATGTTGCCCTCGTCGTCGAAGGCGAGGGCCCGCACCAGCGGACCGGAGTTGACCGTCGCGCCGAGCGGGCGCGTGATGATGAAGTCGTGGAGGATCCGCCCCTCGACCGCGATGCTGCCCGGGAACGGGCCGGAGCCCAGGTTGACCTGGCCGTCCAGGTCGGGATGGATGTTCTCGAGGGCGCCCGGCAGCCCCACGCCGCCGCCCGGGGCGATCGGACAGTCCACGCACTGCTGGATGCCGATGTTGGAGAGCGTGATGTCGGCGCAGGCCAGGTCTGTCTCGAAGCAGATCCAGGTGCATGGCGCACCGTTGGTGAACACGCAGCCCCAGAGATCGGCCAGTGCGGCTTGCGGCAGCAGCAGGGTGATGAGGACGGCGGCGCGTACCGTGAGCCTGGTGGTCATGTGGGGCCTCCGCTGAGGGTCGTGGTGGTGCGACGGACGAGGCCGGCCGCATTCCGAATGCCGACACCATCATAGAGGAAAGGCGCCCGAAATAGTATAAAAATCATCCTGATTGCGGCGGCAGTCGGTCACCGGCGCGCAGACAAGGCCCGCCATGGAACACGACCGGCGGGTGGCCCCGGAGCGCGATCTCATTTATCGTGATGAATTCCAAGATGTTATGGCGATGCGGCGCGGTCTAGCCGCATCCTCGCCCCGCACACTGAAGGCGGACCGCCATGGAGGACACAGATGAAGCACATCCTGAACAAGCTCACCTACGAGACCGATATTTTGTGACCTCTCATATGTTCGGCTGTTCCTCCGTGATCGCCTATGATAGACAGATCAAGTCTGGTTTGACGCGCCGAGTCGTTCACGGGGGGAAAGTGCCATGTTGAAGCAACGTGCCCGCGCCGTCGTCTGCTGCCTGTCCGCACTGATCCTGTTCGCCGCCGCGGCGTCCGCGGAGAACCTCCGCAACGACGGCTGGGAGTCCGGCCAGGCCCTCGGTTTCCAGAGCGGCTTCGTGGCCGGCGAGATCGGCGCCGCGCGCCTGGTGCCTTCAGTGACGGGATCTTTTCCGCTGCTGAACGTGCAGTTGATGTTCGGCGGGGTCGTCTCGCAGAGGAGCGTCATCCTCCACGTCTGGGATGATGCTGACGGCACGCTCGCGCCCGGTGCGGAGATCTACTCCGCGACGGTCGACCTCACGGGTTCGAGCGAGGCCATCAACCTGATCGACCTCGCCGGCGCCGGCATCACCGTGGACGGACCGATCCGCGTGGGTGTCGAGTTCACGCAGGCTGGTCTGCCGTGCATCGCCCGCGACGGCGACGGCACCATTGCCGCCGGTCGCAATTTCATCTTCTCCGAAGGCGCGTGGTACCAGTCCAGTCTCTTCGGCCTGACCGGCGATTGGATCATCCGCGCTGAAACCGACGGCGGCGGCACCTTCTTCACCGTTGGCGGCGCGGTCAGCGGCCTGAGCGGGTCGCTCACCCTGCGCAACAACGGCGGGGACGACCTGGTGATCACGAGCGACGGCCCCTTCGTCTTCGCCACGCCGCTGCCCGACGGCAGTCCCTACGCGGTGACGATCCTGTCGTCCCCGCCCGGTCAAGTGTTCGAAGTTCAGAACGGCGTCGGCGCGATCGCCGGCGCCGACGTGAACGGCGTGCTGATCCATCCCGTCGGGGTCGCGACCGACATCCTGAGCAACGATGGCTGGAGCAGCGGAGCGACCGCCGTGTTCCAGGGCGGATTCGTCGTCGGCGAGATCGCCGCGGCGCGTTTCATCCCGGCGAACGCGGAACCCTGGGACGTCCAGTCGATCCAGTTGCTGTTCGGCGGCGCGACGACCCAGCAGACCCTGATCCTGAAGATCTGGGACGACGCGGCCGGCACCCTCGCGCCCGGCACGGAGCTGTATTCCCAGAGTGTCCAGCTGACCGGGGGCGACGCCCTGCAGGCGATCGACCTGGGAGGGGCGGGACTCAGCATTGGGGGCGCCTTCCGCGTGGGCTTGCAGTTCCAATACTCCGGCTATCCCTCGATCGCACGCGACGACGACGGCAGCATCACGGCCAACCGCAACTTCATCTTCACGGGCGGGAGCTGGCACGAGTCAGAACTGTTCGGTCTGTCCGGCGACTGGATCCTGCGGGCCGTGGTGTCGCAGCAGGGGCAACCCTCGACCGCCCAGATCACCGCGGTCACGGACCTTCCCCACGACCAGGGCCGACAGGTCCGGATCGTCTGGGCCGGCGACGGTCACGACGCGGCCGGCAGTTCCGCGCCGGTGACCGGTTACGCCGTGTTCCGCCGGATCGACAGCGGCTACAAGGCGTCGACTGGCGGAACCGGGCCGACCGACAAGACCTACCCGCCCGGGGACTGGGACTACCTGAAGACCGTGCCCGCCTTCCAGGAAGCGTCCTACGCCACGATCGTGCCCACGGTTGCCGATTCCACGATCGCGGACGGCATGCACTTCACGACCTTCTTCGTCCGCGCGATGACGGCGATGCCGGGCGCCTACTTCGACTCGGCGCCGGACAGTGGCTACTCGGTGGACAATTTGGCGCCGCACGTGCCCCAAGGATTGGCGGTGGACTACGACGCGATCGCGGGCAATGCCCTGTCCTGGCAAGTAAGTCCGGATGCTGACTTCGCCTACTTCAAGGTGTACCGCGGCGACACGCCCGATTTCGTCATCGATCCCGGGAGCCCCGGCCACATGACCGTTTCGACCTCCTGGCTGGATGGCGACGGAGGATTCCAGGCGTACTACCGGATCTCGGCGGTGGATTTTGCAGGCAACGAGTCGGCGCCCACCGATCCCTCCGGTAATCAGACGACCGGCTCCGATGGGGAGACGCCCGGCGTGGCCACGCTCTTCCCGTGCCGCCCCAATCCGTTCAATCCCAGCACGACGATCACGTTCTTCCTGCCGGCTCCCGCACGCGCCACCCTGGACGTGTTTGACTCGCGAGGCCGTCGCGTGCGCAGGTTGCTGGACGAGGTTCGACCCGCCGGTACCGTCGCCGTGAACTGGGACGGGCGCGACGATACGGGCCGTACGCTGGCCGGAGGCGTCTACATGGCGCGGTTGTGCGCCGGCGCTGAACGGATCGCGATCAAGCTGTCGCTGGTCGAGTGATCGGTCATCCATCGGCTTCGGCATGGGCACCGACCAGCCCGACGTGCGCTTCGTGGCCCCCCCCGTCGCATGATTGTGCCATGATCCACCCATCGCGGATGTCTGGAGAGTTGTATAAATTCATACCCTATAGGGTATAATAAAAGTCGCAGGCCAGTAACAGTTGACTTGATCGGCAAGAAGACACTTAAAGACACCCTATCGGGGACGTTCTTTATTGACGAACGTCGCAAATTCATGGATCATCCAGAAGTGATCAGTAAGAATATACCCGATCAGGGATATTGACATGAACCTCGCCTCCCAAATCAAGAAACTCCGCAAGGCGGCCGGCCTGACACAGGCCGATCTGGCCGAGCGCGCGGGAGTGGGCCTGCGGTTCGTCCGCGAACTGGAGCGGGGCAAGCCCACCGTCCGTCTCGACAAGGTGAAGCAGGTGCTCGACCTGCTCGGTCACGAGCTTCACGTGAGGCCCAGGTCGTGATGCGCCGGGGGAGCGTGTATTACCGCGATCGGCGGGCGGGCGTGCTCACCGAACTGGATTCGGGCGCCTACCGATTCGTCTACGACCCGGCCTACCTGTCCGTCGGCCCGGCCGTCTCGTTGACGCTGCCGCTGCAGCCGGAACCGTTCGAGTCGCCGGCGCTCTTCCCATACTTTGCCGGGCTGGTACCCGAGGGATGGTACCTGCGCATCGTCGCGCGCACGATCAAGGTGGACGAGAGCGACACCTTCGGCCTGTTGTTGAGCACCTGCGACGACTGCATCGGGGCGGTCGGCGTGCGGAGGGCGGCCGATGACACCGATTGACGACGACGACCAAACGCTCCGCGCAATGTTCGGCAAGCCCATCCGGCCGACCATCCCCATCACGTCGGGCGAGATCGCCGGCGAGGCGCAGAAGCTGGCCGGCAGGCTCAGCATCTCCGGCGTCCAGCCGAAGCTGTCGGTGCGCCTCGACGGTGGCCGGCTCGTGCCCGTCGCGCGCGGCGGCCGGTTCATCCTCAAGCCGCAGACTCAGTCCTTCCGCGAACTACCGCAGAACGAGTACCTGTGCATGCGGATGGGGCGCAGGTTCGGCCTGCGCACGGCGACGTGTTTGCTGCTGGAGCTGGCCGACGGCCAGCCCGCATACCTCGTGAAGCGGTTCGACCGGTTCGCGAAGGGAAGGCGCGTCGAAAAGCTCGCCTGCGAGGACATGCACCAGATCCTCGGCGGTCCCGACAAGTACGCCGGCAGCCATGAGCAGATCGCCCGCGTCATCGGCGAGCACTGCACGTTCGCGCCGCTCGAATGCCAGAGGCTCTTCGAGCTGACGATCTTCAACTTCGCCGTCGGCAACGGCGACGCCCACCGCAAGAACTTCTCGCTGCTGACCGACGAGGACGGCACGGTCGCGCTCAGCCCGGCCTACGACCTGGTGTCCTCGCGACTGGTGATCCCCGGCGAGCAGGAGGAACTCGCGCTCACCGTCGGCGGCAGGCGGAGTCGCCTGCGGCGGGACGACTTCCTCGCGTTCGCGGGGCGGCTGGGGGTCGTGCCGGAATATGCCGGGCGCAAGCTCGGCGAGTTGGTGGCACTGCGCGACGAGTACCTGGGGATGATCGTCGATTCGGAGCTGAGCGTTGATCTGCGCGTTCGACTGGCGGAGATCGTCGAGTCGCGGCTGGATCGTTTAGGGTCGTGAACCGGAGGCGCGCAGGAGGCGGCGATCGTCGGGAGGGATTCTCGCCGTGAGACAAATTTCGTTTGGAAACTGCGAGTTGTGTGGTGCACGCACGACCAAGGCCGCGATGGGCGCGCATGTTCGGAAGTGTCTTCAGGAAACGAGCGGCGCTGAGCGCACGAAAATCTTGCTGCTGCGAGCCCAGGCTCGCGACGATCCGATGATGTGGCTGATCATCGCGACCCGGCCTGCCGCCAAGTTGAAGACGGTCGATGATCTCCTACGCCGGATCTGGCTCGAGTGTTGTGGACATCTGAGCGAATTCTATCACAAGCAGACTGGACCGGTCGGCATGACCAGGTCGATCGGCGAGGTTCTGGGTCTGCCGGGATCGCGCCTGGGCTACGAGTACGACTTCGGCTCATTCACCCGACTCGTCGTCAGCCATGTCGGCGATGTCGAGGCGGCTCCTCTGAAGAGCGCACTGATCGCAGCCCGCAACGAGGCCCCTGTGTGGTTCTGCGACGTGTGCGGCCTGCCGGCGGTCAGCGTGTGTGCGTCTTGTTCCGGCGGCGACGACGGTTTCTTTTGCGAAGCCCACACGGTGGATCACCCGTGCGGGGAGGATTCGTTGCTGCCGGTCGTGAATTCACCCCGGATGGGTGTGTGCGGGTATACTGGAGGGGCATGACGCGAGCGCGCGGATGCGGTACCAGCTGTGCGCACGGCGGCGTTCTGTCCATCTACCCGGGAGGATGGAGATGTTCCCCATCGTTTCGATGCTGCTGGCATCAATCTTCATGGCGGGCTGCGACAAGGGCTGTCCCGGCGACAGCCGACCCCGGCGCAACGCGGCTGAAGTGACCATCACCCAGGGCCTGTGGGGCGACGTCTGGTTCTTCGAGGGGGACTTCATGCCGACCTGCCCGCAGGGCCATGTGCGGGCGGTGTCGCGTGAGGTCGTGGTGTTCGAGTCGACGACGCTCGAAGACGCGACGCCAGGATCCACTCCGGAATTCTTTAGCGAGATCCACAAGCAGGAAATCGCCCGGACGACTTCCGACCGGACGGGGTTCTTCCAGGTGGAGCTGCCTCCCGGGAACTACAGCGTGTTCATCGTTGAAAATGACGAGTACTACATGTGCTATTTCGGGGATGACATGAGCCTGACGCCCGTGACCGTGATCTCTGGGGAGGTCACGGACGTGCTGCTCAACATCACCTATCTGAGCAGTTCTTGACCGGTCGAGCGTCTCCTGTGACGGGCCCCGCCGATCACGACGCCATTCCCGGCGAGATCCCGCTCACCGCCGGGAGGCAAGCGCCCACGCGCTCCGCCCTTGCTCCCGGGCCTGCTTCTGGCTAGCCTGCCCCCATGAACCGCACCGCCCTGGACATCCTCAAATCCGTCTACGGATATCCCGCCTTCCGCGGCCACCAGGCCGAGGTTGTCGACCACCTGGCGCGCGGGGGCGACGCGCTGCTGCTGATGCCCACCGGCGGCGGCAAGTCGCTCTGCTACCAGATCCCGGCGCTGTTGCGCGACGGTACGGGGATCGTCGTCTCGCCGCTGATCGCCCTGATGCAGGACCAGGTGGACGCACTGCTGCAGCTCGGCTTGCGGGCAGCGTTCCTCAACTCCAGCCTGAGCGCCGCCGAGGGCCGCCGGGTGGAGGCCCGGTTGCTGCGCGGTGAACTGGACCTGCTCTACGTGGCGCCCGAACGCCTGCTGCAGGAGCGCACGCTCGAACTGCTGGACGAGGTCGCACGAGCCCCGGCGCCGGCGGGCCTGGCCCTGTTCGCCATCGACGAGGCCCACTGCGTCTCCCAGTGGGGACACGACTTCCGGCCGGAGTACCTGCAGCTGGACGTGCTGGCCGAGCGGTACCCGCATGTGCCGCGGCTGGCCTGCACCGCGACGGCCGACGAGCGCACCCGCGAGGAGATCCTGCATAACCTGCGGCTGGGGAGCGGGCGCGTGTTCATCGGGGGTTTCGACCGGCCGAACATCCGCTACCGGGTCGTGCCCAAGGACAACCCCCGCCGCCAGCTGCTGGAGTTCCTGCGCGCCGAACACGCCGGTGACGCCGGCATCGTCTACTGCCTAGCGCGCAAGAAGACCGAGGAAACGGCGAAGTTCCTCAACGAGCAGGGCATCGCCGCGGTGCCTTATCACGCGGGGCTGGACGCCAAGACCCGCCGCCGCCACCAGGAGCGCTTCCGGCGCGAGGACGGCCTGGTCGTGTGCGCGACCATCGCCTTCGGCATGGGTATCGACAAGCCCGACGTGCGTTTCGTGGCCCACCTGGACCTGCCCAAGAGCGTCGAGGGCTACTACCAGGAGACGGGACGCGCCGGCCGCGACGGCCTGCCCGCCGACGCCTGGCTCTGCTACGGCCTGCAGGACGTGGTGATGCTGCGCAAGCTCGTCGACGCTTCCGAGGGCGACGAGATGCACCGCCGTCGCAACCTGCAGCAGCTGGACGCCATGCTCGGCTACTGCGAGGTGACCGACTGCCGCCGCCAGCGCCTGCTCGCCTACTTCGGCGAGGTGATGGCCGAACCCTGCGGCAACTGCGACACCTGCCTCGAGCCGCCGGACACCTACGACGGCACGGTGGTCGCCCAGAAGGCCCTGTCGTGCGTGGCGCGCACGGGCCAGCGTTTCGGCGCCCAGCACGTGATTGACGTGCTGCGCGGCAGCGGGAACGAACGGGTGCGGAGCCTCGGGCACGACCGCCTGTCGACCTACGGGATCGGCGTCGAACTCGACGACTTCGGCTGGCGCAGTGTGTTCAGGCAGCTGGTCGCGCTGGGTTTGTTGGCCCTGGATCCCGAGGGCTACGGCGGCCTGCGCCTGACGGCGGCGGCCGGGTCCGTGCTCAACGGCGGGCGCGAACTGCGGCTGCGGCGGGACGTGCTGACGCGCGCCGCGCCGAAGGAGCGCAAGCGCCGGGCGCCGGCCGCCTTGATCGTCGATCCGGAGGTCGAGGTCGACGCCGCCACCGCCACGCTGTTCGAGCGGCTGCGCGTCCTGCGGCACGGGCTGGCCGTCGAGCAGGGCGTGCCGCCCTACGTGATCTTCCACGACCGCACGCTGGCGGCCATGGCGCAGCACCGGCCGGCGTCGCCCGAGGCGTTCATGCTGCTGAGCGGGGTGGGGGAGACGAAGCTGCGGCGGTACGGGGAGCTGTTCATGGCGGAGATCCGGGCGGCCGTGGCCGCCGACGATTGACGTGGAAGGGGACCATCACGATGAGACCGGCAGCCAACAGCATCGATGAATACCTCGATGCGCTGGACGACGGCCAGCGGCTCGCGCTCGAGCGGCTCCGCAAGGCCATCCGGGCCGCGGCGCCGCGGGCGCAGGAGTGCATCAGCTACGGGCTGCCCGCCTTCCGCCTGGACGGGAAGGCGCTCGTGGCCTTCGGCGCGGCCGCCAAGCACTGCGCCTTCTACCCCATGAGCGCCGCCACGGTGGCCGACCATGCGGACGTGCTCGCCGGGTTCGACACCAGTAAGGGCACGATCCGCTTCCAACCCGGCAAGCCGCTGCCGGTGGCGCTGATCCGCAGGCTGGTCAGGGCGCGGATCGCGGAGAATGCGCAGAAGCGCGGGCGAGCCTGCCGCGGCGGGACTTGACGAAATGCCGGTAAGTTGGTTATAATATAGTTATAACCACGGAGGTCGACATGATCAAGCAACTCTGTAAAGTTGGCAACAGCAACGCGTTGATTCTCGACAAGCCGATCCTGGAGCTTCTCGGACTGGAAGAGGATGGACAGGTGCAGCTGACGATCCAGGACGGCAGCCTGATCGTGACGCCGGCCCACCCACGGCAACCTGATGCGGGCAGTTTTCATGACGAACTCGATGATGTGGTCGCGAAGAGGCGGCAGGTGTTGAGGCGCTTGGCGCAGTGACGGATTCCCTCCTTTTCCTCACGGTCCGACAAGTGTTGGAAATCCAGGCGCGGATGATTGCCGAGTTCGGCGGCGATCCCGGTCTGCGTGATCGAGGGTTGCTGGAGTCGGCCGTGGCGATGCCGCGAGCGATGTTTTCGGGAAACTACCTTCACCCGGGATTGCCGGCGATGGCCGCAGCCTACCACTTTCATCTCTGCGTCAATCATCCGTTCGTGGACGGAAACAAGCGCGTTGCCGTCGCGACGGCGGAAGTGTTCCTGCTGGTCAACGGCAGCGAACTGACGGCAGCCGACCGAGATCTCGAGGAGATGACGATCGGCGTAGCGGCGGGCACGATTTCGAAAGAGCAGGTCAAGGTGTTCTTCGAGAGCAACACGCGCCGGCGCCGATGAGTCTACGATCCGGGCGCTGGCCGCCCGGCCGTGACGCCCGCCAGCTCCGACCTGATCGCGCCCATTTCCCCGGCGGCGTCCTCCCGTGAGCCGGCGATCGCCAGCGCCCGCTCGTAATGCCCGCGCGCCTCGTCGCGCCGCCCCTGCAACGCGCTGACCCGTCCCAGTTCGATCACCACTTCCAGCACCTCGAGGCTGTCGTCGCCGTAGAGCCGCGAGCGCACGGCCAGGGCGGCCTCGAGCTGCGTGCGTGCGTGCCCGAGTTCGCCGGCGCCGCGGAACATCACGGCGAGGTTCACCTGGTTGTAGGTCAGGGCCCGATGCTCCGCGGGCAGCGTTCGCGCCAGGATGTCGCGGGCGCGCACCGCGTCGGCGATCGCCTCGGCCCAGCGGCCGGCGCCGGAGAGGTCCTTGGCGCAGTTGTCGAGGGCCATGCCGTAGTACGGGTGCTCGGTGCCGACGGCCTTCTCCCAGATCCTGGCTTCGCGCCGGTGCAGGGCGAGCGCCCGCTCGAAGTGGCCTTCCTTGTGGTTGAGGTTGCCCAGCATGTCGAGCGTCTCGGCCACGTCGGTGTGGTCGGGCCCGAGCGCGCGCTCCTGGACCGCGAGGGCCTCTTCGCCGAGTTCGCGGGCCCGCGCGGTCTGTTCGCCGTCGGCGTAGAAGCTGCCCAGCGTGGACAGGCTCCAGGCGAGGTCGAGGTCGTCCGGGGCCAGCGTGCGCCGCTGGATCGCGACGACGCGCTCGAGCATGGCGCGGGCCGAGTCGGCTTCCCCCAGACGCCACTGGGCGAGGGCCAGGCCCGAGAGGTGCGCGGCGTAGCGGGGCGAGTCCCCGCCGGCGCTTTCGGCGGTGATGGCCATCGCGCGACGGTACAGGTCGCTGGCCTCGGCGAAGCGGCTCTCGTCCACCTCGAGGTTCGCCAGGCCGGTGAGGCTGACGGCCAGGTCGTCGGGGTTGCGCGCCTTCTCGCGGATGGCCAGCGCGGCCCGGTAGTGCTCGCGCGCGGCGTCGAGTTCCCGCAACCGGCGCAGCAGGCCGGCCAGGACGTAGTGGCTGCGCGCGATGCGGGGGTCGTCCGCGTCGAGCGTCGCGCGCTCGAGCGCCAGCGCCTGCTCGAGCAGCGGCCGCGACTCCCGGTACAGCCCGAGTTGGCGGTAGGCGTTGCCCATCGAGGCGAGCAGCCGGCCGCGCACCTGCGGCTGGTCGACGAGTTGGGAGTCGATGTCGGCGACCGCATGGTCGAGCAGCTCGCGCGCGGTCACCGCGCCGCCGCGGGACTCGCTCGGGTCCGCGACGCGGAACACGGACTCCAGGAAGACCGCCGTCCGCTCGGCGGCGGCCTCGGCGCGTCGGGCGCGCACCAAGCCGAAGGTGGTTCCGCCGATCGCGGCGACGAGGCCCGCCAGCAGCACCCCCGCGAACGCGATCGCCACCCGGTGGCGCACGACGATCTTGCGCAGCTGGTACGCCGTGCTCGGCGGCCGGCCGAGGATGGGCAGGTTGTCGCGGCTGCGGCGGATGTCCTCGGCGAAGGCCGCGACGCTCTGGTAGCGCTGGGCCGGATCCTTGGTGAGCGCCTTCAGGATGATCGTCTCGGGATCGCCCCGCAGGAGCCGGCAGAGGTCGGCGGGCCTTGCCGGCGCCTGTTCGCGGATCAGGCGCACGGCCTCCGGCAGCGCGGCGCCGCCCGTCTCCACCGGCAGGCGGCCCGTGAGCATCTCGTAGTACAATACCCCGAGCGAGTAGATGTCGCTGCGCACGTCGAGGTCGCGCACGTCGCCACCGGCCTGCTCCGGGCTCATGTACGCCAGGGTGCCCGCGAAGGCGCGCCCCTCGTGGCCGACGGTCGTCTGCGCCGCGTCGCCGCCGGTGATGCGGGCGATGCCGAAGTCGAGCACCTTCACCGCGGGTCCGGCCGCGGCGTCGCCCGACGGCGGCAGCACCATGATGTTCGAGGGCTTGAGGTCCAGGTGCACGACGCCGCGCTGGTGGGCGTGCGAGATCGCGTCGCAGACCGCGAGGCAGACCGCCGTGCGGGCCGCGATCTCCGCGCGCGTGTCCGGTGCCGGCCGCCCGCGCAACCAGGCGTCGAGGGATTCGCCGTGCACGCGTTCCATGGCGAACCAGTGCAGCCCGTCCCCGGTGCGCCCGGCGTCGTGGATGGCGGCGATCCCGGGGTGGTTCAGCCGTCCGAGGCTCTCCGCCTCGCGGCGGAACATGCGCAGCTGCTGCGTGCCCGCGAACACGCCGGCGCGCAGCACCTTCAGGGCCACGGTGCGCGGCGGGTGCGACTGGCGCGCCTCGAAGACGACGCCCATGCCGCCCTCGCCGAGACGGCCGAGGATCCGGAAAGGGCCCACCTCCCTGCCGGTCAGTTCGGTGTCCGGCCCATCGAGTTGAGGGGAGGCGGCGAGCAGAGCGCCGAAATGGTCGGAGGCGGGATGATCGAGCAAGCCGTCGTCGGTCTCGTCGCAGTGCAGCAACGCTTCGACTTCGGCACGCAATTCCCGGTCGTTCCCCGCGAGTTCGTCGAGACGGCCGGTGCGGGCGTGCGGCGGTAGCGCCAGTAGCTCGTCCAGGACGGCGTCGAGGCGCCGCCAGCGGGCGGGATCGTCGGTGCTCATGGTTCGCCACCCAAGGATGGGCCCGCCAGTTCGTGGTGCAGGAAGGCGCGCGCCCGTCGCCAGGCCCGTTTGACGGTGGCGTCGCTCACGCCGACCGCCTGCGCGGTCTCCTCGATGGTCAGGCCGCCGAAATAGCGCAGCTCGACGATGCGGGCCAACTGGTCGTCCAGGGCGGCGAGCCGCGTCAGCGCGGCGTCGAGGGCGATGATGTCGCGGGTCTGGGAATCGACGGCCGAGTCCGCTTCGGTGTACGGCACGTGAGCCGCGCCGGCGCCGCGCTTGAGGCTCTGTCGGCGGCGTGCGTGGTCCAGCAGGACCTGGCGCATGGCGGCCGAGGCGACCGCGAAGAAGTGTTGCCGGTCCTGCCAGACCATCTCGCCGTGCCGCGCCATCTTGAGGTAGGCCTCGTGCACCACGGCCGTGGTGTCGAGCGTCCGGTTACCGCCGTGGCGCGCCACCCGCCGTCGGGCGATCGCGCTCACGTCCTCGTAGACCAGCCGAAAAGCCTCGTTCAACGCCGCAGGGTCGCCGTCGCGGGCGGCGTGCAGGGCCAGCGTGACGTGGTGCGTCCGCGCGGCTTCGTCCCGGAGTGCTTCTGCGGCTGCCATGAGGACATGGTACCGACCGATCCCAAATCAGCTACAAAATTAGTCCGAAATATGCCGGAAATCATGACCCAATGGGCCGGACTTCTCCGTTATGCCCTGTGAACAAGGGCGCCCCGGTCGACCGCCGTGGGCCGCCGGATTCACGGCTCCAGATGGCAGGAGGATTGTTATGTCCCTTTATAAACAATGGGTTACCGCTGCAGTGCTGCTCGCGGTCATGGGATTCGGCACCGCGACGTACGCCCAGACTGGGATAGCCCCGCCCGACACGGCCGGCGTCCTGGTCGCGCCCGATTCGGACACATCGCCGGCCATGCCGACCACGCCGCTGGGGAGGGAAGTCGCGGGGATCCGTGACCGGTTCCGGGCCCGGCTCGCCGAACTCACTGCCACCTATGCGGTTGCGACCGACGCCACCGCGGCGACGGCGGCGCAGCACGAGATCGCGGCGCTCAAGCTGCAGCTCGAGATCGATCTGCTGAACCTCCAGTTGCGGCTGGCGCGCGAGCGGAACGAACCCGACGCGATCGCCGAACTCGACCAATCCCTGACGGCCGCCCGCGCGCGGCTGGTCGCCGACACCGGCCTCGACGCCCCGGCGGTCCCCGCCGCCACCAGCAAGTAGGAGGACCTGTCATGAGGATCATCACATCGGGGCGACGCAGCCCGTCAACCCTCCTGCTGCTGCTGGCTCTCGCGGCGCCGGCCTTCGCCGATATGGGACCGGAAGTGAAGATGGTGCTGCACGCGCCGGACGGCGCCTACCCGGTGGCCGGGCAGACGTTCAGCTTCGATTTCGAGATCACGAGCGCGACCTCCTCCACCGTGACGGCACCCACTGTGCGCTCCGGCCGCACGCCGGCGGGCCAGTTCGCCTGGGAGGTGGCCAGCTTTCCGCTGCCGGCTGGCACCCGGCTGGTCGCGATGCAGCCGACGACGATCCCGGTGCAGTTGCAGTGCAACGACCCGGCGCAGCCGATCGAGATCTCCCTGGAGGTCGAGGGCCGCACCGCGATGCAGCGCTTCTACCTGCTGCCGCAGAACCTGAACGCGGCCATGGGCGGCTCCGAGACGATCATGACTTTCGACAGCGACCAGGGCCCGACCTGGACGACGGACGACGAGTTCGCGCGCCCGGACCCGGCGCCCATCACGCGCAAGAACGTGCGGGACATGCGCAAGGACATGCCGGCGAACCCCGCCACCGGCCGCAGCATCCGCGTCCGTGGCCGCTTCGTCTATTACCGCAACTCGCACGACATCGACGGGAACTACGAGGGGGACGGCCGCACCATGGGCGCCGACGGCGTCACGGTGAACGTCTACGACTCCGACTGGGAGTGGGACGACCTGCTGGCGCAGACCTCGCTGGGCCCCGACGGCACCTACGACCTGACGTTCTGGTACGACGACGCCGAAGCTCCGGACATCTACGTGGAGTTCCTCGCCGCCAACAACAAGGTCGACCTGGTCTACCCGAGCATCTGGAACGTCTCCTACCGGTGGAACACGCCGACCAAGGAGGACTACAGCGGGACCGACATCAACTGGGGTCTGCGTCACCCGGCGTCCGAATCGCACTACGCGGGCTTGAACCAGCTGGCCACGGCCACGCGCACCTGGCGCTGGATGCACGCGAACGGCTACGGCAGCATCGACGGCCTGCTCATCTCCTGGCCCGACTCCGACTGGCCCCATTACAATTCGGTTTGGGAAACGGTCTACATCCCCGAGTTCAAACAGTGGTACGAGGGTACCATCTGCCACGAGTACGGCCACCACTGGCAGCAGGACTTCACCGATATCGACGGGTCCGATTACTGCAACTCGGGCGGTCGCTGCGACGATCCCGCCGGGGAGTGCCGCCACTGCCCCTGGTGCGAGGAGACCACGGGTGACGCGCTGGGGGAAGGCTTCCCTGACTGGATCTCCAACGCGGTCACCGCGTCCTGGCCGTCGGCCTACGGCTTCTCCGCGATCTTCGAGTCCGACTGGGAGTCCGTGGACGAGTGCGGCTGGAACGACCTCAACGAATTCGACGACCCCTGGAAGACCGAGGGCAATATCGCCGCCTTCCTGCAGGACCTGGTCGACAACAACAACGAAACCGACCCGAACGCCCTGCCCGGCGGCGCCGACGCCGTGACCTGGTCGGCGGAGCGGATCCTGTCCACCCAGGCCGCCTACGACCCCACCACGCCGGCGGGGCTCATCGCCCGTCTGCGGACGCGCTACCCCGAATCCCGGGACGTCATCTGGATGGCGGCCGCCAACGCGCGCTTCAACGGGCTCGACACGCAGGCGCCCTCGGCCCTGTCCGGGCTCTCCTCGCTCAGCCACGCCACCTCCGGCGACTCGCCCGACGGCACGGTCGTACTGGTCTGGAACGCCGCCAACGACGAGGATTCCGGCGTCAACGGCTACAGCGTGCGCGTCGGCACCGCCGCCGGCCTGATCCCGGATGTGACCATCGAGACCACGGCGACCGCGTGGACCTCGGACGACCTCGCACCCGGGACCTACTGGTTCACCGTCCGCGCCGTCGACCGCGCCGTCAACGCGGGCACGCACGCCTCGTTCGGACCGGTGACCATCCGCACCTGGACCGCGGCCAATCTCGAGGCCATCGACGGCGGCTACTGGCCCTACCCGGTCGTGCCGCGCATCACCGGCAACGCGACCTACACGAGCGCGCCGCTGCCGGCGGTGCTGGTCGGCAACGGCGACACCTTCATGAACGTGCGCATCGGCAACTCCGGCGAACTGGCCACCAGCCCCACTCTGCGCCTGAACCTGATGGTGGACGGCGCGTTGTGGTGGTACATGAACATCTTGACGCTGGACGGCTACCAAGACCGCCCCTACATGAACATCGGCCCCGCGGAGGTCAAGGGCGGCCGCCACGCAGTCATGATGTGGGCGGACGCCTACGAGCAGATGCCCGAGGTCGACGAGGCCGACAACATCTACGTGCGCCAGTTCGTCTGGTACCCCTTCACCCTCTACACGAACGGCACCTGGGTCGATCGGCCGCGCCCGCCCGACGCCTGGGGCGGCTTCAACCCGGGCTTGTTCGCGGCGCCGAACTGCGACGGCTTCGCCTTCGGCCTGAACTCCGACCCGTTCGTCGGCGCGGTCATGGTCGCCGACGACGACGCCTCGGACTTCGACCTGCGGCTGCACGCGCACACGACCGGGCCGACCTCCGGGTTCGGCTACTTCGACATCGAGGCGTTCAGCGCCCGGCCGGCCGGCTGCATCGAGGGCGTCTTCGTCAACAACAGCCAGACGACGCAGACCGTCTTCGACGTCGGGGTCGTCAACCACGACTTCGACGGCTACGGCTTCAAGATCCGCCGGATGTTCAGCACCCTGATGCCGACCGGCAGCGACGTGCGGTTCCCGCTGAGCCCGATCGAGCCGCTGGCGATGCGCCACTTCACGATGTCGGGCGGCTCGGGCACCAACTACGGCACGGTCACCCTGCAGGTGGATCCGGCGGTCGGACCGGTGCGCATGAAGGTCATGCACTCCGGCCTCGCCGACGGGGGCCTCGGCGACATCTGGGACCAGGCCGTCACCGACGCCGACGGGTTCGCGAAGGTCAACTTCACCTACGGTGGCACCACGCAGGGCCTCGCCGTCTGGCAGGATCCGCGGGACATCCCGGCCGGAGGGTCGGGACACTTCGGCGTGACGGTGCGCGCGTTCGTGCGGAGGCCCGACTTCGTACCGCTGACAACGGCCGGCTGGCACGCGCCCCTGGTGCCCACCTACCCCATGCCAGGCACCCCGGCCTCGACCCCGCTGCCGGGGACGCTGGTGGGCAACGCGACCGTGACCTACATCAACGCCCAGTTCCGCAACCAGGAGGCGGGCACGGCCGGGCCGTTCGACAGCATGACCTACCTGGACGGGGTGGCGCTGCTGGGCGAGCAGATCTCCATGCTGGCCGGCTTCACCGACCGCATCCGCAACTTCCCGACCGCCCAGAACATCCGCGGCGGCCGGCACACCCTGTCGATGTTCCCCGACGCAGGCGACGACGTGATCGAGGGTGACGAGACCAACAACGCCATGGGCACACAGTACGTCTGGTCGCCGATGAACCTGACGGCCGGATCGGTCATCAACCGCACGGCGCCGCCGGACCCCACGGGCGGCTTCACCGACGTGATGGCCTGGAGTTCGGCTCCGACATGGTACAACTGCGACGGCCTGCGCTCTCCCGTGCCGGCACCCTCCGGCGACAACGGGTGGTGGGTGGCGGTCGCGGCGCTCCCGGGCGCGGCCAGCGACGTCGACCTGCGCCTGCACGAGAAGACCGACTCGCCGCTGCATGGCTTCCGCGAGGCCCATGCCGTGTCGGTCTGGGGTCCGGCCGAATCCGAATATGTGCTCGTGAACTGCCGGGCCACGACGCCGCGGCAGTTCGACGTCGGAGCGCTCGGCTTCGACGGCGTCGAGAGCTACCGGGTGCACGCGGCGGTGTCGTCGTTGCTGGACATAGATCCGCAGGGCGACTACGGCCCCTTCAATTTCGCCGCCACGAACCTGATCAAGCTGTACGATGTTTGGCTGCCGGCCGGACCGCTGTTGATCGAACTGCGCGACACGGGCGGCGACGGCGTCGACTGGGGCCTGACCCTGCACCGCGGCCAGCTGCCGTACCACGCCAAGTCGGCCTCGGCCGGCATCGTCGCCCAGAGCTGGATCGCCGGCGCGGGCCAGGACGAGAGCCTGCCCGCGATCGTGCCGCAGGACGGGTACTACTGCCTCGCGATCTGGAAGGTCGGCGCGGCCGACGTCGCCAAGGCGGGGCAGTACGAGCTGACCTTCAACCCGGGCACCACCCCGGTGCCGGGAGATGGTGGCCCACCCGCCGTGACGGCGGTGCGGGAGATCACGCCCAACCCGTTCAACCCCAGCACGCGGATCGCCTTCGACCTCGCGCGCGACGGCCGCGTCACGCTCGAGGTGTTCGACGTGCGCGGCCGGCCGGTCCGCCGGCTGCTGGCGGCCGAACTGGAGGTCGGCCGGCACGAGGCGACGTGGGACGGCCGCGACGACGACGGCAACGGCGTGGCCAGCGGCACCTATTTCGCGCGGCTCTCGGGAACGGACGGCGTGTCCACGCGCAAGATGCTCCTCTTGAAATGATATGGAGCGGCTAGTCAACTGAGAACATGCCTGTCCCTGGGCCCCGGCCGGCAACGGCCGGGGCCTTTCTGCTGATCGGAGGGAAGAGGCTTCGTCGACGGTCGATCAGACTGATATCCGCGGATTGGTTACCGCACAAGATTCTGCCCGTCCGGAGCTGCCTCACTCTAAGAACGCGAGTCGGGTCGGAGCCCGTCGCATATTTGAGACGAGGGTTCCCCCTGGCCCGCCTCTTCCCTCACGCCCTGTCGGCCGCAACCGCTAGCGGCCCTCGACTTCCCGCAACGCCGACCACAGGAAGCCGCACAGCTCGCGTGCGACGGCCGTGATCGCCTTGTTGGTGTGCTTGGTCCGCGCCAGATGATGGTAGCGACGCTCGATCCGGTGCTGGGCCTTGACCGCGATGCCGACGATGGTCGGATCCTGGCCCATGCGGCGCCGTTGCAACCGCAGCGTCGATCCTGCTCGCTTGCTGTCGTGCCACGCGCTTTCCACCAGCACCCGCCGCGAACCGATGCGCTTGATGTCCCCGATCCCGCTGACGATGGTCATCGCCGTGAGCGTCTTGATCCCGCGGAAGCAGCACAGCGCCTCCACCGGCTTGCGCCAGGGATCCTGGCAGGAGACCTCGGTGATCGCCGCCTCCAGGGAACGGAAGTTGGCCTCCAGGTACTCCAGGTGCTGCAGCTCGCTGGCCAGCACCGTCTGCATCGGCCCGCTCATCTCGCGCCGCAGTTACCGGCTACGGGATCTGGAACGCCTGGTCGCTCAGCAGGCGTGAGTGGAGCACTGGATGTCGTCGTAGGAAGGAGGTAGACCGGCAAACATATGTCTCGCTGTCAGTTCACCGGGGGGAAGGTGCGTAAATGTGGATGTCGCCTTAGTGCGTAAGGGTGGGTGTCGCTTGACACCTGTCGCTGCCGGCCATTTCACCCGGTCATGGGTGGCCGAATTCAATCGGAATACGCAGCTTTCGTCGGAAACCAGGACCGACCCAATATGGGCAATATATTGTCTGTTTCTATTATATATTATTGTTACGGATAATATGTTGACCTATATTAAATTTCGTGGTATCGTAAACCCATGACTGAACCACCCCTCTCGATGTACTCAGCTCCGGAAATGGGCGGACTTCTGTCTGAACGCCTTCGTAGCCTGCGTCTTCATAGGGCCTGGACCCGCGCGACTCTGGCGGCGCGGGCAGGCGTCACCCCGGCGTCCCTCAAACGATTCGAGACCACCGGGAAGGCGTCGCTGGAACTGGTGCTGAAGGTCGCGCACGCGCTGGGCCGTCTCGACGAGTTGGAACAACTCTGGCAGCCGCCGGCGGCCCAGACCCTCGAGGACCTGGAACGGCTGGTCATGCCGCCCGTCCGCAAAAGAGGTCGCCGATGAGGAAGCTCGACGTTCGCCTTCGTCGCGGCCCCGGCGACGACGTGTCGGTCGGCACCCTGGCCGAGGACCACGGTCGGATCTACTTCCAGTACGACGCGACTTTTCTCCACCGCGGGCTGGAGCTTTCGCCGTTTCGCCTGCCGCTCCAGCCCGGGCTGATCGAACATCGCGACCGTGAGTTTGGACCCCTGCCTGGCGTCTTCGACGACTCGCTGCCCGACGGCTGGGGACTCCTGTTGATGGACCGCCATTTCCGGACGCTCGGCCTGCAGCCGGGCGCGATCACGCCGCTCGATCGGCTAGCGTGGCTCGGCCAGCGCACCTTGGGAGCCCTGACTTACCGCCCGTCGACGGATGAGGACGACGTCGACAATCTCCGCCTCGATCTGCACGATATGGCCCAAGAGGCTCATGCCATCCTCATCGGCGCGACACGGGAGGTGTTGCCTCGCCTCCTACGCGCGGGCGGATCCCCCGGAGGCGCTCGCCCCAAGGTCCTGGTGAGCCTGCGGCTCGACCGTGACGAGGTCATCTCCGGCGCCGACGACCCTCCCCTCGGCTACGAACCGTGGATCGTCAAGTTCGCGGCTCCCACCGACCACGACGATGCAGGACCGATCGAGTACGCCTATTCGCTCATGGCGCGTGAAGCCGGAATCGACATGCCGGCGACCCGGCTCTTCGCGACCGCCGACGGTGGGCGGTTCTTCGGCGTTCGGCGGTTCGATCGCGACGGCCACCGGCGGGTCCATGTGCATACGTTCGGCAACCTCATCCACGCGGACTTTCGCATTCCATCGTCGGACTACGCCGACTTGATCAAGGCCACCAGCCTGCTTACCCGCGATCAGCGCCAGGTTACACGCGCATACCGGCGCCTGGCATTCAATGTGGCGGCCCACAATCGCGACGACCACGTGAAGAACTTCGCCTTTACCCTGGACGAGCGATCCGGCGAATGGTCCCTGTCTCCAGCATATGACCTGGTCTTTGCCTCCGGCCCCGGCGGCGAGCACTCCATGACCGTGGCCGGCGAAGGCAAACACCCGCAACGTGCCCACCTGCTGCGGATCGGCGAGCAGGCCGGCCTCTCGGCACGCGAAGTCGGCGAGATACTGGAGGACGTACGGTCTGCCGTGGCCCACTGGCCGGCTCACGCTGACACGGCGGGAGTCGTCAAGAGGAGGATCAGGGAGATCGCGGCAATGTTCCCGAAGCTGGACTGAATGAATAGGAGGCCAGAGCGCGAACCGCAGTGGTCACTCCCAACTCTTCGAGATGCCGGGCTACCTCATCGAGGGTCAAGGGCTCGCCGCGTTCAAGCAAGGCGACGATCAGTAGCGAATAGAAGATCGCCTCGGGAATAGGACGGACAACCGCCTATTCTCCCGACCAGACCCTGTGCGGACCGCTTGATTGTGACGCACCCGGTCTTCGCCCGTCAATCCCCCCCCGAATCCTCCACGCGAATCCGCCGATTCCGGCCGCCCTTGAGCCGAGAGCGGCCATCGTGAACACAGCAGCCCGTCCACCGCGCTGTTTTCAGGCGACCATCGGTTCGTCATAGACCTGCTCACAGGTTCACTCCCAGCCGTCGCTCCGCCCCGCCGTCTGATGGTCGAGACGTCCGGCAACCGGCGCAAGCCGAGCACGCGTAGCACCAGCGGATCGTCTCTGTAGAACCGGATCGCGTCGAGTTTGCGGAAACCGAGGAGGATGTGGATGACCAAGGTTAGGAACAGCTCGGGCAACTTGAAGTCGCCAACGCCACTGACATGGCGACAACACCGGCGAAGCTTCTCGCGCAAGCAGAGGCGGTTGAACAGGAGTTGGAAAAGGACCAGCCCGCTCGCGGAGGTCAATGCCTAGTCGGTGAAACGGACGGCCGCAATGGCGTGGACACCGCTCAAAATCTGTGCTGTACTGGATCTCATGAAAGACGGCTTCCTTTGACGTGGGTTTTTGTGGCTTGGTAATCACATAATCCCATGTTTGGAGCCGTCTTTCAGCCTTATTGGGTCTCTCGTGTGTTCGGATTTATGCAATCATGGGGTAAGTTATGACAGAGCGAGATTGCGGGGGGCGGCTTTCCTCCGGGGATGGCCCCTTTGTTTCCATCCGCAGGGTAGACCGAGCACTTGATGTAGGATTGATCACGGATGGCGTAGCCTCTAATCCCGGAGCGGTCTCCGCCGCTCCCGGCGAAGCCCCGGCCTCACCATCAGCAAACCGCGCGCCTTCCCACAGCCCCGATCAGCTCGAACCGGACGACAGCAGCTGCCCTTACCGCTTTGGCCTCATTGTTTTTTCTCTTGGGCGGCAGACTTGTGAAGAAGCCCTATTGGGCTCTGGCATAGCGGCGTTTGGAGCAGTACTCGCCGCAAACGCCGCCACATGGCACGGAACCTTCACAAAACCCGTTGGCGTTGGTGCTGGCGCTCTAATAGCCTTGGCGGGTGTCAGTGTCATATTCAAGCTGATCAAGTCAGGAGAGATCTCCTGGCGACGACAAGACAATTCAGAGTTTTGAAGATCGGATATTAAATGGTTTCTCTCCTGGAACTTAGTATTCTGGCGGACGCGCAGGCCGTGAGCCCTTACAGGAACTAATCCAAGCGTAACAATCTCCGTTGTCGATATCCTTGGGTAACCAGGACTTCCGCGTGCACGCGGCGGTGTCGTCCTGGCTGGACAACGACCCGCAGGGCGACTACGGCCCCTTCAACTTCGGCGCCACGAACCTGATCAAGCTGTACGATGTCTGGCTGCCGGCCGGACCGCTGTTGATCGAACTGCGCGACACGGGCGGCGACGGCGTCGACTGGGGCCTGACCCTGCACCGCGGCCAGCTGCCGTACTACGCCAAGTCGGCCTCGGCCGGCATCGTCGCCCAGAGCTGGATCGCCGGCGCCGGCCAGGACGAGAACCTGCCCGCGATCGTGCCGCAGGACGGTTACTACTGCCTCGCGATCTGGAAGACCGGCGCGGCCGACGTCGCCAAGGCGGGGCAGTACGAGCTGACCTTCAACCCGGGCACCACGCCGGTGCCGGGGGACGGCGGCCCGCCCGCCGTGACGGCGGTGCGGGAGATCACGCCCAACCCGCTCAACCCCAGCACGCGGATCGCCTTCGACCTCGCGCGCGACGGCCGCGACGACGACGGCAACGGCGTGGCCAGCGGCACCTACTTCGCGCGGCTCTCGGGAACGGACAGCGTGTCCACGCGCAAGATGCTCCTGTTGAATGAGGCGACCGGTGGATTGGCCGGGAACGCAGGACGACATCGGGGTTCCCGTGGCGCAGGCCGCGGGGACCCCGATGTGCTTTACCTCGCTGGCACGGGGGAGTATCCTGGACGCGGTCCAAGGGCTGCGCGCTAACGGTGATATTCGAAAAGCAGATACAGGCGCGGGCGGATTTCGGTGGACGAACCCGACGCTGCGTTCACGACGCACGTCCACCGAGAAATGGTGCAGCGCGGGTACATCACGGGACGACGGCCCGGTCTCGCCGTGTTGCGGATCGATCCTGTCCTCACGATCGAAGCCGCGGACGTCGAGGGGTTCCTCGACACGTTCGCGGCGGTATTGACCGATGTCTAGGAAGTGGACATGAAGCGCATCCGGACCCTCGACCGCCTGGACGCCGCCTGGCGCGACCTCCTGGATTCCTACGTGGACCTCACGGACGCGGACCTGCTCTCGCCCGGCGTCACCGGCAACTGGTCGGTCCGCGACATCGTCGCGCACGTGACGG
Organism: bacterium; assembly: GCA_031441465.1. Lineage (GTDB taxonomy): Bacteria > Krumholzibacteriota > Krumholzibacteriia > LZORAL124-64-63 > LZORAL124-64-63 > PNOJ01. The sequence continues at coordinate 44,005 of JANOEP010000013.1, read as the reverse complement.
TGTGGGAAGAGGAGGCGCTGAAGCACCTGCCCCACATCCTGGACGGCGGGCGGCCGCCGCGCTATTCCGTCACCTACGGGGGTATCGACGCCTTCAACGCGCTGATGACCGAGCGCCTGCGAGGAGTGCCGCTGCCGGAGGTGCTGGCGCGACGGGAAAAAGTCCACCGGCGGCTCGTCGACTACCTGGAGTCGGTGCCCGGGGACCAGCTCTTGCGAGAGACGCGCTTCCGCCGGCGGCTGCGCTTCGACACTTTCGGCCACTACCCGAAGCACGCCGCGGGGATCCGGGCGTGGCGGGAACGCGGCGGACGGGGGACTTCATGAGCGTGCGCCCGATCCTGGCGTTGTGCCTGCTGCTTGCGGGCAGTATCCCGGTTGTGGCCGCCGCGGGGAAGGACGCGCTCCTGGAGGAGCTCTACGGCAAGGGGTGCTACGGCGAGGCGTCGGCCCGCTGCGACAGCCTGCTCGACCGGGAGCCAGACGACGCGCTGTTGAATCACTTCATGGGGCGCATCCTCGCGGACCAGGGCCGCTTCGCGGACGCCGTGCCCTACCTTGAGCGGGCGGCCGCCGCCGATACGGCGCTGACCTGGGTCCACGCCTGGTGCCAGGTGTACCTTGGCGTCTGCCGCTACGACGCGGGCGAGGACGAGGCCGCGCGCCGGGCCTGGGACGCCGCCCGCGAGGTCAACGCGACGAAGAACGCCACCGCGATGGCGAAGCTCTACCTCACCAGCCTCGTCGAGGACGGGACCTACGCCGCGTGGACCGCGCGCGACACCGAGCACTTCGAATTCCGGTTCTCGCCGCTGCTGGAGGACATCGACTTCGATTCCTTCGCGCGGCAGCACGAGGCGGCGTTCGCCGTGATCGAGGCCTGGTTCGGCGGCGGGCCGGGCCGCAGGATCCGCTTCTATGTCTGGACTTCGAACGAGGAGGCGCAGAAAGCCGGACTGCCGACACTGGGGTTCTCCCGTTTCCAGGTCTCGCTCATCCACTCGTTGGCCAGGCAGACCCTGGGTCACGAGATGACCCATGTGATCGCCAACCACGCGGTGACGCCTCGACGCCCATCCGGCCTCCTCTCGGAAGGCGCCGCCATCTTCCACGACCAGCGGCGTCTCGACCGGTTCGCCCTGGCAGCGAACGCCTGGTCCTTGCTGCCCGCGGACCGCCGCCCGGACATGCTCGCCTTGTGGGCGGATTGGCGCCTGCTCGCCACCGAGATCAGTTACCCCCTGGCGGGCGCCTTCGTCGCCATGCTGGTCGATCGCGGCGGGCGCGAGAAGTTCCTCGAACTCTACCGGGAGCAGACCCCGGAGGCGGCGCGCCGGATCTACGGCCCGGATTTCGACGGTTGGGTGGCGGACTTCGGGCAGCGGTTGGCGTCGGGGGAGTCGACGTCACCTTAGATTGTTTATCATTCGTTAATTAAGACTCTATTGATACTGATTCCGGCCGACTACCTGCTATAATTCGGGACGAAATTCGTTCTCTTATCCCACACCAAGGAGTCCGGATGATGCAAGTTCTCGCCGACTCGCTCCGGAATCGACGTCTGGCCGCGTTGATCTCCCTGTCCCTGCTGGCTTGGGCCGGCACGGCCGCCGCCCGCACTTTCAGCTTCCCGCACGTGCTCGAAACGAGCGGCCGGATCACCAACACCGTCTACACCTTCGACACGACCATGTACTTCACCTACGCGGGCGGCGTCGCCTGCGTCGGGGGCGTCGAAGACCCGCTGCCGGTTTCCCTCTACCTCTTCGCCAACGACGGCTCGCCGCTGCGCAGCTCGGGAGGCGCCGTGGTCTGCAACCCCTGCACCTACGGGATCGGGCCCGCGAACCGCAATTTAAGCCTGAGCGTGGAGGAGCTGTGCCTCGCGGCCGGCGGCATGCCGAACGCGTTGACCGGCTACGCGGTCGTCGACGTGCCGGGCACGGGCGACGACGTCGCCGTTTCGGGTTTCGTCGTCAACTCCCACACCAGCGCTTTCGATCTGTCCGTCTTCGGCTTCGATCCCGTGCCGATCAATGCCCCCGCCAAGTCCGCGGCCTTCGCCTGCGGCCGCGTCTTCACGATGGACAACATGAAGTATGCGACCGGCAGCGGCGGCGGTACCACCTGGTGCTTCGACACGACGATGTTCATGACCTACGTGGGCGGCCAGGCCGGCACGCCGCCGGGATCCGGCGCCACCGTGGACGTCTACCTCTTCGACCAGGAGTCGGGCGAGCTGCTGACCGACGCCGTTGGGACGCCGGTCTGCAATCCCTGCTCCACCAGCCTCGACGACGCCACGCGCAAGAGTTCCTTCCGGCTCGGCGGGGCCCTGCCCGGCGGCGCGGTCATCTCCGCCGCGGTCTCCTCGGTGATCGTCGTCTCGGGCGACGCCGGCAACGTGGCCGTGCAGGGCTTCGTGGTCAACACGCACAGCGGCCCGATGGATGTGAGCCTGTCCGCGGCGCCGCTGCACGAGGTCACCACCGAGAGCGTCACCGGCCTGCCTCCCGCTCTGGTCGACCTGCTGGGGCTGCGCAGCTACCCGAACCCGTTCAACCCGCTGACGACCTTCGCCTACACGCTGCCGCAGCAGGACCGTGTGCAGATCCGCGTCTTCGACGCGCAGGGCGAACTCGTGCGCACGCTGCTGAGCGAGGACCAGGTCGGCGGCGTTCACGAGGTGTCGTGGGACGGTATCGCCGACGACGGCCGGCACCTGCCCTCGGGTGTCTACTTCGGGCGGATCGACGTCGGCAACCGCCGGGAAGTGCAGAAAGTCGTTCTCATCAAGTAAGTTGCAGCGATCGAGCCGACCTCGCCCCGGCCCCGGGTTCAACCCCGGGGCCTTTTGCCGCAACCAGGGAGGGGAGCGGCAGGGAGATATTGATATTACTGTTCATGCTCTGGTCGGCATATCCTGACGAACGGCTGCTCGCGCCAGGAACACCGCATGACCGACGATGAGCGGAGCCAGCCATTCGTTCCGGACACCATCCGCACCGCCGCCGATACCGTGCGGCACCTTCCAACCACAGGAACATCCCGACATGAAACCGTTGCTCACGCTGCTGGCCGCTCTGCTTCTGGCGGGCTGCGCCGCGACATCGGGAAATCGGCCGCTGCCGGATGTTGCCGCCATCGACGCCGCGGCGCTGCGCCTGATGGCGCGCGAAGACGTGCAGGGCCTCGCCCTGGCCGTCGTCGCGGACGGGCGGATCGTGCACGTCGCCGCCTATGGCCGCCGCAATCTCGAGCGTGAACTGCCGCTGACCACCGGCACCGTCATGTACGGCGCCTCGTTGACCAAGACGGCGTTCGCCTACCTGGTGCTGCAACTCGTCGACGCAGGACTGCTGGATCTGGACGCTTCCGTGGCGGACCTGTTGCCGCACCCGCTGCCGGAATACGAAGACTACGCCGATCTCGCGGCCGACGAGCGCTGGCGCGCCCTGACGCCGCGCATCCTGCTGAACCACACCTCGGGCTTCGCCAACTTCCGCTGGCTCGAGGCGGACGGGAAGCTGCGCTTCCATCACGACCCCGGCACCCGTTACGGCTACTCGGGGGAGGGCTTCTACATCCTGCAGCTCGTCCTCGAGCAGGGTCTCGGACTGGACGTCGGCCGTGAAATGCAGACCCGTGTCTTCGACCGCTTCGACATGACCCGCACGAGCATGACCTGGCGTCCGGACTTCGCGGCGGACCTCGCCGACGGTTACGGGCTCGACGGCGCCATGGAACCCCACGACGAGCGCGGCAGCGTCAGCGCGGCGGGTTCCATGGACACCTGCATCGACGACCAGGCGCGCCTCTGGGCCGGCATCGTGCGCGGCGACGGCCTCAGCGCGGCGTCGCGCGCCGAACTGGTCCGCCCGCAAACGCCGATCACCTCGGCGCACCAGTTCCCGACGCTCGATGCCGCGACGGAGCCGCGCCACGCGGCGATCGGTCTGGCGACCGGACTCGGGCTGGTCACGTTTCGGAACGAGGACGGGCCGGCGTGGTTCAAGGGCGGCCACAACGACTGGACCGGGAACATGGTCATCGGTCTGGAGAGCGGGCGGCGCTGCCTGGTCCTGCTGGCCAACGACGTCCGGGCCGAACGCATTTATCCGGAACTGGCCCTGGCGATCCTCGGCGATATGGGAATGCCATGGACTTGGGAGTATGATTGGTTGGACACTGATCACCGGTAGGGCGCCGGCACCGACCGGCGACGGACGACACACGGAAACGCAAGGACGGCCGATTTGAACAACCTGCGCAGCATCGCGAAGCGGTCGCTGGTGGTCCTGGCCGTCGCCGCGGCGGCGATCCAGTTCGTGCCGGTCCAGCGGACGAACCCGCCGGTCGACGGCGAGATCCCGGCCCCGGCGGAGGTGCGCGCCGTCCTGCAGCAGTCGTGCTACGACTGCCATTCCAACCAGACCGTCTGGCCCTGGTACAGCCGGATCGCCCCCTTCTCCTGGCTGGTCGCGGACGACGTGCGCGAGGCCCGCGAGGAGATGAACTTCTCGACGTGGACCCGCATGACCCCCAAGGAGCAGACCCACTACCTGCGGGAGATCCGCGGCGAAGTCGAGGACGGCGCGATGCCGCCCCGCCTCTACCTGGTGCCCCATCCCGGATCCCGCCTCACCGCCGACGACCGGGCGACCCTGGTGGCCTGGACGAAGTCGGCCGGCGGGGAGGGTGAGTGATGCCGGATATGTTCGGAATCTGGGCGGCGTTCATCGCCTTCATCCTGGTGATCCTGGCCCTGGATCTGGGGGTCTTCCATCGCAAGGCCCACGTCGTCGGCGTGCGGGAGGCCCTGGCCTGGTCGGGCGTGTGGCTCACCGTCGGGCTGGCCTTCTCCGTGTTCGTGTACTTCGCGTATGAGGGCCAGTGGTTCGGACTCGGCGTCCTGGCGGATCCCGTCGATGGCCTGGTGAACGGGGGCGCGGCGGCGGTCGAGAAGTACCTGACCGGCTACGTCGTCGAGAAGTCGCTCAGCGTGGACAACATCTTCGTGATCGCCATGATCTTCGGCTTCTTCGCGGTGCCGCCGCTCTACCAGCACCAGGTGCTGTTCTGGGGCATCCTCGGCGCCCTGCTCATGCGCGGCGTGATGATCGGCGTCGGGGCCAAGCTGATCGCCGAATTCCACTGGGTCCTGTACCTCTTCGCGGCGTTCCTGATCCTGACGGCGCTCAAGATGCTGTTGCTCAAGACGGATCACGGCGACCCGAACCGCAACGCCGTAGTCCGGCTGACGCGCCGGCTGTTCCCCGTGACGGCCCGCTTCCACGGCGAGCGCTTCGTCGTGCGTGCGGGGACGGCGGCGGCGCTCGAGAGCGAGTATCCCGGTGCGCCCGCGGTCGCCGACGAAGTCGCGGAGCAGGCCCGCCCCGGGACGCTCCTGCTGACGCCCCTGGCGCTGGCGCTGGTCATGGTCGAAACGACCGACGTGGTCTTCGCCGTCGACTCGATCCCCGCCATCTTCGCCATCACGGGGGACCCCTTCCTGGTCTTCACGAGCAACGTGTTCGCGATCCTCGGCCTGCGGTCGCTGTACTTCGCGCTGGCCGGGATGGTGCAGAAGTTCCGGTACCTCAAGGTCGCGCTCGCCCTGGTCCTGCTGGTCGTGGGCGTCAAGATGCTGACGGCAGGATGGCTGAAGCAGGTGCTCGGTAAGAATTTCAACCTGTACGTGCTGTTCACGGTCCTGGCGATTCTGGCCGTCGGGGTCGTCGCGTCGCTGCTCGCCGATCGCCGCGTCAAGAGAGAGTGAGCCGTGCCGTCGACAGGGTGCCCGACTCCACCGAGCGCCCGCGCTGCCGGCCCTTAGCCATATCGGTTCAGTGCCGTTTTAGTGATATAGCCGTATCGTTTTCGTAACGACGAGTCGGCGCTCTCATGGCGCCGGGAAATGGAGGCGGGATGCGGAATCTGCAAGCGGTGCGAGGCGTGGTCCTGGTAGCGGTCTGCGCGGCGGTTCTCGCCGGGTGCGACAACACGACGAGCCCCGGGGTCAACCCGGAAATCACCAACGTCGCGGACAACTTCCAGTACCAGGTGACGGGCATCCAAAACTACTCCCACGTGACCAACTACACGTGGCAGAACACGGGCACGACGGCGAACGTCAACCAGTCGGCGGCGATCACCGGCGGCACGGCGACGCTCGTCATCCTCGACGCCGACGGCGTGCAGGTCTACTCGAAATCCCTGGCGGAGAACGGCACGTTCGTCACCACGGCGGGTGTGGCCGGATCGTGGACCATCCGGGTGACCTACGTGTCGGCCAGCGCGACGGTGAACTTCCGAGTGCAGAAGACGACCTGATCCTGCCGACGCGATTCGCAACGGACCGGGAAAAAGCACGACCCCCGTCGCATCCGCGCGGGGGTCGTACGCTTTTCTACGGGACGGACCGCGTAGGGCCTACAGCATGTCCTTGATGGACTTCATGGGGCGGACGCGCACCGAGCGGGAGGCCGGACGCGGCTTCTGCTTCACCATTTCGCCGGTGAAGGGATTCTTCACGAGCTTGCCGCCGGCCACGGCGGGCTTCTTCACCAGGGACAGCTTCATCAGGCCCAGGTAGTTGTAGGAGCCGTGCTTCTTGACGGACTTGACCATGATGTCGGTCAGCGCGTCGCACACACCCACCACGTCCTTGCGCGCGAGGCCGGTCTTCGCGCAGATCTCGCGGTAGGTCTCGCCCTTGGTCGGCGGCTTGTTAGAGGGGGCGGCCTTGGCCGGTGCCTTCTTCGCCGCGACCTTCTTCGTCGTCTTCTTAGCCATGCGGGTTCTCCTCCTTGGATAGAAACCTGAAATCCGCTGCGGGTCCATTCCCTAGGGGAATCTAGCGCAATCCAACGCGACGATACACAAAATATCGTGGTTCGAAAGGGAAAAATGAAACTGCGTGCCGGCGTCCCGCGCGCGTCGAGTCGGCGTGGGACGAGCGGCTCGCGGCTCGGCGGTGTTGTGCGGCCGCCCACGCGACCGTGACGACGGAGGTGCCGCGTCCCACGACAACGCTGCGGCGGGCCGTCGTCCGGGTCGAGCCCCCCGTCGCGGCGCCGCTGCGATGGGTGCCCGGCGACGGGACGCGGCACCGTGTGCGACGGCGGCCGGCATGGTCGATGGCCTGGAGCGCCACACTCTCCCAGGCGGCGGGTAGCCATGGGGGCACTGGTGCCAATTATCTTTAAATAAATCTATATATATCCATATATGGCGTATGGTTGGTACTATTTCGCCGATTCCTCAGAACTCATAAGTCATCGTGAAGGCCGAAACACCCTCGCCGCCCGCGCCGAACAGGCCCGCGGAGGTCAGGCCCGGGTTCACCGGCGCGCTGTCGTTGTGGGCGAAGTCCGCCGTCAGCCGGCCGTGACGTAGGGCGAAGCCCAGGGTCAGCGGCGTGGCGACCGCCTCGAGGCGGCCGCGCTCCTCTTCGGGGTGTGCGCCGGCGGTGGCGCGCAGCAGATCGTCGTGCATGCGGACGTATTGCATGGAGGCGCGCGCCGTGAGCCAGGGCAGGATCGCCGTCTCGAAACCGGCGCGCCCCCGGATCTGATAGAAGTCGCGCTCGCTGAGATCCCAGGCGGCTCCCAGGGAGCCCTCTTCCCGCAGGTCGAGGTTCTGGTGACCCGAGCGGAACTCGCAGCCGATGAGCAGCAGGGTGTCCGGATCGGGGCGCAGGTTGGCGGCGATTCCCAGGCTGGTGAGGTCGGCGTCGAGGTCGGCGGGGCTGTCGATGTCGGCGTCGAAGGTGGCGCGCCGGTCGCTGAAATGATCGATGAGCGGCACCAGGGTCAGGTCGGGTCCCAGTTCGATGAACCCGCGCAACCGCAGGCCGAATGTGGACCAGTCGTTCGTGGGGGACATGTGGTAGAGGGCGCCGTGGCTCTCGGCGCGGCTGTTGACGATCTCGCCCGCGGCCTCGAGGCGTAGGCCGGCCAGGGGCTCGCCGCGCACGCCGAGCCCGTAGTGGTGGAAGTACTGAGCATCGATGCGGTCTCCGACGACCGCGCCGACTTCGGAGTTGCCGTAGGTGGTGAACCGTCCGCTGACCCCGACGTCCAGCGGACCGCAGCGCCGGGACCACAGCGCCGAGAACGCGCCGTCGGTGTCGTTCTGGGGCAGGTGGTCCTGGAAGTAGAACGCCGCGGTGCCCCAGCTCCCGTTCCGGGACAGGCGCGCGTGCACGCCGCCCCCGTGGCCGATCAGGCCCTGGTCCGCCGGAGCGCGATCGCGGCCGTGCAGGAGGTCGCCGAACTCGAAGACGGCCCGGTCGGGGTAGTCGCCGAGGCTGCCGTACCAGCGCAGCACGTCGACGGCGTCGGTGCAGTAGCCGGCGTCGCCGCCCAGCGCGAGCAGGCGGGCAGTGCCGGCGCGGCCCGGCGTCGCCGCCGCGAAAAGGGACCACAACGACACGACGGCAAGCAGGTGGGATCGGCGGTGCATGGCGTGGTTACTCCTCGGGAAATTCCTTGAAGAACGTCGGGTGCCCTTCCACGAAAACGCCGCAGTCGGGATGGCTCCAGATCGTCGTGTACTCCTCGACGGGCAGGCCCGCTTCGCGGGACCAGACGCCGCCGTGGTACCGCCAGATCTGCTCGGCGGCCAGCAGGAACAGGTCGTCGGCGCGCAACTCGGTCATCGCGAGCAGCCACGACGGCAGCACCACGTCGTCGGTGACGTGGCTCAACTGGTCGTTCTCGTAACGGTACACCGTCGTGCGGGCCGGGTTGCCGGTGGTGTAGCCGCCGATCCAGAGCGTCTCGCCGCTGCGCGAGGCGCACAGCTTGGCATCGGCCAGACCCGGGAAGCTGGCTAGCGTGTCGAACGCCACGCCGTTCCAGCGCCGCAGGCTGATCACCCCGTCCACCACCAGCGCGTGCAGCACCCCGGAAGCCGTGGCGGCCAGGCCGTGGTCGGCCCCGGCCGGCAGGCCGGCGTCGCGCCAGGCGGCGCCGTTCCAGATCCGCAGGCCGGCGGCCGTGGAGGCGAAGATGCTGTCGGGGGTCGCGGCGAAGACGTGGTTCAAGCCGAGGCCGGGCGAGGGGATCACGAGCCAGTCGCCGGTCGGATCCCGCAGGGCGATGTCGTTGCCGCCCCTGGCCAGGACCCAGCCGCCGGCAAGCGCCTGGATGCCGGCGACGCTGCGGTCCTCGGGCAGGCCGGAGTCTTCGCACGTCCAGGCGTCGCCGTCGTAGTGCAGGATGCGCCCCCACCATTCGCCCGCCCAGATGTTGTCGCAGCTCGTGCCGTCGATGGCGTTGAGGTGGCGGTACCCGAGGTCCAGGGCCGATTCGTTCCACGCGAAGCCGTCGGCGCCGCGGGTGCCGGCCATCAGGGTGCCGCCGTAGCCGCAGGCGAGCAGGCCGTCGGTCCCGCAGCGGCCCAGCCCGTAGATCCAGCGGCCGGTGTCGTTGCGCCAGACATACGTGCTCACGGTGTCGCGCCGGCAGATGCCGGCGTTGTTCGACCAGACGATCCCGTCCAGGTCGAGCAACGTCCGCAGGGACGACCAGGATCCCGATTGTCCCGCCCAACCGGATTGCGGGTCGCGCCGGTAGACCGCGACGACGTTGTTGAGGCCCTCGGTCCAGACGTAGCGGCCGTCGCCGTGCTGGACGCCGCCGAACTGCAGGTCCTGCTCCGGCTCCGCGCTCCACCCGGACACGAGCCAGATCCGGGAGCTGTCGCCGACGCGGACGGCGCCGTCGTCGCCCGTCCAGACCGTCGTGCAGGAAGGGCGCGGCCCCGTCACGGTCCGCCAGTCGTCGCCGTCGCGGATGCGCAGGCCGAACGAGCCTGCGAGGTGGAGCCGGCCGTTCTCGGCGCAAAGCAGATCGAGGATCGTCTCGCTGGGGAACCGGTCCTCGAGGTGCCAGGCGCGGCCGTCGAAGTGCAGCAGGCAATCCTCGCCGGCGGCGTAGATGTCGTCGGGCGCCCAGGCGTCGAGGGTCGTCAGCCGGATGTCGACCGGGCTGTCCACCCGGGTCACAGTCTCCCCGTTCCAGTGCACGATGTAGCCGTACGAGCCGACCGCCCAGACGTTGTTGGGCGTGTCCCCCCACACCGCGAAGAGGTCGTAGCCGCCGGGCAGGGGATGAAAGACGCTCCAGCCGTCGGTCGGGCCGAAGGGCGTGGGTTCCAGGGTGTCGGGCGCGCAACTCGCCGCCAGCAGGACGAGGGCGAACAGGCCGGCCAGTGCTGGGGATCGGATCATGCGCGCGTCCTCATGGGGTCGCCTGGGTGTGGCGTATCACGGCGTTCGGATGGCGATTCCGGCCGGCGGCGACCCGCGGCGGCCTACATGTCGATCGGGGAATCCTCACACATGCGGGGGGTGGGGGCAAGGGGGATCGATGCCCGCGGTTCGGTTGACGCCGGGGCGATGATCCGCTATGGAAGGGAGCGTGGAACCGCGCCTGTTGTGGTCACCGCACGATTCCGCCCCCATGGAGGAGAGGACATGAAACCGATCCGCGCGAAGATGACCTTGCTGTCGCTCCTTGCCGTGGCGTGTGCGGCGGCAGCCACCGAAGTGGCGCCGGACACCCGGCTTGCCGCGGCGCAGGCGTTCTTCGAGCGCTACGTCGCGCTCGAAAAGGCGTTCGACCCGGCTGTGGCGGATCTCTACGCCGACACGGCGACTGTCCGCAACCTCCGGCGCTACCCGACCGGCCAGGTGCGCGAGATGAAGCTCGAAGGGACCCGGTACAAGGCCCTGATCGTCGCCACGCTGCCTCCGGCGAAGGAGCGCGGCGATCTGAGTGTCTACACCGACGTCACGTACGAGGTCCTGGCGACGGGCGAGGTCGCGATCACGGCGACCCGGTACTCGGAACTCAAGAAGTACAGCAGTCCGCTCACGTTGCGGATCACCCCCCGACTGGACAGCGTCTGGCGCATTGTCGAGGAGATCGGCGAGTCCCAGCCCTAGCGTCCGGCGTCCGCGAGGAGCCCCATGACCCAACTGCCGATCCTGCGCGACCTGGTGATCGTGCTGGCCGTATCGCTGGCCGTCGTGTTCGCGCTACGGCGCGCCGGCGTGCCGACGATCGCCGCCCTGCTGCTGTCCGGCGTGGTGCTGGGCCCCGGCAGCCTGGGCCTGGTGCGCGAGCACGAGAGCATCGAGGTCGTGGCGGAGATCGGCGTGGCGATGCTGCTGTTCGGGATCGGTCTCAAGCTGTCGCTGCGGGAGCTGGCGCGACTGCGCACCCTCATCCTCGGGGCGGGCGGGATGCAGGTCGGGTTGACCGTCCTGGCCGGCGTGGCCGGGGCCTCCGCCGTCGGCTACCCGCCGGGTCAGGCGGTGTTCTTCGGCTTCCTGCTGGCGCTGAGTTCGACGGCCATCGTGCTCAAGATGTTCGAGAACCGGGGCGAGACCGACGCCCCCCACGGGCGGCTGGGGCTGAGCGTGCTGGTCTTCCAGGATCTGGCGGTCGTGCCCATGATGCTGCTGCTGCCGGTTCTTGGGCATACCGGGGGGGTGTCGCTGGGACGGGCCGGCATCACCCTGGCCCTGTCGTGCGCGATGGTCGCGGCGATCGTCGTCTGTGCGCGCTTCCTGTTTCCGCGGATGCTGGAACAGGTCGTCCGCGCCCGCAGCCGCGAACTGTTCGTGCTGGCCACGCTGCTGACGGTGCTCGGCACGGCCTGGCTCGGCAGCCTGGCCGGCCTTTCGCTGGCGCTGGGTGCGTTCCTGGCGGGGATCGTGGTGGCGGACTCGGAGTACGCCCAACAAGTGCTGGCCGAGATCGTGCCCCTGCGCGACGCCTTCGGCAGCCTGTTCTTCGTTTCTGTCGGCATGCTGCTGGACCCCGCGATCTGGCTGCACGAACCGCTGGCCACGCTCGGTCTGGGTGCGGCGGTGATGATCGGCAAGGCGTTGATCGTGACCGTCACGGCGCTCGCCTTCGGTTTCGGGGCGCGCACGGCGGTGCTGGCGGGGCTGGCTTTGGCCCAGATCGGGGAGTTCTCGTTCATCCTGGCCGGCGCCGGCCAGGCGCACGGCCTGATCGGCGGCGAACTCATGCAGCGTTTCCTGGCCGTGTCGGTGCTGACGATGCTGCTGACGCCCTTCATGGCGCTGTTGTCGCCGCGCCTGGCGGCGCGCACGGAGGGCGTGCCCTGGCTGCGGCGGCTGTTCGCGGTCCGGCCGCCTCACGCTGGAGTCGATGCCGGCGCGGAACGGGCCGCGCCGCAGGACCACGTCGTCGTGGTCGGGCACGGGCTCAACGGCCACAACGTGGTGCGGGTCCTGCGCGAACGCGGCATCTCCTACGTGGTGCTGGAGTTGAACCCGCACACCGTGCGCGAAGCGCGCGAGCGGGGCGAACCGGTGCTCTACGGGGACGCCGCCAGCCCGGAAGTGCTGGCCCACGCCGGGATCGTCCGCGCGCGGGTGATCGTGGTGGCGATCGCCGACCCGTCGGCGACGCGGCAGATCGTGGCGGTGGCGCGCAACGCCGCGCCCCGGCTGAAGATCGTCGTGCGCACGCGGTACGTGAGCGAGGTCGACGCCCTCTACCGGCTCGGCGCCGACGAGGTGGTGCCGGAGGAGTTCGAGACTTCGCTCGAACTGGCGGGTGCGGCCATGGCGGCTTACGGGGTGCCCGGCCGCGCGATCGAACGGGACAAGGCGCGTATCCGGCAGGAACGGTACGCGTCGCTGGCGGCGGGCGGGCATGCAACGCCGGCCGCCGCGCCCCTGGGAGCGCTGTTGACCGTCGCCGATCTGGACGAAGTGGTGCTGGTGGAGGGCGGGTCGGCGCACGGCCGCTCCCTGCGCGACCTCGATCTGCGTGGACGCTCGGGCGCCTCCGTGGTGGCCGTCGCGCGCGGCGGCGAGCTGACGGGCAACCCGCCGCCGGACTTCGTCTTGCGGTCGGGGGACGTGCTCTGGGTATGGGGGCAGCCGGAGCAGATGGAGGCGGTGCGGGCGCTGCTCCAAGCGGGTCCGGACCGAGACCCGGTGACACCGGATCGAGATTCAGGCGCCGCCGATGGACCGCAATAATCACCATATATGTTTATATATGGATTTATATATGGGCTTATATGGTGAATCGTGAATTCCGGTGGATTGTCCATCATGGGAGCGAATCATGTCGGAGACCGTCACAACCCGCGAACTGACCCCCGCTCTCTGGCCCCGGGTCGAAGAACTCTTCGGGTCCAAGGGGGCCTGCGGCGGCTGCTGGTGCCAGGCCTGGCGCATCGGTCCCGGCGAGAAGTGGGACGAGATCAAGGGCGAGCCGGCGAAGGCGCGGCTGCACGCCGGCATCGCCGACGGCAGCGTCCACGCCGTGCTGGCCTTCGATGGCGAACGGCCGGTCGGCTGGTGTACCTTCGGACCGCGGTTGTCGTTCCCCAAGCTGGCCCGGGCCCGTACCCTGAAGTGCGACGATGCCGAGCGTGTATGGTCGATCACCTGCTTCTTCATCGTGCGCGATTGCCGGGGGCGGGGCGTGGCCACGGCGCTGCTCGCCCACGCGCTGAAGGCGATGAAGCGCCGCAAGGTGGCGATCGTCGAGGGATACCCGTCGAAACCCGACGCCGCCGGCAACTACGTGCCTACCTTCGCCTGGACCGGCACGCAGTCGCTGTTCTGCAAGGCGGGGTTCGAGGTGGTCGGCAATCCCGACGGGGGCAAACAACGGGTTCGTCTGATGCTGTCTTCCCGTTGAATCACGCGATGATGGTCGCCATCCCCGATCGTGTCGCACTGTGGTCAAATTCAAATTCCAATTTTGAATTTGACCACACGGCCAACGGTCTGGCGGCGCGTGGGGTCGTTTGAGGTTTGGGCATGGTGATCCCTGACATCAGAGATGGACGGCATCAGAGTGCAAATTCATGAGCGGCAGGGCACTCCTGGGAGGTCTTCCTGATGATCGAGCAGTACCACTTCTCGGGTTTCCCGCCGGCTGCCGTCCGCTTCTTTGAGGACCTGGCGCGCCACAACGACCGCGACTGGTTCCTGGCGCACAAGCCCCTCTACCAGGAGACCGTGCTCGACCCGGCGCGCGCCTTTGTCGTGGAGATGGGCGTGCGGCTGCGGCGCTTGGCGCCGGAAATCCACTACGACCCCCGCACCGACGGGTCGGGGTCGATCTTCCGGATCCACCGCGACATCCGCTTCAGCAAGGACAAGTCCCCCTACAAGACGCACCTGGGTGTCTTCTTCTGGGAAGGGGAGCGCAAGTGGGGGCCCGGCTTCTACTTCCACCTCGAACCGCCGCGGCTGCAGCTCTACGTCGGTAAGTACGTCTTCGACAAGGAGGAGCTGGCGGCATGGCGGGCGGCGGTCGCCGATCCGTTGCGCGGCGCCGCGCTGGCCAAGCTGACCGCGAGGATCGAGCGCAAGGGGTACGAGCTGGGCGGGCAACACTACAAGCGGGTGCCGGCCGGATTCGCCGCGGATCATCCGCGGGTCGAACTGCTCAAGCACGACAGCATCTGGCTGCGCCACGACGGTCCGGTCCCGCCCGAGCTGCACTCGCGCGAGTTGCTCGACTTTTGCCGGGCGCACTACAAGGCCATGAGCCCGCTGCATGGGTGGCTGCGGGAGATCGTGGCCGGGATCCGGCGCTGAGCGGCGGCTCGCCGCAGATGCCCCCTGGACGAATTGCCGCCAGGCAACGATTGTGGGGATAGCGCACCACGTCGAGTTATCCGACCCGGAGGCCCCCCCTGAACGAGAACCACGCCCCCACTCCCGACGGATCCGTGCCCGACACCCGCCAGCGCGTCGTGCTGGTGGGGGTCGACCTGCCCGATCACTACCGGAAAGCCATCGGCGGCCCCGCCGACCTGCACGAGCTGGGTCTGCTGGTCGACACGGCCGGCGGGCTGATCGTCGGTTCCGTCCACCAGAAGCGGGAGAAGCCGGAGGCGCGCACCTTCATCGGCAAGGGCAAGCTCGAGGAGCTGCGCGCCGTGGTCGTGGCGACCGGCGCCAACCTGGTGGTCTTCGACAACGAGCTGTCGCCGGGCCAGGGGCGCAACCTCACCAAGGAACTGAGCGGCAAGCAGGACAAAGAGGACAAGAAGAAGAAGTGGGAGGAGCCCGAGCTCGGCCCCGATGGGATGCCGGTCAGGAAGACCCGGGCCCGCAACGTCGCCGACAAGAAGATCGACATCTCGGTCATCGACCGCACCGAGCTGATCCTGGACATCTTCGCGATGCACGCGCGCACCCGGCAGGCGCGGCTGCAGGTCGAGATGGCGCAGCTGCAGTACCAGCTGCCGCGCCTGGTCAAGTTGTGGTCGCACCTCGAACGGCAGGCCGGTGGCATCGGGACGCGCGGGCCCGGCGAGACGCAGCTCGAGACCGACCGCCGCCTGATCCAGATGCGGATGGCCCATCTCAAGAAGGAACTGATCGCGATCGACGAGGCGCGCGAGGTGCAGACGCGCCGCCGCCGCGAGCAGTTCGCGGTCTCGCTGGTCGGCTACACCAACGCCGGCAAGTCCACCCTGATGCGCGGGATCACCGGGGCCGACGTCCTGGTGGAGGACAAGCTGTTCGCCACCCTGGACGCCACGACCCGCCGCGTGGAGATCGACGAGCGGCGCCAGTTCCTGCTGTCGGACACCGTCGGCTTCATCCGGCGGCTGCCCCACCACCTGGTCGAGTCGTTCCGGGCCACGTTGCAGGAGGTGGCCGAGAGCGATCTGCTGCTGCATGTGGTCGACGCCTCGCACCCCGACCCCGAGCACCCGATCGCCGCGGTGGACGAGGTGCTCGGGGAACTCGCGCCCGACGGGCTGCCGACCATGATGGTTTTCAACAAGATGGACCGCGTGCCCGCCGAACTCGCCGAGACCCTGCGCAACCAGTACGGGCGGCGCTACGAGGGCGCCCTGTTCGTCTCCGCGCTGGACCCCGCCGGCTGCGCCGCCGTGCGCGAGGCCGTCGAGGCCCGCCTGCTGGCGGGCGAGCGGGTCGTGCGCCTGGAGGTGCCGTACACGCGGATGGACCTGGTGGCGGTCTTCCACCGCACCGGTTCGGTGCTGGAGGAGGAGCACGGCGAGCACGGCGTGCGCCTGGCGGTGCGGCTGAAGGACGAGGAACTGAGCCGCCTGCTGGGCCGCGACAGCGGGGTGAAGGTGATCGAAGGAAAGTGATCGGATGACTACCGCCCTCGCACTGCGCCGCCTGTTCCTGCTGCGCGACGACGTCGTCTTCCTGAACCACGGCTCCTTCGGGGCCTGCCCCCGGCCCGTGTTCGACGTCTACCAGAACCTGCAACGGGAACTCGAAGCCGAGCCGGTCGACTTCCTGGCCCGTGAGCGCACCCTGCCCGACCGCCTGGCCGCCGCGCGAGCCCGGCTGGCCGCCTTCGTGGGCGCCGACCGCGACGAGATCGTGTTCGTTCCGAACACCACCACCGGTCTGAACATCGTGGCCCGCTCCCTGGACCTGCGCCCCGGCGACGAGATCCTCTCGACCGACCACGAGTACGGCGCCATGGACCGCACCTGGGCCTTCGTCTGCGGGAAGACCGGCGCGGTGCACGTGCCGCGGGTGTTGCCGTTGCCGCTGGGCGACCCGCAGGCGGTCGTCGAAGCGGTGTGGGGCGGGGTGAGCGGGCGCACGCGCGTGCTCTTCGTCAGCCAGATCTCCTCGACCAGCGGCGTGCGCCTGCCCGTGGAGGAGCTGGTGGCGCGGGCGCGGGCGCGCGGGATCTTCACGATCGTCGACGGCGCCCATGGGCCCGGTCAGCTGGACCTGGATCTGCACGCCCTCGGCGCCGACGTCTACGTCGGCAATTGCCACAAGTGGCTGATGTCGCCCAAGGGCGCGGCGCTGCTCTATGTGCGCGAGGATCGGCAGGACCTGATCGAACCCCTGGCCGTGAGCTGGGGCTGGCGCGACGAAAATCCGGGCCCGAGTCGCTTCATCGACGAGCAGGAGTGGATCGGCACGCGCGACGTGTCGGCTTACCTGGCGGTGCCGGCCGCGCTGGATTTTTTCGCCGAGCACGACTGGCCGCGGGTGCGGGCGAGCTGCCGCGAGCTGCTGCTGGAGTCGCGCGCGCGGCTGCTGGACGTCGTCCACCTGCCGGCGCCCTGCCCACCCGATCCCTGGCTGCTGCAGATGGCGGCCGTGCCGCTGCCCGCGGGCGTCGACGCGACGGCCCTGCAACTCGCCCTGCGGCGCGACCACCTGATCGAGGTGCCGGTCACGCGTTTCGCGAACCGCGACTGGCTGCGCATCTCGATCCACGGCTACAACACGACCGGGGACGTCGACCGTCTGGTGGCGGCGTTGCGGGCCGAACTGGGCTGATCCCGGCCAATCCGCGCTTGCCGACGCCGTCCGGTCGCGGCTAACATCACCCACGCGACCTGCTCGACCCCCAAGCCGGGAAGGATCCCGGCCGCGAAGGGACGGAGTCCGTTGAGACCATTGTTCGCCAACCGCAGCTTCCTGGCGGTCTGGGCCGCGTCGTTCGTCAGCGGCCTCGGCGACAAGATCGCGATCCTGGCGTTCTTCTCCCTCGTCTACCACCGCACCGGCAACGTGGCGAGCCTGGGCCTGCTGGCCGCCGTCCAGGTGTTGCCCGGCGTCTTGCTGGGGCCCTTCGCGGGCGTCATGGTCGACCGCTGGAGTCGTCGCGGCATGATGATCGCCAGCGACCTGTTCTCCACGGCGGTGGTCTGCATCATCCCCTTCGTGCCCGAACTGTGGCAGGTTTACCTGCTGGCGTCCCTGCTGGCCGCCGGGCGCAACCTGACCGGGCCGGCTCGCATGGCCCTGCTGCCGGACCTCGTCCCGTCCGAGCAACTCGGGCACTCGAACGCCCTGTTCATGATCTCGCAGAACGCGATGCTGCTGGTGGGCATGGCGGCGGGCGGCCTGATCGTCCACACGCTGGGCGTCATGCCGGCGTTCCTGGTCGACGGCGCCACGTTCCTGATCTCGGCCGCGATCCTGGCGGTCCGGCCCTTCCGTTACCTCACGGTCGAGCGGCGCCTGCCGGAGTCCGCCGTCCCGGAGCGACCCGCCGAGAAGTGGCACGACGTGCGTCAGGGGGTGGTTTGGCTGTGGGGGCGGCCGTCCCTGCGCTTCGCGGTGCTGTTCCTGGGTCTGGTGACGATGGTCACGGCCATGCAACCGCCGCTGGTCTACGAGTTCGTCACGCGGATGCTGGGGCGCAGCGAGGGGGACCTGGGCCTGATCTTCGCCACCGCCGGCTTGGGAGGTCTGCTGGGCGCCGCCGCCGGCGTGCTGACCCGCGGCACGCGCCGGCCCCTGCGGGCGGTCGGCCTGCTGGTGGCGCTGGACGGCCTGTTGCTGGGGCTGTTCGCCGTGAACCGCAGCTTCGCCGGGGCGCTGGTCCTGTTCGCCCTGTTCGGGGCGATCAGCACCGGCATCCAGATCAACCTCGCCACCTTCCTGCAACGGGAAACACCACCGGAGCGCCGCGGCCGCATCTTCGGCTGGCTGGGCCCGCTGCTC
Organism: bacterium; assembly: GCA_031441465.1. Taxonomy (GTDB): domain Bacteria; phylum Krumholzibacteriota; class Krumholzibacteriia; order LZORAL124-64-63; family LZORAL124-64-63; genus PNOJ01. Next base: position 25,522 of record JANOEP010000013.1, on the reverse strand, counting down.
GGACCGGTGACCCTGCTGTCGGTCCTGGCCGGCCCGACCCTGGCTTCCCTGTGGGGAGCCGGGCAGGTGCTGGTGGTCGCGGCGATCGCCGAGATCGTGTTTGGGTTGGCCGGCGCCCTGCGGGCTCCGCAGTCCGAAGAACCCGCCCCCGCCGATTCCGCGGATGGTGCGCGGGCCGGGAAGCTCCCGGAGGCGTTCCCCGCGGAGTCCGGCGAAGGCGGCACCCTCGCGACACGGCAGGATCGCGCCTGACCCGCCTCGCTCCCAACCCGTTGAAAATGCATACGACAACGGCCCGGTATCGGGCGCCACCCCCCTTGATTTTTTTCCGCTGATGGGCGACGATTGGCGGGTCAGGACCGTCCCACGATCGTCCCGTCCGTGGATTTCGAATCCGCCGAGGAGGCACCCATGGAGATCCGGGTCACCCGTCATCCGAACCCGCCGGCGCCCCCGCGCGGCGATTTCGGTTTCGGCAGCATCTTCACCCCGCACATGTTCGAGATGCCGTTCCGGGACGGAGCCTGGGGAAGACCGGTCATCGTCCCGTACCACGACATCGTGCTCGACCCCGCGGCCAAGGTGCTCCACTACGGGCAGGAGATCTTCGAGGGGATGAAGGCCTACGCCCATCCCGTGGACGGCTCGGTCCACATGTTCCGGCCGGACATGAACATCGCCCGCTTCGGCCGCTCCTGCGACCGGATGTGCATGCCGCGGGTCGACGCCAAGCTCTTCATGGAGGCCCTCAAGCGGCTGATCGACCTGGACCGCGACTGGGTGCCGCAATCGCCCGACGCGCTCTACATCCGCCCGACGATGATCTCGACCCAGCGCGGGCTGGGCGTCAAGGCGAGCACCGAGTACCTGTTCTACATCATCATCGGCCCGGTCGGCAGCTACTTCGCCGGCGGCAGCAAGCCGTTGCGGGTCAAGGCCGAGGACACCTACGTGCGCTCGGCGCCCGGCGGCGTCGGCGGGGCCAAGACCGGCGGCAACTACGGGGCCGCCCTGCTGCCGATCAAGCTCGCGCAGCAGGAGGGGTTCGACCAGATCGTCTGGCTGGACGCGCGCACGATGTCGTCGGTCGAGGAGATGGGGGCGATGAACATCGCCTTCGTCTACGCCGACAAGGTGATCACCGCCGCCATCGGCGACACCATCCTGAACGGCGTGACCCGCGACTCGGTCGGCGTCCTCTGCCGCGATTTCGGCCTGAACTGGACCGAGATGCCGCCGCTGATCCGGGACCTCTGCGCCGACGCCGACAGCGGCAAGCTGCTGGAGGCCTTCGCCTGCGGCACCGCGGCCGTCGTCACCTCCATCGGCTCGCTCAGCTTCCGAGGCCAGGACCACCAGGTGGCCGACGGCCAGGAAGGGCCTGTCACGCGCCGTTTGCGCGAGGCCCTGTGCGCGATCCACGCCGGGACCAGCGACCTGCACCCCGAGTGGATCGAGAAGGTGCCGGTGTTCGCTCACGTGTGAGGGAAACCGCGATGATTGGGGAGAGGCTCCGGCTTGCAGGCCGGGGCCTTCTTCTTGCCCGGCAGCGCCGTTCGGCATTGGCAGCGGACGTCCGGCTGTGGCAATCTGTGCCGGCGTTCCCGCGCCCGATGTCCGGCCGGGGAACGAACGCCAAGGAGACCCATGCTCAAGAACCTGGACCTGCAGCGCCCCCTGGTCTGCTTCGACCTCGAGACGACCGGCACCAGCCCCGACCGCGACCGCATCGTGGAGATCGGGCTGGTGCGCGTGGAGCCGGGCGGATCGCGCCGCAGCTACCGCACCCTGGTCAACCCCGAGATGCCCATCCCGCCGCCGGCGACCGCCGTCCACGGGATCTCCGACGACGATGTGCGCGACGCGCCGACCCTGGCCGCCGTCGCCGCCGAGATCGTCGCGCTCTTCGAGGGGGCCGACCTCTGCGGCTTCAACTCGATCGGTTTCGACGCGCCCCTGCTGGAAACGGAACTGCGCCGCGTGGGGTCGCCGATCGAACTCGCGGGCCGGCGCCACCTCGACGCCATGCGCATCTTCCACGCCATGGAGCCGCGCAACCTGACCGCGGCCTACCGTAAGTACTGCGGCAAGGACCTGACCGCGGCCCACGCCGCGCTGGCCGACGTCGAGGCGACGCTCGAGGTGCTCGACGCCATGGTCGCCTGCTACGACGAGCTGAACGGCGACGTCGACGACCTGCACCGCCTCAGCAACCCCAACGAGGGCCGCTTCGTCGACCGCTCGCGCAAGTTCGAGTGGGACGACCACGGCCGGGCCTGCTTCACCTTCGGCAAGCATCAGGGCAAGCCGCTCGAGGAGATCGCCCGCGCGACCCCCGGTTACCTGAGCTGGATGCTGGGCAACGACTTCAGCGACGAGGTGCGCACGATCCTGAGCGACGCGCTCGTCGGCCGTTTCCCGGCCAAGCCCGGCGCCGTCGCCACCGTCGCCCCGGCGGACGCACCGGCCGGCCCCCTGACCCTGTTTCCCGACGAAGGGTGAGCGACATGAGTGACGAGAAGAACATGCCGATCGGCACGGTGGGCTGGTTCGACCTGACGGTCGAGGACGCCGAGGGCCTGCGGGATTTCTACGGCGAGGTTGCGGGCTGGGGCTTCGAGCTGGTGCCGATGGGCGACTACGACGACTTCCTGATGCTCAACCGGGACGGCGGGGTGGTTGCCGGGATCTGCCACGCGCGGGGCCCGAACACGGGATTGCCGCCGCGGTGGCTGGCGTACGTCACGGTCGTCGATCTCGAGGCGAGCCTCAAGGCCTGCTCGGCCCGCGGCGGCAAGGTGATCGCCGGACCGCGATCCTTGGGCGAATACGGTACGTTTTGCGTGATCTGCGATCCGGCGGGAGCCCACATGGCCCTGTTGCAGCCGCGGGACGACGCGCTCTAGACGTCGAGACTGGGAATGTCCTCGCCGCAGTGCTCGGGGTCGGGCCAGTAGCTTTCCTCGGCCGGCTTCACGTGGGGCGTGAAGACCAGGATGCCGGCCAGGAAGCCGTAAAGGCCGATGACCAGCGAGACCGGCACCCACCAGGGCAGCAGCCCGATCGAGAACAGGCCGGGCAGACCATCCTGCTGGGTGACGGCGGGCTGACCCCAGGCGCGACCCATCCAGGCCACCAGCATGAAGGCGAAGAGGTAGATGTAGTTGCGCTTCAAGCGCGCCCGCATCGCCTGCAGTCGCGTGATCTTGAACTTCGGGTGCAGCAGGTCCTCGGCCACCTGGTCGCCCCAGCCCTCCATCGGGCTGTGCGGGTCGCGGCGCAGGATCGGCCCGTAGAAATTCTCCTCGATCATCCGGACCCGCGAGCGCCAGACGTCGAAGAACCGGAAGCGCCGTGCCTCGTGGTAGAGGAACATCAGGTTGGCGTACATGCCGGTGATGAGCGTTTCCTGGGAAAAGTTCGGGTTGCTGAAGCTGAAGGTCAGGATGCCGACCGTCGAGACCAGGGCCCAGTGCGTGGTGGTGTCCAGGCGCTTGCGCCACTCCAGGGCGCGGTGCATCTCGCCCCGGTAGAGGTGGACCATGGCGGTCACGTATTCCCCGCGTTGGATCGGCTCCGTCTCGTAGTCGGCGCGTTCGAGCAGGGCCGGATCGGCCGGGGGATAGAGGGGTGGGGAGCCGCGTTCGTCTTTCATGGCCGCAATCTACCAGTACGCCGCGCCATGGGCAAGCCCGGTCAGGACCGCGCGTGTTTGACGTTTTCAACGATCGGGCGTTGCTTGTCGTTATCCCGGAGGAGATGCGATGAGTCCGATCATCTTGCGGCGTGCGCCCCCGGTGCTCGTCTTTCTGGCAGTTGTGTTGAGCGTCGCGGCCGCCATGGCCCAGACCGACCTGTCCGCCCTGTTCGCGCCGGCCAGCCCGGCGGAGATCGCGATGGTGGGGCAGGATTGGGCCGGACGCCTGCCCACGCCCACGAATTGGAATGTCGTGCGCACGGGCGTCGATCCCGCGACGGGCTACTCGGTGCAGGCCGTCAGCCACGAGATCGAGGGCTTCACCCATTACGGCGGCCTGCGTTTCCCGCGGCTCTGGCAGCCACAGGGCCGCTTCCCGGTCCTGGTGCTGCTGCACGGCGGCTTCGACGGGCTGACCCTCGACTTCCTGGTGAACTTCGACCAGGACTTCCCGGGCACGGCGCTGGCCGACAGCTTCCTGATCGTCGCGCCCACCTTCCGCTCCGAGCCGCTCAACGGCGGTGAACCGCTGGGCATGCGCATCAGCGGCGGCGAGCCGTCGCCCTTCGACCGCGACTGCGACGACACGATGGCGCTGCTGACGGCCGTGCTGCTGAACATCCCGCAGGCGGACCCCGGCTACGTCGTGGTGCTGGGCGGCAGCCGCGGCGGCAACGTGGCCTACCACTTGGCCTTGCGCGATCCGCGGGTGCGGCGTACGGCGATCCGCTACGCCCCGACGGACTTCTTCATGGACCACGTGCGCCTGAGCGCCCAAGAGCGTCTCGACACCGGGTCTACTGAAGACTCCCTCGGCCGCGAGCTGGCGGATCTGATCGCCGCGCCGTGGCTGGCCGGACAACTCACCCTGGCCCAGGCCCGGCACTCGCTGATCTCCTGGTGCGTCCTGCCGCACCTGCACGCCGAGGTTCCCCTGCAGATCCACCACGGCGAGTTGGACGTCGTCGTGCCGATCCTGCACAGCGCGCGGGCCGACTCGGTCATGACCGGGAAAGGCGCCACGGCGCCGCAGTACGCCTACTACGTGTACCCGCAGGGCGGTCACGTCCCGGATTCCATGCTCGGCCACGAGCAGCGGGTCCTGGACTACCTGCTGGGTCTGCCCGCGCTGACGGAAGTGGGAGCGGCTCCGCCGCGCCCGTCGACGCTGCGCGGCTGGCCGAATCCTTTCGAAGGCGGGACGACCGTGGCGTTGGTCGGCCGCGACCCGGCCGGCAAGACGGTCTTGTCTCCCGTGGAAGTTGCGATCCTGGACGCCCGCGGCCGTGTCGTGCGCCGGCTGGAGCTCGTGCCCGACGGAGCCGACCTGAGCCGCCGCTGGGACGGCCGGGACGCGGACGGCCGGGACGTGGCCGCCGGCGTGTACTACGCCGTCCGGCGCGATCGCCGGGGATCCGCGCCCCTGCGGCTGGTGCGACTGCGCTGATGATCCCGCCGCGTCGCGTCAGTCCGCCCTCAACCAGCGACGATGCGGGCCGATGACATCCCCCATGACGAATCATGCCCGGTTCGATCCCCAGCAGTTCAGCTGGAAGCGCGTCTTTCTGCTGGTGGCGGCCGTTCAGCTCGTGCTGATCGTCACCCTGGTGGTCTACTGGCGCTTTTTCCGCGCCGAATTCTTCCCCTACCCGATCAACGAGGACGGCACGGTCACCGTCGCCGGCGGCGACCAACCCCTGCTGGTCGGCTACGGCGCGCACATCCCGCCGCCGTGGACGTTCACGGGCGTCGGCTCGGACACCCTGTTCCTGGCCGGGATGCCGTTCGAGCCGATGATGCGGCCCGACCCGGCCGATGGGTTGCCCATGCCGATGAGCGACCGCCTGCGCACCGTCCAGCTCATGCTCGAGGAGGCGGAGGCGGCCTACCAGACCGCGGACGACAAGGAAGAGGGCATGCGCCTCTTCGCCGCCGAGCTGGAGAAGTCGATGGGCACGGTGATGGAGATGGTGGCGCTGGACGTGCCGGGGGAGACGCTGGTCTGCCGGTTCGTGGGCGACCTGCCCGAGATCACCGTGAACTTCGTGCACGAGCCGCACTGGATCGAGCCGCGGGAGGCGCTGCGCCACCGCCAGTACGACGCGATGCGGGTCTTCATCGAGTGGATGGCGGCGACGCCGGACGGCGTGTTCAGTTTCGGCGAGCACCACATCGTGGTGTCGGACAATCCCGACGCCCGCGCCGAACACCTGCGCGTGCTGCAGGCCCTGCGGGGAGTCAGCTCCGGGATGCACCGCGTCCCGACGCCGGACGACGTGCGCCACGCGCTCGCCGACGATGCGCTCTGCAACAAGTACAACGGGCTGATCCAGGACTACCTGGCGTTCCGCGCCGCCGGTGTCGTCGTCCGCTAGCTCGAGGGCGCGCGCAGCGTCGAGGTCCGTTCCCCGCCTTCCCGCACGGTGAATTCCCAGACCGGCACCCAGGTCAGGGCGACGAGATCCACCCGCACGTCGGTGCGGCGCGGCTTGACCGCGATCGTGGCGACCTCCTGCGCGGCGGCGTCCCAGCGGGCGGCGATCCCGGCCGCGTCACGCTCGAGCTGCGCGCGCAGCTCGGCGATCTCCCGCTCGAGGCCGACGATCATCTGCTCCGATTCCGAGATGTCCATCCGCGCGCTGTCGGTCAGGTGGCGTTTGCGCGCCGCCGCCGCCAGGCCGGTGCGCCGGCGTCCCCCGAAGACGCCGAGCATGCCGGCGATCGTCTCGCCGGCCGACAGCAGTTCTTCGCGCTGTCGCGAGGCGTGGTCGGCCCGGTCCTGCGCCAGCTCCAGCTGTTCCCGTTCCAACTTCGTCACCAGCCGCGCGAGGGCCGTCTCGGCCTTCGTGCGCAGCTTGTCGACGTCGGCGTCGCGGCGCTCGCGGGCCGCCAGTTGGGTGCGCCCGGCGAACGCAGCGGCCGATTCGCCGGGCAAGCCGTGCAGGTCCAGGGCGGGGCAGTGCGGCAGGGTCAGCTCATGGTCCTGGTAGAGGTGGTCGGCGAAGTCCTTCGCGGCCGCCTTGAAGACCGCTGCGGTACTCCAACCCGCGGGCAGCGGCGCGAACAGGGCGCCGGACTCGGGACCGGCGGCCAAGGAGGCGGGATCGAGGGTCGTGGGTTCGGCCTCGCGCCAACGGATGAGCGCGCCGGCGTTCTGTGGCGACACCAACCGGCCGACGGACTGCTCCGCGTCCACACCCAGCTTGCGATCGATGAAGGCGACGCGGCCGAAGGCGCCGAGCCGCGGCTCGTAGACCAGCACCGAGGAGGCGACGTCCAAACGGCCCCGCGCCTGCTCGAGCGAGGCCAGGGCCGCCTCGCGGGAGCGGGTCGCCGGCGCCCAGGCCTGCGGCACGGCGGGCGGCAACGGGGGCGGCGAGGCGTGGGGCGGTGAGGCGAGGGTCGGCGCCGAGGGGGCGGCGCCGGCAGCCGCGGGCGCCGGTGTCGCGACCGGCGTCGCGGCCAAGGTCCCGGCCGGCGTGAGGGTGCGGATCTGGTCGCGCGTCAGGGGGCCGCGCAGGTAGCTCATGGCCCAGCGCGTCTGCATCAGGATCGGCCCGTCGGCGTGCGTGTTGTGCAGCAGGAAGACTCGGTCGCCCAAACCCGACAGCAGCGCGTCGGCGGTGCGGCGGTCGAAGCCGCCGCCCGCGGCCTCGAGCCCGTCGAGCACGCGCAGCTTGTCGCGCTCGGTCTGCAGTCTGCCCAGCAACCAGGTGCCGGCGTTCCCGAGGGCCTTGTAGTCCAGGTCCACGGGGTTCTGGGTGGTCAGCACGACGCCGAGGCCGCAGGCGCGGGCCTGCTTCAGCAGGGTCAGCAGGGGCTTCTTGCTGGGCGGCGCGGCTGTCGGCGGCAGGTAGCCGAAGACCTCGTCCATGTAGAGCAGGGCCCGCAGGCTGGTGGTGCCCGGCTGGCGGCGCATCCAGGCGACGACCTGTTCCAGCAGGAGCGTCGTGAAGAACATGCGCTCGGCGTCCTGCAGGTGAGCGATCGAGAAGATGGCGTGCCGCGGCCGGCCGTCCGGAGCCCTCAGCAGGGTGTCGACGTCCAGCGATTCGCCCTGCAGCCAGGACGCGAACGAGGGGGCCGCGATGACCGCGTTCAGGGCCATGGCCAGCGCGAAGCGCTCCTGCGGCGGGAAAAAGGTATCCACGTCGAAGACGCCGAGCTTCTCCACCGGCGGCTTCTGCACCGCCGTGATCAGCTGCACCAGGTCCAGGTCGCGGCCCTCGCGCCAGGCCTGTTCGAAGATCGTCGCCAGCAGGATGTGTTCGCGGCCGCGCAGGGGATCCGAGTCGACGCCGGCCAGACCGAGCAGGGCGCCGACGGTGCCCGCGATCTGCTCGCGCCGGGCCTCCTCGTTCCCCTCCCAGCCGCCGGGCGGCGCGTGCAGCGAGGCGAGGATGGACACCGGCGTGCCCGCGTCCGAACCCGGCGTGTAGATGCGGAACTCCGCGCTCGCCCGCAGCCGGCGGATGCGGTCGGGGTCCTGGTCCCAGGCCGCGAGTCCCTCGCGCCAGGCGGTGGCCGTGGCGGCGGCGCATTCCTGCGGGGTCTGGCCCTTGCGCCGCGCGTCGTCGGGATTGACCCAGGGCAGGAAGTCCTCCGGCCTCAGTTCGGGGAACGTGAGCAGGAGGTTGGCGAGGTCGCCCTTGGGATCGATGATGATCGCCGGCACGCCGTCCAGCGCCGCCTCCTCGAGCAGGGCGATGCACAGCCCGGTCTTGCCCGAGCCGGTCATGCCCACGCAGACGGCGTGGGTCGTCAGGTCGCGGGCGTCGTACTGCAGGTGGGCGTCGGCCTTCACGCCAGTGACCGGGTCGTACTCCTTGCCGAGGTAGAAGGCGCCCAGCCGTTCAATGGGTTGCATGGCCGCGGCCCCGCTTTCCTAGGTGAACTGGCCGTCGCGCATCAACTGGCGGTGCGAGCCGTCCTCGTAGGCGACGTCCATCGACGGCGTGTGGAACAGGTAGTCGATGTGGACGCTCGAACTGTTGCAGCCGCCGGGCATGTCCTCGTTGCTGCCGAAGGCGATGTGCGCCGTGCGCAGGGCCTTCTCGTCCTCCAGCATGCAGCCGACCAGACGCGCGCCGGGGTTCAGGCCGATGCCCAGCTCGCAGACGACGTTCGCGGTCGCGTCGGCCGCGCAGAGCTTCTCGATCTCGGCCCGCAGTGCGGCGTCGGCGCAGGACACCCGTGTCACGCGCCCCCCGGACAGTTCGAGGGTGACCGGCGCCGCGGGTTTGCCGATGGCGCCGATCGGGCCGTCGGCCACCAGCACGCCCTCGCCCTCGGTCTCGACCGGGGCGCAGTAGACCTCGCCGCACGGCAGGTTGACGCCGATCTCGATGGTCGCCCGGATGTCGGACTGGAACGGCCGGCCGCGCAGGCCCAGCACGAGGTCGGTGCCCCCGGGCGCCGTGATGTGGACCGAGACGGCTTCGCGCAGGTTCTCGATCAGCCGGTCGCCGCGTGCGCGCATGGCCGCGTAGTCCACGGCCAGGGGGCCGTCGTCGAGCATGGCCTCGGTGATGCCGGGAGCGTGCCCCAGGCGGATCCGCCGCGTCGCCTCGATGGCGCGGATCCAGGCGATGCGGAAGGGCACCTCGGCGTTCGAAGCCGAGAACGCGTTGATCACCACTGTGCGGCCATCGAGACGGTCGACCATGCCAGCCGGCAGTGCGGCGAGGGGGCGGCCCTGTTCGGGCAGGAGGTAGGTGTCGGTGTCGCAGCCCTCGGCCTCGGCCGTCTCGGCGAACACGTCGCCCACGCTGCGGGTGATCTCATCGGTGACGATCAGGACGCGGTCGTGGCGCTTCAAGTCCAGCACGTGGGTCATCGCGCTGCGTGCAGCGCGGACCCGTTCTTCGCGGTTGTTCATCGTCGCCCTCCCGGCGGGGTGGTGGGCTCCCTCATACGCAACGATGGGCCACGCGTTGCCCCGTGTCCAGGGGATCGCGCGCGGCTGGGCTCCGCCATAAGCGAACCGGCCGCGGTCCCCGTCCTTGGGAACCGCGGCCGGCGATGACACGTGTCGCCGGAACCATAGCAGATCCGCGGCGCGCCGTGCGCGCAATCTTGCGCCGATGGGCGCGCGGGTCCAGGATGGGGAGCGGGAGGATCCGGAATGAATGTCGAACCGACTGCCGACCCGGCCGCCGACTGCGAGCGCCGCCTGCACTTCCTGGCCCGCCGCCTCGCCGCCGCCCAGAAGCGATGGTCGTTGTTCGCCGATGGGGACCGCGTGCTGCTCGGCCTGTCCGGAGGCATGGACAGCGTGACCCTGTTGCACCTGCTCGTCCGCTGGCGCCGCGTCGCGCCTTTCGACTTCGCGCTGGCGGCGCTGCACGTCGAGTTCCCCGCGGCGCAGGGTCGCGGGGAGCGCCGCCGCCTGCTGGAGGATCTCTGCGACGGCCTGGCCGTTCCACTGGCGTTCGCGGCCGCGGAACCGGACCCGGGCCCGCCCGCCGGCGCGCGGCCGGCCCATCCCTGTTTCCGGTGCGCGCACGAGCGCCGGCGGCTGCTTTTCGGCCACGCCGCGCAGCACGGTTACGGCAAGCTGGTCCTGGCCCACCACCTGGACGACGCCGCCGAGACGGTCCTGATGAACCTGCTGTTCAAGGGAGGCCTGGAGGGTCTGCCGCCGCGCCGCGACTTCTTCGACGGGCGCGTGGCGCTGATCCGCCCGCTGCTGCTGGCCGAGAAGTCCGAGATCGCCCGCGCCGCGGCCACCCTCGAGTTCTCCTTCGTGCCCTGCCTCTGCGACCGTGCGGCCCAAGGCCTCGGCTCCGAGCGGGACCGCGCCCGCGACTACCTGCACTCGTTGGGCCGCAACGCCCGCGTCGCCAAGCGGCACCTGCTGCGCGTCTCGCTGGCGGCCGGAGCCGGCGGCGAGCAGACCTGAAAAGGCCGGCCGCGGTCCCGTTCCGGGAACCGCGGCCGGCGCTCGCGCGGGCGGGTGTCGGGCGGATCGCCTAGCGGGCCGCCCTGGCGGCGATCGCCGCGGCCATGTCGGTCGTGGTCGAGCTGCCGCCCATGTCGTAGGTGCGGACCTGGCCCTCGGCGATGACCTCGGAGACGGCCCGCTCCAGCCGCGCCGCCAGGTCCTTCTCGCCCAGGTGGTCGAGCATCATCTTGGCCGACAGGATCATGGCAATCGGGTTGACCTTGTTCAACCCGACGTACTTCGGGGCCGAGCCGTGGCTGGGCTCGAAGATCGCGACCTCGTCGCCGATGTTGGCCGAGCAGGCGAAGCCCAGGCCGCCCACCAGCTGGGCGCACAGGTCGCTGATGATGTCGCCGAACATGTTGCTGGAGACCAGGACCCCGTAGTCCTGCGGGTTCTTGATCAGCCACATGCACATCGCGTCGATGTTGGTCTCCCACAGCGCGATGCCGGGGTAGTCCTTGGCGACCAGACGGGCCTCGCGGACCATCAGGCCCGAGGTCTCGCGCACCACGTTCGGCTTCTCGACGACCGTGACGGACTTGTAGCCGAACTTCTTGGCGTACTCGAAGGCGTCGCGCACGATCTGCTGGCAGCCCAGACGCGTGAAGATGCGGCAGCTCACCGCGATGTCCTCGTTGGCGGTCGCATCCATGCGCCCCATCTGCGCGGGGTGGGTCTTCTTCATGACGTCGCGGACCTCTTGCGGCAGGGGGTGCCACTCGACGCCCATGTACAAGTCTTCGGTGTTCTGCCGGAAGACCACCAGGTCGAGGTCCTCGCGGAAGTTCAGCGGGTTGCCCGCGTAGGCCTTGCAGGGGCGCAGGTTGGTCCGCAGGTTGAACTTCTGGCGCAGGCCGACGATGGGGCTGCGGTAGATGTGCCCCTTGCCCTTCAGCTCGGGGATCAATTCCTGCTCGGCTTCTTCCTTCGGCTTGCTGGTGATGGCGCCGAACAGGGCGGCGTCCACGCCGCGCAGCATGGCGAGGGTGCGGTCGGGCAGCGGGTTGGCCTCGGTCCGCCAGATCTCCCAGCCGATGTCGCCGTGGATGTATTCGGCGTCGAAGCCCATCGCGTCCAGCACGGTCCTGGTCGCGTCCATCACGTCCACGCCCACGCCGTCGCCGGGCATCCAGCCGATGCGGTACTTGGCCATCGCACGATCCTCCTGGCAGGGGTCGCTCAACCGCGGCGGACCCGAACCCGGGATCGTCGCGCGGCACTCTATGCTGACCTCAAAGATACACGGGCGGGGCGGGTGCGAAAGGCCGAATCAGCGCCGATTCGAGTCCGTTGCGTAGGGGAGGGCGGGGTCGCGAACGGCGTTCCCGCCGCCGCCGGACGTCTGGGAGTCCAGGAGGCGATGCAATTCGCGGATGTCGGGCTGCGCCGCCCGGGTCGTATTGCGGGCGGCCAGGCGGGTGTTGACGGCCAGGGCGACGACGGCGAAGCACAGCGGGATGATGAACGGCAACCACCGGCGGTGGCGGTGGGCGCCGAGCAGGCGCACGCACCCCAGGGTGCCGGCGGCCAGGATCACGCAGAAGCCCACCGCCGCCAGGTAGAGGGCGCGCACGTTCAGCCATTCGCTGCCGCCGGCGATGAGCGAGGCCGGGATCACCGTGATGTAGGTCCAGGCGATGAAGAAGCGCAGCGCCCGGCTGCCGAACAGGAACCCGAAGAAGCTGAAGCTCACCAGTCCGAGCGAGAGCAGGGTCCGCACGATCACGCGCCAGTCGTAGAGGAAGTGCACGATCGGGTGCGAGGACGTGACGAGGTCGCTGACCTGGAGCGGGAACACCAGCAGGTTGAGGTAACGGAAGATCGTCTTGAACGATTCCCAGGTGAACTCCGTGGCGCCCGGCACGCCGCCGAAGCGCATCGGCGGTTGGTCGTAGCCCCACAGCACCTTCGCGACGTAGAAGGACACCCCCACCACGAGCAGGATCAGCAACGGCGGCGAGAAGACCGACCGGCCGCCGCGCTCCCTGTAGAACAGGAGCTTGTAGGCCAGCAGGCTGCCCAGGAGCGAGAACGAGGCCGGGCGCGTCAGGCCCGCCAGGACAAACACCGCGAGGCCGACAAGGAACCAGGGGGTCCGCAGCCGCCCCCCGTGCCGGAAATCGTTGCGGATCATGCAGTAGAGGACGACCAGATAGAACAGCGCGATCAGCAGCGACTCCAGGCCGGCCAGGCTCAGCAGGCCCTTGCCGTAATGGCCGACCGCGAGGGCGAACAGCAGCGACGCGGTCAGGGCCATCCGCTCGTGCGGGAACAGCATGTTGACCAGCAGGTAGACCACGAAGGCGTTCATGCCGTGCACGGCGAGGTTGACGGCCAGGTACCCCGTGGGGTCGTGCCCGAAGACGCCGGACTCCAGCAGGAACACCACCTGCAGCAGGGGCTGGCTGAAGAACGTGCCGAGGTGGCTGAAGTAGCCGCCCAGGTTGCCCTGCAGGACATGGGCGTCGTGGAGGATCTCGAAGTCGACGGGGTTCCACAGGGGTGTTTCCAGGACGTGGCGGAACACGGCGAACACGACCGCCTCGAGCAGCAACAGCACGGCGATGTGGTTCCAGGGTCGGCGCATGGAAGATCCTGTCCGCATTCTGCGTACGGTCTCGGTTCCGTCGCCCGTCATCATGCTCTATCATGTGCCGTCGGGCAACCTCGGGCACGGACGGGCGGGCGAGCCCCCGTCCGGCCCCCACTCCATCGGCAGGAATCGCGCGTGCCTTACGTCTCTCGCGGCGGCGACAAGCTGGTTTGTGCCCTGGACGCCTTCGGGATCGATCCCGCCGGCCTGGTCTGCGCCGACCTGGGCTGCAGCACCGGCGGCTTCACCGACGTGCTGCTGCAGCGCGGCGCCCTGCGCGTCCACGCCGTGGACACGGCCTACGGAGTGCTGGATTGGCGCCTGCGCAGCGACCCGCGCGTGGCGGTCCACGAGCGGACCAACGCCCTGCGCGTCGTGCTGCCCGAGCCCGTCGGGCTCGTGGTCGTCGACGCCGGCTGGACGCGCCAGGAACGGATCATCCCGTGCGCCCTAGGCCTGCTCGCGCCCGGCGGGAGCGTCGTCAGCCTGATCAAGCCGCATTACGAGGCCCCGCCGTCGTCCTCGGTGGGCGGGCGACTTCCCCTGGACGAAGCCGAGCGCGTGCTGGATGGGGTGCTGGCGCTCCTGCGCGGGCTGGCCCGGGTCGTGGCCGGCCCCGTGATCTCGCCCGTGCCCGGCGGCAAGGGCGGCAATCGCGAGTTCCTGGTCCACCTGGCGCCCCGGGATCCCGCGGAGCAGGGCTGAACCGAGCCGGTGGTTGCCACAGCCGTGCGTTCGGCCTACCCTGCCGCGACCGGACTCGCAAACCCCGACCCCGGAGCGACCATGCGCCTTCATCCCGCTCTTCCCGCTCATCCAGTGCGTCCCGCCGTCCGCACGTCCGCCGTCCTGGTCGGACTTTTCTTCGTCGCGGCGCTGGGGGGCTGCGCCGGCGGGTCGCGGTCCCCGGTGCCGGTCGCCGCCGCCGCGACGGCGCCCGTGCCCGTCTCTGCACCCGCGCCGCTGCCGGTCCGCGGGGAAGGCCCCTGGAACCTGACCATCTTCCACATCAACGACACCCACACCGCCTTCACGCCCGAGCCGGCCACCTGGCGCGACGATCACGCACCGGCGGGCGGGATCGTGGCCCTGGCCTCCCACCTGGAGGAGCAACGGCGCAGCGCGACGGCGTCGCTGCTGCTGGACGCGGGCGACTTCATGACCGGCAACCCCGTCGGCGAGATCGAGGTCGACGGCGTGCTGGGCGGCGGTTGGATCGACATGCTCAACCAGCTGGGCATCGATGCCGGGGTGATCGGCAATCACGACTTCGATCTGGGCCGCGAGAACGCGCACCGTCTGGCCGCGCGCGCCGCCTGGCCGATCCTGGCCCTGGACCTGCGCGACGAGCGCGGCGAGCTGGAGTTCGCGGACGAGCCGGTGATCCTGGAGCGCGGCGGCCTGCGCGTCGGCGTGATCGGCGTGACCTGCTCCGAGCTGTTCGACGTGACCGCCGACGTGCGCGTGGCGGGCCTGCGGCTGGAGGACCAGCGCACGGTGATCCGGCGCTGGATCGCCGAACTGGACCCGCGCACCGACCTGCTGGTGCTGATCTCCCACGACGGGCTCGACGTCGACCAGGAACTGGCCCGTGATCTGGCCGGCTCGGGGTTGGACGTGATCGTCGGCGGCCACTCGCACAGCCGCACGCGCGAACCGCGCCTGGTCGGCGGCATCCTCGTCGTGCAGGCGGGCAGCCACGCCAAGAACCTGGGCCGGCTGGACCTGCGCGTGGCGGACGACCGTGTCGTCGCCTACGACGGCCGCCTGGTCGAGGTGCTGGCCGAGGGGCGCCGCGCCGCCCCCGCGCTCGAAGCGCTGGCCGAGTCCTACGCCGCCCGCGTGGACGCCGTGTTCGGCCAGGTCATCGGCCGGCTGGGCGTCGACTGGCGCCGCAATGGTCGCGGCGAGAGCAACGTCGGCAGCTGGATCTGCGACCGGTTGCGGGAGGCGGCCGGCGCCGACGTCGCGCTGCTGAACTCCGGCACCCTGCGCCGCGATTTCCTGGCCGGTCCGGTGACCCTGCTGGACGTCCACTCGCTGATGCCGTTCAACAACACGCTCGAGACGTTTCGCATCGACGGCGCGGGCCTGCGCGGGATCGTGCTGGCGAACGCCCGCACGGCCGAGACCGGCGGCGAGGGCATCCTGCAGGTGTCGGGCCTGCGCTACGCCTACGCCTGGACCGATTCCACGCCGGAAATTCTCGAACTGACCGTGGGCGGGCAACCCCTGGACCCCGCGCGCGTCTATACGGTCGCGTGCCCCGACTTCGTGGTGCAGAAGGCCCGCATCTACATGGACATGGACCCGCCGGTCTCGACCTACGCCGGCCGGACCATCACCGAGGCGATCGCCGACGCCGTGCGCAAGGCCGGCGTCATCGACGCGACCACCGACGGGCGCATCACGCGCCGTTGACCCCCGGAAGGAGACGACCGACATGGCGCACGAAATCGACTATCAAATCCTGGGCGACGACCTGCAGGCCGTGGTGGTGGAGCTGGACCCCGGCGAGGCCGTGCAGGCCGAAGCCGGCGCGATGCTCTACATGGAAGACGGCATCGAGATGAACACCGGCACCGACGGCGGGATCTTCAAGGGCCTCAAGCGCGCGGTCACCGGCGAGAGCTTCTTCATCACCACCTTCAAGCACGGCGGTGCGGGCAAGAGCCACGTGGCCTTCGCGGCGCCCTACCCGGGCCGCATCATCCCGCTGCACATGAAGGAGCTGGGCGGCTCGCTGCTGTGCCAGAAGGACGCCTTCCTCTGCTGCGCCTACGGCATCGAAATCACCGTCGCCTTCACCAAGCGCCTCGGCGCCGGCATGTTCGGCGGCGAGGGCTTCATCCTGCAGCGCCTGGCCGGCGAAGGCCTGGCCTTCGCCCACGCCGGCGGCGCGATCATCGTCAAGGACCTGGGCCCGAACGAGCACCTGCGCGTGGACACCGGCTGCCTGGTCGCCTTCCAGGAGTCGGTCGACTACGACATCAAGTTCGTCGGCGGCTTCAAGAACGCGATGTTCGGCGGCGAAGGCCTGTTCTTCGCCAGCCTGACCGGTCCGGGTCGCGTCTACCTGCAGACGCTGCCGCTGAGCCGGCTGAGCGACCGCATCCTGTCGGCCGTCGGCAGCAACCGCGGTGAGCACCGCGGCGTCGGCGGGCTGGTCGGCGGGAAGGGGCTGCTGGGGGATCTGCTCAGCGGGGGGAAATAGATCCGCTCCGGGGCGACCACGGCGCGCCGCTCGATGAGCCGAAGCACGGCCGGGCTCTCCGATGAAGGAGCGATGGCACCCCATCGCTCCTTTGTTCATCGCCCTTCGCCATGACCGGGAGTGGGCGCGCCCCGGCGATATCACAGGCGTGGGAATTCTCCAAGACAAGGCCGCCCCCGAAGAATACTCTTCACGGGGAACAAGGGAGCGTCCATGGCCCGGGAAGGTCGTTCGACCGAAGAAGCCCCCCCGTCCGGCTCCTTGCCTCGAGACGCGGCGACTCGGCGTGATGGACGGTTCCTCCGGCCGGATATCGCCATCGCGGTCTCGATTCTGGCGATCTCGATATCGCATTACGTCTCGCCGGTCCACGCACACTACCTGCACGACATCTTCAGGCGCCTGTACTACCTCCCGATCATCTTCGCGGCGTTCCAGCACGGGCTCCTGGGCGGCCTGATCGCCGCCGTCGTGGTGTGTGTCGCCTACGCCCCCCACGCCTTCGGCCAGATTTCCCACGACCCCGCCTCCGACACGCAGAAGATCCTCGAGATGGTCCTCTATCTCGTCGTCGGGACCACGACCGGCATGCTCGTCTCGCGCGTCAAGAGGACACAGGGCCAGCTCATGCGGGCAGCGACCGAACTTCGCGCGAGCCTCGACCAGTTGCGCAGCACCGAGGAACAGCTGATCCGGACGGCGAAGCTCGCCGCGGTCGGCCGTCTCTCGGCCGGTCTCGCCCACGAGATCCGCAACCCGCTCGCGTCGATCAAAGGTTCTGCCGAGATCCTGGCGGACGATTTCCCGCCGGAAAACCCGAAGTATCGGATGTTCCGCATCCTCGTGGACGAGTCTGACCGGCTGAACAACGTCCTCTCGCGCTTCCTCGCCTTTGCGCGGCCACGCCCGATCGAGCAGCAGGAGGTTGCGATCGAGGAGGAGATCGCCGGCGTCGTCTCTCTCTTGCAGGCGCAGAAGGAGGGCCAGGCGGTCCGTTTCGTCTCGGTGCCTGCCGGCGGTCTGCGCGTGCGGGGGGATCGGGAGCAGCTCCGCCAGGTCCTGCTGAACGTCTTGCTCAACGCCTGCCAGGCGGCGGGAGAGGCCGGGGAGGTCCGGATTGCCTGCGAGTCCGCCGACGGGATGCTGCGAGTCCGGATCCGGGACTCCGGTCCCGGCTTCACGCCCGATGCCCTGGCCGACGCCTTCACGCCGTTCTTCACCACCAAGGAACAGGGGACCGGTCTGGGGCTGGCCGTCTCGCACCGGATGATCGAGTCTCATGGCGGGCGGATCCTGGTCGCCAACGCTCCCGGAGGAGGGGGCGAGGTCGAGATCAGGCTCCCCCTGCCGGGGAGCAGTTGAAGGCCCGCGCTTCGCGCGTGTCCCACGTCTCACCCGGGAGCAGCTTCATGTCCAGGATCATGTTGATCGACGATGACACGAGCCTGCGCGAGGTGGTCGCCTTCACGCTGCGCGAGCAAGGGCACGAGGTCGCCGCGCACGGCACCGGGGAATCCGCCTTCGGCGGCATCGAGTCGTTCCGGCCCGACGTCGTCATCACGGATCTGAAGATGCCCGGCATCGACGGCATGGAAGTCCTGCGTCGCGTGGCCGATATCGATGCGACGATCCCCGTGATCATGCTCACCGCGTTCGGCTCGATCACCGACGCCGTCGAGGCGATGCGTCACGGCGCCTATGACTACCTCACGAAGCCCTACGACCGCGACGAACTGCGCCTGACGATCGAGCAGGCGCTCGAGCGCCGGCGGCTGCTGCTCGAGAACAGGACCCTGCGGGACCGGCTCCACGAAGAAACGCGCCGCGTCGAGTTCGTCCACGCTTCGGCCGCGATGCAGGAGATCCTCGCCATGATCCGACGCATCGCGCCCACCGAGGCGACCGTGCTCTTGACCGGCGAGAGCGGCACCGGCAAGGAGGTCCTCGCGCACGCCCTGCACTCCTGCTCCGACCGGTGGGATAAGCCGTTCGTCGCCATCGATTGCGCCGCGATCCCCCGCGACCTGATGGAGTCGGAGCTGTTCGGTCACACCAAAGGGGCGTTCACGGGGGCGGTCAAGGATAAGCCGGGGAAATTCCAACGTGCCGACGGCGGCACCCTGCTCCTGGACGAGATCGGGGATCTTCCCCCCGAGTTGCAGACGAAACTCCTCCGTGTCATCGAAACCAGGCTGGTCGATGTCGTCGGCGGACAGCAACCCGTGCCTGTCGATGTCCGCCTCATCGCGGCGACCAATGCCGATCTCGAGGAAAAGGTGCAACGGGGCGAGTTCAGACATGATCTCTATTACCGATTGCACGTCATCCCCATCCATATTCCGCCCCTGCGTGCACGAGCGGACGATATCCCCGCCCTCTGGGAACATTTCGTGAGGCGGTATGCCGGGGACTCCCCTGTACGATCGTCGCCCGGGCTGGTCCGGGCACTCATGGCGCGCCGCTGGCCGGGGAACGTGCGGGAGTTGGCGAACGTGTGCCAGCGGCTGGTGCTGTTGCGGTCGACCGACGTGCTGCAGGCAGATGACCTGCCGCCTGAGGAGCAGCGAAGTGAGGGACCCGGCGGGGAGGCGGTGACCGGCGGCGGCCCGTCCCGCAACCGAGACGCCGGGCGAAGCAGCGGTGATTTCCTCGGTGAATTGCCCCACGACCAGCTATCCCTGAACGATGTCGAACGGGACATCATCGTCCGCGCCCTCGCGAAGCACGGCGGCAACCGCTCCCGTACGGCGGCATACCTGAGGATTCCCCGGCACGTGCTTCTGTACCGGTTGGAGAAATTCGAAATCAAGTAGTAGCCGCCACCGGCGAGGGCATGCGAGTTCAGTGCACGCTGATGGTATCCAAGGAACAGGCTGTGACACCGTACGCAGAATAGTCGGCATACACCACGATCGTTTTGGAGACTATTCCGCAGCCGGAGCTCCTTCGGGAAAGCAGTTCCTGGTCTTAATTGCTATCTTTCCAATGACATACGATCAACGGTATGCGATATGCTCAAGCCCTCAACGACCCTACGCACTTCGTGATCCGAAACCGGGAGAATATCTCATGAGACCAACGATCCGCCTGTCCAGCTCGGCAGGCAGGAGCACTGCCATCGCGGCCGCCTTCCTGCTGTCCGCTTCGACCGTCGCTCCGGCGGTCGGCATCGCCGCCACCGCCGACTCCTCAGCCATCACCGCGCCGCTCCATGGCGGTGCCGTGACGAAGACCAACGCCGGCGTCTTCGAGACGACGCTCGCCGCGGACGGCGTGCGGGTGTGGTTCTATTCGTCCGCGGGCGCGCCCGCGGGCGTCGAGAAGGCCGCCGGGAAGGCCGGCCTGAAGCTCCCCGACGGCCGCAGCCTCGACCTGACTCTCGCGGCCCGCAAGCCGGCGGCGTCGGAAGCCGCCGTCTACTACTGCCCCATGCACACCGAGGTCGTCCAGCGCGAGCCGGGCAAGTGCAATCTCTGCGGCGGCATGAACCTCTACACGCAGGACTACCTGTTCGCCGCCGCCGACCTCGCGAAGGTCGCACCGAACAAGGTCACGGCGCAGATCCGCCTGACCGGGCTGACCGGCGCGCATAGGGAAGCGACGTTCACGCCGTCATTCACGGCACCCCCGGCCGGGGCCGCGCCGCAGAAGACGGGCAAGTGACGGCGATCACGTCGCCGGCCGTGGCCGCCGCCCGACCGGGGCGACAGAACAGGCGGGGAACCATGGTGTCGAAGCGGACGATGATCGCAAGGGACGGCGCCGGACGCCTGGCGCTGGTGCTGTTTCTCCTGATCGGCTCTGTCGCACTGGGGTCGGAGCCCGACGCCGCGCCGACGGGCCCTTCCCTGGCGAACGACCCGGTACTCGCGGACTTCGTCAGGGACGCCCTGGCGACGCGCCCGGAACTGGCGCGTGCGCAGGCCGAATTGGACGCGGAGCGGGAGCGCGTGCCCCAGGCGCGGGCACTGCCTGATCCCATGCTGTCCTTTGGCATCCAGAACGACGGGTTCCGCGGGATTCAGATCGGCAAGATGGAAGGAAGTTTCGTGTCGATCATGGCCTCCCAGACATTTCCCTGGCACGGGAAGCGCGGCCTGCGCGGTGACGTGACCGCGCTCGGTGCCCGTCAGGCCGAGGCCGACGCGGATCGCGCGCGACTGACCGTCCAGGCCGAGGTCGCGCGTGCCTACCTCGACCTCCTGCTGGCCAGGGACCAGCTCGCACTGCTGGCGCGGCTGGAGGACCTCTGGAGCCAGGCCGAGGGTATGGCGCGGGTGCGCTACGAAACCGGAGACGGCGCACAGTCGGACCTGCTGCGGGCGCAACTGGAGCGCAGCCGCCTCAAGCAGCGCCGCTGGGCGCTCGCGGCCGAGGAGCAGCGTCGCATCGCCGTCCTGAACCGCCTGCGCGGGCACACGGTCGACGAAGCGGTCGCCACGAGCCGGTCGCTCGCGGACCTGCCCGACCCGGCGGTGCCCGAGGTGGCAGCCGCCTGGGCCGACGCGGAGACCCGCAGCCCGGAACTGCTGCGGTGGCAGTTGGACCAGGAGCGGTCGTCGCGACTAACCGACCTTGCCCGCAAGGACACGTGGCCAGATCTGACGGTGAGCGCCGCGGTCATGCCTCGCGGGGGCGATTTTCCGCCGATGTGGCAGGCCGGGCTGTCGTTTCCGCTGCCGGCCTGGACGGGCAGCAAACAGTCGCGCGCCGTCGCCGAAGGCCGCCTGCGGGAAACCGCCTCGCTCCAGGGCGCCGAGGCCACGCGGCAGCTGTTGCGCCAGCGTGTCGCCGAGCGCGTCGCGCTGCTCGACGCACTGGTGAATACCAACCGCCTCTATCGCTCGGAGCTGCTCATCCAGTCCGAGGTCACCGTAACGAGCACGATGGCCCAGTACCAGGTGGGTCGCATCGCATTCGCCTCTGTCCTGGAGGCGATCACGGGCCATGTGGCCGACCTCAACGCGTACTTGGAATCGGCGGCCGCGGCTCAGCGGCTCGACATCGCCCGGGCCGAGGTGAGCCTCGACGCCGACGCGGGGTTGGCGGCCGCCGGGATGTCCGGTTCTCCGGTGCCGGGGGCCGGCGCGATGGGCGCCGGTTCGTCGCCACCCGCAGCAGAAGGGTCGCCGGCGGCCGCCGGCGGCCAGGGCCCGGGCTCGATGAAGCGCATGTAGGCGCAGGAGGATCACCGTGGACACGAACTCGACCACCGCGCCGGGCCGGAATCCGGAACCGGGGCGCTCTCCCATCCGGATGGTGTGGCTTGCGGTTCTGGTGCTGATCGTCGGCGCCGCCCTTGGCGCGGGCGGTTTTTTCCTGCTGGACCGCGGCGGCGGCTCGGCCGCGACCGGCGCGGCGCCGGAGGCGAACAAGCCGCTCTACCAGTGCCCCATGCACCCGACGATCACGTCCGACCACCCCGGAGACTGCCCCATCTGCGGCATGAAGCTGGTCGAGGTCAAGCAGGACGCGTCTGTGCCTGAAGCCGCCACGACAGGCGCCGAACACCGGATCCTCTTTTACCGCTCGCCCATGGATCCAACGGTAACATCGCCGGCGCCGCGGCAGGACGAGATGGGCATGGATTATGTCCCCGTCTACGCGGACGAGGTCGCCGGCGGCGGCACGGAATCGGTCTCGGGTCTGGCCACGGTGACGATCGATCCCGCGCGTCAGCAGCTCATCGGCCTGCGCACGGCGCCCGTCACGCGAGGCGATGTGGCCGGCAGCTGGCAGACGGTCGGCCGCGTGCAGGTCGATCAGACCCGCGTGCGCAAGACCAATGTCAAGGTCGAGGGATACATCGAGCGCCTGTTCGTGGACTTCGTCGGCATGCCGGTCCATCAGGGCCAGCCGCTGTTCTCGCTGTACAGCCCGTCGCTCGTGGCGGCCGAGAACGAGTACCTGCTCGCGCGCCGGACGAAGGACGCGCTGGCCGCGCGCGGCGCCGCCGCCGACAACGGCGAGGCGCTGCTGGCCGCCGCCCGCCGGAAGCTGGAGTACTGGGATGTCCCGAACGCCGAGGTCGAGCGGCTCGAACAGACCGGACAACCCGCGAAGTCCCTGACCTTCGTGTCGCCCATCGCCGGCGTGGTGACGGCCAAGAACGTGGTCGAGGGCGCCCGCGTGAATCCGGGGGACACGCCGTTCGAGATCACCGACCTGGGCGTCGTCTGGGTGATGGCCGACGCCTACGAGAGCGACCTGCCCCGCCTGCAGGTCGGGATGCCGGCGACCTTCACGGTGCGGGCATACCCCGACCGGCCGTTTACCGGCGAGATCGCCTTCATCGACCCGCTCCTGGACGCACGGACGAGGACCACCAAGGTCCACCTCCACCTTCGTAACCCGGACGGGATCCTCAAACCGGAAATGTTCGGCGACGTCGTTCTCACCGGAACGAGCCGTGAAGGGCTGCAGATCCCGGCCGACGCCGTGATCCGCTCCGGCGAAACCGACGTGGTCTTCGTGGCTCTCGGCGACGGGAAGTTTGCGCCACGGGTCGTCCAACTCGGCGCCCGGAGCGGCGACCA
The DNA here is from genome assembly GCA_031441465.1 of bacterium. Lineage (GTDB taxonomy): Bacteria > Krumholzibacteriota > Krumholzibacteriia > LZORAL124-64-63 > LZORAL124-64-63 > PNOJ01. Next base: position 2,536 of record JANOEP010000013.1, on the reverse strand, counting down.
GGTCGAAGTGACCGGCGGACTGGACGAAGGACAGGACGTCGTCGTGCGCGCCAACTTCCTGGTGGACTCCGAGTCGCAGCTCAGGTCGTCGCTGGCCGCCATCGGGGGCAAGTCGCCATGATCAAGGGGATCATCCGTTTCTCCGCCAACAACCGGTACCTCGTCATCGCGGCCACGATCGTCGCGCTGACGATCGCGTACTGGACGATGAAGCACATTCCGCTGGACGCCATCCCCGACCTCTCGGACACGCAGGTGATCGTCTACTCGCGGTGGGACCGCAGCCCGGACATCATTGAGGACCAGGTCACCTACCCCATCATCACCTCGCTGCTCGGCGCCCCCGGGGTGAAGGACATCCGCGGCTTCTCGGACTTCGGATTCAGCTTCATCTACGTCATCTTCGAGGACGGCACGGACCTCTACTGGGCGCGGACACGCGTGCTGGAGTACCTGTCCAAGATCACGCCGCAGCTGCCGGCGGGCGTGAAGACCGAACTCGGGCCCGACGCCACGAGCGTCGGCTGGGTCTTCCAGTACGCGCTGGTCGACCGTTCCGGCAAGCACACGAGCGATGAGCTTCGCAGCTACCAGGACTGGTTTCTCCGGTACGCGGTGCAGGGCGTTCCGGGCGTCGCCGAAGTGGCGACCGTCGGCGGCCAGGTGCGCCAGTACCAGATCACCGTCGACCCGAACCGGCTGGCCGCCTACAACCTGCCGCTCGAGACGGTCATCGAGGCCGTGCGCAGCGGGAACAACGACGTGGGCGGTCGACTCGTCGAACTGGCCGGCCGCGAATACATGGTGCGGGGCCGGGGCTACGTGAAGTCCGCGGCCGACCTCGAGAAGCTGGTCCTCAAGACCGTGGACGGCACTCCGGTCACCGTCAAGGACATCGGCACGGTCGAACTGGGCCCCGAGATGCGGCGCGGCATCGCCGATTACAACGGCGAGGGCGACGTCGTCGGCGGCATCGTCGTCATGCGCCAGGGCGAGAACGCGCTCAACGTCATCAACCGGGTCAAGGCCAAGCTCGAGTCCCTCAAGCCGTCGCTGCCGGCGGGCGTCGAGATCGTGACCACTTACGACCGCTCCGACCTCATCATGCGGGCCATCCACACCGTCAAGAGCAAGGTGATCGAGGAGATCATCATCGTCTCATTGATCATCCTACTCTTCCTCTGGCACATCCCGTCGGCCACGATCCCGATCCTGACCATCCCGACCAGCGTCGCCCTGGCCTTCATTCCCATGTACATGATGGGGCTCAATGCCAACCTGATGTCGCTGGCCGGCATCGCGATCTCGATCGGCGTGCTCGTCGACGGCGCGATCGTCGAGGTGGAAAACGCCTACAACAAGATCTACCTGTGGCAGGCCGGAGGGAAGAAGGGGGACTTCCACCAGATACGACTCGAGGCCCTGCTCGAGGTGGGCCCGTCGGTGTTCTTCTCGCTGCTGGTCATCGCGGTCGCCTTCATGCCGGTCTTCACGCTGGTCGACCAGGAAGGGCGCCTGTTCAAGCCGCTGGCCTACTCCAAGAACCTGGCGATGGCCATCGCGGCCATCCTCGCGGTGACGCTGGATCCCGCCATGAGGATGGCCTTTGCGCGCAGCGAGCCGTTCCGCTTCAAACCGAAGCCGCTGTCCTGGCTCGCGACCAAGGTGCTCGTGGGTACCTACTACTCCGAAGACAGGCACCCCATCAGCCGCCTGCTGCACCGCATCTACGAACGCCCGTGCCGCTTCGTCGTCCGGCACGCGAAGGCCACTGTGATCGCGAGCCTGGTCATCGTCGCTACCACGATTCCGGTCTACCTCAGGCTGGGCACGGAGTTCATGCCGCCGCTGCGCGAGGGCTCACTGCTGTACATGCCGTCGGCGGTGCAGCCCGGCATGTCGGTGGCCGAGGCGCAGAAGGCCCTGCAGGTCCAGGACAAGCTGCTGATGACCTTCCCCGAGGTGGAGCGCGTCTTTGGAAAGGCGGGCCGCGCGAACACGCCGACCGACCCGGCGCCCTTCTCGATGATGGAGACGACCATCATGCTCAAGCCCGAGCTGCAATGGCGCGCGAAGCCGCGCTGGTACTCGAGCTGGGCCCCGGAATGGCTGCAGGAACTCCTGCGCCCGGCTTGGCGCGATCGCATCACCGAAGAGGAACTGATCGCCGAGATGGACAAGCTGCTGCAGTTGCCCGGCATCAGCAACGCCTGGACCATGCCCATCAAGGGCCGGCTCGACATGCTCTCGACCGGCATCCGCACGCCGGTGGGCATCAAGATCAGCGGCGCGGACCTCGGGGTGATCCAGAAGGTTGCCCTCGACGTCGAGGCCGCGGTGCGCAACGTGCCCGGGACCCGTAGCGTCTACGCCGAGCGGGTGGCTGGCGGCTATTTCCTCGACTTCGTGCTGAACCGCGACCAGCTGGCCCGCTACGGCCTGTCGGTCGATGCCGCCAACATGATGGTGATGACCGCCGTCGGCGGCGACAACCAGACGACGACGGTCGAGGGCCGCGAGCGCTACGGCGTCAACG
>JANOEP010000012.1:0-46632 GCA_031441465.1 bacterium | reverse complement strand
GAGCCGACATCGAGGTGCCAAACCTCCCCGTCGATGTGGACTCTTGGGGGAGATAAGCCTGTTATCCCCGGCGTACCTTTTATCCGTTGAGCAACGGCCCTTCCATACGGGACCGCCGGATCACTAAGACCAGCTTTCGCTCCTGCTCGACTTGTAGGTCTCGCAGTCAAGCTCCCTTATGCCTTTGCACTCTACGCGTGATTGCCAAACACGCTGAGGGAACCTTTGCGCGCCTCCGTTACTCTTTTGGAGGCGACCGCCCCAGTCAAACTACCCACCACGCACTGTCCCCGACCCGGATAACGGCATCGGGTTAGACACCAAACAGTTCCAGGGTGGTATTTCAAGGTTGGCTCCACCGACACTGGCGTGCCGGTCTCACAGCCTCCCACCTATCCTACACAAAAACTGCCTAATGCCAATGCGAAGTTGTAGTAAAGGTGCACGGGGTCTTTCCTTCTAACTGCGGGTAGGCGGCATTTTCACCGCCAATTCAATTTCGCCGAGTCCCTTGTAGAGACAGCGCCCGAGTCGTTACACCATTCGTGCAGGTCGGAACTTACCCGACAAGGAATTTCGCTACCTTAGGACCGTTATAGTTACGGCCGCCGTTTACCGAGGCTTCGATTCAGAGCTTCGCCTTGCGGCTAACCCCTCCTCTTAACAGATCGGCACCGGGCAGGTGTCAGTCCCTATACGTCGTCTTACGACTTTGCAGAGACCTGTGTTTTTAGTAAACAGTCGCTCAGGCCTTTTCACTGCGGCCACTTTCGGCTCCACCGGCGAACGGCTTCACCTACTCATGGCGCCCCTTCTCCCGAAGTTACGGGGCAATTTTGCCTAGTTCCTTTACAAGGGTTCTCTCGAGCACCTTAGGATTCTCTCCTCACCTACCTGCGTCGGTTTACGGTACGGTCTGAACGATTTCTCCTTAGAGGTTTTTCTTGGCAGTCGGATTAGGGACGGTTGGCTCGCCCGAAGGCTCGTTTCCCCATCACCTCTCGAGGTATCAGGAGCCCGGATTTACCTAAGCTCCACCTCTACGGGTTTGGACCTGCACTTCCATCCGCAGGCCGTCCTTTCACTACTGCGTCACCCCATCGTACAAACGAAATCATCCAGGTTCCGGAATATTAACCGGATTCCCATCGTCTACGCCTTTCGGCCTCAACTTAGGGACCGACTGACCCTGAGCGGATTAGCCTTCCTCAGGAAACCTTAGGTTTTCGGTGAGCAGGTTTCTCGCCTGCTTTATCGCTACTCATGCCTGCATATGCCCTTCCGATGTGTCCACGGTCCCTCGCGAGGCCGCTTCAACCACCTACGGAATGCTCCCCTACCGCTCGCGCAAGCGCGAGCCCATAGCTTCGGTACCGGACTTAGTCCCGATCATTTTCGGCGCTGGATCACTTAACTAGTGAGCTATTACGCTTTCTTTAAAGGATGGCTGCTTCTAAGCCAACCTCCTAGCTGTCTGGGCGATCCAACATCCTTCAACCACTTAGTCCAGATTTGGGGACCTTAGCTGTTGGTCTGGGCTGTTTCCCTTTCGCCGACGAAACTTATCTCTCGTCGACTGACTCCCGTGCTTCATTTATCCGGCATTCGGAGTTTGATTGGGGTCGGTAAACCTTGTAGGGCCCCTAACCCATTCAGTGCTCTACCTCCGGTAAACATACACGAGGCTAGGCCTAAACCTATTTCGGGGAGAACCAGCTATCTCCGGGTTTGATTGGCCTTTCACCCCTAGCCACAACTCATCCGAGCGGTTTTCAACCCACTGCGGTTCGGACTTCCACGCACTGTTACATGCGCTTCCTCCTGGTCATGGCTAGATCACCCGGCTTCGGGTCTACCACACGCAACTTGCGCCCTATTCAGACTCGCTTTCGCTACGGCTCCGTGCCAAAGGCACTTAACCTACGCCGCGTATGATAACTCACAGGCTCATTATACAAAAGGTACGCCGTCAGCCGCCGAAGCAGCCTCCGACTGATTGTAAGCACATGGTTTCAGGTACTATTTCACTCCCCTTCCGGGGTGCTTTTCACCTTTCCCTCACGGTACTGGTTCACTATCGGTCGCCAGAGAATATTTAGCCTTAGGAGATGGTCCTCCCAGATTCCAGCAGGATTTCTCGTGTCCCGCCGTACTTGGGAACACCACAGGAGATTCATCGCTTTCGCTTACGGGGCTTTCACCGTCTATGGCCGACCATTCCAGGTCGTTCAACTAGCCATGAATTTTGTAACTCCTTGGGAGATCACCGATTCTCCCGTGTGGGTCCCGCGACCCCGCCCGCACAACGCTCGGCAGCTTTAACATGCTGGCGGTTTAGGCTGTTTCCCGTTCGCTCGCCGCTACTCAGGAAATCGTTATTACTTTCTCTTCCTGGGGGTACTTAGATGTTTCAGTTCCCCCCGTTCGCTTCCTTGGACCTATGTATTCAGTCCAGGATACTGCAGGTTTGCCCGCAGTGGGTTGCCCCATTCGGAAATCCCCGGGTCAAAGCTTATTTGCAGCTCTCCGAGGCTTAACGCAGCTTATCACGTCCTTCATCGCTTTCTGGCGCCAAGGCATCCACCATGTGCTCTTAGTAGCTTAATCAAAGGCAAGAACGCATCCTCAGATGCACCTTCATTTGCTACCCTCTATATTCGGTTATCAAGGAACGTACCGTCGTGGACGGTGCTGGTGGAGATAGACGGGATCGAACCGTCGACCTCCGGCTTGCAAAGCCGGCGCTCTCCCAACTGAGCTATATCCCCGAAGGACAAGCGTGGTGGGCCTAGGTAGATTCGAACTACCGACCTCACGCTTATCAGGCGTGCGCTCTAACCAACTGAGCTATAGGCCCCCAGTCAACCACACGCCAAAAGGGGAAATCCCGGCTTTTGACAAGAGAATAGCGTACGAGACGGACGATTCCGAGCTTCACCATAAGACTTCCGACACAGGGCCGGTAGTCTTTCTCCTTAGAAAGGAGGTGATCCAGCCGCACCTTCCGATACGGCTACCTTGTTACGACTTAGTCCCCCTTACCAACCACACCTTGGGCACCTGCTTCCCTTACGGGTTAGCGCAGCGACTTGGGGTGCAGCCGACTCGGGTGACTTGACGGGCGGTGTGTACAAGGCCCGGGAACGTATTCACCGCGGCATGCTGATCCGCGATTACTAGCGATTCCGACTTCATGCAGTCGAGTTGCAGACTACAATCCGAACTGAGGCCGGCTTTTTGGGATTCGCTCCACCTTGCGGTCTTGCAGCCCATTGTACCGACCATTGTAGCACGTGTGTAGCCCCGGACGTAAGGGCCATGAGGACTTGACGTCATCCCCACCTTCCTCCGGTTTGTCACCGGCAGTCTCCTTAGAGTTCCCAGCTTTACCTGATGGCAACTAAGGACAAGGGTTGCGCTCGTTGCGGGACTTAACCCAACATTTCACGACACGAGCTGACGACAGCCATGCAGCACCTGCACAGGTGCCCGAAGGAAACCGTGTTTCCACGGCGGTCACCTGCATGTCAAGCCCGGGTAAGGTTCTTCGCGTTGCATCGAATTAAACCACATGCTCCACCGCTTGTGCGGGCCCCCGTCAATTCCTTTGAGTTTCAACCTTGCGATCGTACTCCCCAGGTGGGGCACTTAATGCATTAGCTACGGCACTGAAGGGGTGAAGTCCTCCAACACCTAGTGCCCATCGTTTACGGCTAGGACTACCGGGGTATCTAATCCCGTTTGATACCCTAGCTTTCGTTCCTCAGCGTCAGTACCGCCCCAGATGGCCGCCTTCGCCACTGGTGTTCCTCCTGATATTTACGCATTTCACCGCTACACCAGGAATTCCACCATCCCCTAGCGGACTCAAGACCAGCAGTATCAGAGGCAATTCAACGGTTGAGCCGTTGGCTTTCACCTCTGACTAACTGGCCCGCCTACGAACCCTTTATACCCAGTGAATCCGAACAACGTTTGCGCCCTACGTATTACCGCGGCTGCTGGCACGTAGTTAGCCGGCGCTTCCTCTGGAGGTACCTTCAACCCCCGCGGGTATTAACCGCGGGTATTTATTCCCTCCTGACAGAGCTTTACGACCCTAAGGCCTTCATCGCTCACGCGGCGTCGCTCGGTCAGGCTTTCGCCCATTGCCGAAGCTTCTCGACTGCTGCCTCCCGTAGGAGTCTGGGCCGTATCTCAGTCCCAGTGAGGCCGGACACCCTCTCAGGCCGGCTACCCATCGTCGCCTTGGTGGGCCATTACCCCGCCAACTAGCTAATGGGACGCGGGACCATCCTTCAGTGACAGCTTGCAAGCAGAGGCCATCTTTCAACCGGCAACCATGCGGCCGCCGGGTCGTATGCGGTATTAGCAGTTCGTTAGAACTGTTGTCCCCCGCTGAAGGGCAGGTTTCCCACGCGTTACTCTCCCGTTCGCCACTTTACTCATCTCCCGAAGGAAACTTTCTCGTTCGACTTGCATGCCTAATCCACGCCGCCAACGTTCGTTCTGAGCCAGGATCAAACTCTCCGTTGTAAAAAATACAACAGGAATCGTTTCCTGTTTTTCGCAAGACAAGATGCAGGGGATCCGAAGATCCGCCACATCCGACTCGGAATCGTCGGGAATGTCTCGTACGCTATTCTGTTGTCAAAGAGCCGACCCAGGCGCAAGGCGCTGGCCGTGCCCATTTATGGGCCGACGGCAGAATGTATCCGAGTGCTTCGAAGTTGTCAAGTGTCTTTCGTAAAAAACTTTGACCGCTTCCGACCCGTTCTGCCAGACCCTCCGGAGGCACCCCCGGACCCGTGCCTATCGGCTTGCGCCGCAATCGGTACGGGCGCGCAATCTAGCTTTGCCCCCACCCGATGTCAAAGGAATAAACCGCGAACCGCGAAAAATTCGCGAAATGTCGGCAAACCCGCCGCAACCGCCATCCTTGCTTGTTCTTGACCGCCGACTGCGCTAGGGTTGCGCACCATGAAAAACCCCCTGGAAGGCTCCATCTCACCGCGGCGCGTGCGCGTCGCGCTGATCGCCGTGGCCGGTTTGCTGCTCGTCTGCGTGGGCCTGGGCCTCACCGCGGTGCGCAGATTGTCCCGCGATCTGCCGTCGCCCGAGCGGATCCTGACCATCGAACCCGCCCGCAAGACGCTCGTGCTCGGCGCCGACGGCAGCGTCATCCACGAGTTCTTCGTGGAGAACCGCACGATCGTCGCGCTGGACCGCATCCCCCGCCGGCTGCAGGAGGCCGTGGTCGCCACCGAGGATCGTCGCTTCTACCGCCACTACGGTCTGGACATGAAGCGCTTCCTGAAGATCGTCTGGGTCAACCTGACCTCGTCGTCCAGTCCCGGCGCCAGCACCATCACGCAGCAGCTGGCGCGCAATCTCTTCCTGACGCTCGACAAGACGGTGACGCGCAAGGTCAAGGAGATGATCCTCGCCCTGCAGCTGGAGCAGACGTACAGCAAGGACGAGATTCTCGCGATGTACCTCAACCAGGTGAATTTCGGCAGCGGCGCCTACGGCGTGCAGTCGGCCGCGCGCACCTTCTTCGGCAAGGACGTCTGGGACCTCGACGACGGCGAGTCGACCATGCTCGCCGGCATGATCCAGCTGCCGGAGGCCTACTCCCCCCTGCACAACCTGGAGCGCGCCTACCGCCGCCGCACGACGGTCCTGGAGTCCATGGTCGCCACCGGCGCCCTGACCCGCGACGAGGCGCGGAGCATCAACCAGGTGCGGGTCGTCGTGCGCGACGGCCGCCGCCGTTCGACCACGCCCGCCTTCGCTCCCCACTTCGTCGAGGAGATCCGCCAGCACCTCGAGGCGCGCTACGGCTTCGAGGGCCTGTACACCGACGGGCTGCGCGTCACCACCACCCTGGTGCCACGCTACCAGCACTGGCTGGAGGAAGCCGCCGACAAGCACCTCGAGCGCCTCGAGCAGGAGAGCCGCTACCCGATGACCAAGGCCCGCTACGACGCGCTCGACGCCGTCGGCAAGCGGCCCGCGCGCGTGGACTACCTGATGGGCGCCTGCGTCCTGCTGGACACGCGCACCGGCGCGGTGCTGGCCCTCTACGGCAGCCGCGACTACGACGACTACCAGTTCAACCTCGCCATGCAGGCGCAGCGCCAGCCCGGCTCGATCTTCAAGCCCGTCGTCTACCTGACGGCGCTGACCCACGGCTACACGCCGTGCTCGATCCTGATGGACACGCCGGTCGCCCTGAACACCGGCGCGGGTCTCTGGCAGCCGCACAACTTCGACAACAAGTACATGGGCCCGATCACGCTGCGCTACGGCCTGAGCCACTCGCGCAACGTCGTCGCGGCCAGGCTCATCGACGACGTGGGGGTCGTGCCGGTGATCGAGACCGCCCGCCGCCTCGGCATCACGAGCGAGTTGCCGCCGGTGCTCTCGCTGTCGCTGGGCGCCGGCGAGATCAACCTCGTGGAGATGGTCTCGGCCTACTCCTCCTTCGGCAATCACGGCGTGCGGGTCGAACCCTACCTGATCACCCGCGTCGAGACCGCCGACGGCGAGGTCCTGGAGGAGGGCGGCGTGCGGCAGCGCGAGGTGCTCGATCCGGCCACGGCGTGGCTGATGGCCGACCTGATGACCTCGACCCTGACCGAGGGCACGGCGCGCGCGGCCCCGACCTACGGCTTCACCAAGACCGCCGCGGGCAAGACCGGCACCTACAACGAGTACACCGACGCCTGGTTCGTGGGCTTCACGCCGAGCTACGCCGCCGGCGTGTGGGTGGGCTTCGACACGAAGGTGAGCATGGGGCGGCTGGGCACCGGCGCGCACATGGCGCTGCCGATCTGGGCCGAGCTGATGGGCAAGGTGACGGCCGAAGGACCCGACGAGCCGTTCGCGCGCCCCGAGGGGATCGTCCAGAAACGCGTGTGCCTGCGTACCGGCCTGCTGGCGACCACCGGCTGCGACTCGACGGACGTGGAATCCTTCCTCGCCGACGGCTTCCCGCGCCGCGCCTGCGACCGCCACGGCGGCGCCATGCTGGGTCCGGTCGACGACTGGATCGAGCCGGCGCCCCGCGAGTTGCGCGACATCGAACTGGAAGACGAGTTCTAGCGGGAGGCCGCGCCCGGGTCCGCACCCTCGCGCCGGCCGAGGATCAACGGCGGCGCCGCGGTCGGCGCTTCCGCGATCGACAGGGTGTCGCGGAGCCGGTCCGCGGCGCGCCCGGCCGCCTCGCGATCACCCGCCCGGATCCAGGCCAGCGGCTGGCCGCGCTCGACGCGCTCCCCGCGCCGCACCAGGACGTCGATCCCCGCGCCGAGGTCCAGCGCGTCCTTCACCTGCCGCCGGGCGCCGCCGATCTCCGCCAGCGCGTGGCCGAAGTCGCGGCAGGCGACCTCCCCGATCCAACCGTCGTGCGCCGCCTCGACCGCCGTGAGGCGCGGCGCCAGCGTGAGCCCGAAATCGGGCCGTTCGGGCTCGAGGCGCCCGCCCTGGGCGGCGACCCAGCGCAGCATGACGGCGAAGGCGGCGCCGTCGTCCCAGGCGCGGCGCACCGCGGCCAGCGCGCCGTCCCGGCCGACGGCCAGGCCGGAGGTCAGCAGCATCTGGGCGACGAGGTCCTCGGTCAGCGCGACGAGGTCGGCCGGGGCGCGCGCGCGCCCGTCGGGCCGCAGGGCGTCGAAGGCCTCGATCGTCTCGCCGGCGTGGCCGACGGCCGTACCCAGCGGCTGGGACATGTCGGTGAAGACCACCGCCATGCGCCGGCCCCACGCCGCGCCGATGCCCAGCAGCGAGGCGGCCAGTTCTTCGGCGGCCGCCCGGTCGGTCATGAAGGCGCCGGAGCCGACCTTCAGGTCGATGACGATGGTCCGCGGCCCCGCCGCCAGCTTCTTGCTCATGATGCTCGCGGTGATCAGGGGCACGCAGTCCACCGTGCCCGTCACGTCGCGCAGCGCGTAGATGCGGCCGTCGGCCGGGGCGATCCGCGGTCCCTGGCCGACGATGGCGCAGCCGGTCTCGGCGACCACGCGCAGGAAGGCCGCGTTGTCCAGGCGGATGTCGTAGCCGGGGATCGCCTCGAGCTTGTCCAGCGTGCCGCCGGTGTGGCCGAGGCCGCGCCCCGACAGCATCGGCACGCACAGCCCGCAGGCGGCCGCCAGGGGGGCCAGCAGCAGGCTGACCTTGTCGCCGACACCGCCGGTGGAGTGCTTGTCCGCGGTGGGGGCGGGCAGGCCACCAAGGTCCAGCTCCTCCCCCGAGCGCAGCATGGCTCCGGTCAGCGCGGCGGTCTCGCCCGGCTCCATGCCGCGGCACCAGATCGCCATCAGCAGCGCCGACATCTGATAGTCCGCGACGCTGCCGCTGGTGAAGCCCTCGACCGCGAACACGATCTCGCGCTCGTCCAGGACGGCGCCGCGCTTCTTGCGCTCGATGATCTCGACGATGTTCACGGGCCGTCTCCGTTCAGGGGGCTTCGCCGGGGGTGAAGTTGTCGAAGGGGCGGGGCAGCAACTCGGCCAGGCGGAACGTCTCGACCGCGTCGCCGCGGCCCGCCAGGTGGATCACGAGGCCGGGGGCGAACTCCTGCAGCACCTGGCGGCAGGCGCCGCAGGGCGGCGTCGGCCGGTCGGTGTCGGTGACCACGGCCGCCGCGACGAAGGTCCGGCAGCCCTCGCTCACGGCCTTGAAGACGGCGGTGCGCTCCGCGCAGATGCTCAGGCCGTAGCTGGCGTTCTCGACGTTGGTGCCCGTGTACACGCGCCCGTCGGCGCCGAGCAGGGCGGCGCCGACCCGGAAACGGGAGTACGGAGCATGGCTGTGCGCCATCGCCTCGCGGGCGGCCCCCACCAACCGCTGCTGATCTTCGCGCGTCACGACGACCTCCCCGCCGCGGCGTGGACCGCCGCCAGAAAACTTGTCCCGAGGCGCGGCGCCGGACGGCCGAAGTACTCGGCCAGCGTCGCCCCGAGATCGCCGAAGGTGGACCGCGTGCCGAGATCGCCGCCGGCGGCGGCGACGCCGGCGCGGAACCCGCCCCACGTCGCCAGCAGCGGCACGTACTCGCGGGAGTGGTCCGAGCTGGCCGTCGTCGGGTCGTTGCCGTGGTCGGCGGTCAGCATCAGCAGGTCGCCGTCCCGCAGCTCCGGCAGGAAGCCGCCCAACCAGCGGTCGAAGGCTTCCAGGTCCCGCGCCATGCCGACGGGGTCGTTGCGGTGGCCCCACAGCATGTCGAAGTCCACGAGGTTCAGCAGGATCAGCGACGGTCCGGCGCCGACCTCCGCGTACAGCGCGGAAAGCGCGGCCATGCCCGCGGCGTTGGATTTCGAGACGATCCTGGCCGTGACGCCCTTGTGGGCGTAGAGGTCGGAGATCTTGCCGATCGCGCGCACCGCGACGCCGGCCGCCGCCAGCTGCGGCAGCAGCAGCTCGTCCGGCGGCTCGACCGAGAAATCGCGGCGGTTGGGCGTGCGCCGGTAGTCGCCGGCGGCGCCCAGGAACGGCCGGGCGATCACGCGGCTGACCTCGTGGGGCGGCACCAGCAGGCGGCGGGCGATCTCGCAGACGCGGTAGAGTTCCGCGAGCGGGACGACCTCCTCGTGGGCCGCGATCTGGAAAACGGAGTCGGCCGAGGTGTAGACGATGAGCTTGCCGGTGGCGACGTGCTCGTTGCCGAGTTCCCGGATGATCTCGGTGCCGGAGGCCGGCTTGTTGCCCAGGACGCCGTAGCCCGTCGCGTCGGTGAAGGCGGCCAGCACGTCGGAGGGGAAGCCGCGGGGGTAGGTCGGGTAGGGCCGCGCGGTGACGACCCCCATCAGTTCCCAGTGCCCGGTGGTGCTGTCCTTGCCCTTGGAGATCTCGGCCATGCGGCCCCAGCAGGCGCGGGGCGCCGGGACCGGCGGCACGCCCGCCACGGCGTGCAGGTTGCCCAGGCCGAGCGCGCCGAGGTTCGGCAGGGCCAGCCCGCCCACGGCGGCGGCGGTGTGGCCGAGGGTGTCGTGGCCGGCGTCGCCGTAGTCGGCGGCGTCGGGCAGCGCGCCCACGCCGACCCCGTCCAGGATGATCACGATGGCGATGCCCACGCTGCGCAGCCTCCTCGTCCGGGTAGGTCCGCGGACGGTAGTCCCGCCCCGCGGCGAAGTCAATGCACCAAGGTCGCACCACCGCCGCCCGCCCGCACCCCGACCCGCGCCCGCAGGTCCGGCTTGTGCGGGCGGCGAAACCGGATACTATGGGCCGCATGGAAGACGACCTGTTCGGCGCGGAGGTGGCACGCGGTCGGTCCGCCGGCAGGGAGCCGACGGGCGCTGCGGCGTCCGCGCCTCCCGGCCAGCCGCTGGCCGACCGCATGCGCCCGCAAAGGATCGAGGACCTCGTCGGCCAGGACGACCTGCTCGGACCGGGCCGTCCGCTGCGGCGGCTCATCGACGACGACGCGCTGCCCTCGCTGCTGTTGTGGGGACCGCCGGGCTGCGGCAAGACCTCGCTGGCCCGGGTCATCGCCGGCGTCACCGCCGCCAACTTCCTCGAATACAGCGCCGTGCAGGTGGGCAGCCGCGAGCTCAAGCTGGTCATGGCCGAGGCGGGGCGCCTGCGGCGGTCGCTGAAGCGGCGCACCATCATCTTCCTGGACGAGATCCACCGCTTCAACAAGGCCCAGCAGGACGCGTTGTTGCCGTGGGTGGAGAAAGGCGACGTGACGCTCATCGGCGCCACGACCGAGAACCCCTCGTTCGAGATCAACGCCGCGCTGCTGTCGCGCACACGGCTGTTCGTCATGCAACTGCTGGACGAGGCGGCCCTGACGAGCCTGCTGCGCCGCGCGCTCACGGATCCCCGCGGACTCGGCGGCGACCGGAGCGGGGTGCCGCCCTTCGCCGAGGACGCGCTGCGGACCCTGGCCCTGGCGGCCGACGGCGACGGGCGTGTCGCGCTGAACCTGCTGGAGATGGCGGCCGCGGCGGCGGCGCCGGGCGAGGTCGTCGACGCCGCGGCGATCGTGCGCATGATCCGCGACCGCGCGATCCGCTTCGACAAGGCCGGCGAGGAGTTCTACAACCTGATCAGCGCGCTCCACAAGTCGCTGCGCAACAGCGACCCGGACGCCGCGCTGTACTACCTGGCCCGGATGCTCGAGGCGGGCGCCGACCCGCTGTACGTCGCCCGCCGCCTGACGCGCTGCGCCAGCGAGGACGTGGGCCTCGCCGACCCTCAGGCGCTGGTGCAGGCGCTCGCGGCGCGCGACGCCGCGCAGTTCCTGGGGATGCCCGAGGCGGCTCTGGCCCTGGCCCAGGCCTGCCTGTACCTGGCGCTCGCCCCCAAGAGCAACGCGGCGTACGCCGCCTACGGGGCCGCCGCGGCCGAGGTCCGCCACGGCGTCAACCCGCCGGTGCCCCTGCACCTGCGCAACGCGCCGACGCGCCTGATGGAGACGCTCGGCTACGGCGAGGGCTACGCCTACGCCCACGACGCGCCCGAAGGCGTCGCGGCCATGGATTGCCTGCCGGATCCGCTGCGGGACCGGCGCTTCTACACGCCGACCGCGCGGGGCTACGAAGCCCGCCTCGGCGAGAGGCTCGCGAAGATCCGGGACTGGAAGCAGCAGCGCCGCGAAGGCGCCGCACAACCGACGAAAGACGAGGACGCATGAAGCGCATCGGTGTCTTGACGGGAGGCGGCGACTCCGCCGGCATGAACGCGGCCCTGCGGGCCGTCGTGAGGACGGCGCTGAGCGGCGGCGTCGAGGTGGTCGGCATCCAGCGGGGCTGGCTGGGCCTGAGCGAGGCCGACGCGCGGCCGCTGAACTCGCGCGACGTCGCGGGCATCCTGCACGCCGGCGGCACGATCCTGCGCACCTTCCGCTACCCGGACTTCAAGGAGGAGGCCGGGCAGGAGAAGGTCGGCCACGCACTGAAGAAACTGAAACTCGACGGCCTGGTGATCATCGGCGGCGACGGCAGTTTCCGCGGCGGCGCGGTGCTCGACAAGAAATTCGACCTGCCGGTGATGGGAGTGCCGGCGACGATCGACAACGACATCCCCGGCACCGACTTCTCCATCGGCTTCGACTCGGCGCTGAACATCGCCGTGGACGCCGTGGACAAGATCCGCGACACGGCCTCGAGCCACGGGCGGATCTTCGTGATCGAGGTCATGGGCCGCTCCTGCGGCCTGCTGGCCATGGCGGCCGGCCTCTGCACCGGCGCCGAGGAAGTGATCGTCCCGGAAATCCCCTTCGACCTGGACGCCATCTGCCGCCGCATCGAAGGCGGCTACAACCGCGGCAAGCAGCACGCGGTGATCCTGGTCGCCGAGGGCGCCGCCAAGGCGCCCTACATCGAGTACGAACTCAAGAGCCGGCTGAAGCGCAGCATCCGCATGGTCGTGCTCGGCCACGTGCAGCGCGGCGGCTCCCCCTCGGCCTCGGACCGCATGCTGGCCACGCGATTCGGCGTCGAAGCCACGCAGTTGCTGCTCGGCGGCGAGCGCGGCAAGATGGTCGGGTTGGTCGCCAGCCGCATCAAGACCAGCCCGCTGGCCTCGCGCAGCGACACCGCCCGCAAGCAGGTCCTGGCCTACGAGCAGATGCTGCGGTTGCTGACTTGACGCCGGCACCCGGCCCGGGCGCACGGAACGAAGCGAGCCCCCGCCGACCGGCGGGGGCTCGCTCGTTGCGGGCGGTCGCGGTCCCCTAGGTGCCGCGCACCACGGTGTTCGCGATCTTGAACCAGTTGATCCTGATCGTGCCGCATACGTTGCGCAGGCTGCCGTAGGACCTGGTGCGCTCGATGATCGAATCGGAAACCTCGACGAGCGAGAACGAGCCGACCAGGGGCAGGTTCTTCTCCTGCAGCACCTGGAGCATGTAGTGGGCGCCGGGGCCCACGTCCACGACGCGTAGTGTCGCCTGGTCGAGCACGATGTACCACGCGTGATCGTTCGGGCCGGGGTTCGCGCGCTGCTCCGCCGTGAGGTCATGGCGCGGCGCGTAGACGAAGCGCTCCACCATCGACTGGGCGTCCGGCGCGCGGGCGCCGGGAGTCGCCGGCAGCAGCGCCTTGAACGACTCGAAGACGCGGGCGTCCATCTCGTTGAGGTTCGTGCCCGGGGTTTCGAGCTGCTGCTTGCTGAGCTTGAGGATCGTCGGCAGGGTGTAGCTGCCGATCGAATCGACGGTCGCCATCGTGCTGCCCTGGCGCACGCCCATCAGGCACAGGTGCGTCGTGGCCGTCCCGGTCGCGCGGTCGGTGAAGCGCTTCTGGACGCCGAGGCGCTGGCCCTGGTACTTGCCCGCGTAGTCCGCCTGGAGAGCGGGTCCGACCAGGAAATGCATCTGGTTGCCCTGCTTGACGATCGCCACGTCGCCGCGCGCGAAGTAGAGCGCGGGCCCGTCGATCTCGAACAGGAAGTCCGGGCTGCGGATGGTGTCGGCGCCCGCCATGACGGCCTCCAACGGGGCGGACCGGTAGGGATCGACCACCACTTCTTCCCTGCTGCAGCCGGCGAGGCCGGCCAGGACCGCGGCGACCACGATCGCCACGAGGAGAAGCGGAGTCCGTCGCAGCACGGACGTTGCAGCAAACATGGACAACCTCCCTTGGGGGTATCGAATCGCGCCGACCGTCCGCGGCCGGCTCAACCGACGAATCCGGGCCTGCGCAGCGCAGGGTCGCGATCGCAAGGTACCCGCCGCCGCGCTGCCCCGTCAACACCGGTTCTCGCAGGCGACCGTGACATGAAATTGGCGAACCACGGCTGAAAAAGCAAATGCAATCCCCGCCGCAGGACCGGGTTCAGGCCCGCCGCAGCCCGAGGGGCGGCAGCCGGTCCGCGCAGGCGAGCAGGCCGTCCTGCGTCGGGTCGTCGCATTCCCAGAGTTCGTGGAACAATTCCCAATGCCTGGGCAGCAGCACGCCCGCGGGTCCGAAGAGACGGGCGAAACGGCGGCGGCGCTCGGCCACCGGGAGACCCGGCAGGTGGTGACGCCGCAGACGGCCGTCGATCGTCACGTCCCAGACCTCCTGGAACGCCTCGGCCCGCACCGGCGGCACCCGGGCGGGGTCGATCCGCGACACCAGCATGTCGGCCACGGCCAGGAAGTGGTGGTGCAGGAAACGCTCGCCGCGCACGGGTGCGAACGGCGGCGCCTCGACGGTCGCCGGCGAGGCGCGGAACTCCCACGGCAGGGTCGGCAACCGGCCGGGGAGTTCGGCGCCGCGCTCGGCGAGGAAGTGGCCGGGATGGCCGTAGATCTCCAGCGAGTCCGGGTTCGGGAAACGCAGCCATGGCCGTTCGTCGGGCACGAAGTCGTCGAGGATCAACGACAGTTCGCGGAGCCGCTCCGTCAAGCCGTGGCAACGGGCCGCTTCGCGGGCGAGCGCCGCGACGGCCGCGGCGTGCGCCCAGTCGCCGGGTTCCACGCGCAGCAACAAGGACGCCTCCCTCTCAAGCCTCGATCAGGGCCCCGCCGCCGAGCGGGCGCAGGCGCGCCGTGAAGTGGCGCAGGACCGGCGCCTCCTCGACGATTTCCAGACCGCGCAGGCGCTCGCCGATCTCGCGCAGGCGACCGCAGACCTCCGCCACGTAGGCCAGGTGCGTCTCGGTGTAGACGCGTCGCGGCACGGCCAGGCGCACCAGTTCCATCGCGGGGTGCACGGTCCGGCCCGTCGCGGGGTCGGCGTGCGCGAACATCAGGCTGCCGATCTCGACCCCGCGCACCCCCCCCTCGAGGTACAGGGCGCAGGTCAACGCCTGCGCCGGGAACGCGCTCTGGGGCAGGTGCGGCAGCAGGCGGCGCGCGTCGACGTAGACGGCATGGCCGCCGACGGGCGTCAGGATCGGCACGCCGCGCTCCTGCATCTGCTCGCCCATGCGGGCGACCTGGCCGATGCGGTAGGTCAGGTAATCGTCATCGAGCACTTCGCGCAGGCCCTGCGCGACCGCGGCCAGGTCGCGCCCGGCCAGGCCGCCGTAGGTGCGGAAGCCCTCGATGAGGATCAGCAGGTTGGTGACGTCGCGGGCCCAGTCGTCGTCGTTGAGGCAGAGGAAGCCGCCCATGTTCACCAGGGCGTCCTTCTTGGCGCTCATCGTGCAGCCGTCGCCGAGGGCGAAGATCTCCCGCGCGATCTCCTTGATGGAGCGGTCGCAGTAGCCCGGTTCGCGCCGCTTGATGAACCACGAGTTCTCGGCGAAGCGGCAGGCGTCGAAGATCAGGGGCACGCCCTTGCCGTGGCAGAACGCGGAGACCTCGCGGATGTTCTTCAGCGAGACGGGCTGCCCGCCGCCGCTGTTGTTGGTGATCGTGATCATGACGAAGGGGATGCGGTCGCCGTACCGGTCGAAGGCCTCGGCCAGCTTCGCCAGCGACATGTCGCCCTTGAACGGGTGGTCGCCGGTGGGGTCGAGCCCCTCGTCGATGACGCAGTCGAGCGCCAGCGCCCCCTGGTGCTCGACGTTGGCGCGCGTGGTGTCGAAATGGATGTTGTTGGGCACGACCGAGCGCTGGTCGAGCCGCGTGGTGAACAAGAGGTTTTCCGCCACGCGACCCTGGTGCGTGGGGATGACGTGGCGGTAGCCGAAGATGTCGCGGATGGTGTCCTCGAAGTCGTAGTAGTTGCGGCTGCCCGCGTAGGCCTCGTCCCCCTGCACTAGAGCGCCCCACTGGGCGTCGCTCATCGCCGAGGTGCCGCTGTCGGTCAACAGGTCGACGTAGATCGTGGAACTCGCCAGGCCGAACACGTTGTAGCCGGCCTTGGTCAGCGCCGCGGCGCGTTCCTCGCGGCTCACGCGGCGGACCGGTTCGACAACCTTGATGCGGTAGGGGACGAAGGGCAAATCCATGGATCCTCCTCGACCAGGGAGACGTCGGAAGACCTTGCCACGGGCGGCACGGGCGAGCATCCTGAGGATTCGAAGGTAGCAGCCGCCGATACGGCGAACAAGAAAAGAGGGAGCGGCGATGGGGCTGCCGGCAAGATGGCGGCAAGACGTGCGCGGGGTGTGGCGGGCGGCGGTGGGACCGACGCGGGACCCGCGGGCCCTGGCGCGCGGCGTGGCGGCGGGACTGCTGGTGGCGCCGACCCCGGTGCTCGGCCTGCACACCTGGATGGCCCTGGGCCTGGCGGCGGCGCTGCGCGCGAACCGGCCGGCGGCGCTGCTGGCCTCGAACCTCTCGAACCCGCTCACCTTCCTGCCCCTGGCGCTGCTCGACGTGCGGTTGGGCACCTGGCTGCTCGGGCGTCCTATGCCGGACCTCGTCAGCGGCGCGCTGGCCCGAGCCCAGCTGGGCGAAGCGCTGCTGACGGCCTGGCTCGGCGCGATCGCGCTGGGCGTCGCGCTGGCGGCGGCCGGCTATCCCGCGGCGCTGGCGGTGGCCCGTCGTCGCCTCGCGACCGACCGTGGGGATCAGTCGCCGTCCTCCCCGAGCGGCGAGCGGTCCTTGTAGCACACCAGCAGCCGGTCGCCCGCCGGCGCGATCGCGCGGTAGAGATGCCGCGGCATCTCGTTGCCGAAGAACAGGCACGCCAGATCGTGGGGCCGGCCGCCGACGCCGTCGTCGGGTGTCGTGAGCGCCAGGATCGGCGACCCGCCCGGCGGCGCCCGCAGGTCGCCGATACCGTCGACTTCGAGCCGCCACGCGGCCAGCAGCGGCTCGCGGGCCAGATCCGCGAGCGAGGTGGCGCCGAAGTCCGCGACGAGCCCCTTCAACCGACGGCGCACCACCGGCCAAGCCAGCAGTGATTCCGACCAGCCGGCGCGGGCCACCAGGGAAATCAGAGTCGCCAGGGTCGCGGTCGGCGGCGGGGCCGCTTCTGCCAGCCACCGCCGGTATTCCTGAGACGCCGGCGCCGTCATCAGGCCGGCGGCGGCAGGTGTGGCGGCGTGGACGGGTGCGGCGCCGCGGGCGGCCACGTCCAAGGCCAGGGCCAGGATCTCGAGCGGTCCCGGCAGCAGCAGCGCATCCAGGCGGTGGCGTTCCACCGGGATCCAGCCCGCGAGCGACGCACTCTGCGCGAGCGTGACAAAATCGCCGCGCACCGGTGCGACCAGATTCCAAAGACGCCCGGCGCCGCCGCGTTGCTGTTCGACGATGAGGTTGACGGCCTCCGGGCCGTTGGTGGTGTAGGAGGACACGACCTCGCCGCGTTCCCGTCGCCGGGCGCGGACGCGAGGTCGTTCGCCGGCGAAACGCGCGACCAGATCCAGGATCTCCTCGCACACCTGGCGCGACTGGTCGCGCTGGTCCCGCAGGGCGACCACCTGCTGCCGGGGCGGCACCACCAGGTAGAGGTGCTCGCGCGTCTCCTGGCAGAGCATCGGGTCCACCGTCCACAGCTGCCGGCCGGCCTGGAATCGCTGGGCGGCGCGGAAACGCAGCGTGGTCGTGAGGTCCTGGGCTTCGAGCAGCACCAGCACCTCTTCGGCGGGCGCGCCGGACAGGATCCCGTCCCCGGGCGGATCGCCCAGTTCCAGGCTGTCGCCGGCCAGCACCACGTTCAGCAGCGGCAGGCCGGGGCGGATCCGACGCCAGCCGAGGTGGAACCGGGCCGCTGCGGCGGTGCCGGGCGCGATCACGACGATCTGACGGTGATCGGTCCCGGCGTCCAGCAGCGCGGCGAGCAGGCGAGCGGCCTCTTCGGGCGCGCCTGTTCCCGTCATGCCTTCCAGCACCAGGGGCGGCGAACCGGGCGGCGGCCAGGCGGCGACGGTCTCGGTGGCGGCCTCACGTACGGAGCGCCGCCCGGCGACAGGAGTCACATCGGGCAGGAAGCCGTCACGCCAGGCTTCGAGCAACTGCTCCCGCCACACTTCGTCCTCGCGGGCCAGGGCGGCCAGGAGTTCGGCCGCGGGTCCCGGGTCGATTCCGGCCGCGAACACGGCGGCGAATTCTTCCAGGACGATCTCGCCGCACGCCGGCGCGCCGTCGACGCGCCACAGGTCGAGCATCACGCCCGCCGCGTGCACGTCGTCATCCGCATCGGTGAGCGGGCCCGCCCCTCCCCCGTTCCCGGCCAGCGCCTGCGCTCGGAGGCGCACGGCCGCCAACCGGTCGGCGACCAGCGCGGCCAACGCGGCGGCGTCCCCGCGCACGCCGCAGCGGCGTCGCGGCGAATGGAGCGCCCCGCCCGCCGCGGCGTAGACCAGCAGGGCCCGGCCGGACGGCGCGCGCTGCGGCGAGACGGCCAACAACAGTCGGTCCCACCAACCGCGTTCGGTCGGGTCGAGCCACGGCCACAGGCGGGCCGGTTCGGTCAGCAGGGGCGATCCCTCCAGCGCCGTCGCGGCGCCCAGCGATGAGATCACTCGCGGCAGTTGTGCGCCGAGACGCTCCAGGCGGTACTCGGCTTCCACCAGGGCCACCGCGAGCCGCACGCACCGCGGCGGCGGCACCTGCTCCCGCTCGACGCTGCGGCCGCCGACCGCCGCCGACCAGGCTGCGACACCCAAGGCGCGCCGCACATCCGCGGCGGGCAGGCCGGTGAGCACCTCCACGCAGCGGGGCGGCAGCGCGCCGTCACCGCCGGGGCCGGCGTGGGACCGGGACAGCGCCGAGGTCACGGCGAGCAGGCGTCGGAAATCGCCGCTGGTCGCGCGGCGGTCGTCACCGGCCAGCGCGCCGCAGGCGGGATCCAGTTCGAGCGCGTGGTACCAGAGGCTCGTCTCGCCGCGGGCCCGCAGGCGGAACCGTCGCAGTTCCTGTTCGCCGGGCGGCGGGTCCAGCAGGGCGTGGCGGCATTCGGCCGGCGGCTCCTCGGCTCGGCCCAGGATGCAGACGAGCCATTCGTCGGCGCCGGGAGAGACCGTCAGTTGCCGGGTGGGCTGCAACCGCCAGCGACGGCCCGTCGCCTCGAGCAGGGACGTCAACAGCTCCAGGTGCTCGGGCGCCGTCCAGACGCACAGCGGTTCGGTCCGGGGCGCCGTCGTGCGCTGGGCCAGGACCTGGAGCTTCTCCTGCCAGATGTGCCGCAGCAGCGCGGAGCGGTTCGCGGGCGACGCCCAGCGCTCCAGCGACGAACCGCAGGCGGGGCAGCCCTGGGACCAGCGTTGCCAAGCCGAGACCGACCCGCAGCAAGGGCACGGCCAATTCGGGTGCGGGACGCGACCGATCGCGACGGGAGGCAGGTCCTCCAGGTCCGACATCGTCGCGTCGTCCAGCGTGTCGTGAACCAGACCGCCGGCGTGCTCGAACAGACCCGCCAGGTGACGACGCCAGGAACCGGGCAGGTCCGTCGCCTGCAGCGTCATCGGCGCGTCGACCAGGTGCAGCAGCGCATGCAGGCAAGGCGCGAAGCGACCGCCGTCGGTCGCGCGCGACGGGAGCCATTCGCCCAGGTCCCCGGCCCAGATCTCCGTCGGGGGTCGCCGGGCGAGGCGTTGCACCAGTGCGGGATCGGCGAGATCGGTCGGCCGGGCCCAGGTGACGGCGTGCCAGCCCTCTCCCTGCTGCGAAACGCTCCCGGCGAGCAGGGATGGCCGAGGCGACAGCATGGCGTCGCGCAGGGCGGCCGCCTCGGGCGGAGGCGAATCGCTCACGACCAGCAGCCAGGCGCCGTGATCGCCGTCTTCGCGCGCAGCGGCCACCGCCGTCGCGCTGTGGAGCCAGGCGGGCGCCGGATCGCCCAGCACGAGGCGACGACGCGCCGTGGGCCAATCCCGGGGCAGCGCCGAGCGCTCTCGCTCCAGAAATCCCGGCGGCACGCCGCGCCCCTCGGCATCGGTCCAGCCCTGAACCTGCAGCCAGCCCACGACCGCCGTGCGCAGCGGGTCCGCGTCGCGGCCGCGTCGCTGGGGGGCCCGCGCCGGTTCGCCGTCCAGATCGAAGACGCCGACGTCCCACGCCCCCGCCAAGGCGGCCGCCCCGGCGGCATCCAGAGCCGGGCTTCCGGCCGCGCCGAGCGGGAACGTGCGCCACCACCGCGTGTCCCCGACCATGATCGTGCCGGCTCCCCTGCTCCGCAGCGCGTGCAGTTCCAGCGCCAGCAAGGCGCGTCGTTGCTCGGCGGCCGTGGCGGCGGCGGCATCCCGGCGCTGCCAGGAGGCGTCATCCGTGCCGCCGGCGGCAACGGGGTCCAGGCTTTCCATCTGCGGGACATAGACGACCCCCCCGGCGCAACGCCGGGCGGTGTCCGGATCGTCCCAGAAATCGTCCTGCCGTTCGACGGCGAGCCTGGCGGCCGGCGAGGCGGTGACCTCGCCACGCGCCAGGCCTTGCAGGCAGGCGCCCAGCGGACCGGTCGCCGGCACGAGCAGGCAGGCGCCGGCCGTGCCGGACAGCTGCGAGAGGCGTCGGGCGTGGGCCACCGCGGCGGCGCCCAACCGGACCCGCGCGTCCGGTGGCGGGCCGCCGACGGCCAGCGACACGGGCGTCGTCGCGTCCCCGCCCCGGACGAAGACCCGGCAGGCGCCGTGCGCCGAGAGCCAGTTCCCGAGGACCGCCGTGAGGTCGCCGTCGAGGATCGGAGCCGGCGCGAGCAACGACAGCTGGCCCGTGCCCGCGCCGGCCAGGGCACGGTGACGGGCGGCCGGTTCGGCGGCGCCGCGGCGATGCCAGCGCCAATTGATCACGGCGGCGTCGGCGAAAACCCAGGCGGCGGCCCTGCCGTCCAGCCCCCAGCGGCGTGCGCGCGCCGCCTCGTCGACCGGCAGGTCGCCGACCAACCCCACGACCGCGGCGTCGCCATCCACGCGTCGGGCCAGTTCCGCCGCCCAACCGGCTGGTTCCGTCGTCGCGTCGCACCGCGGCAGCTGTGCCGTCCAGGTCTCGTAGCGATCGAACAAGGGGCAGGCGCCGTGGGATCGCGGGCGCAGCCGGCGGTGATCGGCCAGATCTCCGTTGTGGCTCGCGGCGAGGCGGCAGGCGTGGACCAGGGGCAGCAGGCCCAGCCCCGGCGTCGTGGCCAGGTCGGACAACCGGGACAGAGCCGCGTCGCGGTCGTGGATCGACCCAGCCGGCGGCACGAGGGTCCACGCGCCCGGATGGCGCGCCAAGGCACCGGCGAACTCCGCCAGTCGGTCGGCGCCGTCCAGAACGACACGCCAGGCACCGCGACGTTGGCCCCAGGCTTCCAGCGCCGACGCCCGGTCGGCGGTGAACACCAGCGCCGACGCCGAGGCGGCGAGTTCGGGATCGCGCGGTTCGACGTGGCGGCGCCCGCCGTCCATCGCCGTGGTGCCGAAGGCGCGCGGTGACGGCCGGTCCTGCAACGGGGTCAGGGGCCAGCCCTGGGGACGCACGAGATCGGGCGGCAGGAACGCCGCCACCAGCTTGGCCGCGGCGTCGCCACGGCGGGCCAGTTCGCGGATCATGCCCCGTTGGCCGGGTTCGGCGGCCGCCAGCCGAGCCGCGGCGCCGAGCCAGACCCGTCCCGCCCGCAGGGCGTCCGCGACAGCGCCGGAACTCGGTCCCCGTGGCTCGTCGCCGAAAAGCGGGTGCGACGACGGGGCCTCGCAGCGCAGGGCGGCCAGGGAGGTCAGCATGCCGTCATCCAGACCATGAGCCGGCAGCTCCGGCTCCAGCAACGCTTCCACCAGACTCCGCAACTCCCAGCTGGGCAGTTCGTTGCCGATCTCATCGAGCACCAGGACACGCTCGCGCGCCTCGCCGAGGTACGCGGCGACCGCTGCTGCGGAGGCCCCGTCATGCCAGCTCAGAACATCGACGGGCCGGCTGCGGCGCCAGACCACCACGAACCCGTCGACCCTCCCGGCGCCTTGGCCCTGGACTTTCCCCGCACCCTTGGCGGCCGAGGCCCAAATGCCGTCTCGCGTCGCGATCTGCCGCTCTTGCAGGACGGACAAGGCCGCACGGCGGCGGCGTTCGACCGTCGCGTCGGCGGCGACGGCTTCGAGCAGGGCCAGGGCTTCGTCGTAGCGCGGGACCGGCAGCGCGAAGCGGTCGAGGTTGGCGAGCAGAGCGGCGGCGGCGAGACGGGCCAGGTCGCACCGGTCGGCGGGCGTGCCCGGCTCCCGCACGCAGGCGGCGTAGAGCGCCGCGGCCCGCGGCGCGTCGTCGAGCGGCCCTTCGGCCAGTTGCGCGGCCAGCCAGAGCCGCTCGGCTTCCTGGGCGGGACCGACCATGTGTTCCGGAGCCAGCAGGGCGTCGGCGTCGCGGGCAAGCCCGCGGGCGGCGTCGTCCAGCGGTCCGCGGCGTGCGAACTCCAGGACACGCGCCGCCAGCCGCAACCGGACGTCGGCCGCCAGGGGCAACGAGACGGCCAGCAAGCCGTCCGGAGGCGGGCAGCCCGCTTCGCAGGCGGCGGCCAGCGCCGCCTCGAGGAAGGGTGAGGGATCGATCCTTCGCAGGTCGGCCAGCTCGCTGGACGCCGTGAGGTAGGCGGCGCCGGCCGCCAGGTTCAGGCGCTCGCGCGGCGGGACGGCGCCCGGCGCCGCGACGGAAGCGCGCGCCCGGTCCAGCAGGCCGCGCGCCTGCTCGCGGAAGCAGGCCACGAAGTCGGCCCGCTCGCGCTCCCAGCGCCCGGCTTCGCCCTTGTCGCCGGCGCCGGCGCCCCGGATCCTGGTCAGCGCGCGCTTGGCCGCGCTCCCCATCTTCTCGCTCAAAAAGACGCGCACGGGCGAGCGCTCGCGGCTGTCCCCCGCCTCGGCGAAACAGGCCTCGGCCTGGCGGAGATCCCCCGCCTCGAGCCGGGCGCGAGCCTCGGCCAGCTGGTCCCAGTAGTTCATGGTCGTCCCCTGTCCGACCCCGCTCAGACGACGATGTTCACGAGCTTGCCGGGCACGACGACGACCTTGCGCACCGGCCCCGCCCCGATCAACTCGGGGACGCGGCCGTGCGCGAGCGCGTCGCGCTCGACCTGCCCGGCGTCGGCATCGCGGGGCGCCTCCATGCGCTCGCGGATCTTGCCGTTGATCTGGATGACGTAGGTGACCGAGTCGGCGACGAGGTACTCGTCGCGCCAGACGGGCCACGGATGATCGAAGACCGAGCCGTCCCGGCCCAGCCTCAGCCACAGTTCCGCGCCGAGGTGCGGCGTGAACGGCGCGATCATCTGCACCAGCGCCGTCAGCGCCCCGTGGAAGTCGGCGTCCGCCGGCGAGGGCCGCTCGCGGCCGCAGTAGTGGTAAAGGGCGTTGGTCAATTCCATCAGGCGGCTGAGCGCCGTGTTGAACTGGAAGCGTTCGAGATCCTGCGTGCAGCCGCGCACGGAGTTGTGCAGCACCCGGCGCAGCAGGGGCCAGCGCTCGGCGATCTGCTCGGCGCTCAGCGCGGCGGCGGCGGCGGGCGCGTCGCCGGCGGGCGAGCGGTCCTCGAGCACCGCGTCCACCAGGCGCCAGACGCGGTTGAGGTAGCGCCAGATGCCGTCGAGGCCCTCGTCCGTCCAGTCCCCGCCGTCGGCGAAGGCGAAGCCGAACATGAGGTAGGCGCGCAGCGTGTCGGTGCCGTAGCGCTCGAGGTAGTCGGCGGGCACGACGGTGTTGCCCTTGCTCTTGGACATCTTCTCGCCGTCGCGGGTGATCATGCCCTGGTGGCGCAGCCTCGCGAAGGGTTCCTCGACCGGCACGAAACCGAGGTCGTGCAGCACCATCGTGATGAAGCGGGAGAAGATTAGGTGCCCGCAGGCGTGGTCGGCGCCGCCGACGTACATGTCCACCGGCAGCCACTTGCGCAGCGTCTCGTAACGGAACGGGGCGTCGCGCAGGCCGGGCTCGGGGTAGCGCAGGAAATACCAGCTGCTGCAGACGAAGGTGTCCATCGTGTCGGGGTCGCGCCGGGCGGGCCCGCCGCAGCGCGGGCAGTCCACGGCCATGAAGGCCTCGCTGCTGGCCAGGGGTGCCTTGCCGCGCGGGCGGAAGTCCACGTCCTGCGGCAGCAGCACCGGCAGGCGGTCGAGTGGCACCGGCACTTCGCCGCAGGTCGGGCAATGGATGATGGGGATCGGCGCCCCCCAGTAGCGCTGGCGACTGATCAGCCAGTCGCGCAGGCGATACTGGACCTTCGCGCAGCCGAGACCGCGCGCCTCGAGGTCCGCGACGAGGCGCCTGGCGCCCTGTTCGCCGTCCAGGCCGTCGTAGACGCCGGAGGCGGTCATCCGGCCGGGGCCGGTCCAGGCCTCGCCGAAGGTCGCGGCGGTCGTGGTCCCCTCGGGCAGGATCACCTGCCGCACGGGCAGGCCCAACGCCGCGGCGAACGCGAAGTCGCGCTCGTCGTGGGCCGGCACCGCCATGACCGCGCCGGTGCCGTAGCCGGCCAGCACGTAGTCGGCGACCAGGATCGGCACCGCCTCCCCGTTGACGGGATTGACGGCCGTCGCTCCCGTCGGCACGCCGGACTTGGGTCGGTCGCTGCTCTGACGGTCGACCTCGCTCAGCCGCGCCGAATGGCGACGGTAGGCGGCGACGTCCGCCCGGTGCGCGGCGTCGGTCAGCACGTCGACCAGCGGGTGCTCGGGGGCCAGCGCCAGGTAGGTGACGCCGAACAGCGTGTCGGGACGGGTCGTGAAGACGCGCAGCGCGAGCGAGCCGTCCGCCTGCGTGTCGGCGCCGGCGGGCGCGGCGGCGCCGTCGGCGAGCCGCGCGACGAAGACGATCTCGGCGCCGTGGCTGCGGCCGATCCAGCTGGTCTGCTTCTTCTTGGTCTCCTCCGGCCAGTCCAGCGCGGGGAGGTTGTCGATCAGGCGGTCGGCGTAGCGGGTGATGCGGAAGCACCACTGGGTCAGGTTCTTGCGGACGACCTCGGACTTGCAGCGTTCGCAGGCGCCGTCGTCGACCTGCTCGTTGGCGAGCACGGTCTGGCACGAGTCGCACCAGTTCACCGGCTGCGCGGCGCGGTAGGCGAGCCCGTGCTCGAAGAGGGTCAGGAAGAGCCACTGCGTCCAGGCGTAGTACTCGGGGGTGTGCGTGGCCAGCTCGCTGCGCCAGTCGTACATCGGCCCCAGCGTGCGCAGCTGCTCGCGAATGAAGGCAATGTTCTCGGTCGTGTGCGCGCCGGGGTGGACGCCGCACTTGATGGCGAAGTTCTCCGCCGGCAGGCCGAAGCTGTCGAAACCGACCGGCTGGAACACGTTGTCGCCGCGCTGGCGCCGATAGCGGGCCCAGGTGTCGGCCGGCACGTAGTTGTACCAGTGGCCGAGGTGGAGCTTGTCGCCCGACGGGTAGGAGAACATGCTCAGGCAGTAGCACTTGGGCTTGTCGGAGTCCCAGTCCACCTGGTCGTGCCCGGTGCGGGTCCAGAACTCGCGCCAGCGCGGTTCGATCTCCTGGAAATCGTAGTCGGCCATGATGCGTCGATCCTCCGGCCGGCGACGCGGGGGTCGCCGGGGATGGACTGGCTGTGCGAGTTGGGACGGCGCGGAACCGCGCGCCTCGGTCGCGCAACTCTAACCGCACGGCTCGCGCCGCGCCACCCCCAATCAGCGGCGCCCGGCACGTCGACGCGCGTTGACGCGCAGCGGTTCAGAAGACCCCGGCGATCACCTCCAGCCGCAGCCCGTCCCCGCCCGGCGCGAAGCGCACCGCAGCGACGTCGAAGCGGAATTCCATCGCATCGCGGGCCGGGTGTGCGGCGAGCCAGGCCCGGGCGGCGACGCGCAACCGCAACAGCTTGCGGGCGTCGACCGCCGCGGCCGGCGATCCCCAGCCGTCCCCGCGCCGGGTCTTGACCTCGACGAAGACCAGCAAGGGCCCGCGCCGGGCGACGAGGTCCACCTCGCCGCGCCCGGTCCGGAACCGTCGGGCGAGGACCGTGAATCCCTCGGCGACGTACCACTGCGCGGCGATCTCCTCGCCGCAGCGGCCGAGCGTCGCGGCGTCGGCGTGCTGGTGCATGACCACCTCCCGCCGCCTTCGCAGCAGGAAGCCTACCAGAGGGAGCCTTGCCGCAGATTGGCGACCGGGGCGAAGGTGCGACGGTGCAGGGGGCAGGGACCCAGCCGGCGCAGGGCCGCCAGGTGATCGGCGGAGCCGTAGCCCTTGTGCCCGGCGAAGCCGTAGCCGGGATGGCGGGTGTCCAGATCGACCATGAGCGCGTCGCGCACGACCTTCGCGATGATGGAGGCGGCGGCCACCGCGGCGCTGAGGCCGTCGCCGCCCACCAGGCAGACGGCGGGGCAGGCCAACGGCGGCGCCTGGTTGCCGTCGACCAGCACCACGTCGGGCCGGACGCGCAGACGCGCCACGGCGGTGGCCATGGCGCGCAGGCTGGAGCGCAGGATATCGGTCTTCTCGATCTCTCGGGGCCAGGCGGCCTCCGCTTGCCAGTCCAGGGCCTCGCGGACGATGTCCTGGTACAGGGAAGCGCGCCGGCGGGCGGTCAACCGCTTGGAATCGTCCAATGCCGCAGGCGCCCAGCCCGGCGGAAGCACCACCGCCGCCGCCACCACGGGACCGGCCAGACAACCGCGGCCGGCCTCGTCGGTGCCGGCGATCACGAGTAGCCCGTCCGATTGCACCCCGTCCACCTGCGTCCCGTTCCCGTTAGCCCCGGGGGCGGCGCGCTCGCGATCGAAGGCGGCCAGGCGGGCGCCGCAGCCGCTCACTTCCGGCCGAACTGCTTCTCGCGGATGCGGGCCTTCTTGCCGGTCAGCTCTCGCAGGTAGTAGAGCTTGCTGCGGCGGATCCGACCGCGGCGCACCAGCTCGATGCCGGCGAGGTTCGGGCTCTCGATCGGCAGCACGCGCTCGACGGCGACGCCGTTGGAGATCTTGCGCACCGTGATCGAGGCCTCGTTCGCCGAACCCTGGCGGGCGATGACGACACCCTCGTAGTTCTGGATGCGGGTCTTGCCGCCCTCGGTGATGTTCATCCGGCAGCGGATCGTGTCGCCGATGCTGAACACCGGCAGGTCCGAGCGCAGCTTCTCGGTGCGGATCGTGTCGACGATGTTGCTCATCGCGGCCTCCTGGTCAAACCCGCCGGCGTCGCGCCGGGGGGCGGGGTCCGCGGACCCCGTCGTGGCTCGCCGTCGTCTCCTCGCGGGAGCGGCGGCGTCGTTCGTTTCAGGCTTCGCTCGTCATTCTCCGGCGCCGTCCCCCGCGTCGGGCGCAGGCCGCCGCCGTCCCGCGGCGAGGTCGGGACGACGCTGTTGCGTGCGCTCCCGCGATCTCTCCGCGCGCCACCGCTCGATGTTGGCGTGGTGCCCCGAGATCAGGATCTCGGGCACCGCGAGCCCGCGGTACTCCGGAGGCCGGGTGTACCAGGGACCCTCGAGTCCGCCGTCGAGCGCGGCGGTGAAACTGTCGCTCTCGGCCGAGTCGCTGTTGCCCAGCACCCCTGGCAACCGGCGCACCAGGGCGTCGATCACCACAAGCGCGGGCAGTTCCCCGCCGGTCAGCACGTAGTCCCCGATGGAGACCTCGCGCGGCCGCAGCAGATCCAGGACCCGCTGGTCGACACCCTTGTAGTGCCCGCAGACCAGCACCAGTTCGCCGGCGGCCGTGGCCTGCGCGGCCAGTTCCAGCACCAGGTCCTCGTCCAACCGCTCGCCCTGCGCCGACATCAGCAGCAGGGGCGTCGCGTCGCCGGAGCGCGCGGCCTCGACCGCCTCAATCACCGGCGGCGCCATCAGGACCATCCCCGCGCCCCCCCCGTAGGGTGCGTCGTCGACCGTCCCGTGGCGGTCCACGGCATGGTCGCGGATGTCCAGCACTTCGTAGGTCACCTGCCCCTGACGCGCGGCCCGTCCCAGGATGCTGGTGGACAGGACCTCCCGGATCATCTCCGGGAACAGGGTGACGACCTTAATCGCCAGCGACATCGAGCAATCCCTCCGGCGGGTCGATCACGAGCGTCCCCTGCAGTTCGTCCTCGGGCCGCAGGATGGGCGCCAAGGCCGGGATCAGGCACTCGCGACCGGCGCGCGGGACGACCAGCATGAACCCGATGCCGTAGGTGCGCACGTCGTCGACCTCGCCGATCGCTTCGCCGGCCGCGGTCACGACCGGACGACCGAGCCAGCGGAACGGCAGACCGCCGCGGGGTCGCGGGAAGTCCGGGTCGGCGTAGCGGCTCCGGAGGAAGCCGACCAGCCTGCCCACGGCGCCTTCGGCGCCCTCCCGCGTCACGATCCCCGCCAAGGCCACCACGTAACAGGTCCCCAGGGACCGCCAGGATTCGGGCGCGAACGGCGCGCCGTCGTCCCAGACCAGGTCGCCGGAGTCCAGCAAGGGCTCGTGCCAATCGATCAGCGGGTAGAGCTTCAACTCGCCCCGCAGACCCACCGCCTTGACCACGTCGGCGACGGGCACGAACTCGTCGGCCGGGATTCCCGTCATGCCCTACTGCTCGTTCGCGATCTCGAAGCCGAAACGACGGTCGACCCGGGTGCCCACGGCCTGCAGCAGGCTGCGCACCGCCTTCACGGTCGCGCCTCCCTTGCCGATGATCTGCCCCACGTCGTCCGGATGCACCCGCACCAGGAAAATCTCCTCGCCGTCGCGCTCCATGGATTGGATGCGCACGTCTTCGGGATGGTCGACCAGGTTCACCGCGAGGTACGAGACCAGTTCCATTGCTTTGCTCATGCCGGTCGGCTCTCGTCCGCGGGCGCGTCGCCCTCGACGGGCGTTTCGGCGGGCGTTTCGGCGGGCGCGGCGGCGGCTTCGGCGGCCGCAACTTCCGCGGCGGCCTGCTTGGCCGCGGCGGCCTCGGCGGCGGCGGCTTCGGCGGCGGCGGCCTCCTCGGCGGCCCGCTTGGCGGCGGCGGCCTCGACCTTGGACTTGCGCTCCTGCTCGGCCTTCACCTGGGCCTTGGCGCCGAGGCGGCCGTCGAGATCGCTCTTCCAGGTCGTCACGCGGGCTTCGACCTCGTCGACCGCAAGGCCCTGGCGCAGCAGTTCCCAGCGCAGCAGGACGCCCTCGCGGCGCATCAGGGAGCGGGCCGTGTCGCTGACCGTGGCGCCCTTGCGCAGCCAGGCGATGATCTCCTGCTCGTGCAGCTTCACTTCCAGCGGCTCGGCGAACGGGTTGTAGTAGCCCAGGTTCGCCAGGTAGGCGCCGTCGCGCCGGTTGCGGCTGTCGGTGACGATCAACCGGTAGAAGGGCCTTTGCTTGCGACCCATGCGGGTCAGACGGATCGTGGTCGACACTGAGTACCTCCGGGTTCGTGTCGGTGTGTTGCCCCGCCCCTGCCGTTCAGGCGCGAAGCGATCCAATATACATCCTCGGACGGCCGGATCCAAGCCGCCCGGGTCGCCTGGCCGGGCCTAACCGCGCCCGCCCAGCACCTTGCGTCCGAATTCCTCCAGACCGCCGGCGGCGTTGATGCTGCGCATCATCCGCCGCATGTCGCGGTACTGCTTGAGCAACCGGTTGACCTGGGACACGTTCGTGCCGCTGCCGCGGGCGATCCGCTTGCGGCGCGAGCCGTTGATGATCTCCGGGCTGCGGCGCTCGGACGGGGTCATCGAACTCAGGATGGCCTCGACCTTGCCCAGTTGCTTCTCGTCGACGTTCGACTTGTCGATCATCCCGCCGTCGACCCCGGGCAGCATCTTCATGATCCCCTTCAGGGGACCCATCCGCCGCACCTGGCGGATCTGCTTCTGGAAATCCTCGAGCGTGAACTGGTTCTGCAGGAAGCGCTCGGCCAGCGCCTCGGCCTCCTGCTGGTCCATGTTCTCCTCGGCCCGCTCGATCAGCGACATGACGTCGCCCATGCCGAGGATACGGCCCGCCATGCGGTCCGGATGGAAGGTCTCCAGGTCGGCGAGCTTCTCGCCCGTGGAGACCAGCTTGACGGGCCGGCCGGTGACGGCCTTGACCGACAGCGCGGCGCCGCCGCGGGCGTCGCCGTCCATCTTCGTCAACACGGCGCCGTCGAAGCCCACGCGCGAGGCGAACTCGCGGGCGACGGTCACCGCTTCCTGGCCGGTCATGGCGTCCACGACCAGGAG
Organism: bacterium; assembly: GCA_031441465.1. Classification (GTDB taxonomy): domain Bacteria; phylum Krumholzibacteriota; class Krumholzibacteriia; order LZORAL124-64-63; family LZORAL124-64-63; genus PNOJ01. The sequence goes on along the minus strand of JANOEP010000012.1, from coordinate 16,793 downwards.
CTTCTCGTCCATCGGCACGGCCTTGTCGATCGCGGCCAGCTCGTCCATGAGCGTGGCGTCGATGTGCAGGCGACCGGCGGTGTCGACGATCAGCACGTCGCACTTGTTGTCCCGCGCCCGGCGCAGGCCGAGCTTGACGATCTGCGCGACGTTGCGGCGCTCGCGGTCGGCGTGGACCGGCACCCCCGCCTGCGCGGCCAGCGTCTCGAGCTGGTCGATCGCCGCCGGCCGGTAGATGTCCGCCGCCACCAGCAGGGGGGAGCGGCCCTCCTTCAGCAGGCGCAGCGCGAGCTTGGCGCAGAAGGTGGTCTTGCCGCTGCCCTGCAGGCCCATGACCATGACCGTGGCCACCGGCGCGCCCGACAGGTTCAGCGCGGACGTCTCGCCGCCGAGCAGTTCCACGATCTCGTCGCGGACGATCTTGAGGACCTGCTGGTCGGCCGTCAGGCTGTCCCAGACCTGCTGCCCGGCGGCCTGTTCGCCGACGCGGGCGACGAAATCCTTGGCGACCTGGTAGTTGACGTCCGCCTCGAGCAACGCCAGGCGCACTTCACGCAGCGCGTCCCTGACGTTGTCCTCGGTCAGACGGTCCTGGCCCGACAGCTTGCGCAGCGCGCCGCCCAGCCGGCTGGTCAACTCCTGGAACACCCTCGGGATCCTCTCGCGGGAACATGGCGGCGCGCACAAAAACAGCGGGCGGACGCTTCCGGCGTCCTGCCCCCTGGCCGCGACAGTAAAAGATAGCCGCGACCGACCAGTATCGTCGAATCCGACCGCGAAATCAAGCGTATTGTGGGTTTCGGGCGAGTCAGCGCAGGGCGGCGATCGCGGCGGCGGGGTCGGCGGCGCCGAACAGGTAGGATCCGGCGACCAGGATGTCGGCCCCGGCGCTCCGGCAGGCCGCAGCCGTCCGGTCGTTGACGCCACCGTCGACGGAAACGGCGAATTCGAGCCCGGTGGCGGACCGGTGCGCGGCCAGGGCCCGCAATTTGTCCAGGGCCGCCGGCTGAAAACTCTGGCCGCCGGCCCCCGGTTGCACGGACATCACCAGGACGAGGTCGACCCGGTCGAGCCAGGGCAGCACCGATTCCAGCGGGGTGCCGGGATTCAGGCTGAGGCCGCGACGCACCCCCAGCGCCCCGATCGCGGCGAGGGCGGCGCCGGGTTCGGGGACGGCCTCGATGTGGATCGTGATCGCGTCGGCGCCGGACCGGGCGAAGGCCGCCAGCTGGCGCTCCGGCCTTGACACCATCAGGTGCGCGTCGAGCGGAAGGGCCGTGCACCGCCGGACGGCGGCGACGACCAGGGGGCCGAAGGTGAGGTCGGGGACGAAATGACCGTCCATGACGTCGAGGTGGAACAGGTCCGCGCCGGCGGACTCCATCTTCGCGACCTCCCCCCTCAGGTCGGCGAAATCGGCCGACAGCAGGGAGGGAGCCACCGCCGTCGCGTGTTCAGCGCGTCGCGACCACCAGTTCAACGATTTCTCCCCTGAGGATCCTGGTCCCCGGTTCGGGCGACTGGCGCAGGATGGTTTGCGGCGGCGTGCGGGAATCGCGGACGTGGCGCAGCGGCGCGAGGACGCAGCCGGACGCCTCGATGGCGCCGCGGGCCGTCGACAGCGTCCGGCCCTTGAGATCGGGCATCAGGAACGCGGGCGCCACCGCCTGGTCGGCCATGACCACGTCCACGGTCACGCCCTTGCGGCTCTCGGTTCCGGCCGCGGGGTACTGCAGCACCACGGTCGACGGGGCCCCGGCGAGGCCGCGCGCGCGCAGGGTCCGCCCGGCGCGGAATCCCCCGCGCTGAAGGGTCGCCGCGGCCTGCTGCACGTTGAGGCCGTCGAGGTCGGGCACGGCTCCGGAAGGCGGGCCGCTGCTCAGCACGAGGCCCACCGCCCTCCCCTTGCGCACGGGCTGCCCGGGCGAGGGGTGCTGATCGACGACGTTGCCGACCGGCTGCCGGGCGTGCGCCTCGCTGCGCACCACCTCGACCTCGAGGCCGGCGCCGGCGGCGGTCTGGCGCGCCTGCGACAGGGTCCGCTCGCGCAGGTCGGGCACGCGGACCTCGGCGTTGCGGTGGATCAACTGCGGGACGATGAGGTAGTTGCTCAGGGCCAAGCCGACGGCGCAGGCGGCGCCGAGACTCACGAGCAACAGCAGGAACTGCCAGAACTTCACGACGCATCTCCCCGCCGGTACAGCCGGGCCGCGAAAAAGCCGTCCGCGCCCTCGCGCTGGGGCAACCAGGTCCGCGACCATTCCCCGTTCGCGTGCCAGGGGCAGGGCGCCAGCGACGGGTCCGCCGCCAGGATCGCCTGCAAAACGTCCTGGTTCTCTTCGGGTTCCAGGGAACAGGTGGCGTAGAGAAGCCGCCCGCCCGGCTGCAGCAGCAGGGCGGCCTGCCGCGCCAGTTCCGTCAAACGGGCCGCCGAGCCGGCGACCGCCTCCGGACGCAGGCGCCACTTCCCCTCCGGGTGGTGCCGCAGCACGCCGGTCCCGGTGCAGGGCCCGTCGAGCAGCACCGTCGCGAAGGAGGCCGGCCGGAAGGGGGGCGCCCTGCCGTCAGCAGATACCACGAGGTCGGGCCCCGCGTCGATCCTTTTCGCCGCCGTCCGCAGCTTGCGCAGGCGCGCGGCGCTGTGGTCCGCGGCCACCAGCAACGCCTGCGCGCCGAGGGTCGCGCGCAGGCGGGCCGTCTTGCCCCCCGGCGCCGCGCAGAGGTCCAGCGCGGGTCCCGCGACGCCGTCCAGAAGCAGGTCGCACGCCGCCTGGACCGCCTCGTCCTGGACGATCAGTTCCGGGCGTGTCGCCAGCAGGGCCGCCAGTGCGGCGCGTTCCTCGGTCGCGAGCAACAGGGCGCGCGGGCTCAGCGCGCCGGGGCGGCTGGGGCGGCCGGCGGCGGCCAACGCCGCGGCGACGGCGCTCGGATCGGCGGGCGCCAGCACGTGCACGGTCAGCGGCGGGGGCAGGTTGTTGCAACGGCAGAGTTCCGCGGTCTGAGCGAGACCGTAGCGGGCGCGCCAGCGCGCGACCAACCATCGCGGGTGGCTCCACCAGGAGGCCAGCCAGCCGTCGGGATCGCGCTCGGGATCGGGGAACAGCGCGTGCAAGGCGTCCGGTTGGCGCGGCTCGTCGCCGACGGCCCGCCGCACCGACTGCAGCAGCCCGTTGACGAAGGGGGCGGGCCACGGCCCCGCCACGTCGCGGGCGAGGGCGACGCTCTGGTGCAGCGCCGCGTGGTCCGGCACGCGGTCCATGCCGAGCAGCTGGTGCAGTCCCAGGCGCAGGACGTCGGCGATCTCGGGCGGCGTCGCGGCGTCCTTGCGCGAGAACCGGCGCACGAGGTGGTCGTAGCGCCCGCGCCAGCGCAGCGTGCCCTTGACGAGTTCCGCCAGGAACCGCCGGTCGCGCTCGTCTTCCAGCCGCGCCAGGGCCGCGTCGAGGGCGAAGTCGAGGTTCTCGTCCAGCTCGGCGCGCTGCAGCACGTCCCAGGCGAGCCGGCGCACAGGGTCGAGGTTCATGAGCGCAGGCGGGTGCCGGCGGGGATCGGGCAGCCGCGCAGGAATTCGGCGGCGGTCATCGGTTTCTTGCCGGGATTCTGCAGGCCGGTCACCAGCAGGACGCCTTCGCCGCAGGCCACGCACAGACCCTCGTCCACGACCGCCAGCACGGTGCCCGGTTCGGCGCCGGAAGTGTGGAAGGACCAGGGCCGCGCCCCGGTGAGCTTGATCTGGTGGTCGGCGAGGAAGGTCGTGGCGCCGGGCCAGGGCTGCAGCCCGCGCACCTGGTTGTGGACCTTCACCACCGAGCGCTCCCAGCGCAGGGGCGACAGCGAGCGGTTGAGCTTCGGCGCGTAGACGGCGCCCGTCTCGTTCTGCGCCGTTTCGGGGGCGGCGCCCGTCTCGAGCACGCGCAGGGTGCGGACCAGCAGGTCCGCGCCGCGACCCGCCAGGCGGTCCAGCAGATCGCCGGCCGTCTCTTCGGGATCGATGGCCACCGCGTGCTGGGCCAGCACCGGCCCGGTGTCCACGCCGGCGTCCATGCGCATGATGCTGACGCCGCTCCAGGCGTCGCCGTGCAGGATCGCGTAGTGGACGGGCGCGACCCCGCGCCAGCGCGGCAGCAGCGAGGCGTGCAGGTTGATGCAGCCGTGTCGGGGAACGGCGAGCAGGTGCTGGCGCAGGATGTGGCCGAACGCCGTCACGACCACGACGTCGGGCGCCGCGTCCTGCACCAGCTGCGTGACGCGGGCGGCGTCGCCGGCGCCCCACTCGACCACGGGCAGCCCGTGCCCGCGGGCCGCGGTCTTGACCGCGGTCGCCTCGAGCAGGCGGCCGCGGCCGGCGCGGCGGTCGGGCTGGGTGACGACCAGGGGGATCTCGGCGCGGCTCTCCACCAGGGCGTCGAGCGTCGGCACCGCGAACTCCGGCGAGCCCATGAACACGATCCTCACGCGCGACCTCCTCCGGGGCGCAGGCGCCGCAGACCCAGCCGCAGTTCCACGCCGAAACGCCGCCAGGAATCAAGGTGGTCCACCATCAGGACCCCATCCAGGTGATCCAGTTCGTGCAGCGCGATGCGCGCGGCCAGGCCGTCGTCGCGCAGCCAGCGGGTCGCGCCGTCTGGGTCGCGGTAGCGGACGACCGCCGAGCGCGGCCGCACGATCCGCCGGTAGATGCCGGGGAAGGACAGGCAGCCCTCCTCGAACCTGACCGGCGGGCCGCCCGTATCCTCCAGCACGGGGTCGAGCATCACCAGCGGCGGCCGTCGTCCGGCGAGGTCCGGCTGCACCACCACGACACGCCGGTCGTCCCCCAGTTGGGGGGCGGCGAGCCCGACGCCGCGGTGGCGCCGCATGAGCTGGGTCATGTCCTGGACGAGCGCGTCGAGCCCCGGTTCGCCGGGTTCCGGGCTGCGGCAGATCCGGCGCAAGCGCCGGTCGCCGTACAGCACCAGGCGACGAGGCGCGACGTCGGTCATGATCAGGCCGGCAGGACCGTGGCGACCGCGCTGCGGGCGATCTCGACCTTCACGCCTTCGCCGATGGTGCAGACCAGGCGGTCGTCCTTGACGCTCTGCACGGTCGCGAACAGGCCGCCGGTGGTGACGATCTGGTCGCCCTTCTTGAGGCTCTCGAGCATCAGGCGATGCTTCTTCTGCCGCTGGGCGTTGGGACGCCAGATCAGCAGGTAGAACACCAGCACCATCATGCCGATGAAGGCGAAGTTCATGAAGATGGCACCCTGCCCGGGCGCGGGCTGCCCCGACTGGGGCGCGGGGCTCATGGCGAGGAAATTCACTAGCGACATGACAGCTCCTTGTCGTCGTTCGTTCACGGCCGGGACCAAGATGGCACAGTCGGGGTCCGCGGGCAAACCCGGAGTCGCCGACTGGGAATTGCGCTCTCCGCTCAGGGGCGATCGGGATCGCCGGCCCGGCGCCGGCGCTCGCCCTCGTCCCAGCGCGCGAGGAAGGCCGCGGCGAAGGCCGGCAGGCGGCCCGCGGCGATGGCCTCGCGCAGGTCGCGCATCAGCGCCTGGTAGAACCAGACGTTGTGGGTGGTGGCCAGCGTCAGGCCGAGGATCTCGCCGCACGACAGCAGGTGCCGCACGTAGGCGCGGCTGTGGCGCGCGCAGACCGGGCAATCGCAGTCGGCGTCCAGCGGGCGTTCGTCGCGGGCGTAGGCGCCGTTCTTGACCACCAGCCGGCCGTCGTACGTCAGCACGGTGCCGGTGCGGCCCATGCGCGTCGGCAGCACGCAGTCGAACATGTCCACGCCGGCGAGCACACCGTGGACGATGTCGTCCGGGAAGCCCACCCCCATCAGGTAGCGCGGACGATCCGGCGGCAGCAGCGCCGTCGTCGTCGCGACCATCTCCCGCATCAGGGGCACGGGCTCGCCGACCGACAGCCCGCCGATGGCCGTCCCGGGCAGGTCGAGGGCGGCGACCAACTCGGCCGACCGCCGGCGCTGCTGCGGGTCGAACCCGCCCTGGACGATGCCGAACAGCACGCGCTCGTAGCCGTCCTTGCGGCGGCGGCCGTCGGGGCCGAAGGCGTCGCGGCAGCGGCGCAGCCAGCGGTCGGTGCGGTCCACGGCGGCCGCGACGGCGGCCGTGTCGGCGCCGTGGGGCAGGCAGTGGTCGAAGGCCATGACGATGTCCGCGCCCAGCGCCAGCTGGATCTCCATCGACAGTTCGGGCGTGAAGCGGTGGCTGCTGCCGTCCAGGTGCGAGCGGAAGGCCACGCCGTCCTCGTCCACCTTGTTCAGCGCGGACAGCGAGAAGACCTGGAAGCCGGCGCTGTCGGTGAGCATCGCGCCGTCCCAGCCCTCGAAGCGGTGCAGCCCGCCGAGCGCCTCGATCAGCCGGTGGCCGGGCCGCAGGTACAGGTGGTAGGTGTTGCCGAGGATCAGGCGGGCGCCCGCGGCGGCCACCTGCTCGAAGGTCATGGCCTTGATCGAGCCGTGGGTGCCCACGGGCATGAACACCGGCGTCTCGACCTCGGCGTGGGGCGTGCGCAGCCAGCCGCGGCGCGCCGCGCCGTCGCGGGCCGTCACCTCGAAGCCGAACGCCCGGTCGAACGCGGGCGGGGAATTCCGGTTCATCGTCCGTCCTTCGACGCTGGGTTCGGCTCCGGCAGGACGAGCATCGCGTCGCCGTAGCTGTAGAAGCGCCAATCGCCGCTCACCGCGTGCGCGTAGGCGGGCCGCCAGCGATCCTGCCCGCCGAGGAAGGCCGCCAGCAGCATCAGCAGCGACGAGTGCGGCAGGTGGAAATTGGTGATCAGGCCGTCGGCCGCCGCCACCGCGTCGGGCGGGGCGACGAAGAGGCGCGTCAGACCGGACACGCGCCAGCCCGCACCGTCGGGCGACGCCCCGCCGACGCGGACGGCCTCGCCTTCGAATTCCGCCGGCACACCGCCCGTCGCCGGTTCCCGGCGGCGCCGGTCCGGCCCGTCACGGTCCAGCTCCAGGCGGCGGACCGTCTCGAGAACCCGCAGCGACGTCGTGCCGACCGCGATGACCCGACCGCCGTCGCGGCGGCAGCGTCGCACGGCGGCCTCGGTCGCGGCCGGCAGCGTGAAGTGCTCGGCGTGCAGCCGGCGCCGCGCCAGATCGTCGGGACCGGGCGGGCGGAAGGTGCCTGAACCGACGTGCAGGGTGACGCGCGCCGTCCCGACGCCGGCTTCGCGCAGCCGCGCCAGCAGAGGCTCGTCGAAGTGCAGGCCCGCGGTCGGCGCCGCGACCGAGCCCCGCTCGTCGGCGTACACCGTCTGGTAGCGCTCGCGGTCGAGCGCCGCCAGCGCGGGCGCGGTGCCGGGCCCGCGCCGGATGTAGGGCGGCAAGGGCGTCTCCCCCCGCCGCTGCGCGAGGTCGGCGAGGTCGCCCCCGCAGGCGCGCACGATCAGCCCGCCGCTTCCGTCGCGCCCCACGATCTCGACCGCGGCGTCCGGATCGGCAGCGCCGCCGTCGCCCTCGAGGTGCAGCCGCTCGCCGTCCTTCAGGCGGCGCATCGGCTGCGCCAGCGCCAACCAGCGGCCGTCGTGCGGCTGCCCGTCGCTCAGGGGCCGTTCCAGCAGCAGCTCGACGCGACCGCCGCTGGCGCGGCGCAGCCGCAGCCGCGCCGGCAGGACCCGCGAGTCGTTGACCACCAGCAGGTCGCCCGCGCGCAGCTGCGCCGGCAGGTCCGCGAAGCGCACTTCCCCGCGCACGCCCCCGTCGCGCGCGACCAGCATCAGGCGCGCATCGCTGCGCTGCGGGGCCGGCGATTGGGCGACGAGCCGGGACGGGAGATCGTAATGGAAGGCGGACGCCGCCGCCGGCGACTCAGAGCAGGTCACCCTGGCCGTCCTGGCTGCGGCGGGGCGGGGCGAGCCCGAGGTGGGCGCATGCCCGCTCGGTCGTCTCGCGACCGCGCGGGGTGCGCTTGAGCAGTCCGGACTGGATCAGGTACGGCTCCACGACGTCCTCGAGCGTGTCCTGCTCCTCGCCCAGCGATACCGCCAGGTTCTGCAGGCCGACGGGACCGCCGGCGAAGTGCTCGACGATCAGCCGCAGGTAGCGCCGGTCCAGCGGCTCCAGCCCGAGCGCATCGACGCCCAGGCGCGTCAGCCCGTCGTCCGCGGTGTCGTGGTCGATCACGGTGCGGCCGGCGATCTGGGCGTAGTCGCGGACGCGCCGCAGCAGGCGGTTGGCCGCGCGCGGCGTCCCGCGCGAGCGGCGCGCCATCTCCAGCGCCCCGTCGGGATCCAGGCCGATGCCCAGGATGCCCGCCGTGCGACCGAGGATGATCTGCAGCTCTTCGGGCGGGTAGAAATCCAGGTGGCAGACGATCCCGAAGCGCGAGCGCAGCGCGGCGGTGATCATCCCGGCGCGGGTGGTGGCGCCCAGCAGGGTGAAGGGCGCGAGGTCCAGTTGGAAGTGACGCGCGTGGGGTCCCTTGTCCACCACGATCTCGATGCGCCGGTCCTCCATGGCCGGGTACAGGTACTCCTCGACCGTGCGGTTCAGCCGGTGGATCTCGTCGATGAAGACCGCCGAGGGTCCCTCGTGCTGCGTCAGCAGCCCGACCAGTTCGGCGCTGTTCTGGAACGCGGGACCGCTGCTCTGGCGCAGCTCGAGTTCCATCTCGGCGGCGATGATCCCGGCCAGGGTGGTCTTGCCCAGGCCCGGCGGCCCGTACAGCAGGACGTGGTCGAGGACCTCGCCGCGGGCGCGCGCGGCGGCGATGAAGACCCTCAGGTTCTCCTTGACCTTGGCCTGCCCGACGAACTCGTCGAGGCGGCGGGGACGCAGTCCCGGCTCGGCGGCGTCTTCGCGCGGCCGCAGGTTGGGGTCGGTCCAGCGGGAATCGGTCACGTTCAGCCTTCCTTGCGATCACCCGGACGTTGCCGGTCAGCCCAGTCGGCGCAGCGCGGCCCGCACCCAGGCGACCGGATCCTCACCCAGCGCCGCGTCCTCCCGCAGGGCTTCGCGCAGCAGTTGGCCGGCGCGCGCCGCGGGCAAGCCCATGGCGCCGAGCAGATCGCGGGCCACCGGTTCGTTCGGGTGGACGAGGTCCCCGTCCCGCGACGCGGCCGCGGCCGGAGTTCCCGCCGCCAGCAGCGCGGGCGGCACCCGCGAGCCGAGTTCGACCACCAGGCGCGCCGCGCTCTTGCGCCCGATGCCGGGCAGGGTCGCCAGCGTCTTCTCGTCGCCGGTGTGCAGGGCGTGGGCGATGGTCGTCGCCGGCGCGCCGGACAGGATGCCCAGGGCCAGCTTGGGGCCGACGCCGGTGACCGAGATCAGCAGGCGAAACAGCGTGAGTTCGTCGGGGTCCAGGAAACCGTAGAGGGTCCACGCGTCCTCGCGCACGGCGAGGTGCGTCCAGAGCCGGACCTGCTCGCCGGCCGCCGGGAGCGCGGCCGCGCAACCGGCCGGCACCGTGACCGCCAGACCCAGGCCGCCGACCTCGACCAGGCAGTCGGGGCCGCGGCGCACGAGCAGACCCTCGAGGGTGGCGATCATCGGGCTCCTCCCCGTCTCGTCAGCAATTCCCGTGGCGCCGTACGGCGCTGGGCGTGGCAGATGGCGATCGCCAGGGCGTCGCTCGCGTCGAGCGAGGCGGGGGCCCGCGGCAGGGTCAGCAGGCGCTGCACCATGAAGCGCACCTGTTCCTTGCCGGCGGCGCCGTGGCCGGTCAGGGCGAGTTTTACCTCGCGGGGGGCGTATTCGACAATGGGAATGTCCCGCAACGACACCGCGAGCAGGGCGACGCCCCGGGCATGGCCCAGCACCAGGGCGCTGTGGGCGTTGCGGGCGGCGAAGACGCTCTCGATGGCCACCTCGCCCGGTTGCGCGTGCGCCAGCAACTCCGCCAGCGCGTCGTGGATCAGGCGCAGGCGCGCGGGCAGGGCGTCGCCGCGGCCGGCGCGGATGGCGCCGGCGTCCAGCAGGCGCAGCCGCCCGCCGTCCTGCTCGATCAGGCCGTAGCCCGTGACGTTGCTGCCGGGGTCGATGCCCAGGATGATCACGACGCCTCCGCCGGGCGCGCGAAGGGGGCGGCGCCGCGGCCGCCCCCCGTCCGCGGCGCCGGATCCTGCTAGAGGTTCTCCATGATGGAGGCCATCTCGTCGTCGTCGATGGCGAAGTTGGATGACACCCGCGACACGTCGTCGAGGTCGTCCATGGCCTCGATCAGTTTCATGAGCGTCTCGGCGTCCTTGCCGGTGACGTGGGTCGAGGTGGTCGCTTCCTGGACGATCTCCGACTCGATCACCGGCAGGCCCTTTTCCTGGAGCGCCAACAGGACCTGGTTGAAGTCGGCGAACGCGGTCGTGACCACGAGGCCGCCGCCCTCGGCCGACACGTCCTCGGCGCCGGCCTCGATGGCCGCCTCCATGACGGTGTCGAGGTCGACGCGGGCGGGATCGAGGCTGATCGCCCCCTTGCGCTCGAACAGGTAGGACACGCAGCCGTTGGTGCCGAGGTTGCCGTTGTACCGGGTGAACACGTGGCGGATCTCCGAGGTCGTCCGGTTGCGGTTGTCGGTCTGCGTCTCGACCAGGACGGCCACGCCCCCCGGACCGTAACCCTCGAAGCTCAGCTCCTCGTAGACGGCTCCCTCGATCTCGCCGGTGCCGCGCTTGATCGCGCGTTCGATGTTGAGGTTGGGCATGTTCTGCGCCTTGGCGGCCAGGACCGCGCTGCGCAGCCGGGCGTTCCCCTCGACGTCGCTCCCCCCCTGGCGGGCCGCGACGATGACCTCGCGCGCGAGGCGCGACCAGATCTTGCTGCGGGCCGCGTCCTTGGCGCCCTTCTTGCGCTTGATCGTGCTCCACTTGGAGTGCCCGGACATCTGCCACGCTCCTTGTTCGCGGGCGCGCCGCGAAAACCTGGTCGGCGTTGTTTCTCGTCGTCGTCCCGCCTAGTCGGCGTCCTCGGTGCGGCTCTTCTGGTACGCGTCCATCAGCTGGCGGGCCACGTCGCCCGGCACCTCGGCGTAATGGCTGAACGTCATCGCGAACTCGCCGGTGCCCTGGGTCATCGCGCGCAGCGAGGTCGAATACTGGTACATCTCGTCCTGGGGGACCATGGCCTTGATGACCTGGATGGGGCCTTCGGCCTCCATGCCCTGCGGCTGACCGCGGCGCGACGAGATGTCGCCCATGATGTCGCCCAGGTACGACTCCGGCACGCGGATGGTGACCTGCATGACCGGCTCGAGCAGGGCCGGTTTCGCGTCGGGCACGCCCTTCTGCAGGGCGATGCGGGCCGCCGCCTTGAAGCTGTTCTCGCTGGAGTCCACGTTGTGGTAGGAGCCGAAGAAGAGCGTGACGCGCATGTCTACCATCTCGTAGCCGGCCATGACGCCGCGCTTCATGGTCTCCCGCACGCCCTTCTCGACCGCGGGGATGAACTTGCCGGGGACCACGCCGCCGACGATCCCGTCCACGAATTCGAAGCTCTCGCCGCGCGGCAGCGGCTCGAGGCGCAGGTGGACGTCGCCGAACTGGCCGCGGCCGCCGGTCTGCTTCTTGTAGCGGCCCTGGATCTCGGTGGTGCCCTTGATCGTCTCCTTGAAGGCGACCTTGGGCCGCTTGCGCACGACCTCGACGCCGAACTGCTTCCGGAGGCGGTCGAGGATGACCGCGAGGTGCATCTCGCCCTGACCCACCATCAGGGTCTGGCTCAGTTCGCCCTCGTGACGGACCTGGAACGACGGGTCCTCTTCCATGAGCTTGTTCAGGCCGACGCCCATCTTGTCTTCGTCGCCGGCGTTGGCCGAGGTGATGGCCTCGGCGCTGGTGGGCGCCGGCAGGGCCGGGGGCGGCAGCTGGATCTCGACGCCCGGGGCGCAGAGCGTCGTGCCGATCCGGCTGTGCTTGAGCTTGGCGGCGAGCACGATGTCGCCGGCGGGCACGCTTTCCACCTTCTCGCGGCCCTTGCCCAGGGCGAAGCTCAGCTGGCCGATGCGCTCGCTGTCGCCGGCGTACGTGGTCAGGTTGTCGCTGGAGGACAGGTTGCCGCTCCAGACGCGCAGCCAGGTCTGGTCGCCGCCCTGGGCCTCGCGCTGGTACTTGAAGGCGTAGGCGATCGTCGGCTTGTCCGGGCCGATCGCGACGCTCCGCGCCTCCGTGGTGCCAGGGCGCCGGCCGGTCAGTTCGGTCCGCGCGGCCGGGCTCGGCATCAGCTGGGCGACGGCCTCGAGCAGCGTGACGACGCCGACCTCGCTGTCGGCCGCCGTCACGTAGACCGGAAAGACCTTGCCCGAGGCGATGCCCGCGGACAGGCCGCGGATCAGGTCCTCGTCCGACAGGGTGCCCGTCTCGAGGAACTTCTCGATGAGGGTCTCGTCGGTCTCGGCGGCGGCGTTCATCAGTTCCTCGCGCGCGATCGCGGCCTCGTCGGCCAGATCGGCGGGGATCGCGATCGCCTGGGCCTTGCCGTCGGTGTAGGTGTAGGCCTTGTTGGCGACCAGGTCGACGACGCCCCGGAAGGCTTCGCCCTCCCCGATGGGCAACTGGGCGGCGACGACCGTCCCGTCGAGGTGGTCGGCGAATTCCTTCATCGCCTTCTGGAAATCGGCGTGCTCCTTGTTCATGCGGGTCACGACCAGGAACATCGGCGTCTCGCGCGCCCGCAGCATGCGCCAGAGGGCGTCGCTGGACACCTCGAGGCCGCCGTCGGCCTTCACGCCGAACAGCACGCCCTCGACGACCTCGAGCGCTCCGTACATGTCGCAGCGGAAGTCGGCCACGCCCGGCGTGTCGATGATGTTGATCTTGACGCCGCCGACCTCGGTCCAGGCCATGCTGGCGGTCATCGTCTGCTTCTTGTCCAGCTCCTCGTCCGTGTAGTCGAACACGGATGATTTATCGTCGACGCTGCCACGGCGCCCGACCCTGCCGGTCACGTGCAGCATGGCGTCGGCCAAGCTCGTCTTGCCCACACCGTGGGGGGCGACGAGAGCGATGTTGCGGATCTTGTCCGTGGCGAAGGTCTTCAACGTGATCCTCCCGTCCAGGCGGTGAGACAGCGATAGCGGCGGCCCCGATCGCGGGCCGGAACCGGAACTTCCAGCGGACGCTCAGGATGGCAGCAAAGGCGAATGATAACCGCCGCTCACAGGTGTGTCAATCCCGCCACCTCTTGTCCTGACAGGGAGTTTCCCCTATGTTCAGGGGCGCGAAAGACCTTGCCGCCGGCGTTCGGGTGGATTACCGTTGACCCGCTGCGACGGCCGTGCGAGGGCCGCCGTGCGTGTTTGCGGAACACCCCCGATCACGGGCACCCGGCGGCGCCCGCGGACGGGACCGGCCCGAGCGGATGCCTTCTGCCTGAACGTCGAGGTGTGGCATGAGATCGTTTCCGAAGTGGCTGCTGACGGGATTCCTCTTCGTCCTCGCCCCCCTTGCGGCCGCCGCCCAGGCGGACGCGGACACGACGGCCGCCGCGGCGCCGGAACCCAAGAGCGCCATCAAGAAGATCGCGATCTCGGTCGGGGGCGGTTACTATTCCGGCACCACCTTCTTCGAGCTGCCGACCATCGACCTGCGGGCCCAGGTCGCGCCCGGCTCCAACACCGTGACGCTGTTCAACGGCCAGGAACTCGACCTCGGCATCCAGCGCCGGCCGAACTGCCTCGACGCCCCCATCAAGAAGGTCATGCCCGGCGAGGCGCTCAACCTGCGGCTCGGGTTCTACATCTCCGAGGACTTCCACCTCGACCTCTACGGATCCTACGCCAAGAGCAAGGCGGAACTCTCCCTGCTGCGCTACGAGGACGGCGAGATCGCCGGACGGGTCGAAGCCGACGAGTTGCAGGGTTGGACGGACGAGCTGTACTCGAGCCAGGGCATCGACGGCGGCTTCCGCGACGAGGACTTCCGCTCGTTCACCGGCGGCGCCAACCTGGTCTACGACGCCAGCGCCATCCGTATGTTCGGGCTCACTCCCCAGTTCGGCACCGGCTTCGGCGGCGTCATCAACCGCTTCACGACGCTCGAGGACAAGACCGCCCTCTACTTCCAGCTCTTCAGCGGCCTGCTCCTGCCGCTCAGCGACAACCTGCGCATCGACGTGCGAGGCACCGCGACCACCTTCTCGTTCGCGACCGAGGAGGTCTCCTACGCCCAGCAGGTGACCATGTTCGTCGGCAGCATCGGCGTGACCTGGCTCTTCGACGTGAAGCCCGTCCACTGACCGGCGCCATTCCGGCAACCCGCGCCCGGACAACGGGTTGAAACCGGAAACCACCCGAAATAAGGACCGCCGCACCCGAGGGTGCGGCGGTCCTTCTCTTCCCCAGCGCAGTTGCGCCAGGGCATCCGCTACATGGTCGGCTTCGCGGTCGTCTTCTTGGGGGCCGCCTTCTTGGCGACCTTCTTCTTGGCGACCTTCTTCTTCGCGACCTTCTTCTTCGCGACCTTCTTCTTGGCGACCTTCTTCTTGGCCACCTTCTTCTTGGCGACCTTCTTCTTGGCCACCTTCTTCTTCGCGACCTTATTCTTGGCGACCTTCTTCTGGGCCACCTTCTTCGCGACCTTCTTCTTCGCGACCTTCTTGGCGACCTTCTTCTTCGCGACCTTCTTCTTGGCCGCCTTCTTCTTGGTCGCGGCCGCCAGCTTCAGACTCTCCTCCATAACTGACCTCGCTTGCTGATCCATCCCTTGGTCGCCAGGCGCACCCTGAAGCGACCTACGAATTGTCCGACCTGGCTCCGTCCACGTCACCCATCACTTGACCGTCCCCGTCCCCTTCACCTTGCGATGTCGTCGTCCGGTTCCGGTCCCGTGGTCGACGTCGTGGACAATTCGTGAACCAGTCAGGCACATTATTGAGATGGCTAAAAACTACTGTCAACGAAAAAAATGGAGGACCGACGAAGTCGATCCTCCAAGAAGCTGGTGCTCGGGGCGGGACTCGAACCCGCACGGCTTGTGGCCACTACCCCCTCAAGATAGCGTGTCTACCAATTTCACCACCCGAGCGATGCGCGACGAGAGGCTCACTGTCCGTCGGTGATGGGGGCGCCACCGCCGACGGGTTCGCTCGTCTGTTCGCTGACCGCGGCGCCGCCGGGACGCCTCGCGGTGCGGTCGGCCGTCAAGCCGAAGAGCACCGCCGAAGTCAGGAAAAAGCCAGCGGCGAGGTAGACCGTCATCTTGTTCAGCGCCGTGGCCATCGCGCGCGAACCGAACATCTGCTGGGGCAGGCCGCCGCCGCCGCCGAAGGCGCCGGCCAGGCCGCCGCTCTTGCCCGACTGCAGCAGGACCACGATGCAGAGCAGCAAGCTGACGATCACGTGCAGTACCATGAAGAAGGCGTACATGTCGTTTCTCCCGCGGGTCGTGGCGAGCAAAGAAATGCCACCGGACCGCCGGCGGCTCCTTGAAAATTAGCATCCCTTCCGACGGATGTCAACCCGGCGGGCGGGTTCAAACGGCGGTGAGCGCCTCCACGCCGGGCAACCGGCAGCCGGCCATGAACTCCAGCGAAGCGCCGCCGCCGGTCGAGATGTGGGTGATCCGGTCGGCGAGACCCAGCTGGTTGACCGCCGCCACCGAGTCCCCTCCCCCGACCACCGTGTGGGCGCCCCGGCCCGTGGCCGCAGCCACGGCCTCGCCGATCGCCCGGGTGCCGACGGCGAAGGACGGGATCTCGAACACGCCCAGCGGTCCGTTCCAGAAGACGGCGCGGCTCGCGTCGATGGTGTCGCGGAAGCGGATGATCGTCCGTGGCCCGATATCCAGACCCTGCCAGCCATCGGGGATGTCGGTCACCAGCACCTCGCGCCGGGCCGCCTCCCCGCTGAAGTCGTCGGCGATCACGACGTCCTGGGGCAACACGAGCTTGGCGCGCGAGGTCCCCGCCTTGGCGAGGATCCGCTCCGCCACCGCCAGACTCTCGAGGTCGACCAGGCTGTCGCCGACGCTCATCCCGTGGACTTTGAGGAACGTGAAGATCATGCCGCCGCCCAGCAGCAGGGTGTCGACGGTGTCCAGCAGGTGTTCGATGACCTCGACCTTGCCCTGAACCTTGGCGCCGCCGAGGATGGCCGTGAACGGCCGGGGCGGGTTCTGCAGCAGCAGGCCCAGGTTGTGCAGCTCGGTCTCCATCAGCAGGCCGGCGCAGGCCGGCTTGAGGTACGCGGTCACCCCGACGGTCGAGGCGTGGGCGCGGTGCGCGGTGCCGAACGCGTCGTTGACGTAGACGTCGCCGAAGGCGGCCAGCTCGCGGGAGAAGTCGGGATCGTTGTCCGTCTCGGCCTTGGCGTAGCGCAGGTTCTCCAGCAGCAGCGTCTCGCCGGGCTTCAGGCGGGACGCCTTGGCCCGCGCCGACTCGCCCACGGTGTCGTCGGCGAACAGGACGGGCGACGGCAGGATCTCGGCGAGGCGGTCCGCCACCGGGCGCAGCGACATCTCGGGCACGACTTTGCCCTTGGGGCGTCCGAGGTGACTCATCAGCACCAGATGCGCGCCGGCGTCCAGGACGCGGCGGATCGAAGGCAGCGAAGCGCGGATGCGGGTGTCGTCGGCGATCGCACCGTCCTTGTCCAGAGGCACGTTGAAATCGACCCGCATCAGAACCCGCTTGCCGGCCAGGTCGAGGTCCTGCAATCCCATCTTGCGCATCATCGTCCGCCTTCCGTTGTGCCGTCGCCGTCCGCCCGTGCGGCAGGGATGGTAGAAGCCGAGTCCGGGAGTGTCAAGAGCACCGCGCCGGGGGCCGCGGGAGCCGCCCCCGCCGCCGCCGCCCAGGCGACGTGCCAGCCCGCGCCGCGCAGGGCCGCGGCGGCCGCCGCCAAG
>JANOEP010000011.1:0-138556 GCA_031441465.1 bacterium | reverse complement strand
CGCACGCTGCGCATCGACACGGCGCTCGACGGCCTGCTGGTCCGCCTGCGCGGCGACCGTTGGCGTGCCGCCACCTTCACCGGCGCCCCGCGCGCCCTCGACCTGGACGTGCGCGGCCTCGACGTCGAAGCCGACCCGTTGAGCGGCGCGACCCTGGGCGCGTCGGCGCTGACCTGGGCCGGGCCCGCGACCCCCGTGCGCGACGGCGCGCTGCTGCGGGACTACGCCGTCTCCGGTCGGACCGCGCTCACCCGCGGCGGCGGCAGCCTCTACGCGGAGTTCGCATCGCAGCGCACCTGGGGCGACGACGGCGCCGGCGACTGGAAGGAATTCTGGGGCCACGGTCTCTACGCGGGCGCCGCCGGGGCGACCGGCCCGCTGAGCCTGTCGTGCGAGTTCATGGACTACGAGCGTTTCACCATCCTGGACGGAGCGGACGGCCGCATGGCGCTGAACAACCCGCCGTCGCTGACGCGCGAGCACCTCTACAACCTGCTGAACCGCAACCCCTACCTGCGCGACGCCGACGACGAGCGCGGCTGGCAGGCCGAGGCCTCCTGGGCCGGGCCGGGCGGCTGGAACGCGCTGGTCAACGCCAGCCGCATCGAGAGCCAGGCGGGGGTGCGCCACTTCCGTGAGCATTACGCGCAGGTCCAGCGGCAGGACTGGGGGCCGATCATGGTGCGCGCCGGTCTCGACCTGCGCGACGTCTACAGCAAGGGCCTGCTGCGCGACGAGACCTACACCACGCTGGTCGGCGAAGCGATCTGGTACGCGACCTCCCGCGACTCCTGGTCGCTGAAGGCGGAGCACCAGCACGTCGAGGACACCGGCACGGCGTCGGGCGGCCTCGGCGCCTTCGACCGGCAATTCTTCACGCTGGAGTACGCGCGCGCAACGCGCTGGACCCTGACCGCCATGATCGAGGCGAACAACAAGTACGTCGCGCAGCGCGAGTTCCTGGAAGGGGCCGGCCCCTACCCCGCCGTGCAGGCCGTCCGGACGCTGACGGACGGCTCGCTGCTGTCCCTGTGGGCGGGCAAGCGGCTCGGCGGTTACGTCTGCGCGGGGGGAGTCTGCAAGTACGAGCCGGCGTTCGAGGGCGTCGAGCTGTTCGCCACGTTCCGGCTGGATCCCTGAGGGTCGCGGTCAGCGTCGCCGGCGCACGGCCAGGTACATCTCGAACAGGCCCAGCACGACGACCAGGACCGACGCCAGCACGAACATCTTCAGGCCGGGCCCGGTCTTCACCGAGGCCACGTCGAACAGGCCCAGGAAACTGACGCTCGCCTGCTGGATCATCCGGAAGGCGGCGCCGGCCACGACGCACATCACCGCGCCGGTGAGCAGGTGCACGGCGGCGGCGATGTCGCGGCGGTTGGTGCGCGTGGCGACCGAGATCGTGGCGGCCACCATGCCGGCCAGCGTGACCGCCAGGAGCATGGCGGCGCCCGGGCTTCGCGAGATCCGCCAGACCGCGAACGCGCGGCCGCTGGCCCACGGCAGGGTCAGGGAGTAGGTCGCCAGCAGGAACGACGGGATCAGGCCGAGCAGTGGCAGCAACGCCACCTGCTGGCGGGTGACGATGCGGACCCTCGCGGCTCCTCTGGCCCACTTCTCACGCATGCCTGGTCCTCACGCTTCTGCCGCGGCCGGCGAGGCCGCGGCGTCGGGGATGGGATCACGCACCACGACCGTGCCCGCGATCCGGTCGTGGAGCGCCTGGCGGTTGGCGCTGCGCAGCGCCTCGAAGAACCCCAG
The DNA here is from genome assembly GCA_031441465.1 of bacterium. Classification (GTDB taxonomy): domain Bacteria; phylum Krumholzibacteriota; class Krumholzibacteriia; order LZORAL124-64-63; family LZORAL124-64-63; genus PNOJ01. The sequence goes on along the minus strand of JANOEP010000011.1, from coordinate 136,795 downwards.
CAGGGCCGTCGCCGCGCTGGCGCCGTAGCCGCCGGCGCGGTCGAAGCAGTCCCACCACGACATCGGGCGACCGTCCAACCTCACGACGCGGGTGCGCGTGATCATTTTCCCGACCGTGCGCCCGCGGCCCAGCCGCATCGCCACCGTGAACCAGGCGACGAACAGGAAGCCCACGTTGTAGAAGGTCGCCATGCCGCCCATCAGGGCGTCGGTGCCGATCTGGAGCCGCCGACCGTCGGGCGTGCGCACGATCTTCGACGCGCCGCCCACGATGGTCACCTCCACGTCGTCGTCGCCGGGGTTCAGGGACGACCACAGGGTGGCGGCGCCGCTGTCGTCCAGCAGGGCCTGCGCCTCGCCGTCCAGCAGGGCGGGGTCCCGCTCGGCCATGATCTTGAGGAACCGCCCGCCGACGTCCGCGTAGCGCGCCTCACGTTGCAGCTTGTCGGGAACGGCCCGGGCCGCCCGCAGATCCGCGAACAGCTGCGGGTCGCGGCGGTGGAAGCCCAGTGCGGTCAACCCGACGAACGTGACGGCGATCAACACGCCGATCAGGACCAGGTCGGCGGCGAAGCCCGCCGCTCGGCGCCGGAACGACGACAGTTGCCGGCCGACCAGCGCCGGCTCGACTCGGAAGGGCTCGTCGGTCACGTAACGGCGGCGTGCGCGCAGCTTGTTCACGAGGACCTCCCCGTCAGCGGACGATCGCGAACTTCAGGACGGAGGACGCGCCACCGGTCGACAGGCGCGCCCAGTAGACGCCCGAGGGGACGGCGCGGCCCTCGTCGTCCCGGCCGTGCCAGAGTTCCTCGCGCTCTTCCAGCGACGCCCCGACGGCCGCGACGGCGCGGCGGTACAGCCGTCGTCCGGCCGCGTCGAAGATCTCGAGGTCGAGGGCCGCCTCTTCCAACTGCAGGTAGACCAGGGCGACCACCCCGTTGAACGACGGGTTCGGGTACGACCGCAGCAGGCGCAGCGGGTCCGGGGTCGCGACGGCCGCCCGCCAGGCGACCCAGCCCAACGGGTCGAGCACGGCCGTTTGCACCGCGGTGGTGAAGTCGAAGTCCTGCGTCGCCTCGTCGCCGGCCAGGCGCAGCGCGCGCCACTCCTCGCCCGCTTCGGTCGTCACCCGCACCGGGTAGACGTTGTCGAAGTCCACCCCGCTGAGGTCCCGCAGCCGGACCTGCAGGCGCGTGCCGACACCCGCCGTCCCGTCCGTCACCGCGGTCGTGAATTCCAGGTGCGGGACCGTCGACGTCTCGAGCCAGGGGGTGAAGAAGTCCGCGAGATCCTCGCCCGCGTGCTCCGAGGCGAGTTCGACGAACATCTCCGTGTCCACCACCCCGTGCAGGCGCGCGGTCGAGGTCCAGTCGGCGAGCAGCGCGAAGAAGGCGGTGTCCCCCATCCTCCCGCGCAGCATGTGCAGGATCCAGGCGCCCTTGTCGTAGACGACCTGGTCGAGGATCGGGAAGGGATCGTAGACGGGCGTCTCGCCGATCCAGTCGCTCGCCCAGCGCTTGGAGCGCATCCAGGGGAAGTACCCGTCCGCGCCGTCGGGCGCCAGGCCGTGCAGGTACTCCATCCACAGCGCTTCGAAGTAGGTGGAGAAACCTTCGTTGAGCCAGACGTCCTGCCAGCCGCGGGGCGTGAGCGCGTCGCCGAACCACTGGTGGGCCAGTTCGTGGACCATGATCCAGTCGTAATGGTTGTTGCCGCGGATCAGGTTGCGCCCGTAGCTGGTCACGGTCTGGTGCTCCATCGCGCCCGAACTCATGTTCAAGAATTCCGCATGCCCGTACTTCTCGTCGGCGAAGGGGTACGGCCCGATGATCTCCTCCAGGACGCCGATCATGTCGCACAGGTGCGCGAAGTCGACCTGGGCGTCGGCGAGATCGTCCGGCTGGACCCAGTGGCGCAGCGGCACGCTCCCGGCGTCGGTCGTGCACACGCTGCCGAATTCGGCGTAGGCGCTCAAGGCCACCGACACCAGGTAGGTGGCGATCGGGTATTCCTCGCGCCAGACCCGGGTCCGCGTGCCGTCACCGTGGTCGACCTCGTCCACGAGACTCCCGTTGGAGACGGCGGTGAGGTCGTCGGGGGCCGTGATCTCGACCCGGCAGCGGGCCTTGTCGTCGGAGCGGTCCTTGCAGGGCCACCAGGTGCGGGCCGCGTCGGGCTGGCTCATGCTCGAGATGATCGGGTCGGTGTCCTCGGGGAAGTCCCAGTACCACAGACTCAGGCCTTCGCGCATCCGCAACGGCAGCGCGTTGCCGAAAGACACCACGACGCTGTCGACCGCCGCTTCACGCTTGCCGGCGGTCGTGACGCGCAGCGCGCCGCCCGCCTGAACGAAGGGCAGCGCCGTCGTGCCGTCGGTCACGCCGGTGACCACGGGGCCGACGCAGTCCAGGACCAGTTCGCCCGCGTACGCCAGGCTCGGGACGTAGGTGACGGTGACGGCGCCCTGGTAGGTCGCGGCGGCCGGGTCCAGCGACAACTGCAGGCGGTAGTCGCGCACATCGTAGTCGACGCCCGCGAGCGACGACTTGTCGCCGACGGCGCCGGCGGTCGTCAGGCCGGCCTTGGCCCGGGCCAGGCAGCCCGGGTCGGCGATCGCCGCCGCCGGCGAGGCCGGGACCGGCTGGGGCCGCAGGGCGAACAGGAACCACACAGCCGTCGCGCAAACGAAGGCCGCAGGCAGACCGCGATGTCGGGACATGGCGTCCTCCGGGGCAGGGGGGTGGATGTCGGAAGATACCCCGGCGGGAAGAAGGGAACAACCCCCCATCCTGGTCGCGGCGGTGCGAACCGGTCAGCGATCGGCGTGGGTGTGGGTCAGGATGCGCCCGCCCGCCGGCACCGAAGCCACGACCCAGCAGCCGCCGCCGATGACGGCGCCCCGGCCCACGACGGTCTCGCCGCCGAGGATCGTGGCGTTGGCGTAGATCGTGACCTCGTCCTCGATGGTCGGGTGGCGCTGCCCGCTCTTGTCCAGCGAACCGTCGGGCGCACGCTTGAAGCTGAGGGCGCCGAGGGTGACGCCCTGGTAGAGCTTGACGCGGGCGCCGATGCGGGTGGTCTCGCCCACGACCACGCCGGTGCCGTGGTCGATGAAAAAGTGCGGCCCGATCTCCGCCCCGGGGTGGATGTCCACGCCGGTGCGGGCGTGGGCCCACTCGCTCATCAGGCGCGGAACGATCGGCACGCCCGCCGCGTGGAGCGGGTGAGCGAGCCGGTGCACGGCGATCGCCAGCAGGCCGGGGTAGCAGAGGATGACCTCGTCCCGGCCCGTGGCGGCGGGGTCGCCCAGGAAGGCGGCTTCGACGTCGGTGCGGACCAGGCCGCGGATCTCGGGCAACCGTTCGAGGTACGACAGGGCCAAACCCTCGGCGGCGGCCGGGATGTCCGTCCCGGAATCCGGTCCGGGAGGCGGCAGGGGCAGAGGCCGCGGCGTGTGGACGTCCTCGCGCACACAGAAGGCGAGCGTGCCGCCGAGGATGTCCGCGAGCGTGTCGTAGACGGTGTCGATCCTGGCCGCGACGAAGGTCTCGAGGCAGGCGCGCGCACCGAGACGGCCGCCGTAGTACCCAGGAAAGACGATCGTCAGCAGGTCCTGCAGGAGCGCCTCCACCCGCGCGAACGAGGGCAGTTCGGCGTCGCCCGCGCGGTTGATGCCGCCGGCGGACTGGTAGTCGGCGGCGAGCGTGCGGGCCAGATCCTGCAGACGGCCGGAGCAGCGCGGATCCCTGGGCGTCATCTCGATCCTCCAGTCGCGGGGTCGATGCGTCTAGTCCCCGAGCAGGTCGCGGTACAGGTCCGACGTGAGGTAGCGCTCGCCGAAGCTCGGGATCACCACGACGATGCGCTTGCCGGCGCTCTCGGGCCGCACGGCCACGGCCAGGGCGGCGTGCAGGGCCGCCCCCGACGAGATGCCGACGAACAGCCCCTCCTCGCGCGCGGCGCGGCGGGCCATCGCCATGGCTTCGTCGTTGGTCACGCGGATGATCTCGTCGATCAACGAGACGTCGAGGATCTCGGGCACGAAGCCGGCGCCGATGCCCTGGATCTTGTGCGGGCCGGGCGCGCCGCCGGAAAGCACCGGCGATTCCGCGGGCTCCACGGCCACCACCCGGAAGCCGGGCCGGCGCGGCTTGATCACCGAGGCGACGCCGGTCAGGGTGCCGCCGGTGCCCACACCCGAGATCAGCACGTCCACTTCCCCGCCGGTGTCCCGCCAGATCTCCTCGGCCGTCGTCCGGCGGTGGACCTCCGGGTTGGCGGGATTGCGGAACTGCTGGGGCATGAACGAGCCCGGCCGTTCGGCGTTCAGCTCTTCGGCGCGCGCGATGGCGCCCTTCATGCCGCCGGCCGCCGGCGTGAGCACCAGCTCGGCGCCGAGCGCCCGCAGGATGGCGCGCCGCTCGCGGGACATGCTCTCGGGCATGGTCAGGGTCAGGCGGTAGCCCTTGGCGGCGCAGACGAAGGCCAGGCCGATGCCGGTGTTGCCGGACGTCGGCTCGACGACCTCGCCGCCGGGCTTGAGCCGGCCGTCGCGCTCGGCGGCCTCGATCATGGCCTTGCCGATGCGATCCTTGACGCTGGCCATGGGATTGAAATACTCGAGCTTGGCCACCAGGTCGGCGGCGGTCGCGTTCAACCGGGGCAGGCGGATCAGGGGCGTGTTCCCCACGAGGTCCAGCACGCTGTCGTGGATGTTGGTCGTCATGTCGGCTCTCCTTCCGGGGACGCCGGCCGCCGTTTCGGGGCGGCATCCCGTCCCGCCATGGTATCCACACGGCGGGGCGCCGGCCACCGGACCCGCGCGCCGCCGAGGCGTTTCCGGAGCATCCGGCTTGCCATGAGTTGTGCCATCGAGATTGTGTCCGGCCCACTTGATGCCTCGGGCCAAGCATGCACACCGACGACACCCGGTTCACCCCGCCCCACTGCCCCAACCCCAACTGCTGCCACCACAGGCAGTTGACCCCAGGCTGGCGCTTCAAGCGCATCGGCTACTACCGGCGACATCTCAGCCCGCACCGTATCCAGCGGTTCCTCTGCCTCCACTGCCGCCGATCCTTCAGCACCCAGACCTTCGCCACTTCCTACTGGCTCAAGCGACCCGACATCCTGGCCCAGCTGCTGACCAAGACCACCGGCTGCATGGCCAACCGACAGATCGCTAGGGACCTGCGCGTCGCTCCTTCGACCATCGACCACCAGCTCAGCCGGCTCGGCCGCCACTGCCTGCTCTACCACGCCGAGCGCATGCAGTTCGCCAGACCGGCCGACCGGTTCGTCATCGACGGCTTCGTCACCTTCGAGCAATCCCAGTACTGGCCCTTCCACCACCACCTGGCCGTGGAGAAGGACACCGACTTCCTGATCTACTTCACCGACAGCGAGTTGCGCCGCAGCGGTCGCATGACCAAGGCGCAGAAGCGCAAACGCCGGCGGTTGGAAGCCCGCCATGGTCGTCCCGACCCGAGGGCCGTGTTCAAGGACGTGAAGCATCTGCTGGAGGTGGTTGTCGGCGGGCAGCGGCGGGTGACCGTTTTGAGTGACGAACACCAGGACTACCCGCGGGCGTTGAAGAGGTTGCCTTGCGAATCGACCCACCTGGTGACCTCGAGCCAGGAACGGCGGGACGCCGGCAACCCGTTGTTCCCGATCAACTTGGTAGACATGTTGATCCGTCACAGCAGTGCGAACCACAAGCGCCAGACGATCGCGTGGTCGAAGCGACGGCAGTCGAGCGCGGAGCGATTGGCGGTGTTCCTGGTGTGGCGGAACTACATGAAGGGCAGGCGGGAGAAGGAGCGCGGGAGTCCGACGCCGGCGCAGGCGCGGGGGATGCTCGACCGGCGACTCGAGGTGCGGGATCTGCTGGAGCGGCGGTTGTTCGTGAGCCGAAGCAAGTTACCGGCGCGGTGGGCTGAATACTACTGGCGCACGGTCAGTACGCGGGTGTTGCCGCGGCAGCGGCGGCATGACCTGAGCTACGCGGTGTGAGGTGATGAAACGAAAGCCGGCCGCGTCAACCTGTGGCGCGGCCGGACACAATTTCGACGGCACAACTCTTGCCATGAACGGAGAATGTGAGACATTATCCAGCGAGTGCCAGCCGCCGGGAACCCGATGCGGCCACGGCGGGTTCACTTCAGGAATGCACCGAATACCGACCCCGACACAAGGATCGTCCACGATCATGACCACATACCGCCGTCTCCCCCTGCACCGTTTCGTCGCGCTGGCCCTGCTGGCCGCCCTGTCGGCCTCCCTGCCGGCCGCCGTCGCCCACGCTTCGGCCAAGGTTTCGATCATGCCGCCCGAGATCGACTTCGGCCGCCTCGAACAGAACGAGGCCCGGACCGCGTCCCTGGTCGTCCGCAACGAGGGCGACATGGTGCTGAACATCATCAACGTGGAGAGCACCTGCGGCTGCACCGTGGCCAAGCCCGGCCGCAACTCCCTGGAGCCGGGCGAGAGCACGACGATCGAGGTGACGTTCAGCAGCAAGGAATTCCAGGGTCCCCAGCACAAGACCATCACGATCCAGACCAACGACCCGATCCGCACCATCATCGAGATCCCGGTCCTGGCCGACGTGCACGCGCCCCTGATCGTGCAGCCCCTCGACAAGGCGGTCGCCTTCGGCCGGGTGCCGCTGGGGCAGGGCGCCGAGCAGGTCGTCGAGTTCAGCACGCCCGACCAGCCGACCTTGAACGTCGAGGTGATCAAGACGCGGGCGGACCTGTTCACGATCGACGTGTCGCCGGGCGCCGCGGCCAACTCGCGCCGCGCCACGATCCGCCTGCGCAAGGACGTCCCCTCGGGACAGGTCCGCGAACTCATCACCTTCCACACGAACGTGCCGCAACGATCCCAGATCGACATCACGGTCACCGGCACGATCCTGGCGCCCGTGGTGCTCTTGCCTGAAGAAGTCAACTTCCGGTACGCCGCCTCCGGTGTGAAGATGTCGCGCAAGTTCATCCTGCGGCCGCAGACGGGCGCGGTCGTGAACGTCAAGGAAGCGACGATCGACTTGCCCGGCTTCAAGGTGGTCTCCGTGACCCGCAACGCCGAATCCGGCGAGACGACGATCGAAGTCGAGGGCCTCCCCCTGGCGACCGGCGATCCGATCGCCGTCGCCGCGAAGGGCCGGTTCAACGGGACCCTGCGCGTCCTCACCGACGCGAAGAACGCACCCGAGCTCAAGGCCGCGGTCAAGTACATGCTCAAGATGTAGGAGCGTCGTGGCCGAGCGCACACCCAGGATCCAGCCGTTCCCGCGCGCGCGGCCCCTGCGCGAAGCCGCGCTGTTGCTGGCCTTGTCGCTGGCGGCCGCGGGGCTGAGCTGGGCCGTGCGCACGCCGCGCCTGCCGCTGCGAGCCGACCTGTCCGCCTACGAACTCGACCTGGGCTTCCCCGTCGTCCCGGCCGCCGAGGCGGTGGCCCTCTTCCTCGAGAACGCCTGCGTCCCCGTGGACACGCGTCCCGGCGATCAGGCACGCCGCATCCCTGGTTCCTTCAGCCTGCGGCAGGAGACCTTCGACGACGACCTGCGGGACGTGTTCGACTTCCTGTCCCCCGCCGACCCGCTGCTGGTCTACGGCGACGGCAACCTGCTGGTCGCCGCCGCCGTGGCCGGCCGCTTGCGGGAGCGCGGCTTCACGGACCTCCGCCTGCTCCAGGGTTCGCTCGAGGCCTGGGAACAAGCCGGCGGCGAAGTCCACGTCGGCGACGGGGAGGTCGGGCATGACTGATGCCGCCGCCGCGACCGGCCGCCGCTCGTGGACGATCCCCGACTGGATGGACCTGCTGCTGCGCTTCCTGGTGGGCGGCACGTTCGTCTACGCGTCGTTCGACAAGATCCTCGACCCCGCCGGGTTCGCGCTGTCCATCGCCCACTACCGGCTGGCTCCGGCCTGGTTGCTGCACCCCGCGGCCATGTTGCTGCCCTGGTTGGAATTCGTCGCCGGCGCGGCGCTGATCCTCGGCCGCGCCCGCCGCGGCGCCGCCTGGCTGGTCATCCTGATGCTGGTGATGTTCATGGCCGCCATCGGTTCGGCCATGGCGCGCGGGCTGGACATCTCCTGCGGCTGCTTCGGCACCGAGGACGCCCACGTCGTGGGGCTCTCGCTGCTGCTGCGCGACCTGGCCCTGCTGGCCGGCGCCGCCGTCCTGGCCGCGGCGGGAGGGATCCGCCGGGTTTTTAACGAGTCGGCCGATCCGTCCATTTGACCTGCGCTTTCAATATCGAAACTGCGGAATCAGTCATTGACAAGCCCGGCGGTCCGGACAATTTTGCCCTTGAGAACACACCTGCCGGCGTTTCCGAACCCGGGCGTTTTCCCAGACCAAGGAGTCACCCCATGCCTGCTTTTGTGAATCCCGACGAGTGCACCGGGTGCGAGTCCTGCATCGAGGCTTGCCCGACCGAGGCCATCGCCATGACCGGCGACGGCGTCGCCAAGGTCGACCCCGACACCTGCACCGACTGCGAAGCGTGCCTGGAGGCCTGCCCGACCGAAGCCATCTCGATGGCCGACTGAGGACTCCGCCGCGACGGACTCCGATTCCACGGCCCCGCCCCGGCGGGGCCTTTTCCGTGTCCGTCGGGGAAGCGCGACGTCAGTCGCGGTTGCGGATCGACTCGCGGCGCGTGAACAGGCCCAGCACGATCACGCTGGCCAGCAGCCCGACGACGAACAGGCCCAGGTTCGGGAACACCGTCGCCAGCCCCCCGCCCCTCTCCCAGCCGCCGACCAGCTTGACCGCCAGCGAACCCACGCCGAACACCAGCACGAACTTCAGGCCGTAGCCGGTGCTGCGCAGCCTCGGCGGGGTGAGCGCCGCCACCAGGGAATTTTCGGCCGGCTGCATGCCGAAGGCGAAGAAGGAGTAGGCCATGGCCGTGAGCAGCAACGCCGGGCCGGAGGTCTGTCCCATCAGCACCAGCAGCGGCAGGGCGCAGGCCTGGAAGCCGAAGTAGACCCGTCGCAGATCATGGCGATCGGAGAGCCGCCCGCCCACCACCTGTCCCAGGGCGCCGACGAGGTAGGCCAGGGAGGTCAGCGCCGTGGCCGCCACGACGCGGCCGCCGGCGCGGGGCAGCCACGTCCACCCCTCGACGAGGTCGACCAGCGCGCCGCCCTGCTCCTGGAACCACTTCGGCAGCACCAGGGTCTGCCCGCGGTAGGCGATCCCGCCACACACCATCGCCAGGCAAAGCAGCGAAAAGACGAGCACGGTCCGGCGGCGCCCGCGCGGCGCGGCGACCTCCCGGGAAGCGGGTGCCGACAGGCCGTCGGCCCGCAGGCGCAAGGCGAGCACGGCCATCGCCGCCGAAGGCACCGCCAGGATCAGGTAGACGCTGCGCCAGCCCAGCACCACCGCCAGCAGACCCGCCGCGACCGGTGCGAAGACTTCGCCGAGGTTGCCGGCGACCCCGTTGACGCCCAGCGCCCAGCCCCGGCGCTTCACGCCGGTGGAGATCAGCCCCATGCCCGCGGGGTGGTAGATCGAGGCGAACAGGCCCAGGCCGCCCAGCGCCCAGGTCAGTTGCGACGCCGTGCGCGTCAGCCCGGCCCACAGCGAGCAGGCGGACATGCCGGCCAGACAGACGACGATCATCAACTGAGGACGGCGCCACAGGTCGGTCAGCACGCCGGTGGGCAGGGCGCCCAGACCGAACAGCAGGTACATCCAGAAGCCGAGGGCGAGCGCGCGGTCGAAAGGCAGGTTCCAGTCCTGCTGGATCGACAGGACCAGGGACGGGAAGATCAGCAGGCCGAAGTGGGCCAGGAAGTGAGCCACCGACGTGACGAGCAGGATGTTCCGCTCGCGCACGGCGTCGTTCACGACCGGCTCCCGCCCTCATCGTCCGGCGCGTACGGGACCCAGAGGTTCTCGGGCGCGCCGTGGGCCGCGTCGAGACGGCGCGCGGCGACGAACAGGTAATCGCTCAGGCGGTTCAGGTAGCGGATCACCGCCGCGGGCACGGCGATGTCGCGCGCCGCGGCGACGGTGCGGCGTTCGGCCCGCCGGCACACCGTGCGCGCGATGTGCAGGGCCGCGGCGGCCGGGGTCCCGCCCGGCAGGATGAAGCGGCGCAGCGGTGCGAGGTCCGCTTCCAGGCGATCGATCGCCTGTTCGAGATCCGTCTCGTCGAGTCCGGGCACCGGCGCACCTTCCCGGGCAAGCGTTTCGCTGCGTTTCGGATCGGCCAGCAGGGCGCCGAGATCGAACAACCGCGACTGGATCGTCGCCAGTTCTTGCCGCAGCACCTGCATCGCCGCGACGTCGCGCGCTGCGGCGGGCGGCGTCGCTTCGCCGAGCAGGGCGCCCGCGAGTCCGAGGTGGCTATTGAGTTCGTCCACCTCGCCGTAGAGGTCGACGCGCACGTCCGACTTGGGCGCGCGGCCGTCGCCGATGAGGGACGTCTCGCCGTCGTCGCCGGTTCGGGTGTAGATGCGGGTCATGTCGGCTCCTGGTCGAAGTGGAGTTCCATCCTAGTGCGCGGCCGGTCAGCGCGCCAGGGTGAACAGGCGCGCGTCGCCGACGCCCGGGCTGCTCGCGCCGGTCGCGGATGCTTGGTAGACGCCCGAGGGCAGGGGCCGCCCGTCGCGGTCGCAGCCGTCGAATTCCCAGACGGCGCGGCCGTTGGCGCCGGCCGTACGGCGCTCCCCGCGCAGGCGCCGGCCGCGCAGGTCCAGCACCGCGAAGGCGACAACATCGCCGGGGGCGGTCTCGGCGACGAAGGTGGTGCGCGGGTTGGCCGGGTTCGGCCAGGGCGCGCCCAGCACGGCTCCGCCGGCCAGAGGCAGGACGGGAGCCGCGGTCGAGCCGGCCTCCAGGGGCAGGACGGCCTGGAATGGCGGCCGGCCGGTGGCGATCCGGCTCGTGGTCAGCTCGGCGCCCGACGACTGGTCGAAGACGCGCAGGCCGGCGGCCCCGGTCGTGCGGTCGCAGAGGTAGATCAGGTCCGCGCCGTCCCAGGCGAGGTCCGCGAAGTCGTAGCCGTTCGAGGATGCAACAGTCACGGGCGTGCCGCCGCCGTCGGGATCGAAGGTCTTCAATTTCGTGTGGAAGGACGTGTCGCCCACGATCGCCCAGGCGCGCCCCGGTCCGGTCGAGACGGCGTCGACGATCTCGCCGCCGAGGCTCTGCTCGGTGACCAGCAGGCCGCTGCTGCCGAGGATCGCCAGGTCGACAGTCTCGAGGCCGGCGTCCAGCAGGCCGTACCAACCCACCGTCGGCACCAGCAGGTGCGTGCCGTCGTACGACAGCGACGGCGGCGGCGACGGGTTGGCTCCCGTCAGCACGACGGGGGCGTCCCACGAGGCGGTCGCCATGTCGAAGACGAGCAGCCGCCCCGGTCCCACCGGACCCCACCAGTGGTCGCGGTCCAGGCGCTGGCAGGCGATGAACAGGCGATCGCCCACCGCCAGCATCCAACCGGTCTCGGGCAGGCCGTCGGCGTCGGCGAAGCCGGCGGTCGACCACGACCCGACCACGCCGCCGACGACGGGGTCCACTTCCAGCAGCAGGGCCTCGTCGTAGCAGGAGACGAAGGCGCGTCCGTCCGGCGAAAATGCGATGTCCTGGGGATTGCGGCCGACCCCGACACTGAACTGCAGGACGGTGGCCATGCCCTGCGCGGGGTCGAGGACCTGGATGTTGGACGCGCTGCGGTTGACGACGAAGTAGCGGCCGTCGTGCCAGCGGCCCACGGCGTCGGACGAGATGGTCGCCGCGTCGACCTCGGCCGACCACGGGGCGTCGCGGTCCACGCGCGTGACGCCGCCGAAGGTCGCGAAGTCGGTGGTCAGCACGATGAACTCGTCCCAGGCGGCGGCGGGCGCGGCCAGGGCGCAGACCAGGGGCAGGACGGCGAGGGTGAGGGCGCGGCGCATGGCGGTGGCTCCTTGTCAGTCGAGGTTGAGGCCCGCACGGAAGCTGCGGCCCGGCAGGGGAAAACCGGCGACATCGTAGACGTCGGCGTCGGTCAGATTGACGATCTCCAACGACGCGGTCAGCGCGCGTCCCGCCCGCCGCCAGTCGTGCGCCACCGACACGTTCCAGAGCGTGCGCACGGGGATGCGGTCGGCGGCGGCGGTGTAGCGGTCGCGGTAGGCCGCGGCCTGGTGCTGCCAGTTCAGCCCCAGCCGCCAGGCACCCAGCGGCAAGGAAGCGTCCAGCGCGGCCTCGAACTCGGGCAGGTAGGGCAGATCCTTGCCCTGGTAGACGGGATCCTCGCCGCGGTCGCGGGTGTCCTGGGCCGTCAGGTTGCCCTGCAGTCGCGGGCCCCGCGAACGGCCGAGCGCGACTTCCAGTTCGACGCCCGAGGCGGAAGTGGCGCCGGCGTTGAACGCCTGGCTGGTGTACTGCGAGGTCGTGCGCCAGAGGATGGCCCGGTCCACTTCGGTGTGGAACCAGGCCAGGCGCAGGTGCAGGTCGGGGTTCGGACGCAACTGCGCGGAAAGATCGCGGCTGCGGATCTGCTCGGGCACCAGTTCCCGGTTGCCCTGCACGCCGCCGCGTTGCCCGAAGAGTTCCACCCAGGACGGTTCGCGCAGGGAAGAGCCGACATGCCCCTCGAAGAAGAGCGTGCCGGGCTTCGCCTCCCAGGTCACACCGAACATGGGCTCCGCATCCCGTTGGACGTGGGGCGCGGTCAGCGGGGGCGGCGGCAGCCAGGGCAGGGCCGGCAGGGCCGGGAAGTCGTCCTCCAGCCGGCTCCAACGCCACTGGGGCCGCAGGGTCAACCGCGGCGCGGGGAAGTAGGCCTCCAGCATGGCCGCCCCGGTCAAGGTCGTGCGCGTGCGCAGGGGGTCGTCCAGGCCGGGGACCGCCTCGTCGTACCACTGACGCCGGCCGTCGGCGCTCACTCGCCAGCGAAGCTCCGCGCCCGTGCCCGCCTGCTGTGATCCGCGCCAGCTGAGTCGGCCGAAAGCCTGCTCGCTGCGGGACGTCGTCACGCCTGCGGGGTCCCAGCCGACCTCGCGCAGCCGGTCATCGAGGCGCTCGTCCTCGCGCCCGACGAAGAGGTCGAGCGCCAGGCGCTCCGGCAGGTCGGACAGGGTCAGGCGCAGGTCGCTGCCGTCGCGGCGCAGCGCCGCGTGCGGGCTTTCGAACCCGCCGACCGGACCCGGCCGGCCGCCTTCGCGCCGCAGGGCGTTGAGCCGCCAGCGGGCGAGCAGGTCCGGTCCGTACCAGCTGCCGGACAAGGTCCCGCCGTGCTCGTGCCAGCCGGCGTTGCGGCGCTGCGCGTCGCGGTCGTCGTCGGGGTTGGCGAAGGTCTGGTTGTGGTCGCGGTAGCCGAAGCCGTTGTCGGTGCGGCGCGCGTGCAGCAGCAGACCCAGTTCGACGGCCCCTGCGCGCAGGCCCAAGACATGTTCCCAGCGTGCCGAGGCCTCGCCGAAGGAGCCGGCGCCGAGCCGCAGGCTGCTCCCGGCGGCGCCGCGGCGGGTCACGAAGTTGACGGCGCCCGCGCCTCCCCCGCCCCCGAAACGGGCGGGCACGTAGCCGCGGTAGATCTCGGCGGTCGCGTAGCGCGCGAGCGGCAGGTGGGAGAGATCGACGCCGCCGTCCTGGGCGTCGGCCAGGGGCAGCCCGTCGACCAGCACCTGGATCTGCGCCGACGTCGAGCCGCGAATCGTGGGCACGGCTTCGGCGCCCAGTCCCCCGTAACGCCGCACCTGCAGCCCCGCGACCCCGGCCAGCAGGTCGGCCAGGTCGCCGGGCGCACCCGGGGCGTCCAGATCCACGACGGTGACCGTGGCGTCGCCGACGGGAAACGGGGAGGCGGAGACCGCCAGCCCGTAGACCGTGATGGTGTCGGTGTGGGCCAGGAATTCGGGGTCGGCCAGGTCGAAGGCGACAGAAGAGACGAGAGCGGCAGCCGGGAAACCGGCCTCGCCCGCCATCGGCTGCGCCGCGACCGAGGCGGCGAGCCGGCAAACCAGACAAACGACAAGCAGGGACGCACAGGTCCAGCGGAGCATGCCACGAACTCCTCCCGCGAGGGTGATGGCAGAGGGTCCGGGGATCGGTCTCCTGGCTCGCGGGTCGTCCTACTCCCCGTGCCTTCCCGGTCGCGAGGACCAGTGGCTTCTTACGGGTTTCGTCGCCGCTCACAGTGGCGGGGCCGCGCCGGATTCGCACCGGCTTCCGGGTGATCACCGGAACATGAACGATGTCCGCGGCCGCGAAACAGCCGCACGCGTAGCTTAGACGCCCGGGTGGTCGCTGTCAAGCAGGCGCGCCCAGATCCGCCGGTGGTCCAGCTCCTGCTCGCTCGCGAGCAGCAACTCCTCGGGATCGTCCCCGGGCCAGTCGACGCGGCGCTGGATCAGCGATGTCTCTTCGGCGAGGAAGTCCGCCTGCGTGAAGGGCCGGTAGCGGTTCCAGAACGCCAGGTGCCAGAGCGTGAAGCGCTCGACCCGGGCCAGGCCCTTCTCGTCGTCGCCGAAGTGCTCCTTCGCGAGCGCGACGTAACGCGCCATCACCGCCCAGCGCTCGGCGACGGTGGGGTACCACGCCCGCCCCTCCTTCAGTTCCCGGAAGACCCAGGGCTTGATCAACGCGCCGCGCGCCACGACCACGCCGGCCACGGGCGCCTGCGCGAGACGCCGGTCGCGGTCCCAGACCGTCAGGATGTCGCCGTTGCCGAGCACCGGGATCGTGACGGCGCGGGCGGTCTCGGCGATCGCGTCCCAGTCCGCGTCGCGGCGGTACCGTTGCTCGCGCGTGCGCCCGTGGACGACCAGGACGTCGGCGCCTTCGGCCTCGGCCAGCCGGGCCAGCTCCGGGGCGTTGATCTTCTGCTCCGACCAGCCGAGACGCAGCTTGACCAGCAGCGGCAACTCGACGGCCGCGCGCGCGGCCGCCACCATGGCGGCCAGACGGGTGGGCCGCTGCAACGCCGCCGCGCCGATCCCCTTGCGGACCATCAGGTCGATCGGGCAGCCGAAGTTCAGGTCCAGGTAGTCGGCGCCGGCTCCCTGGGCGATGCGCGCAGCCTCGGCCATGAGTTCGGGCTTGCTGCCGGCGATCTGGATGCCGAAAGGCCCCTCCTCGGCGTGGCGCCGCATCAGGGCGACTTCGAGGCGGCTGGCCTTGACCAGCTTGTGCGCGAGCAGCATCTCGCAGCAGGTCGTGTCCGCTCCGAACTGCTTGCACAGGCGGCGGTAGGGCAGGTTGCCGCCGGTGGCCATCGGCGCCAGGGCGGTGATGCCGCGGAAGAGGTCGCGGGCGGCGGCACGGTCGGTCATCGGCGTCTCCTTCGAGACGCGGCCGCCCCGCCGGCGTGGCGGAGCGGCCGCTGGTCCTTGCGGGGCGTGCGCGCGCGGCGGTCTAACCGCCGTCGAGCATGCCGCCTTCTTCGTACTCGTGCCACCCCTGCGGGTCGCGGATGTATTCGTAGGTGTTCTTCAGCAGGTCGTAGTGGTTCTGCTCCTCGAGGGCCAGATGCTCGAACAGGCCCTTGGCCTCGGCGGTTTCCACCGTCGCGGCGGCCTTGGCGTACATCGTGTAGCCCTTGCGCTCGACCTCCATGGCCCCCTTGAGGATCTCGAGGTCCTCTTCCACGTACTTGTAGGGGTCCTTGACCCCCTCGAGGGCGGTCTCGAAGATCTGGCGGGGCGAGCGGTCGTGGTGGTGGTCCGTCCCGGCGCTCAACGGCGACAGGTTGTGCGTGCGGATCAATTCGTCGCGCAGGCCGATCAGGTAGGCGCGGTGGCCCTGCTCATCCTTGGCGAGGGACTGGAAGATCTTGCGCTCGATCGTCGAGCCGGCCGACTCGGCGTGCTCGGTGAAGAAGCGGATACCCTCTTCCTCGAAAGCGATGGCGTCGCCGAGGATCTCGATGCACTTGGTCACGTCGCTCATGTACCTGCCTCCAGATCGGCTCTTCCCGGGGGATGTTCGGCGTCCCAGACAGACGCCCCCACAATGGTAATCGCTGCTCCCTGGAATGACAAACGCGATGCCCCTTGAATTTGTCGCGCCGTTGCGATTATGTTTCGTCGCAGAGCGTTGCAGATCCGCATGCATTATACGAGTAGCGGACTCCGCTTTGCGCCGAGTCCCGACCGACCAAGGAGGCCCCCATGGCTAAGCTCCAGACGCGCATGGCCCAGCTCATCCCCGAGTGGCGCCAGGAAATCCGCACCCTCGTGCAGACCCACGGCGATACGAAGATCAGCGACGTGACGGTCGCCCAGGCCTACGGCGGCATGCGCGGCGTGAAGGGCATGGTCTGCGACACCAGCGAGGTGCCGCCCGACGTGGGCCTGTTGATCCGCGGCACTCCGATCGCCGAGCTGGCCGACCGCACCCCCGAGGACGTCTTCTACCTGCTGTGCACCGGCGAGATGCCGTCGTCCCGCGACACCCGGGCCCTGCAGCAGGACCTGGCCGAGCGCGCCCGCGTGCCGGCCTACGTCTGGCGGGTGCTGGAGGCGATGCCGAAGGACTCCCACCCGATGTGCATGTTCGACACCGCGATCCTGGCCATGGAACGCGAGTCGAAGTTCCGCGACGCCTACTACGAGGGCATGAACAAGCTGGATTACTGGAAGCCCACGCTGGAAGACTCGCTGGACCTGATCGCGAAACTGCCGGCCATCGCCGCCGGCATCTACCGCATGCGCTACCGCAAGGGCCCGCGGATCGCCCCGAAGAAGAGCCTCACCTGGTCCGAGAACTTCGCGCACATGCTGGGCGTCAAGGACCCGAACGGGGAGTTCGCCGACTGCATGCGCCTGTACCTGGTGCTGCATTGCGACCACGAGGGCGGCAACGTCTCGGCCCACACCTGCCATCTGGTGGGTTCGGCCCTGAGCAACGCCTACTACAGCGTGTCGGCGGCCCTGAACGGCCTGGCCGGCCCGCTGCACGGACTGGCCAACCAGGAATGCCTGAAGTGGATCCTGGACCTGAAGAAGGCCGTGGGCCAGCCGACCCACGAGAACATCCGCAAGTTCGCCTGGGAGACCCTGAACTCGGGCCAGGTCGTGCCGGGCTACGGCCACGCCGTGCTGCGCGTGACCGACCCCCGCTTCACCTGCTTCCGCGACTTCGGCATGAAGCACTTCCCGGACGACCCGATCATGAAGACGGTCAACATCGTGTTCGAGGTCGTGCCCGACGTGCTGCAGCAGCACGGCAAGGCCAAGAACATCTGGCCGAACGTGGACGCGGGCTCGGGCGCCCTGCTCTACCACTACGGGATCAAGGAGTTCTCCTTCTACACGGTGTTCTTCGCCGTCTCGCGGGCGCTCGGCATGGCTTCGCAGCTGGTCATCAACCGGGCCATGGCCACGCCCATCGAGCGGCCGAAGTCGGTGACGACGACCTGGATCAAGAAACAAGTAGGGGGTTGACCCATCCTTTGTGACAGGGGACGCGCTCAGGGCACCTCGTGTGCCCTGAGCGCTTGGCCTTCCGGCCCTTTCGCCATCCTGGCTTCAGGGCCTGCAGGACACCCCTGTCACAAAGGATGGGTCTTGTTGACAGTTCGGAGAGGGCGGCTTTCGGAAAGCGGCGAAATCTGGTATCATTAAGAGGAGCCAGGATCAACTGGCAGGACATTTTCAACAAAGGTGCCGCCCGATGACCTCCCAGAGCATCCGGACGCGGGTTTGGGTGACCGCCCTGCTTGTGAGCCTATCCGCCTTGCCGGCCTTGGCCGGGGTGACGATCCACTGCCTCTTCGTCGGGCAGGCCGACGCCACGCTCATCGTCTCCTCCAGCGGCAAGACCCTGCTGTTCGACGGCGGCGAGAACGGCGATGGCAACAGCGTGATCGTCCCCTACCTGCAGAGCCACGGCATCACGACCCTCGACTACATGGCCGCCAGCCACTACCACGAGGACCACATCGGCGGCCTCGACGAGGTCTACAACGCGGTCGGCGTCGCCCAGGCGGTCTACGACCGGGGCTGGACCTACACCACCGCCACCTACACCTCGTACGCCAACGCGGTGGCCGCCAAGCGGCACACCGCGGTCGACGGCCAAGTGATCGACCTGGGCGACGGCGTGACCGCCACGGTCATCGCGTTGAACGGCAACGGCACGCTGCCGTCGCCCTTCACCAGTTCGACCCAGGAAAACGCCTACTGCATGGCCCTGCTGATCCAGAGCGGGGATTTCGATTTCCTGGTCGCGGGCGATCTGACCGGCGGCTACAGCAGCGAGCAGGACGTCGAGACGTCGGTCGGCCTCGAGGCCGGCGACATCGAGGTCCTCCACGTCAACCACCACGGTTCGTTCACCAGCAGCAACACCTCTTTCCTGAATTCGACGACGCCCGAGGTCGCGATCATCTCGGTGCCGACCAGCAGCAGCTACGGCCACCCGAGCCAGGACGCGCTGAATCGCCTGTCCGCCGCCGGCGCCTACGTCTACCAGACCGCCCAAGGCTCCACCTCCACCTACCCCGCCGGCATGCGCACGATCGCCAACGGCCACATCGTCGTCGCGACGACGGGCTTCGTCACCTACACCGTCAACGGCACGATCTGGGACATGGACGAGCAGGGCACCCCCGTGCCCGACGCGCCCCTGCTGCTGGCGGTCGACAACTACCCGAACCCGTTCAATCCGGCGACCACCATCCGCTTCGCGGTCGCAGAGCCCGGAGCGGTGCGCCTGACCGTGCACGACCTCGCCGGCCGCGCGATCTGGTCGCGCGACTGGAATGCCCCGACCGGTGCGCAGACCGTGCTCTGGGAGGGGCGGGACGCCGCGGGTGCGGCGCTGCCCTCGGGTGTTTACCTGTATCGCGTGGAATCTCGCAGCGGCAGCGGCGGCGGGCGGATGACGCTCGTGCGGTAATCGGCGGCGGCGGTGTCGGTGGCGGCGACCGACCTGACCGCCTGCGCGGCGATCTCGTGGCCGAACATCACCTGGCTCGCGTAATGTTTGCGGTCGTTGAGCCGCCCCCAGCCCGGCCCCCAGCTCAGCAGCCAAGCCAGCCGTCGCAACCAGGGTTCGTCGACGGTGCGGCCGGCGTTGAGCCAGGGCACGGCGGCCACGAAGGTGTCGCCCGACGCGGTGTTGTCGTCGCGGAAGGGACGCCAGTGCGCATCGCCTGGCGGGTCGGTGGGGCGCGAGGCGCCGCCCGCGAACTGCAGCGACCAGAGCGCGGGCAGGCCGACGACCATGGCCTCGAAGTTGCGCCGGCCCCAGCGCAGCAGCGGTGTCGTCGCGACCAAGCCGTCGAGCAGCCCGAAAGCCCCCCAGACCAGGAACCACGGCCGCCGGCCGAACCCGCGCAGGATGCCGACGGCCGCGTCGCTGCGCGGGCCGCGGACGCGGCGCGCGTGGGCCCGGTCGATCGCCTCGTCGATCCCCGTGTGCGCCATGATGAAGGCGGCCAGCGCCACCCCGCCCAGGATCAGGAACCCGCGCCGGTCGTAGCAACGGCGGTAATGCGCGCCCGTCGCGGCGAAGGGACGCCGGCCGCGCGGTGCCGTGCGCCATTCGCCGGCGGCGCGCAGGGCGCGGGCCGCGGCCCAGCCGGCCAGCAGCAGCAGCACGATCGCGACGGCCGCGGCGGTCACGATGCCACCCGCGCGTCGCGCCCGTCCAGCAGGGCGGCGACGATCTCCGCCAGCGCGGGCGCCGAGGTCAGCCCCGGCGAATCGATCCCGATCAGGTTGATCAGGCCATCGAGGTCACCAGCTTCGCGGCGCACCTGGAAGTCGGCGAAGGGGGCGTCGGTGTCGAGCTTGGGGCGCAGGCCGCTGAGCGCCGGCTGCAGGTCCTGCGGCTCGAGCCAGGGCAGGAAGCGCGCGGCGCCCGTGTAGAAGGCGGCGGCGCGGGCGGGATCGACGCCGTAGTCCTCGCATCGCGGCACGGTCTCGAAGTCGGGACCCAGGCGCATCTGGCCGGCCAGGTCCAGGCAGACGTGCACGCCCAGCGTGTCGCGGTCCAGCGGCGGCACCGGGTAGACCAGGCGGGACACGCGCCCGGCGTGGCGGGGGTCCACCGCGAAGTAGTTGCCCTTGACCCAGCGCTGGCGCAGGCCGAGGCCGGCGACGTCCACCCCGGCCAGCGCGGCGACCTCGTCGGCGTGCAGCCCCGCGCAGTTGACGACCTGCCGGCTCGCGTGGGTCCAGGTCTCGGCGCCGCGGCGGGCCGACACTTCCCAGACGCCCCCGCGCCGCGCGAGGCCCGTGACCTCGGCGCCGGTCATCACCTCGGCGCCACGGCCGGCGGCGCGCGACCCCAGAGCTCGGGCCGCGCCCTCGGCGTCGAGGATCGCGGTGCGCGGCGAGTGCAGGGCCGCCGCGGCGCGGATCTGCGGTTCGAGGCGGCGCACTTCATCGCGGCCCAGCAGGGCGAGGTCTTCGACGCCGTTGGCGGCCCCCAGAGCGTGCAGCCGCTCCAGGCCGGGCGCTTCGGCCTCGTCGCAGGCCACGATGAGCTTGCCCGCGTCGCGCCAGCCGACACCCGCCCCGAGGCAGAACTCGCGCAGCAGCCGTCGCCCGCGGACGCAACAGCGGGCCTTCAAAGAACCCGTCGGGTAGTACATGCCGCCGTGGCCCACTTCGCTGTTGCGCGAGGTCGTGCCGGCGCCCAGGCGCGCTTCCTTTTCCAGCAGCACGACCGACCGGCCGGGACGGGCCGCGGCGTCGGCCACCGCGCAGCCGACGATGCCGCCGCCGACGATGGTGACATCGACCGCGATCACGAGCCGGCCTCGGCGAACAGGGACCAGGGCGCGCTCTCGGGGACGGGGGCGGTGAAGACGAGGAGCCCACCGCCGACGGGGTGCGCCAGTTCCAGGCGCCAGGCGTGCAGGGCCACGGAGCGGTCGGGCAAAGGAGCCGGGGCGCCATACTTCACGTCACCGGCCACGGGACAGCCGGCCGCGGCGAGCTGGACGCGGATCTGGTGACGCCTGCCGGTCTGCGGCCGGACCTCGAGCAGCGAGCGGCCGGGCGCGGCGGCGAGCACGTGGTAGCGCAGGTCCGCCTCGCGCGAGCCGGGGAAGGGCGACGCCGACCAGCGGGTCCGCCCGTCCTGGTCGCCCTCGGCGGCCAGGTGGCCGACGAGGTCCCCCTCGGGTGCGGGCGGCGCGCCCTCGACGACGGCCCGGTAGGTCTTGCGCACCTGCGCGTCGCGGAACTGCGCGCTGAGCCGCGACGCGGCCTTCGAGGTGCGGGCCAGGACCATCACGCCGGAGACCGGCCGGTCCAGGCGGTGCACCAGGCCCAGGTAGACGTTGCCCGGCTTGCCGAAGCGGGCCTTCAGGTCGGCCTTGCAGAGGTCCAGCAAGGAAACGTCGCCGGTGCGGTCGCCCTGGGCCAGCAGCCCGGCGGGTTTGACCACCACCAGCAGGTGGTTGTCCTCGTGGAGGATGTGCAACTCGTGGCCGGACATGCCCGTATCGTAGCAGCGGCCGGGTCGGCTGGGAAGCCCGTTGAGGGATGACAGGGGCGCCGCGCCGTCCTATCATGGCCCGACCCCGCGCCGCACACCCCGACCCGAAACGAGAGGTCCGCCCCATGAAACGTGCGCCGATCGTGGTCGCCCTGGCGCTGCTCGCGCTCGGCGGCTGTCGCAATTCCGGACAGGAGAGCCCGATGTCCCTCGCCTACCCCGCCGCCGCCACCGTCGACGTCGTCGACGACTACCACGGCACCTCGGTCGCCGACCCCTACCGCTGGCTCGAGGACGTCGACAGCGAGCAGACCCGCGCCTGGGTCGCGGCGCAGAACGAATTGACGTACGGCTACCTGGCGAAGCTGCCGGCGCGCGAGCGGATCCAGAAGCGCCTGACCGAACTGTGGGACTACCCGAAGTACGGCGCCCCGTTCCGGGAGGGCGGCCGCACCTTCTTCTCGAAGAATTCGGGGCTGCAGAACCAGTCGGTGTACTACGTCCAGGAGAGCCCCGACGCCGAGCCGCGCGTCCTGCTGGACCCGAACACCCTGAGCGCGGACGGCACCGTGGCGCTGGCCGGCATGAGCATCACCCGCGACGGCAAGAAGATGGCCTGGGCCACGAGCGCCAGCGGCTCGGATTGGCAGACCTGGCACGTGCGCGACATCGACTCCGGGCAGGACCTGGCCGACACGATCGAGTGGAGCAAGTTTTCCGGCGCGAGTTGGGACCACGAGGGCGCGGGCTTCTACTACAGCCGCTACGACGCGCCCAAGCCGGGAGAAGACCTCACCGGCACCAATTTCTTCCAGAAGCTCTACTACCACAAGCTGGGCACGGCGCAGGCGAAGGACGTCCTGGTCTACGAACGCCCCGACCACCAGGACTGGGGCTTCGGCGGGAGCGTGACCGAGAGCGGGGACTACCTGATCATCTCGGTCTGGATGGGGACCTCGCCGCAGAACCTGCTCTTCTACAAGGATCTGCGCGACCCCGAGTCGAAGGTCGTCGAGCTGTTCGGCGAGTTCGAGGCCGAGTACAGCTACGTCGATCACGACGCCGGCGTGTTCTACCTGACGACCGACCTCGACGCTCCGCGCAAGCGCCTGATCGCGGTCGACACCGCCAACCCCGCCAAGGACGCCTGGTTCGAGCTGATCCCCCAGAAGGACGTCACCCTGCAGGGCGTGGGCATGATCAACGGCGACGAGTTCGTGGCCGAGTACATGAAGGACGCCCACAGCGTCGTCTACCGCTTCGATCACCACGGCAGCCCGCTCGGCGAGGTGCAGCTGCCGGGCATCGGCAGCGCCGGCGGCTTCGGCGGCCACCGCGCGGACACCGACTGCTTCTACACCTTCACCTCGTTCCTCTACCCGCCGACCATCTTCAAGTACGACTTCAAGACCGGCACGAGCACCGTGTTCCGCGAGCCGGAGATCGACGTGGACCTGAGCGCCTACACCACCGAGCAGGTCTTCTACGCCAGCAAGGACGGCACGAAGGTCCCGATGTTCCTGGTCCACCGCAAGGACATCAAGCTCGACGGCGGCAACCCGACGCTGCTGTACGGCTACGGCGGCTTCAACGTCTCCATGACCCCCTACTTCTCGATCTCGCGCCTGCAGTGGGTCGAGATGGGCGGCGTGTTCGCGATGGCGAACCTGCGCGGCGGCGGCGAGTACGGCGAGGACTGGCACCAGGGCGGCATGCTCGCCAACAAGCAGAACGTCTTCGACGACTTCATCGCCGCGGCGGAGTGGCTGATCGCGCAGAAGTACACCTCGCCCGCGCACCTGGCCTGCCAGGGCGGCAGCAACGGCGGCACGCTGGTGGGCGCGGTCGTCAACCAGCGGCCCGAGCTGTTCGCGGCGGCCCTGCCCGCGGTCGGCGTCATGGACATGCTGCGCTTCCACAAGTTCACCATCGGCTGGGCCTGGACCAGCGACTACGGCAGCAGCGAGGACCCCGCGATGTTCCCCGTGCTGCGCGCCTACTCGCCCTACCACAACCTGAAGGACGGGACCTGCTACCCGGCCACCCTGGTCACCACCGCCGACCACGACGACCGCGTCGTGCCGGGCCACAGCTTCAAGTACGCCGCCCGCATCCAGGCGGCGCAGGGCTGCGACAACCCGGTGCTGATCCGCATCGAGACCAAGGCGGGGCACGGCGGCGGCAAGCCGACGTCGAAGATCATCGAAGAGGTCGCGGACGAGTGGGCGTTCCTGGCGTACCATCTCGGGATGAAGTAAGAGGACTTGGCCACACTTGCCGATCGGGACAGCGGCCGGAAGCCGGATGGGGCTCCCGGCCGCCTCCGCACAACTCAGGGAGTGTACGGCGCGTCTCCGAAGTCCTTGACGTGGCACTTGTTGCACAACGAGCGCTGGTTGGGCGTGAAGGTGTACCCGTAATAGCGGTTGGCGATGTCCTGTGCAGAGGCGCCGCCGTCACCTATCCGGGGATGCGAATCCGCAACCAGGAACGTGGCGGCGAAATCCCAGCGCCCGGCGTCGGCGAACGGCGACGCGTGGGCGCGGTGGCAGGACAGGCACATCACCTGG
Organism: bacterium; assembly: GCA_031441465.1. GTDB lineage: Bacteria > Krumholzibacteriota > Krumholzibacteriia > LZORAL124-64-63 > LZORAL124-64-63 > PNOJ01. The sequence continues at coordinate 112,823 of JANOEP010000011.1, read as the reverse complement.
TCGCCGGCCGCGGGACCTGACGTCGAGTTCGCGGGATCGACCGAGGACAGATCGACATCGACCGCTTCGAAAGGCACCAGGCCCATGTAGGATGCGGCCTGGATGCCGCCATCCGGATCATCGGTGCTCACGTATCCGTTGTAACGGTCAGCGATCGTGGGCGTGAGCCCGACGCCGGCGGGATGCATGTACTGCCCGCCGGCTGTTTCGAACATCGACGGATGGCAGTTGGCGCACCACTCGCTGAAACCGCTCTTGTAGACGGTATGCCGGGCGTCGGTTTCGTTGGCGCCGCCGCCGACCAGCGTGGTGCCGGCATTGCCGCGGGCCAGCGGTGCGTCGGCCGTGAACGCGAATCGCGTATCACCTACGTACCTGGGGCCGAGCTGCGAATCGTAGAGCATGCGGAAATTCCTGTTGCCATGGGGATCGTGGCAGCTGGTGCAGCCGAGTTCGTTGCTGAGGAATTCCCCGCCGGGCGCCTGCTGGAGAACCGGATCGGCAGGAATGTTGAACACGTTGCAGGCCACGTTGTGTCCGTGCGTGTGGCCGGGACTGCTCCCCGTCGTTCCCCCCGGCGTGGTCCAGGTGAACGTGCGCGTCAGCCAGTAGAAATCCCCACCCGGCCCCTGGCCTTGGCCGTTCGAGATCTGACCGCGGAAATAGTGACAACGCACACACGTGTCGGTGGCGTTCCCGTACATCAGCAGATCAGGGTTGCCGCCCGGTGTCCCGTGGTAGCCGGGGCCGCCGTTCTGGCTCACATGCATGGTGTGGCAGCCTGCGCAGTAAGCGACGCCGCCATCGTGGAAGGCCTGGACCGGCGCCCATCCCAACGTCAGCGAGGCGACGACGATCATGGCCTGTTGAAAAGTCCGCATCTAAATCCCCCGTGTTGGAATGCGGTGTTCGGGAATCATGCGTTTTGGGCCGAACATGCAGAGCGACAAACAGTTCTGTCGGTATGTTGACAGTATTGTGACTATATCACAATGAATCTGTAGTATCAAGATAATTGACAAATGTGCAATAAGCCGGCGCGCATCCCCCCATCATGGCGAATTGTACAAGCTATTGAAAAATCAAGCAGTTGCGACGGTCGTGGTCAATTGCAAGGCCGGTGCCTTCACTTCCCCTCTCGCGGCGGTGGATGGTAGCCATGCTCGTCCCAGGGGCGCAGATCGGCGATCAGCAGGGCAAGCAGGGCTTCGAGGTCCGCCTGGAGCACCTCGCGGTTGCCCTCGGACGGCTTCAGTTCCTCGTACACCTCGATGACGAAGGCGTCCTCGCCGAGGCGGTTCCAGTCGGACTGCAGGGCGCGGCTACGGTGGCCGCCGAAGCGCAGCTGAGCGCGCTGGCCGTTGAGGCTGGCCGGCAGGTTGCGGCTGGCGCCCAGCAGCAGCTTGCCCTCGATGATATTGCGCACGACGTAGATCCCGGCGGGCTGCACGGTCTCCTTGTAGGCGCGGATCAGATCCTTGCGGTCGTTCACAACATCCTCCTTCGCACAGGGTCCGGCCGCCGGCGGGGCGCCGGCGGCGTGGCGTGATGCGGCGGTGCTGCGGCTTGGCTCAGGCGGGGCCCGGCATCACGAGACCCGCGAAGGCGTCGGTCTCCCGGTAGAGGGTGGGCAGGGGGATGTGGCGGATCGAAGTCATGTACGCTCCTGTTCGGGAGCCATCATAACCTCGGGACCGGCCGCGGGCCAGACGGTTGTCCGCCGCGCCGATCCCCCCTACAATGAGGGCAACTCCGAGGAGAGTGATGAGAACCCGACCGTTGACCTTCTGCCTGCTCGCCGCGGCTCTGGCGGTCGCCGGCTGCATCCTGGATGCCGATCCCGCGAACCGACCGCCGGCGATCGCGGCGCTGACTGCCGCGCCGTCGACGACGGCCAGCCCCGGCGACACGCTGACCGTGTCGGTGCAGGCGGGGGATCCCGAGGGCCAGCCCCTGTCCTACGCCTGGAGCGCGACCCGTGGCGTGTTCCCCGAAGGGGCCGCCGCGGCCGCCGTCGCCTGGATCGCGCCGGCGCAGGCCGGGCCGTGCACCGTCTCGGTGAGCGTGGACGACGGGCGCGACGCGGTCACGGGCAGGCTGCCACTAAACGTGGCCGCTCCGTCGCCGGCGATCGAGACGCCGCAGGTCAGCTTCGGCCTGGTCGGCTCGCGGCTGGCGGTCGTGATCCGCAACGGCGGCGGCGGCGCACTGGGTTGGACGGCGGCGGTGACCGTCGGCTCGACCTGGGCTTCGGCCGCGCCCGCCGCGGGATCCGCCGCGGCCGAAGCCGACACGGTCTGGGTGACGGCCGACCGCGCGGGCCTCGCGCCCGGCGTCCACTACTGCGCCCTGGTCGTCACGCCGGACACCGGCGGCGCGCGCACGATCACGCTGCGCTCCTTCGTCGCGGCCGAACCGGCCCGCGGCGTGCGCGTCGTGGCGTCGTTCCCCCACGATCCGGGCGCCTTCACCCAGGGACTCGTCTGGGACCGCGGCGCGCTGGTCGAGGGCACGGGCCACTACGGCGATTCGGAGCTGCGGCGGGTGGAACTCGCGACCGGGACGGTGCTGCAGTCGGTCGCGCTGGCGGCCAACGAATTCGGCGAGGGCGTGGCGGTCGTCGATGACCGCGTCCTGCAGCTGACCTGGCAGAACCACCGCGCCTACGCGCGCGACCTGACGACCTTCGCCCCCCTGGACACCTTCGACTACGCGACCGAGGGCTGGGGCCTGGCCTGGGACGGCGCGCGGCTGGTCATGAGCGACGGCACCTCGACGCTGTTCTTCCGCGACCCCGGCACCTTCGCCGAGCTGGGCCGCGTGACCGTCACCACGGGCGGCGCCGAGCTGGAGCGGCTCAACGAGCTGGAATGCGCCGGCGGGCTGGTGTGGGCCAACGTCTGGCTCACCGACTTCATCGTAAGGATCGATCCCGCCACCGGCGCGGTCGTGGACTGGCTCGACCTGACCGGGCTGCTGACGCGCGAGCAGGACCTCGCGGCGGACGTGCTCAACGGGATCGCCGTCGATCCGGCGAGCGGGCGGGTCTTCGTGACGGGGAAGGATTGGCCGCGGGTCTTCGAGATCGGAATCGTGGACTAGCGCCAGCCGCTAGAGGGTCAGCGCCTCGGCCTCCTCGTACCTGACCAGCTGGAAGAAGAAACACTTGCCGCAGTCCTCCGCCTTCTGGGCGAAGGTCCCCTGACGTTGCCCGCGGCAGTAAGTCCCCGCGATCCGCCAGCAGTACCGGCCGGCGTTCTGTCCCCGGTTGATGCCGTGGCTCGACCGGTCGACCGCCGCAGGGCAGATCCCGCTGGATACGACGTTGACGCCGCCGGGCGAACGGCCACATTTCATCACGTCCCAGCAGTTCCTAGGCTCGCTCATCACATCATCCCTTTTACGATGTTCGCCGCCACCTTGGCAGACTCTCTCCAGTACCATAAACCGGCAGGGAGCGGGAATCAGATCATACCCGGCGATCAGATCCCGTCCAGCGTGCGTTCGATCTCCAGCGCCGTGGCGAGGTCCAGCGGCCGCCCCCGCTCCCGCAGCCCGTCGATCAGCAGCCGCCGGATCCGCTCCGGCTCGTTGACGCCGAACTTCACCTTGCCGGTCCAGCTCGCGACCGCGACGCGGAACACCCCGACGCCGCGCAGGGGCTTGACGTAGACAGGGTCGGCGGCGTCGATGGGGCGGTGCCTGCCTTCAGGCTGGTACTTCTGCATCAGGGCCTGCAGGGCGCGGGCCTTCTCCCCGAGATCCTCCACCACCGAACAGACGCCGCGCGCGTCCACCGACTTGAAGTAGTGGGTGGCGGGGCAGGCGTGGTCCGGCGCGGTCCAGTAGGAGGGGATCAGGCTGTAGGGCAGGGCCATCAGGAAGCTGACCCGCGCGCCGCCCTTCAGCAGCTCGTGCTTCTCCCCCGCCAGCGCGCCGTGGAAGTAGATCGTGGTCTCGAGAGCCGCGAAGTTCAGCGGCACCACGCGCGGCGTGCCGTCGGCGGTCACGAGGCCCAGGTACCCGACCTCGCACAGGTCGGCGGCTTCGCGGAACAGGGCGGGGTCGTCGGAAGCGAGTTCCTGGCGGCGCACGGCGGATCCTCCCGGGGGGTATGCGAAGGGCACCCCCGCGGGGGCGCCCGTCGCAGCGTCTGAGCTACATGATACGACTACTTGCCCGGGCAGGCCGCCGCGATCGCCGGCGCCAGTCCCTTGTCGGCGTAGGCCTTGTCCCACTGCGCGGCGAACTCCTTGGCGAGCTTCTGCGCGCGGTCCGCGTAGGCCGCCTTGTCGCTCCAGGTGTTGGCGGGCTTGAGGATCGCCGGATCGTCGACGCCGGGGCAGCTCGTCGGCACCAGCACCTTGAAGTAGGGGTCGGTCTCGCAGGTCACCTGCGATAGCGAGCCGTCGATGGCGGCGGCGCACATCGCCCGCGTCAGGGTGATGTCCATGCGCTTGCCGGTCCCGTAGGCGCCGCCGCTCCAGCCGGTGTTGACCAGGTAGACCACGGTGCCGTGCTCGTCGAGCTTCTTGCCGAGCATGCTGGCGTAGTCGTCCGGGTTGCGCGGCATGAAGGGCGCGCCGAAGAAGCGCGAGAAGGCGCTCTTGGGCTCGGTGACGCCCGTCTCGGTGCCGGCGAGCTTGCTGGTGTAGCCCATCAGGAACCACAGCATGGCCTGGTCGCGGGTCAACCTGCTGACCGGGGGCAGCACGCCGTTGGCGTCGGCGGTCAGGAACAGGATCGTCTTGGGATGACCGCCCACCGAGCTCTGCTTGATGTTCGTCAGCTCGCTCAGCAGGTAGGAGCCGCGGCTGTTGGGCGTGAGCCGGTCGTCGAACAGGTCGAAGGTGCCGCCGGGGTACATCATCGCGTTCTCGATGATCGACCCGTGCTGGCGGAAATCGGCCTCGTGGAAGCAGGCCTTGAAGATCTCCGGCTCCTTCTTCGGGTTCAGGTCGATCAGCTTCGCGTAGCAGCCGTGCTCGAAGTTGGCGACGCCGTGGTCGCCCCAGCCGTGCTCGTCGTCGCCGAGCAGGGCGCGCGAAGGGTCGGCCGAGAGGGTCGTCTTGCCGGTGCCCGACAGGCCCAGCAGCAGCGCGATGTCCCCGTGCTGTCCCTCGTTGGCGGAGCAGTGCAGGGGCAGGACGCCCTCGGGCGGCAGCATGTAGTTCATGACCGTGAACAGCAGCTTCTTGCAGCTGCCGCAGTAGGACGAACCGTAGACCACGCCGAAGCGGCGGTCGAAGTCGATGGCGATGACCATCGTCGAGGTGTGGCCCAGCTTCGGGTCGATGCGCAGGCGTCCCTCGTAGCGCTTCGGGTCGAGCTTCTCCTGCGGGCAGACCAGCAGCGTGAACGGCCGCTGGGCGAAGATGCTCTTGCCGATGTCCTTCGGCACGGGGCGGAACATGTTGTCGGTGAACAGGACCTGCAGGGAGCGGTTGCTGATCGTCGTCACCGGCAGGGCGTAGGCGGAATCGGCGCCGACGACGCGGTCGCTGACATGGAGCCGGCCCTTGCCGAGGGTCGACAGGGCGTCGTCCATGAGCATGTCGAAGGTCTCGGGGTCGATCGGCCGGTTGTTGGCGGCCGTCCAGTCGATGGACGCGGCGCTTTCGGGACGCTTGACCAGCAGCGTGTCCTCGGGGCTGCGGCCGGTGGACTCGGGGCGGGTCCAGGTGGCCAGGGCGCCGCACTTGCTGACGATGGCCTCGCCGTGGTCCACGCAGGCCTGGATCATGTCCGCGCGGGGGATGTTGCGGCGGACGGCGCCGCCGGCGAGCAGCTTCTCGATCCGGTCCTGGAAGCTCATCGTCTGGGTCTCCTTGTCCGTGGGGCCATCCCCGTTCTCGACGTCGGGCGGCCCGCGCCCAGGCCGCGACGGGTGCGCAGCCGACATGCTCGGACCGCAAAACTAACCCCGCCGCCAGCCCCCGACAAGCGGGTTTTGTTCACAACCGTTCCGGTCTCTTCTCCTGCGCCACGGCCCACAGCACGGCGCCGACGACCACGGCGAGCCCCAGCAGCACGCGCGCGTAGGGCGCCGGCTCCCCGAACACCGTCCAGGCGATCACAACCCCCAGCGGGACCTTGAGGTTGTTGGCCGCCGCCAAAGCGCCCGCCCCCACGCGCGCCGCACCGCGGTTCCACAGGTAGAAGGCGACGCCCGAGGGCAGCAGCCCCAGGTAGAGCAGGGCCCAGCGGGCCGTCGGCGACAGGGCGAGCAGGTCCGCGGGCCGTCCGGCGGCGGCCAGCGCGGCGACGGCGAACACGGCCGCGCCCAGGTACATCCAGGCCAGGTTGCCGGCCTCGCTGCGCTGCGTCGCGGGCTCGGTGCGGCGCAGCCGACGGTACCCCAGCTGACCCGCCGCGAAGCACAGGTTCGCGCCCTGCAGCAGCGCGATCCCCGGCCACGCCGGCGTCGGCGGCAGCGCCTGCCAGGCGACCCACGCCGCGCCCGCGACCGACAGCAGGGCGGCCGCCAGGTGGCGCGCGTGGAGGGAGCGGCGGCCGAGATCGTCCAGCAGCACGACGTACAACGGCGTGAACACCGTGAACAAGGCCACGGCGTAGGCGGGCAGCCAGCGGAAGGACGCGATGTAGAGGGCGTACATCAACCCGAACTGCACGGCGCCCAGTCCGGCCAGGCGCAGGCGCACGCCGCGGGCGGCGGGGCCGCGCCGCAACCAGGGCAGGAACAGGGCGAGGCAGAGCACGAGCCGGCCCGCGGCGACGGCCAGCGGATCGTAGCCGCCCAGCGCGGTCTTGAGCAGTCCGAAAGAGAAGGCCCAGATCGCCGAGGCCAGCAGCAGCGCGCCCATGCGGCCTCCCTCTCGCGTCGGGGGTCAGGCCCCGGCGACGGCGCCGCGACGCCCCACCAGCAGCCACAGGAAGAAGGGACCGCCCAGCAGCGAGGTCAGCACGCCGACCGGCAGCTCCGCCGGCGCGGCCAGCATGCGGGCCAGCACGTCGCAGACGACCAGGAAGGCGCCGCCGGCCAGCAGGCTCATCGGCCCCAGCCAACGGTGGTCCGGGCCGATCAGCAGGCGGCAGACGTGCGGCACCATCATCCCCACGAAACCGATGGGTCCGCAGGCGGCCACCACGCCCCCGACCATCACCGAGGTGGTGACGAACAGGATCACGCGGTAGCGGTCGACATCGACGCCGCGGCTGACGGCCAGCTCCTCGTCCACCGACATCAGGTTCAGCTCGCGGTGCAGCGCCAGCGCGACGAAGCCGCCGACGACCACCAGCGGCAGCAGGCGCAGGGCCTCGTCGGGACCCACGGTGTCCAGCCGGCCCATCAGCCAGCGCAGGATGTTGAATGACGCCGCCGCGTCGGATGTGTAGTGGACCAGCAGGATCAGGCTCGCGAAGCTGAAGTTCACCGCCACGCCCGCCAGCAACATGATGTTGGCCGACCCGACCCGCCGCGCGCGGGCCAGGCCGTAGACCAGCGCGACCGCCAGCAGCGCGCCCGTGAACGCGGCGAGCGAGACGGCCGGGATCCCGAGCACCGAGAAGACCAACCCGAGGCGGATCGCCAGGGTGGCGCCCAGCGCGGCGCCGCTGGAGACGCCCAGCGTGTAGGGGGTGGCCAGCGCGTTGCGGAAGAGCGCCTGGAAGGTCAGGCCGCCCACCGACAGCGCCGCGCCAGCCAGGAAACCCAGCATCACCCGCGGCACGCGCAGCGACCAGAAGATGCGGGCCTCGGGCCCCGCTTCGGCGCCGCCCATCACCTGCCGGGGGTCGATGGTCTCCAGGCCCAGCAGCGGCGCCGCGACGAGCACCGCCGCGGTCACCAGCACCGTCACGCCGAGGATCGTGATCCGCTTCACGGCCCGCCCACCTCCGGCAGGATCACGGTTTGCCCGGTCGTCGGATGGTTCACGGTCAGGAACGTCCGGTCGAACACGCGGTGCATCACGTCGCGCACCATGAACTGGTCCGGCGGGCCGCAGAACGCGGCGCGGCCGTCCTTCAGCGCGAAGATCCGGTCGGCGTCGAGCACCGCGCAGTTGAGGTCGTGGGTCACCTCGACCACCGTCACTCCCTTGCGGCGGTTGACCGTGCGCAGCACGCGCCGGAAGTCGTCGCGGTGGCGCGGGTCCAGGAAGGTCGCCGGTTCGTCCAGCAGCAGCAGGCGCGCGTCCTGGGCCAGGGCGGCCGCCAGGAACACCTTCTGCCGCTCGCCGCCGCTGAGGGTGTCCATGGTCCGGTCGGCCAGGGCGCCGATCCCGGTCAAGGCCAGCGCGTCCTCCACGTAGCGCTGGTCGCGCAGGCCGGGCGATGCGAAGGGCGTCAGGTGGGGGTAGCGGGCCATCAGGACGGTCTCGCGGGCGGTGAACGGGGCCGGCCGGCCGCCGACCTGGGGCACGTAGGCCACCAGGCGGCCCAGCTCGCGCTGCGAGTAGGCGGCGATGCTGACGCCGTGCACGCTGATCATGCCGCGCCAGCCGTGCAGGATCCGGTTGACGCACTTCAGCAGGCAGGTCTTGCCGGCGCCGTTGGGTCCGACGATCGCCAGGTGCTCGCCCTCGCGCACGGCCAGCGACACGTCGTCCAGGATGGAGCGGCCGTCGAGCTCCAGCCGCAAGTGGCGCAGGTCGAGGACGGGGGTCAGGGTCCGGTTCGCGTCCATGTGGGATCCAACGCCTCCGCCAGCAGGTCCAGCGTCTCGACGAATCGCGGGCCGGGGATCAGCGCCGCGTCGTCCAGCACGATGCGCACGCGGCCGTCGCGCACCGCCGGCACGTCGCGCAGCAGGTCCCAGGCGGCGCGCAGCTCAGCCTGGCGCTGCGGATCATCGGCGCATTCCGGCGCGAGGTCAACGACCACCTCCGGGGCCAGGCGCACCAGTCCTTCCTGCGAAAGCAGCGGGTAGCTCAGCGCCTCGCTCTCGATCGCGTTGCGGCCGCCGGCCAGTTCGAGCAGCTCGCCCAGGAAGGTGCCGCCGCCGGCCGCGTACACGTCGCGCAGCAGGCCCCCGGTCGCGTCGCGCCCCACCACGACCAGGGCCAGCGGGCGCGGGCTGCCGGAGCGGGCGTCGTGCACGGCCGCGACACGCGCCTCGAGACTGTCGCGCAGGGCGGCCGCGCGCACGGGCACGCCGCAAGCCTCGCCCGCCAGGGTCACCGAAGCGAGGATCCCGGCCACGTCGCGGTGCTCCACCACCAGGAACGGCAACGCCAGGCGGCGCAGCCCGTCGGCGGCTTCCGCGTTGGCGACCTCGAGCACCACCAGGTCGGGGCGCAGGGCGACCACGGCTTCGAGATTGGGATCGAGGTGGCCCCCCACCTTGGCGACGGCGAGGGCGGCCTGCGGGCGATGACACCAGTCCGTCACGCCGACCACGCGGTCGCCCAGGCCGAGATCGAAGAGCAACTCGGTCACGCTCGGGGCGAGCGAGACCAGACGCCGCGGCGGATCGCCGGCCGCAACGGGCGTCGCGGCCAGGCTGACGAGCACCGCGGCGAGCAGGAGCCTCCGGTTCTTCAACGCACCAACGCCACGGGCCGCAACACGTCGCCCGCCGGCGTGCGCAGGCGCAGGTAATAGGCGCCGGACGCGACGGCGCGGCCCGCCTCGTCGCGACCCCGCCAACGAAAGCGGTGCTCGCCGGCGGGCAGGTCGCCGGCGCACAGCACTCCGACCAGGCGGCCGGCGGCGTCGTGCACGGAGAGGTCCACGCGACCCGCGGACGCGGTGGAGACCACGACCTCGGTCTCGGGATTGAACGGGTTCGGGGCGCAGGTCAATCGGGGCGTCCCAGGGACCGGGACCTGCGGCGCCGCGGTCCCCATGAGCGGGACAGCCGCCTTCTCGCACAGGATCCAGCCGTCGGGGTCCAGAGCGATGCCGGTCACCGCGCCGGGCACCGCGATCCGGTAGGACTGCAGCGCGGCGTCGTTCCAGACGACGGTGTCCACGACACCGGCCGTGGTGGTCACGCGCACCGGCAGCGGCATCGCGAACAGACCGGTGTTGGCCTGCGCCTGGGTCACGGCCAGGTTCAGCACGAGGCCGTCCGCGTGGGCGGTCGTCTCCCAGTCGTAGTAATAGAAGGGGAAGTACTCCCCGTAGATCCACTGCTGGAAGAACGCGTCCAGGTCGCGGCCCGAGACCTGCTCCATGACGTCGCGGAATTGTTCCGTGGTGGCGCTGCCGTAGGCGTACTGGTCGCGGTAGGCCGCCAGGCCGGCGAAGAAGTCCTCGTCGCCGAGCACCCCGCGCAGCATGTGCACGACCCACGAGCCCTTGTTGTAGCTCAGGTTGCCGTCGAAGATGCCCCAGAAGTCGCTCGGGTCCTCGACGAAGATGGTGCCGGGGCCCATGTAGGCGGCGGCGTCCATGTAGGCGCGGTAGGTGGCGACGCCCGCCGTCTGTTCCCGCCAGTAGGCCTCGCACCAGGTGGCGAACCCTTCGTTGAGCCAGATGTGCTGGAAGTCGGCGCAGGTGATCATGTCGCCCCACCACTGGTGCGCCAGCTCGTGGGAGATCAGGTCCTCGCCGTAGCCGCCGAGGCTGGTGAGCGTCTGGTGCTCCATGCCGCCGCCCCAGACGAATTCCGCGTGCCCGTACTTTTCCTGCACGAAGGGGTACTCCCCGAACGCCTGGGCGAAGACCGTGATCATCGGCACGGTCTTGGCGTAATTCGCCTGGACCGCATCGTAGTGGCTCGGGTACACGAAGTACTGCACTTCCATGGGGTCGCCGCCCGCCAGCGGCGTGTACCAGTGGGAGAACCGCGTGTAGGGATAGATCGCCAGCGAGACCAGGTAAGGCACGATGGGGTAACCGGTGCGCCACTGGAAGGTGCGGGTCGCGCCGTTGTCGACTTCCGATGCCAGCAGCCCGTTGGAAGCCACGATCAGCCCGTCGGGCACGGTCACGCGCACGGCCACCGAGTCGGCCTTGTCGGTGTTCAGGTCCTTGCACGGCCACCAGTCCCGGGAACCGTAGGGCTCGCTCAGCGTCCAGATCATGGGCTGGCCGCCCACGCTGCTCCAGCCGAAGTAGCTGCCGGCGGGATTGCCCCGGTAGGCGACCGACACGGTGACGACTTCGCCCGGGACGTAGGCACGATCCAACGCCACGGTCAGCACGTCGCCGATGCGGGTCCAGGTGGTCGGCGCGCCGCCGGCCGTCGCGGCGGTCACCACCATCGTCGACTTCAGGTCCAGGTCCAGGGTGGAAAGGGGCGAGCCCACGATGCGGGCGGTGGTCGCGACCTGCCCGGTCAGCAGGTGCGACGCGGGCGCCAGCGTCAGGTCCAGGTCGTAGTGCAGGACATCGTACAGGTCCTGACCGGCGGTCCTCTGCGCATCGGCGCGGGTCGCGGCGGCGGCCAGACGGGCCTTGGTCGCTGCTTCCTGGCGCCGATGGGCGGTCGGATCGGGCGCGACGGTGCCGGCGACGGCGGGCGCCGGCAGGGAGGTCAGCAAGACGGCCAGCAGGGCGATCGAGCCGGCGACACCCGTGAACGGGCGGATGCATCGCGTGGAGCGTGTCATGGGGCGAACTCCTCATCGACGGGCGGAACAGCGGGCCTCCCCGCCAAGATACGGCAGCGGCACGGGGGACGGCAACGCGTCGGCCCGAGCGGCCGCGCTAGCGGTAGATGGCCTTGATCCCGCCCCAGGTGCTGGACGCGTTGGGGATCGCCTGGTAGCAGCAGTCCAGATCCGCCCAGATCGTGAGGTCGTTGAGGAAGCCCATGGACCCGACCAGGTCGATCCAGCCGGCGCCCCAGTCGTTCCAGGTCGCGCAGTCGTGTCCCGTGCCGCCGCCGACGAGATCCAGACCCGGCGCGACGCCCGAGACGAAGTCGACGACCAGGAAGTAGTCCTGGCCCGACTCGGCGCAGACGAAATCGCAGGGCACGGCGACGTCGTAGACGCCCGGACTCGTGATACCGCGGATGCGGCGCGGCGACGACATCGCTAGCGTCGTGCCGGGCGTGCGGCAGGCGGGCGTGCCGGCGGCCGTGAGCAGGCGCGCCTGGACGGTGATGTCTGTGCCGGCGTCCAGGACCAGCAGCATGTGGGCCGTGGTCACCGAGAGGCCCACGTTGCAGTTGCAGCCGGGGGCCGCGGCGGGCAACAGGCGGGCGTAGGACTCGTTGCCGCCCCACCAACCGGAGTAGGTCGCCGCCGCCGTGACGTTGCCGGTCAGGCAGTCCGTGACGGCCAGGGTCGGCGGTGCGACCAGGGGGGTCGGCAGGGGAGCCGCACGCTCGGCGGCGGCCGTCCCACAGAAAGCCAAGGCAAGGGCGGCGATCGCGAGCAGGCGCATGGTCGTCTCCCAATTCGAGTGCGGAACGGCGGGAACCCGTCCATTCTAACACGGATCGAGGGGCGAACAACAGCCGGAAGGTCGAGGGGCTGCGAACCCGCGTCGCCGCGCCCCGGGACGCGCTCGGCGGGACCGGCCGAGTCGCGGGGCGCCAGGCCCGGGAACCCGCGCCAGTCCTCCCCCCGGCGCGCACGAAGACCCCGGCCGCGGCGGGCCGGGGTCTTCGTCTGCCGGATCGTCGGGCCGCGCGGGTGGCGCCGGTCAGCCGATCTTTTCCATCAGCTTCAGCAGGTCGAACACGCGGTTGGAGTAGCCCCACTCGTTGTTGTACCAGCTGAGGGTCTTGAGCATGTTGCCGCCGATCACCGAGGTGTACTCCGCGTCGAAGATCGACGAGTGCGGGTCGCCCACGATGTCGCTCGAGACCAGGGGTTCCTCGGCGTAGCGCAGGATGTTGCGGAAGCGGGCGCTCTCGGCGTGGGACCGCACGGCGTCGCAAACCTGGGCCGCGGTCACGTCGCGCGACATGATCGTCACCAGGTCGACGACCGAGCCGTCGGGCACCGGCACGCGCATGGCCAGACCGTCGAGCTTCCCCTTGAGCTTGGGCAGGACCTTGCCGACGGCGCGGGCGGCGCCGGTGGTGGTCGGGATGGTGTTCTCGGCCGCGGCGCGGGACCGCCGCCAGTCGCTGTGCGGCACGTCGGCCAGGCGCTGGTCGTTGGTGTAGGCGTGGACGGTGGTCATCAGCCCGTACTCGATGCCGAACTCCTTGTCCAGCACGTAGGCCAGGGGCGCCAGGCAGTTGGTCGTGCAGGAGGCGTTCGAGACGATCTGGTGTTCGGGCTTGAGCTCCTCGTCGTTGACGCCCAGGACGATGGTCGCGTCGATCTCGTCCTTCGAGGGCACCGTCAGCAGGACCTTCCTCGCCCCCGCCTCGATGTGCTGGGCGATCTCGGCCCGCTTGCGGAAGCGGCCGGTGGCCTCGACCACGTAGTCGATGCCCAGTTCGCGCCAGGGCAGCTGCTTCGGGTCGGGCACCTGGGTCATCTTCACGCGCTGGCTGCTGGTGACCATCAGGTCCCCGTCCATTTGGGCGACGCCCTGGAAGGGCCCCATGACCGTGTCGTGGCGCAGCAGGTAGGCCAGCGCCGCGGGGTCGGCCAGGTCGTTGATGGCCACGACCTCGACCTCGGGCATGCTGTTGAGCAGGCGAAAGACCGCGCGCCCGATGCGCCCGAATCCGTTGATGGCGATTCTCATGACGCGACCTCCTGGGACCGGATCAGGCCCGCCAGCTTGCGGGCGGTCTCGAGCATGCGGTAGGCGTAGGCCCAGCCGTTGTCGTACCAGACGATGCACTTCACCAGGCCGTTGCCCAGCGACAGGGTGGCCTGCGAATCCACGACGGCCGAGCAGGAGTTGCCGATCACGTCGCTGGAGACGATGGGTTCGTCGGTGTAGCCGATCAGGCCCTTGTAGGGGCCGGCGGCCGCCTCGGCCAGCACGGCGTTGAACTCCACCGCCGACAGCGGCTTGTTCAGCTCGATGACCAGGTCGAGGTTCGAGCCGGCGGACACCGGGACGTTCAGGGCCATGCCCGACAGCTTGCCCCGCAGCTCGGGGATCAGGTCCATGACCGCGCCGGCCGCCCAGCTGCTGTTCGGGATGATGTTCTCGGCCGCCGAGCGGCTCCAGCGCAGGCCGCCGCGAGCGTTGTCGCTGAGCTGCTGGTCGCTGGTGTAGGCGTGGACGGTGGTCATCGTCGCGCGCTTCACGCCGATCTTCTCGTGCAGGACCTTCATGATCACGGCCAGGGCGTGGCACGAGCTGCTGCCGCAGGAGACGATGCGGTCGCCCGGCTGCAGCTGGTCGTCGTTGACCCCGTTGACGATCATGCGGTCGATCGCACCCACCGGCGGCGTCGAGAGGATGACCCCCTTGGCCCCGGAGTCGAGGTGCTTCTGCAGCTCGGCGCGGGTGCGGAACATGCCGGTGGCCTCGATCACGATGTCGACGCCCAGCACATCCCAGGGGACGTCGCCCGGACGCGAGCCGTGCACCACACGGGTGTTCTGGTGCTTGGTGACCAGGTAGTGTCCCTTCTGGCGCAGCTCGCCCTTGAAGGGCCCTTCGACCGTGGTGTACTTCAGCAGGTAAGCCAGCGTCTCGACGCCGGCCACGTCGCTGACCGCGGCGAAGGTGATGTCGGGAACGTCGTGGGCGATCCGGAACATGTTCCGGCCCAGCCGACCGAACCCCATGATTCCCAGCTTCACGGACATGGTGCACTCCCTTTGTCTCGCATCGTCTCGTGGCGACCTCTTGCGGGCAGCAGTATAGACGGCGACCCGGCTCCGTACAACCGGAGCTTTCCCCTGCCCGGCGCCGGGATGGACAAGCCGTCGCGCTGGTCCTACCATCAGGCCGCCCTCGCATCGGGCAAGGAGACGACCATGGCCAACGGCAGCGCGACGGTCCGGATCGAAGGCCGTCCGTTCGAGATCGTACCCGGCACCCCTCTGCTGGAGGTGCTCGCCATCCACGAACTCGACGGCGGCGCCGACCCGGCCGTCCTGGGCGTGGTCAACGGCCAGCGCACCTGCCTGAACGAACCGCTGTGGGGCGGCGAGACGGTGGGCTTGATGCGCCGCAGCCATCCCAAATCCCACTCCACGGTCCAGCGGACGCTGGTGACGGTCATGGCGATGGCCTGCGAGGAGCTGCATCCCGAACACGCGATCGTCGTGGACTTCTCCTACGGCGATGGGATGTACTGCGAGCTGCGCCGCGGCGCTCCCCTGCAGCCCGACGAACTCGCCGCGCTCGAGGCGCGCATGCGGGCGATCATCGCGGCCGACCGGGAACTGAAACCCGTGCTGTACGGTCCCCGCGCCCTGCAGCGGGCGCTGCGCGACTCGGCGCGCCGCCACACGCTCGAAGCGGCGCGTTACGTCCCGGTCGGCACCGCGGTCTTCTGCCGCCCCGAGGGCAGCCGGCTGCTGCTGCAGGGCCTGCACCTGCCTTCGACGGCCCTCGCGGGCGCCTTCGCCCTGCTGCCCGAGCCGCCCGGCTTCGTGCTGATGCCCAACCTGGCCGGCGCTCCGGATTCGGTCCAACCCTTCGCGCAGCAACCCAAGCTGCTCCAGGCATTGCGGGATCACACCGCCTGGACCACGAGCCAGGGCATCCCCGATCTGGGCTCGATCAACCGCCTGGTCGCCGAGGGGTGCGCCGGCGAACTCATCGCGATCTGCGAGGCTCGGCACACGCGGGCGGTGGTCGGCGCCGCGGACCGGGTCGCCACCCTGCCCGACGACGGCCGTCTGGTCCTGATCTCCGGCCCGTCGAGCAGCGGCAAGACGACCTTCGCCAAGCAGCTCGCCCTGATGCTGCGCGACCACGGGTTGCGCCCGCTTTCGCTCTCCCTGGACGATTTCTTCGTCGACCGCGAGCACACGCCCCGCGACGCCGCCGGCACCTTCGATTACGAGACCCTCGACGCCCTGCGCCTCGACCTGCTGGCCGAAACGCTCGACGGGCTGCTGGCCGGCCGCGACATGCGCCTGCCCCACTACGATTTCCACACCGGGCGCAGCGTCTGGCGAGAGAGCCCCGCCTCCCTGCCGCCCGGCTCGCCCCTGATCGTCGAGGGCATCCACGCCCTGAACGCGCGCCTCGCCGCCGACGTGCCGCGCCGCAACACGCTGCGCATCTACGTCTCGGCCCTCACGCCCACCAACATCGACGACCTGACCTACATGCCCACCCACCTGCCGCGGCTCTTCCGTCGCCTGGTGCGCGACGCCCAGTACCGTGGCTACCCGGCGGCGACGACCCTGCAGCGCTGGAACAGCGTGCGCGAAGGCGAGAAGAAATACATCTTCCCCTGGCAGTCGAACGCGGACCTGTTCTTCAACACGGGCCTGCCGTACGAGCTGGGCGTGCTGAAGCTGTGGGCCGAACCGCGCCTGGCGGCGGTGCCGCCCCAGGACGCGGCGTTCGGGCGGGCGCGGGGGCTGCTGGAGTTCCTGGGGTTGCACTTGCCGATCGACGCGCGGCTGGTGCCGCCGACCTCGCTGCTGCGGGAATTCATCGGCGAGAGCGGATTCCAATATTGAGTTGTGCCGTCGAAAATGTGTCCGGCCCGCTTGATGCCTCGGGCCGGACATGCGCACCATCGGCACCAGATTCATTCCACCCCACTGCCCCAACCCCAACTGCTGCTACCACAAGCAGTTGATCGCCGGCTGGCGCTTCAAACGCATCGGCTACTACCGTAGACACCTCAGCCCAAACCGTATCCAGCGGTTCCTCTGCCTCCATTGCCGCCGTTCCTTCAGCTCCCAGACCTTCGCCACCTCCTACTGGCTCAAACGACCCGACATCCTCCCACAACTGCTGACCAAGACCACCGGCTGCATGGCCAACCGACAGATCGCCAGGGACCTGCTCGTCGCGCCCTCGACCATCGACCGCCAACTCGGCCGACTCGGCCGCCACTGCCTGCTCTACCACGCCCAACGCATGCAGTCCGCCAAGCCGGCCGACCAGTTCGCCATCGACGGCTTCGTCTCTTTCGAGCATTCCCAGTACTGGCCCTTCCACCACCACCTGGCCGTAGAGACGGACACCGACTTCATGATCTACTTCACCGAAAGCGAGGTCCGCCGCAGCGGCCGCATGACCAAGGCGCAGAAGCGCAAGCGCCAGCGGCTGGAAGCCCGCCTTGGCCGGCCGGACTCCAAGGCCGTGTTCAAGGACGTGAAGCATCTGCTGGAGGTGGTCACCGGCGGGCAACGGCGGGTGACCGTCTTGAGTGACGAGCACCAGATCTACCCGCGGGTCCTGAAGGGGTTGCCTTGCGAATCGACCCACCTAGTGACGTCGAGCCGGGAGCGGCGGGATGCGGGCAACCCGTTGTTCCCGTTCAACTTGCTGGACCTGTTGATCCGCCACAGCAGCGCGAACCACAAGCGCGAGACGATCGCGTGGTCGAAGCGCCGGCAGTCGAGCGCGGAGCGATTGGCGGTGTTCCTGGTGTGGCGGAACTACATGAAGGGCAGGCGGGAGAAGGAGCGCGGGAGCCCGACGCCGGCGCAGGCGCGCGGGATGTTCGACAGGCGGCTCTCGGTGAGTGAGTTGCTGGAACGTCGGTTGTTCGTGAGCCGCATCGAGTTGCCGGCGCGTTGGACCGAGTACTACTGGCGCACGGTCAGCACGCGGGTGTTGCCGCGGCAGCGGCGGCATGAGTTGAGCTACGCGATGTGAGAGGATGAAACGAGAGCCGGCCGCGCTAACCGATGGCGCGGCCGGACACAATCTCGACGGCACAACTTAAGGCATTAAGAAGACGGCCTGGAGTTGTCGGCGGGCGGGTTCCAGGTCGTCCTGGTCGATGAGGCAGGAAACGGTCGAAACCGAAGTGCTGATGGCATGGATGTCGATTTTACCGGCGGCCAGGGCGTCGAAGATCATGCCGGCGATGGACGGCCGTTCGCTGAAGTGGGGGCCGTAGACCGAGATCAGGCAGCAGTTGCGCACCACTTCGATGCGTTCCGAGTCGATTTCCTCGCGGACGGCTTGCAGCAGGCCCAGCGCCTGGTCGAGATCGTCGCGGCCCACGGCCACGGTCATGTTCTCGCGGCCGTAGCGGTCCGAGGACGAGACCACGCACAGCACGTTGACCCCGTGCGCACCGAGCGTCGACAGGGCCAGACCGGCCACGCCGGGTCCCTTGCGGGCGCCCAGGACCTTCAGGAGCACCAGGGCGGGCGTTTCGACCATCCCGCCGATCGCGATTTTCGACATCGCCCCTCCGTGTCGAGCCGGCGCGCGTTTGCGCGCGGCATCACGGCCCAAGGTAGTACTCGCCGGCGACGCCCCCAAAAAGTCTCTTGCCGGCCGACCGCGGGGGGTTGACATCCGGGGCCGATGGCCCGAAAATCCCAACTCTTCCTGGAGGGAGGTGGCGCCATGAAACGCGTGGCGGTAATCCTGAGCGGCGCCGGCGTGTTCGACGGTTCGGAAATCCACGAGGCCACGGCCGTGCTGCTCGCGCTCGACCGGGCCGGTGCGCGCGTGACCGTCGCCGCCCCCTCGGGACCGCAACTGCACGTGATCGACCACCTGCGCCGGGAACCCGCTGCGGGCGAGACCCGCGACATGCGCGTCGAGTCGGCGCGCATCGCGCGCGGACCGGTCGCCGAGGTGAGGGACCTGTGCGTCGAGGATTTCGATGCGGTGGTGCTGCCGGGCGGCTTCGGCGTCGCCAAGAACCTCTGCACCTTCGCCACCGAGGGCGCAGCGTGCACGGTCGAACCGTCGGTGGCCGCGTTCCTCGCCGCCATGCACGGCGCGGGCAAGGTCATCGGCGCGGCCTGCATCGCCCCGGTCCTGGTCGCCCGCGTCCTGGGGACCCGCACGGGTGACGAGCGGCCGCCCGTGAAACTGACCATCGGCGACGACCCCGGCCAGGCGGCGGCGCTGGAGGCGATGGGCGCCCGGCACGTGCCGGCCGCGGCCGACGAGGTGGTGGTGGACGGCGTGAACCGCGTCGTGACCACACCGGCCTACATGGTCACCGACAGGATTTCCGTAGTGTTCGACGGCATCGGCAGGCTCGTGGACGAAGTGCTCGCCCTCTGCTGAAACATCCTTGGACTCGCAACCAGAAGGAACCACGATGTTGAACCCCTCCGCCCGCGACGACGAAGCGTCGGCGACCGCAGCCGTCCGCCCCTGGGACGACTCCGCCTCCCGCGTGCTGGCCCTGGTCAGCCAGAAGGGGGGCGTCGGCAAGACGACCTCGACGGTGAACCTGGGCGCCTGCTTCGCGCTGAACGGCCACCGCGTGCTGGTGATCGGCACCGACCCCCAGTGCGGCCTCTCGCGCAGCCTGGGCCTGGGACCAAAACAGCTGCGGGGCGGGCTGCGCGAAGTCTTGTTGACGGGGCTGCCGCTGACCGACGTCGCGCACGCCACCGTGTTGCCCGGGCTGCAGGTCGTCTCTCCCGATGCCTGGACGATGTCCGAGGAGGAGCAGTACAAGGACCTGATGACCAGCCAGGCCCGCTCGTTCGTCGCGGCCGTGGACGACGCGCGCGCGTCGTACGACACCATCCTGATCGACTGCCCGCCCGGCTTCGGGGCCTTGACGCGCGCCTCGCTGCTGGCGGCCGACGGCTTCCTGGTCCCGGTCCAGGCCGAGGAGCTGAGCCGCGACTCCCTGGCGCGCCTGCTCGACCACGTCCGGGAGTTCAGCGCGGCGTCGCCCGACGCAGCCGGCCTCGAGGGCCTGTTCCTGACCATGACCGACCACCGCACGCGGATGAGCCGGCGCGTGGCCGCGATGCTGGGCGAGGAGTACGGCGACCGCCTCCTGGAGACCACCGTCCCGCGCAACACGCGCCTCTCCGAGATGGCCGTCGACGGGCGGCCGACGGTGATCTTCGACCGCCGGTCCAGCGGCAGTCGCGCCTACTTCGACCTCATGGACGAGATCCTGGTGCGCCGCCTACGCCGCGGCCGGGACGCGGCCGCCCCGTCCCCGCGACCCGCCGCCCGCGTCGTCGCCGCGATCCCGGACCCGCACGCGCTCGCCACGCCCCACGCGGCCGAGGCGCCCCGCCTGTCCGCCCTGGCGTCGGCCGCCGGCAGCGACGAGCGCCCCCGCTCCCCGGCCCGCCTGCTGGAGGATCTGCGCCGCGACGACCTCGCCGGGGGCTTCGCCGGGTTGCTGGATCGCGAGGACGAGGTCCTCGAGGCATCCACGGACCTGGTCTCCCTCGACGACCTGCTCGAGGAGGAGGAGCACGGCGCCCGCGGCCGCCACGAGGAGGGCGGCTGGGGCTACGGGGACGACTATTACGAGACCGTCAACTGAAAGCCGCCGCGGCGGTTGATCGCGCGGCGAAGGGAGCGTACCTTGGAGTCCGGGCGGCGCCGGTCGCGACGGCCGCCGCCTTTCCGGGCGCCAAGGAGGTTCCCCCCCATGCCGAAGACGATGAAGGCCCTGGTCTACGACAAGGCCACCATGCCGTGGGACACCACCCGCGGCTTCATCAAGCAGGAAATGCCCCGCCCCGAGCTGGACGAGTCGCACGACCCGTCCGACGGCGACCGCGTGATCGTCAAGGTCATCTACGCCGGCTTCTGCGGCAGCGACCGCGGGATCTGGCACCGCACGGCCTTCAAGGGCCACATCTTCGAGAGCCTCAAGCGCGAAAACGCGACCACCCGCATCATCGGCCACGAGATGATCGGCGAGATCGTCGAGACGGGCTCGCGCGTGCAGGCGCGCCACGGCTACCGCCCCAAGGACCTCGTCTCGACCGAGTCGCACATCATCTGCGGCACGTGCTACCAGTGCCAGATCGGCCAGACCCACATCTGCGCCCGCGACCAGATCATCGGCATCAGCCGCGACGGCTGCTTCGCCGAGTACATCAAGCTGCCCGCCGGCGTGCTGTGGCCCACCGACCGCCGCAAGATCAAGCTGAAGGTGGCCGCCGTGCAGGAGCCCTTCGGCAACGCCGTGCACGCCTGCACCGCGGCCGACCTGCGGGGCAAGACGGTCGCCGTGTTCGGCTGCGGCACGATCGGCCTGTTCGTGATCATGATCGCCAAGGCCCTGGGCGCCACGCGCGTCATCGGCGTCGAGCCGGTCGCCAAAAACCGCGAGCTGGCCCTGTCGCTGGGCGCCGACGAGGTGATCGGGTTCGACGCGGCGAAGGCGGCCGCCCACGGCTGGGCCGCCGACAAGGACGTCGTGCGGGCCGTGCGCGAAGCCTCGCGCGGCATCGGCGCGGACGTCTCGCTGGAGATGGCCGGCTTCAACAGCAGCGTCAACAACGCGATCCAGTCGACGCGCCGCGGCGGCGAGGTCGTGCTGTTCGGCCTGAAGCAGGGCAACTTCCACATCCAGGACCTCGACCGCATGATCGTCAACGGCCTGACCCTGCGCAGCGTCGTCGGCCGGCGCATCTTCGAGACCTGGCACATCACGCGCAACCTGCTCGAGGACCGCAGCAACGGCATCCAGAAGCACATCCTCGAGGACATCCTCGCCGGCGGCCACGAGACCCTCGTGCACATCGACGACTTCAAGCCCGACGCGTTTTCAGCGAAGCTCGCCCAGTGGCCGAAGCTGCTGATCGAGTTCTGAACCGGAGGCCAACCGTGAAGAAGCTGAGCATCGAGTTCTGCCGGACCTGAAACTACGACCCCATCGCCGCCGGTCTGGCGGCGGAGCTGGCGCGGGAGTTCGGGATCGCGGCCGAGATGATCCCCTCCAGCGGCGGCGTCTTCGAGGTCGTCGCCGACGGCGACCTCGTCTATTCCAAGCGGGAGACCGGACGTCACGCCGAACCGGGCGAGGTGGCCCGGCTGCTGAGGGAGCGTGGCTGAGTGACGGTCCCCTACGCCTTCCTGTTCGACATGGACGGGACTCTGCTGGACAGCCGGCGCGCCGTCGTCGGCGCCGTGGCCGCGGCGCTCGGGCGCGCCTACGCCCACTGCGGCCTGCCGCCGGCCGCACCGGACCTCGGCCTGATCGAGGACTGCATGGGCCTGCCCGGCCGGGAGTACTTTGCCCGGGCCTTCCCGCCGCGGACGGTGCCCGGCCCGCGGCGCGCCGAGTTCGCGGCGGCGTACGCCCGCTTCACTTCGGAAGAGGAAATCGTCGCGATCCGGGCGGGCGGCACCGCCCTCTACGACGGCGTCGAAGCCGCCCTCGGCGGGCTGAGGGACCGCGGCCACGAATTGCTGCTGTTCTCCAACGCCGACGCGCCCTACTTCCGGGGGATCGTCGCCGCTCACGGCCTGGACCGCTTCTTCGCGCGCTCGCTCTGCATCGGGGAAGCCGAGGCACAGGGCCTGGCCACCGACAAGACCGGCATGGTGCGCGTCCTGGCCGCCGACCCGTCGCGCACGGTGGTCGTCGGGGACCGCGCCAGCGATCTCGACGCCGGGCGGGCGGCCGGGGCGCGGACGGTCGGCTGCCTCTACGGCTTCGGGACGACGGCAGAACTGCGGGCCGCCGACTGGACGGTCGACGGCCCGCTGGGTTGGCTGACGCTGCCGCTGGACGACCGCGACGGCGCCGTCTAGCGGGACCTGTCCCGCTCCTGCTGCATCTCCTGCTTCAACTCCCGGATCTCGCGGCGCAGCTGGTCGAGCTCCTCCTGCAGGGAACCCATCTCGCCGCCCGCGCCGTCGTGACGGTGAGCGTGCTCTTCCCCGGCCTCGCGGACGATCTCGCCGACGTCGATGTCGATGTCGTCGAGCGCGGCCAGGGTCGTGAAGACCCCCTCCATGGCGGCCTCGAGGTCCAGTTCGACCGTCTCGCCGTCGCAGGCGAAGACCACGTGGTCGCCGCCGGACGTGGCCCGGATGTCCAGGTCCAGGTCGGCCATCACCGCCTGCACCTCCTTCATCGCGTCGCCGAGCGTCGCCTCGAACTCGGCGACGTCGAAGGCGAAGACCTCCTCGCCCGAGGACTTGTCGAAGATGCGCAGGCCCTGGCCATCCTCGAAGCGGCAGACGAAGGTCTCGCCGTCCTCGTCGATGACGGTGACGACGCGCTCGCGGTCGCGGGCCGCCGCGGGCAGCGCGGCGAGGGCGGCGAGCAGCAGGGCGATCAGGAACAGGGTGGGTCGTAGGGTCCTGGTCATGGCTCAACCTCCGGGTGCGGCGTTGGATCGGTGGCGTAGCTACGCAGCCGCGCGGCCCGGAGTTGCACGGGAATCCGGAAACTCAGGCCCGGAACTGGAGGTCGTGCAGTTGGCGGTAGGGGCCGCCGCGGGCCAGGAGCTCTACGTGGGAGCCCATCTGGACGATGCGGCCCGCCTGGAGCACGCAGATGCGATCGGCGTTCTGGATGGTGCTGAGCCGGTGGGCGATGACGATGGTCGTGCGGTTGCGCACCAGACGGTCGATGGCCTGCTGGACCAGCAGCTCGCTCTCGGTGTCCAGCGCGCTGGTCGCCTCGTCGAGAATCAGGATCGGCGGGTTCTTCAGGATGGCCCGGGCGATCGAGAGCCGTTGCCGCTGCCCGCCGGAGAGCTTGAGGCCCCGGTCGCCGATGACCGTGTCGAAACCCCGGGGCAGCTGCTGGATGAAGTCCAGGGCGTTGGCCGCGCTCGCCGCCGCCTCGATCTCCTCCTGCCGCGCCGAGGCCATGCCGTAGGCGATGTTGTTGCGCACGGAGTCGTTGAACAGGATGACTTCCTGCGTCACCAGACCCATGGCGCCGCGCAGCGAGGCCAGGGTCACGTCGCGCACGTCGTGGCCGTCGACCAGCACGGCGCCCGCCGTGGCCTCGTAGAACCGCGGGATCAGGTCGATCAGCGTCGACTTGCCCGCCCCGCTGGGGCCGACCAGGGCCACCACCTCCCCCGGCCGCACGTGCAGGTCCACGCCGCGCAGGACCTCCTCGCCGGTGTCGTAGCTGAAGCGCACCCCGCGCAGCTCCACCTCGCCGCGCACCGCGTCCAGCACGAGCGCGTCCGGCTTCTCGACCACCGTCTGGGGTTCGTCCAGGATCGCGAACACGCGCTCGGCGGCGGCGATACCCTCCTGGACGGCGTTGTTGACCTGGCTGAGCGCCTTGATGGGCTTGCCCAGGGAGAAGATGCAGAACAGGAACAGCATGAACAGCTGGGGCGGCAGCTCGCCGCCGGCCAGGACCTGCCGGCCGCCGTACCAGAGGATGAACAGGCCGACCAGCACCGAGAGCTGCTCGGTCAGGGGCGACGAGATCTGCTGCGCGCGGGCGATCTTGAACAGGTCGCGGAACAGCATCTGCGACTCGGCGCGGAAGCGGGCGTTCTCGGCCGGCTCGTTGGTGAAGGCCTTGACGACCCGGATGCCCGCGATGGTCTCCTGCAGGCGCGAGGTCAGCACGGCCATCTTCTCCTGCTGGCGCCGGCTGTACCGCCGCAGGGTCTTGCCGATGCGCACGATGATCACCAGGCTCAGCGGCAGCAGGACCAGCGCCACCAGGGTCAGCTTCCAGCTCAGCAGCACGGCCAATCCCAGGTACATCACGACCAGCAGCGGATCGCGCGCCGTGTTGGTGAAGCTGACGTTGACGCTGCGGTTGACGACCAGGACGTCGTTGGTGGCGCGGCTGATCAGCTCGCCGGCGCGGTGCCGGTGGTAGAACGCCAGCGGCAGCTCGGTGAAGCGCTCGTAGAGGCGGTTGCGCAGGTCCCGGATCAGGCTGAGCTGGACGTAGTCGGTGAACACGGCCTGCAGGTAGCCGGCGACGTTCTTCAGCAGCATCAGGCAGAAGAACACCACCACGATGCGCCACAGGGACTCTGCCTTCGAGCCGCGCAGCAGCCAGCCGTTCAGCGCGCCCTGCAACCGGTCGCGCAGGCCGCTCATGGAGAAGGAGTCCTGCAACTGCTGCACCCGCCCGCCGAGGTCGGCGACGGCGGCGGCGAGGGTGTCGGCCGGCGCGGTCGTCGCCACGGGGGGCGGCGCGGCGACGAAGGTGGCGTTCTCGGGGGCGAACAGGGCGTCGAGGAAGGGGGCGAGCATGACGATGCTCAGGCCGCTCAGCAACGAGAAGACGGCCATGAAGGTCATCGACACCAGCACCTGAGGCAGGTACGGGCGCACGAGTCGCAAGACGCGCAGGTAGGTCTGCATGCGGTCTACAGTAATCGCTCGCCATCCGCCGTCAATCGCGGACTTGGCGCGACGGGCGCGGCCGTGCTACGGTGGCGGCCGCCGCGTGCCCGCATCCCGGAGGGAATCTTGCGCTACTCCGCCGACATCGTCGTGATCGACCTCGAGGCCACCTGTCCCGAATCCGACGAGGGCGACAACACCGTCGAGCGCAGCAACATCATCGAGATCGGCGCCGTCCGCCTGGACCGCCGCAGTCTCGAGACCGTCGACGTCTTCAGCGAGCTGGTCCGGCCCCGGGAATACCCGGTCACCCCCTTCATCACGCGCCTGACCTCGATCACGCCGGAAATGGTCGCCGACCGCCCGGATTTCGCGGTCGTCGGCCGGCGTTTCCTGGACTGGTACGGACCGCGCAACCGCTCGATGATCGCCGCCTTCGGCGTCTACTACGACATCCCGCTGCTGCGGCGGGAGTGCGAGGCCTGCGGCCTGGATTACCGCACGCACATCGCCGGCGGCGCCTTCGACATCCGGGCCGTGGCGACCGCCTGGCTGGCCGCGAACCACCACCGCACCAGCGGCCAGAACCTCGAATCGATCCTCGAGAAGATGGGCATCTGCGGGGGTTTCGAGCTGCACCGGGCCGTCGACGACGCGCGGGCGGCGGCCGCCATCCTGCAGACCTACCACCTGGGTCACCCCTGCGCCTGAACCCGGCTGCGGCCGAATTCCCTTGCAGAGGTCGCGGGCGACTGGCAAATTTCCGACACCGCCCCTACCCTGCGGCGACCCGCGCACCCCGCCGGACCAGTCCCGAGAGGAGACCAGCGTGTCCAAGGTCGACCATCTCTTCCAGGCCCAGCAGCCGAATTTCCGGCACTGGGAACTGATCAAGGACGTCATCGATCAGCAGATCGACCTCATGCTGAACTACCGCCAGAGCGGGCACCCCGGTGGCAGCCGCTCGAAGGTCCACATGTTCGTCAGCCTGCTGCTCGGCGGCGCCATGCGCTGGGACATCCGCAACCCCGGCAAGCGCTTCGGCGACCGGTTCATCCTGGTGGCCGGCCACACCGCGCCGCTGGTCTACGGCACCATGGCCGTCTTGAACGAAGCCCTGCGCGAGATGCACCGCCGCACCGGCGACCCGAAGTACCTGGTGCCGGGCGCGCCGGAGCGCCAGCTGACCTGGGAGAACCTCCTGGAGTTCCGCAATCACGGCGGGCTGCCGGGACACGTCGAGATGGCCGGCAACAACCTGTTCGTGAAGTTCAACACGGGACCGAGCGGCCACGGCGGCCCGGTGATGTGCGGCGAGGCCCTGGCGCTCAAGCGCGCCGGTGCCGACGGGGTCAAGGTCTTCGGCATCGAGGGCGAGGGCGGCCTGACCGCCGGTTGCTGGCACGAGATGAAGAACACCGGCTACGGCCTGGGCCTGGACAACATGTTCGTGCTGGTGGACTGGAACGACTACGGCATCGACGACCAGAAGATCTCCTCGGTGGTCCACGGTTCGCCGCAGGACTGGTTCGCCCCCTACGGCTGGCACACCCACGAGGCGCCCGACGGCAGCGACTGGACCGACGTCACGCGCGCCATCCTGGAGATGGTCGAAGGCGACAACCCGCGGCAGCGGCCGGGCATGACGTGGGGCCGGACCCGCAAGGGGCGCGGCTATCACAAGTTCGACAACAAGAGCCACGGCTCGCCCCACGCCCTCAACAGCGATCTGTTCTGGCAGTGCCGCGCGGATTTCGCCCAGAAGTACGGCGTGACCTGGGCCGGCCAGGACCAGCCGGCGCCCAAGGACAAGACCGCCCTGCGCGAGCAGTTCGCGGCGAACCTGAACGTCGCCCTCGACGCCTTGCGCCAGAACGACGCCACCGTGGCCTGGCTCGCCGACCGTCTGGTCGAGCTGGGCGACAGCGTGCCCGCCGAGCTGAAGGGCTTCCGGATCCCCATAACGCAGAACCCGCTGCGGGACCCGGCCCTGTTCGACGTCGCCCAGTACCCGGCGGGGATGTGGGCCAAGCCCGGCGAGAACCAGCCCAACCGCGCCGCGCTGTCGCGCTGGGGCAGCTGGATCAACGCCACCTGCCGCGAGAAGTACGGCCGGCCCCTGTTCCTGGTCTGCTCGGCGGACCTCGCCGGCTCGACCAACATCGCGGGCTTCGGCGAGAGCTACGAGGACAAACCGAACTACGGCTGGTACGAGCGGGACTCGGCGCCCGAGGGCGTGGTCCTGCCCCAGGAGATCACCGAGTTCCAGAACGCGAGCCTGTGCGTCGGCGCGGCCAGCGTCAACTTCAGCGACCGGCCCGAACAGGAGTTCAACGGTTTCTACACCGCCTGCTCCACCTACGGCGCGTTCAGCTACCTGAAGTACGGCCCCATGCGCCTGTACAGCCAGCTGGCGGCGGACTGCGAGCTGAAGATCGGCAAGACGATCTGGATCGCCGGCCACAGCGGGCCCGAGACGGCCGAGGATTCGCGGACCCATTTCGGCGTCTACTCGCCCGGCGTGACGCAACTCTTCCCCGACGGCAAGGTCATGGACCTGCACCCCTACGAGTTCAACGAGGTGCCGGTGCTGCTGGCGGCGGCCTTGCTCACCGACGCGCCCATCGTCGCGCTGCACCTCACCCGCCCCTCCATCGAGACGGTGGACCGCCGGGCGCTGGGTCTCGCCTCGCACCTCGAAGCGGCGCGCGGCGCCTACATCCTGCGCGATTACCGGGAGGGCCGGCCCCGGCAGGGCTGCTTCTTCGTGCAGGGCACGATGTCGACCTACAACCTCATCCGCGCCCTGCCCGAGATCGACAAGGCCGGCGTGAACATCAAGCTGGTGGCCGTCCCGTGCCCGCAACTGTTCGCCTTGCAGGACGAGGCCTACCGCGAGCGGACCATCACCGGGGCCGACCGGATGAACAGCACCTTCGTGACCAACCGGGCCCGGCGCCTCATGCACGACTGGGACTTCAACCCGCTGGCCCGCCGCTACGCGATGTGCAGCGACTGGGACGACGAATGGCGCGTGGGCGGCGCCCTGGACGACGTCTGCGAGGACGCGAGGATCGACACCGCGAGCCTGGCCGCGGGCGTGATCCGCTTCGCGCGGGACCACGAGGCGCGCATGGCGGAGCTGCAGCGCATGCTCGGCGCGGCCGCCGGTTCCTGACCGGACCGCCGGCGACGGACGGGGGGCGGATCCCGCGGGATCCGCCCCCGCCGTTTCGGCGTCCCCGGCGTCGCGGGGTGGCGAACCGCGCCCCCGGCACTAGATTGGGGGCGGAATGAACGCGAACATCCACTTGAAGGAGACCGCCATGGCCGAGTTCAAGCTGAAGGGCAACCCCTTCCACACCGTCGGCGCGCTGCCGGCCGTCGGGACGACCGCCCCGTCCTTCACGCTCACCAAGACCGATCTCTCGGAGGTCACCCTGGACGACCTGCGCGGCAAGCGCATCGTCCTGAACGTCTTCCCGAGCATCGACACCGACGTGTGCGCCGCGAGCGTCCGCCGCTTCAACGTCGAGGCCGGCAAGCTCGCCGACACCGTCGTGCTGTGCGCCTCGATGGACCTGCCGTTCGCCCACAAGCGATTCTGCGGCGCCGAGGGTCTCGACGCCGTCGTCTCGGTGTCCGACTTCCGCAACGGCGGGTTCGGCCGCGCCTACGGCGTGCGCATCGCCGACGGCCCCCTGGCCGGACTGCTGGCCCGTTCGGTCCTGGTGATCGACGCCGCCGGCAAGATCACCCACAGCCAGCTCTGCCCCGAGACCACGGCGGAGCCGGACTACGAGGCTGTCCTGAAGGCCCTGCTCTAGCCCACGGCCGCCGGTGGACGCAGAAGCCCCCGTCCTGTCCGGACGGGGGCTTCCTGCCGTCGGGCACCCTCGGGTGCGGGCGCGATCAGACCTCGACGATCGAGTTCTCGACGCCGCCGGACAGCGCCGGCTCGTAGCGATGGGCTTCCCAGTCGTTTTCCCAGATCTTGCCGTCGATGAGGTAACGGAAGCCGTACGAGCGGCCGGTCTCCAGATCCAGGGCGACCTTGAAAGCGCCGTCCTTGAGGCGCGTCATGGGGCAGTTCGTGGTGTTCCAGTCGTTGAACTCGCCGACCAGGTGCACGGACTCGGCATCGGGCGCGGCCTCGGCGGGCAGACGGAACGTCACCTTGCAGATCGGACGGGACTTCAGGTAACGGATTTCGAGGCTCATGTTTCCCTCCTTGTGCAGAGCCGTCGCGCCGTCGGCGGTGCGACGCCGCATGGATATACCAACTTCCCCCCCGCGTCAAATGTGAAATCCGTGAAGGCCGGCGGCGGGCGGCGAACCCGGCGCGCACGGGTGCGGTTCTTGCTAGCGTCGACGCCAGGATCGTCGAACCCCGCGGGGCGATCCCCCCTCGCGGGTCACGGCGGATCGTGCTAGTTTGGGGCGATCCCAGCCGGATGGAGCCGACCATGAAGACGCCCCTTTTCGCAACGCTGGCGCTCGCCGCGCTCCTGCAGTTCACCGTCGCGACGGCGGCCGTGCGGCAGGGCACCATGCAGCTGGTCGAAAGCGTGCCCGCCGAGACCGTTCTGGATCAGCCCGTCCTGCCCGAGGCCCGCGACGTCTGGCCTGCGATGATCGCGTCGGCGCGCCGCTCCCTGGACATCGAGGTCTTCTACATCAGCGCCGATCCCGCGCGGGACGACGCCTTGGACGTCGTGCTGGCGGCGGTGTCCGCGGCGGCCGCCCGCGGCGTGCGCGTCCGGTTGCTCGCCGACCTGGGCTTCCACAAGACCTACCCCGAATGGGTCGACGCCGTCGGGGCGCTGCCCGGGGCCGAGGCGCGCTTGCTCGACGCGCGCCGCCTGTGGGGCGGCGTGCAGCACGCCAAGTTCTTCGTTGTGGACGACCGCGCCTGCTTCGTCGGCAGCCAGAACTGGGATTACCGGGCCCTCGAGCACATCCACGAACTAGGTGCGCGGTTCGAATCGGTCGCGGTCGCGACGGCCGTCGGTGCCGTCTTCGCGCACGATTGGGCCCTGGCCGGCGGCGAGCCGCCGCCGGCGGTCGCCACCGACTCCGGCCCCTGGATCCTGGAAGCGGGCGGCGACGCGCCGGCGACGGTCCGCTTCGCGGCCAGCCCGCCGCCGGCGCTGCCGCCCGGCGTGCCGCACGACGAGCCGCTGCTGGTCGACCTGATCGACCGCGCCGCGCATGAGGTGCGCCTGCACCTGCTGAGCTACGGCGTCACCGAACGCGACGGGACCTACTACGCGACCCTGGACGCCGCCCTGCGCCGCGCCGCGGCGCGCGGCGTGCAGGTGAAGGTCATCCTGTCGAACTGGGCCAAACGCGCCGCCGCGCTGCCGCACATCAAGAGCCTCGCCGTGCTCGACAACGTCGAGGTCCGCTTCACGAACATCCCGGAATGGTCCGGCGGCTACATCCCGTTCGCGCGCGTGGAGCACCCGAAGTACCTGGTCAAGGACGGGGACGAAGCCTGGCTGGGCACCGCCAACTGGGGACGTGACTACTTCCACGAGTCCCGCAACTTGAGCTTCTTCATCGCCGGCGGGCCGGTCGCCGGGGACCTGGCGCGCTGGTTCGACACGAGCTGGAACAGCCCTTACGCCGAAGTCGTGGATCCCTGCGCCGACTACGCGCCGCCGCCGCGCGGCGAATGAACGCGGCGCCGTCGCGCCACGAAAGGACCGCCGATGCCCAAGCCGCCGCCGCGCCTGGAAAAGAACCGCACCGCCCTGGTCGTCATCGACGTCCAGGAACAGTTCCGGCCGCTGATCCACGAGATGGGCCTGGTGCTGGCCAATTGCTCGCGCCTGATCCGCTTCTGCGACCGGCTGGACGTCCCGGTCCTGGTCACCGAGCACTACCCGCGCGGTCTGGGCGGCACCGTCGAGGAACTCGCCGCGTTGCCGCGGCGCTACGAGCCCATCGAGAAGATCAGCTTCTCCTGCGCCGCGGACCACAACTTCAACCGCCGGCTCAAGAGCCTGAACCGCGACCAGATCGTGCTGTGCGGGATCGAGGCGCACGTGTGCGTCTACCAGACGGCGCGCGACCTGCTCGAGGCGGGATATCAGGTGGCGGTGGCGGCCGACGCCGTCTCGTCGCGGCAGGTCAGCAACCGCAACCTCGGCCTGGCCTACCTGCGCGACATCGGCGCCCAGGTGATGACCGCCGAGATGGTGATGTTCGAGATCCTCAAGGTGGCGCGGACCGAGGATTTCCAGGCCGTGTCCGCCATCCTCAAGGAGAATCCCCTGCCGGGCGCACCGGCGACCGCCGCGCCCCAGGAGGCGAACCGGCGCTGAGTCCGCTCAATTCCCGTCGCGCGCCGCCTTCAGCACCAGCTCGATACGCCGGTTGCGGGCCTTGCCCTCGTCGGTCTTGTTCGGGGCGACCGGCTGGTCCGGCCCCATGCCCACCGCCGCCAGGGACGCCGTCGTCGCGTCCAGCCGCTTGGCCAGCGCCGCCGCCACGGCCTGCGCGCGGGCCAGCGACAGCTTCTGGTTGGCGGCGCGGGGGCCGGTGTCGTCGGTGTGGCCTTCCACACCAGGGACCAGGTCGGGGAAGCGGCGAACCGCCTCGGCGGCCTTGTCCAGCAGCGCGTCGTACTTCGGGTTCAGCCAGGCGTTGCCCGAAGCGAACTTCAAACCCGTCAGCCGCACCCGCACGTCACCCTCAGGGGTCAGCCAGACCTGCCCCTCTTCCGGGGTGAAGAGCTGCCCGAGGCTGCGCACCTCCGTTTCGCGGTCCTGCACGCGGGTCTCCCTCGATTCGACGGCGGAGAGGTCGGCCTCGGCCACGCCCGCCCGCAGTTGCATCTCCCAGAGCGCGTGCCGCGACGTGGTCAGCTCGCGCCTCAATTCGGCGATGGTCGAGTCCTGGACGGCGCGACCGCCCTCGACCCAGGCCCCGAAGCCGCGGTTGACCGCCTCGAGCGAATCCGCCCGGACGCGCAGCGCGGTCATCATCCGGTCGAGGTCCGCGAGCACGCGCCGGCCGGCCGCTTCGCCCGAGAGCGCCGGGTCGACCACCAGGCCCGCGACGGTGGCGACGCGCTCGACGAGGCGGTCGTAGCGCTCGGCCGCCTCCTGCCAGTCGTGGCGCGCCGACCGCAGGTCCTCGATGAAGCGGATGCGGCTGAGCGCGCGCGCGGCCGCCAGTTCGGCGGCGGTCAGGGTGCTGTTGCAATCGCCGCCCCCGTTCACGCAGCCGACCGCCACGTCGTTCGCGGCTTCGGCCGTGCGGTAGTCGTCGGGGCAGCGCTTGTCGGCGCCGAGTTCCCTGGCCTGGGCGAGCGTCGCCGCGACGGCGGCGACCCGCTGCGCCGGTGTCGCGGCCCCGGCGTCGACCGCGAGGGCGGCCAGGACGAGGGTGGCCAAGATGAGGGTGGTGAGGGCGACGGCGCGCAGGCGCGGCTGGAGCAAATGTCTCATGATCGGGATTCCTCCTGGTCGCCCACCGGGCAGCCGAGATCGCCGCGCGCGGCGGCGTCGTCGCTGACCAGCAGGATCTTGCCGCGGTTGTGCCGCAGCTGCAATGCGAGGTGGGCGCGGTCGGCGTCGCGAAAACGGTACGCGCGGTCGATCACCGGACGCACCTCGCCCGCCGCCGCCAGCGCGAGGATGCGCCGCATCCAGCCGGCGACACGGGCGTGGTCGTCCCACAGGCGACCCAGGTTCACGCCCAGGACGCCCCGGTTGTCGTTCACCAGCCGGAGCGGATTCATCAGCAGCCACGGCACGCCGATCAGCGTCCGCAACGGCGCCAGGCGCGAGCCGTTGAGCGTCGCCGCGTCGGCGAAGCCGAACAGCACCAGTCGGCCCGTGGGCGCGAGGCTCTCGTAGCTCTCGCGGATCCAGCGTCCGTGGCGCGGCTCGAGCACCACGTCCGCGCCGCGCCCGCCCGTCGCTTCCCGCACCTCCGCGGCGAAACTGCGCCGGCGCGAGTCCAGGCACAGCTCCACGCCCCGCTCCCGCAGCCAGGCGTGCTTCGACGGCGAGGCGCTGCCCAGCACGCGGGCGCCGCGGCGGCGCGCCAGCTGCGTCGCCGCCGTGCCCACCCCGCCGGCGGCGCCGTGGATCAGCACCGTGTCGCCGGGTCCGGCCGGAGCCATGACCTCGAGCATCTGCCAGGCGGTCAGGAAGTTCACCGGCAACGCGGCGGCTTCGACCGTGCTCACGGAATCGGGCAGGGGAAAAACGGCGCCGGCCGGCACGCAGACCACGTCGGCATAGCCGCCGAATTCGCAGAAGGCCAGCGCGCGACGCCCGGCGAGGTCCGCCGGCGCCCCCTCGCCCAGCGCGTCCACGACGCCCGCGACCTCGTAACCGGGGACCATGGGCAAGCGCGGCGCGCCGGGATACAGACCGATGCGGATCATCACGTCCGCGAAGTTGACGCCGGCGGCGTCGACGCGCAGGCGCACCTCGCCGGGACGCGGCGAGGGATCGGGTTCCTCGCGCAGGACCAGCGTTTCGGGACCGCCACGGCGGGAAATCCAGACGCGGTTCACGTCACCGGCCGCCGTCGAAATCCGCCGAGAGACCGGCGCGGACGACGAGGTCGTCCAGCCAGATGCGGCCGGAGCCGTCGGCATAGATGGCGACGCGCAGCTTTTCGGGCTGCTCCCCCGTCTTGAGCGGCACCCGCACCGCGATGTCGGTCCAGGGCACGGTCCGGCGGATGTTCTGCAGGGCGGTGCGCGTCAGGCGCGGCTCGCCGTCGCGCGGGAAGATCCAGAGATCCAGGAAGACATGGTGACTGAGCAGTTCGCTGCGGATGCGGCAGCCGACGGCGATCGCCTCGACGTCGCCCTTCGGTCCCGCCAATTCGCAGATGTTGACCAGCACGCGATCCTGCGCTGCCTCGATCCGCAGCACGCCGCCATCGGAACCGGTCTCGAGGGCCGCGTCGAATCCCAGGTCGAGCAACCCCGTCCCGTCGTCGAAGGCATGGGTGGCCAACGTCTGCGGCCCCTTGCCGCCACAGCCGGCGCACACTCCCAGCAGGAGGGCCGCCGCTAGGCAGGACCGTCGCATCGTCGTTGCGTTCATCGTCGTCTCCCGGATGGAAGGGGGCGGCCCCGCGGCCGCCCCATCGCCGTTCGGCCCGAGCCGGCCCCGGGTCAGTCCTTGGCGGCCGACCGCGAGCTGCGGTACAGGTAGTAGCCCAGGAGGCAGAACATCACCAGCGTCAGCACGGCCGAAGCGGGGTTCTCGAGCCACCCGTCCGTGCCCAGGACACGGTCCACGCTCCACTTGGCGTCGCCGGACGACTGGATCCCCGCGAACTTGATGATCGAGGCAATGACGCCCATGATGGCGCCGCCGGCCACGAAGCCGCTCGCGATCAGCGTGCCGCGATCCTTGCGCGCGGTCTGCGCCGCTTCGCTGCCGCCCTTGCCGACCCAGTAGGCGATCAGACCGCCGGCCAACACCGGCGTGTTGACCTCCAGGGGCAGGTACATGCCCAGGGCGAAGGCGAGCGCCGGCAGGCCCGTCCACTGCAGGATCAGCGCCATGAAGATGCCGGCCATGTACAGCAGCCAAGGGGCCGGCTGGCCGGTCATCAGGGGCTCGATCACGGCCACCATCGCGTTGGCCTGGGGCGCGGGCAGGGCGCCCTCCCCGGAGAAGCCGTAGCTGGTGTTCAGGATCATGATCACCGCGGTCACCGAGACGGCCGCCACGACCGTGCCCAGGAACTTCCATTTCTCCTGGGTGGAGGGCGTCGTGCCCAGCCAGTAGCCGATCTTCAGGTCGCTGACGAAGCCGCCGCTCATCGAGAGCGCGGTGCAGACCACGCCGCCGATCAACAGCGCCGCCACGATGCCCTCCTGGCCCTGCAGGCCCACGGCCTTCAGGACCACCGAGCTGATGATCAGGGTCATCAGGGTCATGCCGGACACCGGGTTGGTGCCCACGATGGCGATGGCGCGCGCGGCGACCGTCGTGAACAGGAACGAGATGCCGGCCACGACCGCCAGGCCGGCCAGGGCCTGGCCCATGCCCACGCCGGGCACCATGAACCAGAAGAAGCAGAACACCGCCAACAGGGTCATGATCAGGCCCGAGGTCACGATGTTCATGGGCAGGTCGCGCTGCGTGCGCTCGACGACGCCACCGGCCGCGGACTTGGCCGCCGCGCCGCCGGCCGCCAGCTTGAAGGCGCCCAGGATGATGCTGCGGCTCTTCCAGACGCCGATCAGACCGCTCATCGCGATCGCGCCGATGCCCACCGGCCGCACGAAGTTGCGGAAGATCATGAGCGTGTCCAGACCGTCGAGGGCTTCCAGGCGGTACAGCGTGCCGGCGACCGTCACGCCCTTGCCCAGGATGCCGATCATGGGAGTCATGACCCACCACGACAGGAACGAACCGCAGGCGATGATCAGCGCGTAGCGCAGGCCGATGATGTAGCCCAGGCCGATGATCGCGGCCTCGGTCATCATGTGGAACTCCAGGCGCACCTTCCTCGAAAGCGACTCGCCCCACGCGAAGGCGGGCGTGCCGAAGGTCTCGCGCCACAGGCCGCACGTCTGCGAGAACAGCTGGAAACCGCCGGCCAGCAGACCGCTCTTGACCAGCACGCTCGCCTGGCCGCCGCCGGCCTCGCCCGCCATCAGCACCTCGGTGCTGGCGGTGGCCTCGGGGAACGGGAACTCGCCGTGCATCTCCTTGACGAAGAAGCGGCGGAACGGGATCAGGAACAGGATGCCCAGGAAGCCGCCCAGCAGGGAGGCCAGGCACATCTGCATGAAATTGGTCTTGTCCGACAGGTTCAGGATGTAGATGCCGGGCAGCGTGAAGATGGCGCCGGCCACGACCACGCCCGAGGCGGAGCCGATGGACTGGATCATCACGTTCTGCTGCAGGGCGTCCTTGCGCTTCGCGCTCAGGCCGATCGCCAGGATCGTGATGGGGATGGCCGCTTCGAACACCTGGCCGATCTTCAGGCCCAGGTAGGCGGCCGCCGCCGAGAAGATCACCGCGAACACCAGACCCCAGATCAGGGAGTAGGGTGTCAGCTCGGGTACGATCCGACCGGCAGGCACGACGGGGATGTATTCCTCGCCGGGCTTGAGCTTGCGGTAGGCGTTCTCGGGGAGGCTCTTGGCCTTGCCGCTGACGTCCATGGACACCTCCGTCATCACACGCGGAAAAAGGGGCGCCCCGGGATCGCTCCGCCGGGGCACCGGGCATGTGGGGAAAACTATCACCTCCGCCGCTCCAGGACAACCATTTGCGACACGACATACTGGTTGTATCGGAAGCAAGAGAGCCTAGAATGATGCCGCCCGAATCCGTTGACCGACAAGGAGACGCCATGGCCGCCGGGAGCACCCGCGGGTTCCGCATCGTGCTGCGATTCAGTTATCTCCTGCTCGCCGCCGCGATCACCTGGCTGCTCGTGGTCGGAATCGACTACTACAGCCTGCCGTTGGACCTGCGCCCCCACCACCCGGATTTCCGCAGCCTGCGTCCGGCCGGCACGGTGGGCCACGGCCTGGGCATCGTCGGCAGCCTGCAGATCCTGCTGCTGCTGCTCTACTCCCTGCGCAAGCGCTGGCACGGGCTTGCCGGCAAAGGGCACATCGCGCGCTGGCTCGACGGGCACATCTTCCTGGGAATCTCGGGACCTCTGCTGGTGACGCTGCACACTTCGCTCAAGGTCCAGGGCCTGGTCGCAGTGAGCTACTGGTCCATGATGGCCGTGGCGCTCAGCGGCGTGTTCGGACGGTATCTGTACCTGCAACTGCCGCGCAACGTGCTGGGCGAAGCCATGACCATCGAACAGATCCAGCTCCAGCTCGAGGAGGCCGACCGTCTGCTGCGCGAGGCTCACGGGCTGGACGCGCGCACGATGTCCACCCTGGCGACCGCCACCACGGCGAGCGGCAGCCTGTGGCGCCTGCCTCTGAGCAACATGTTGCTGGGCATGCGGTTACGAAAGCAGTTGCCGGCCGGGGCCTCCATGACGGTCCTGGCGGCCGCCAAGGCGCGGGTCTTGCTCGGTCGTCGAATCCTGTTCCACAACCGCATCCGGGAGTTGTTCCACTATTGGCACGTCATCCACAAACCCTTTGCTTACCTCATGTTGGTCATCATGGTGATCCACGTGGCCGTAACCGTGGCCCTGGGGTACCGATGGGTGTTCTGAGACGTGTGTCTCATTTTGCGATCAATATTGTCCTGATTGCGGGATTCCCGGTCCTCGCCGCGGCGCAGCTGTCGCCCGGCAAGCTCTCCCGCGTTCACGAGCACCTGGAGGGCGTCCGTGCGTGCACGTCCTGCCACGAGCTGGGCGACCAGAAAGTCGGCCCGAAGTGCCTGGCCTGCCACCAGGAGATCGCCACGCGGGTGGCCGCGGGACGCGGACTCCACGCCACCGCCGGCCACGAACGCTGCACAACCTGCCACGTCGAGCACCAGGGTCGCGACTTCGACCTGATCCACTGGCCGGCCGGCCCGGCCGCCTTCGACCACGCTGCGGCTGGGTGGCCGCTGGCGGGAGCCCACCGGAAGCTGGACTGCCGGAAGTGCCACCGGGCGGATCTGCTCCAGGACGTCTCCCTCGTCCGCGACCGCGGCAAGAACCCCGGCCGCACCTACCTGGGCCTCGGCGCCGGTTGCCTGGACTGCCACCGCGACGAACACCGTGGCCAGTTCGAAGGCGCCTGCACGACCTGCCACACGCCGGACGCCTGGAAGCCCGCTCCCGGGTTCGACCACGCCAAGGCCGACTTCGTCCTCGCAGGGAAACACCGCGACCTGGCCTGCGACCGCTGCCACCGGGCGACGACCGAGACCGTCGAAGGCGTTGCCGACACCTGGCACCGTTACCGCCCCGTCGAGCACGCGAGCTGCGCGGCCTGCCACAAGGACCCCCACGCCGGCTCCCTCGGCGCCGATTGCGCCCGCTGCCACGATCCCGCGGACTGGCGGCGGGTCGCCGGCGGCGACTTCGACCACGATCGCACCCGCTACCCGTTGCGGGGGCGCCACACGGCCCTGCGCTGCGACGCCTGCCACCGCGCGGACGCGCCCCGCGGCGCCCTGGTCTACGCGCGCTGCGACGGCTGCCACCAAGACCGCCACCCGGAGGCCGCCGAGGGACGCACCTACGACGCCTGCAGCCGCTGCCACACCGTGAACGGCTTCAAACCGTCGTCGTTCACGGTCGCGCGCCACGACTCCACCGGTTTCGGCCTGCAGGGCGCCCACCTCGCCGTGGCCTGCAGCGCCTGCCACGCGCCGCCGCGCCAGGGGGCGCCGACGCCCCTGCAGCGGCCGGCGGCGGCGTGCACGGACTGCCACCGGGATCCCCACGCCGGCACGAGCACGGCGCAGAAGGCCGAAGCGGGTTGCCGGCTCTGCCACGACGTCGCCTCGTGGCGGCAGGTGGCCTACGACCACGGCCGCACGCGCTTCCCGCTCTCGGGCAAGCACGCGACGACCACCTGCCGGGCCTGCCACGCCCCACAGGATCGGCAGGCCACACTGGATCGGCAGGCCGCGCCGGATCGGCGGGCCGCCTCGGACAGCCTGCGCTTCAGCCCCACCCCGGAACGCTGCGACGCGTGCCACCAGGATCCGCACCGCGGCCAGTTCGCCGCGGCGACGACCCCGCCCGCCACCGACTGCACCCGCTGCCACACCACCGCCGCCGGCTGGAAAGCGGAGCGCTTCGTCCACGATCGCGACACCACCTTCCCGCTCGCCGGCGGCCATCAGCACGTGGCCTGCCAGGCCTGCCATCTCCGCGAGGGCGACGCCGACGACTTCCTGGTCCGGTACCGCCCGGTCGACAAGCGCTGCGAGGCCTGCCACACGCAGGGGTTCCTCGAATCGAAACCCAAGGGAGACCGGCCATGACCCGACGCTGGCTGCTGCCGTTGTCGTTCCTCCTGTCCGTCGCGGTCCGGGCTCCAGCCCAGACCCCGGACCTCAGCCCCCACGGGGACATCGACGTGCGCTGCGAGGCCTGTCACGACGCCTCGTCGTGGAACGTGTCCTGGCCGCCGCCCTCGTTCGACCACACGACGACCGGCTACGCCCTGACCGGCCGGCACGCCCAGGCCGTCTGCTCCGGGTGCCATCAGGACCTGCAGTTCCGCCGGGTCGCGTCGGCCTGCGCCGACTGCCACCTCGACGTGCACCGCCGGCGCTTCGGCACGAACTGCGAAGACTGCCACGACACCTCCGGCTGGGACGTCCGCGACGCGAGCCGCAACCGCCACCCCGCCACCGGCTTCCCCCTGCTCGGCGCCCACGCCGTCGCGGACTGCGACGCCTGCCACCAGGGATCGCCCGGCGAGGAGCACACCGCGATCGCCGCCGACTGCCTCGGTTGCCACGACACCGACTACGAAGCGACGCGCGATCCCGACCACGCGGCCAACGGCTTCAGCACGGACTGCTCCAGCTGCCACGGGATGACGGCGAGCGATTGGGGCTCCGGCTCCTTCATCCACTCGGCGGCCTTCCCGCTGACCGGCGCCCACGCCGCTGCGACCTGCGCCTCCTGCCACACCGCGGGCTACACGGGCACGCCGACCGACTGCTACGCCTGCCACCGCCCCGACTACGAGGCGGCCAACGATCCCGGCCACGTCGCCGCCGGCTTCAACACCCAGTGCGCCTCCTGCCACACGACCTCGGTCTGGCAGCCGTCGAACTGGAACCACGACACGCTGTTCCCGATCTACTCGGGCCGGCACAACAACGAGTGGAACGCCTGCGTCGACTGCCACGTGACGCCGACGAACTATGCCGTGTTCGAGTGCATCTTCTGCCACGAGCACAACCGCACGGAAACGGACCAGCGACACCAGGGCGAGAACGGCTACGCCTACCAGAGCGCCGCCTGCTTCCAGTGCCACCCCCGAGGTAACTGATGACACAGCGACAGCACCCTTGGTTGCTGGCCGGGATCTTGATCCTCGGTCTCGCGTCCCCGGCGGCGCGGGCGGACGACCTGCCGCGCGCCAAGGTCAGCTACGTGTCCGCCGATCAGGTCTACCTCGACGCCGGCCGCGCCGACGGCCTGCGCGCGGGCGACGTGTTGCAGATCCTGCGCCGCGACGCGCCCGTCACCGAGATCACGCTCGAGCACCTGGCCGAGCATTCGGCCTCTTGCCGGATCACGGGTGCGCCGGCGGACGTCCAACCCGGCGACACGGCCACCGTGATCCGGCAAGGCCCCGCGCCCGCGCCGGCCGACACCGAGGCCGTCACGGAGCCCGCCGCCGGCGCCGGGTCGATCGCGCCCGTGCCGCGACCGGCGGCGACGGCGCCGCGGCAGCCTTTCTTCCTGCGCGGCCGACTCGCCCTGCAGTGGCTGCACAGCAACGACCGCAGCGAGGCCGACCTCGACTTGACCCAGCCGGCGCTGCGCTTCGACCTGCGGTCTCGCGAACCGTTCGCCGGCGGCCACGAACTGCAGGTGCGGGGCACCCTGCGCCAGAACCGCCGCGCCGCCGGCTACTCGTCCGCCGCCGAGAACGAGTGGCGCAACCGCGTCTACCTCTTCACCCTTTCGCACGAGCTTCCAGCCGACGACTGGCACTACAGCCTGGGCAGGATCACCAGCCGGGCCGTCAGCGGTTTCGGCCAGCTCGACGGGGTCCTGGCCAGCCGGCGCCTGGCCGCCGGCACGCGGGTCGGCGCCTTCGCGGGCTTCACGCCCGACCCGCGCACCAGCGAGCCGAGCAGCGACGAGCGCAAGGGTGGCGGTTTCCTGGCCTGGACCGACGACGACGGCGCCGACCGGTCCTGGAATCTCGTCCTGGCCGCGGTCGGGGAGTACCACGGCAGCGAAGCCAGCCGCGAGTACCTCCTGCTGGACGGCGACCTCGGCCGCACGGGCGCCTTCCGCCTGCACCAGAGCGCCGAACTGGAAGTCAACCGGGGCTGGCGGTACGCGACGGAAGGCCGTCGCTTCGCCCTGAGCAACTCGGTCACCAGCCTCTCCGCGCGATTCACGCCGAACCTGAGCGCCTCGCTGAGTCACGACCGCCGCGAGCTGTACCGCACTTGGACGAACCGTTCGCTCCCCGACAGCCTCTTCCGCGACGCCGAGCGGATGGGCCTGCGACTGCGGACGCGCTGGACCGGAGGCGCCGGTTGGTCGTTGAGCGCCGACGGCGGCGTGCGCGGCGGCGCCGGCCGCGACGGCGACACCTGGAGCTGGGGCTTCGGCGTAGGACGCGCCGGCATCCTGGGAGCCGGCAACCACCTGACCCTGGACCTGCGGGGCTTCGACGGCCCGCGGGTGTCCGGATTGACACCTTCCCTGCGGCTGGATCATGCTCTGCGCGACGGGCTGGACCTGCAGTTTGCGGCCGGGCTCTACAACTACGACCTCACCGGCGCCGCGACGCGCAACTCGCACTGGGCCAGGATCGGCGCGCGGAAGGTCC
Source organism: bacterium (assembly GCA_031441465.1). Lineage (GTDB taxonomy): Bacteria > Krumholzibacteriota > Krumholzibacteriia > LZORAL124-64-63 > LZORAL124-64-63 > PNOJ01. The sequence continues at coordinate 71,440 of JANOEP010000011.1, read as the reverse complement.
TGAATCGGGCCTGGCTGGCGGGCCTGGAGTACGAGCGGGACGGCGGCGACGATCTCCAGGCCGACCGTCTGCGCGCCGATCTCTCGCTGCGTTTCTGAATCGGCATGGGGGGGACATGGAATCGTTGCTGATCTGGGGCTGTGCCCTCCTGCTGGGCGCCGGCCTGTTCGTTCCCTACTTCCTGCGCTTCCGCGCCACCCGGATCCGGGACGCCGCCCGGCGGGACGAGACCGTGGCGCTCGGCATGAACCGGCCCGTCGGCCAGTACCCGCTCATCGACGCCAACGCCTGCATCGGCTGCGGCTCCTGCGTGGCGGCCTGCCCGGAAGGCGACGTGCTCGGCATCGTCGGCGGCAAGGCCGTGATCACCAACGGCGCCCGGTGCATCGGCCACGGCCGCTGCGCCGAAGCCTGCCCCGTCGGCGCGCTGAAGGTCGGTCTGGGAGACATCACGACCCGCGACGACATCCCCGTGCTCAGCCCGGAACTCGAGACCAGCCGGCCGGGGATCTTCGTCGCCGGCGAGTTGGGCGGGTTCGCTCTGGTGAGCAACGCCGTGGACCAGGGACGCCGCGCCATGGAGGCGATCGTCGCCCGCGGCCCCTTCCCTGCCGGCGACGCGTGCTGGGACGCGATCGTCGTGGGCGCGGGACCCGGCGGCCTGAGCGCGGCGCTGACGGCGCGCCAGCACGGCCTGCGCTGCCTGGTGCTGGACCAACAGGGACCGGGCGGCACCATCCTGCAATACCCCCGTCGCAAGCTGGTGCTGGTCCAGCCGGTCGTGATCCCCCTGTACGGCCCGTTGCTGCAGAAGGAGTACAGCAAGGAGGACCTGCTGGATATCTGGCTGCGCCTGCACACGGAGCACGACCTGAAGATCCACACCGACGAGCGCCTGCTGAGCATCACGGGCAGCCACGGCGACCTGAAAGTCCACACGACGGCCGGCGACCATCGCGCCCGGAACGTGGTGCTCGCCCTGGGCCGCCGTGGCACGCCGCGCAAGCTCGGCATCGCCGGCGAAGACGCCGCGAAGGTGGCCTACCGCCTCATCGACGCCTCGCTGTACCGGGGTAACCGGGTGCTGGTCGTCGGCGGGGGCGACAGCGCCGTCGAAGCCGCGGTCGCCCTGGCCAGCCAGCCGGACATCGAAGTGACGCTTTCCTACCGCAAGCCCCGTCTGCTGCGCATCAAGAAACGCAACGCGGACAAGGTCGAGGCCCTGATCGCCTCCGGAGCCGTGCGCTTCCTGGGCGACTCGCAGCTGACCGCGATCCAGGCCGACACCGTGGCGCTGACCACGACGACCGGTCCCGCCATCCTGCCGAACGATTTCGTCTTCATCTTCGCCGGCGGCGATCCGCCGTTCCCCCTGCTGAGGGAGATCGGCATCGTATTCGGAGGCGATCAGGCGGATATCCAAGAAATCATCGCTCTCTGAAGGAACTTGCCCGCCCCCCACAAGGGGCCTACTTTGTCTCCTGGCACCGATCCCGGTCCCCCCCCCGCCACCCGGACGACGCCCACTAAGGAGACCCCTGCATGCTGGAACGAAAGCCTGGCTCGACGTTTCCCACACTCGTCGAGCGTTTTATCGCATACGCCAGGATGGACACCCAGGCCGTGGAAAGCTCGGACACCTACCCATCTTCGCCGGGCCAATTGGTGCTCGCCGCGCGCTTGGTGGATGAATTGAAGGCGCTGGGCCTGCGCGATGCCGTCGTGGGCGAACACGGCTATGTCACCGCCTCGCTGCCGGCGAGCGACGCCTCGACCGCCAAAGTGCCGGCGATCGCGTTCATCAGCCATATGGACACCTACCCCGAAGTCTCGGGCAAGGACGTCCAGCCCGTCTTCCACGAGAACTACCGCGGCGGCGACATCGCCCTGCCGAAGAACAGCATCGTGATCCCGACCAAGGAGAACCCCTACCTCGCGGAGTGCATCGGCGAGACGATCATCACCGGCGACGGCACGACGCTGCTCGGCGCCGACGACAAGGCCGGCATCGCCGAGATCATGGAAGCCCTGACGCGCATCGTGGAGAACCCCGGTTTCCGGCACGGCGCCGTGAAGGTCGCCTTCACGCCCGACGAGGAGATCGGCAAGGGCGTCCTGCACTTCGACGTCGCGAAGTTCGGCGCCGCCGTGGCCTACACGATGGACGGCGGCAAGCGCGGCGAGATCGAGAACGAGACCTTCTGCGCCGACGCCGCCGTGGTCACCTTCACCGGCCGCGACATCCACCCCGGCTACGCCAAGGACCGCATGGTGCCGGCGCTCAAGGTGGCCGGCGCCTTCCTGGACTCGCTGCCGCGGGACCTGGCGCCCGAAACCACCGAGGACAAGCAGGGTTACATCCACCCCATCAGCATGGAAGGCAACACCAGCAAGGTCGTCGTCAACGTGCTGATCCGCGATTTCGACCAGGCCGGTCTGAAGCCGAAGGCCGACCTGATCCGCAAGCACGCCGAGGCAGCCTGCGCCAAGTGGCCCGGCAGCAGATCCGACGTGCAGATCAAGGAATACTACCGCAACATGAAGTACGACCTGGCCAAGGAGCCCCGCGCGGTGGACTACGCGATGGAAGCGATCAGCCGCTGCGGCATGACGGCGAAACTGGGCTCGATCCGCGGGGGCACCGACGGTTCGAACCTGTCGGCGCGCGGCCTGCCCACCCCGAATCTGTTCACGGGCGAGCAGAGCTTCCACAGCTACACCGAATGGGTCTGCGCCAAGGACATGGAACTGGCGACGCAGACCATCCTGCAGACGATCGCCGTCTGGGCCGAGAAGGAGTCCACTCCCGGCAAGTAAGAGTTCCAGATCTGCACATCCTGCCGTAGCGGGGGACGCGGGCCGGGAACATCCTGTGCCCGGCCCGCTCGACTTCCGGCCTCCGGCGCCCTCCTGGCGCCGGAGGCCTTCAGACGCCCCCGATACCGCAGGATGTGCAGATCCGGGACACCGGTACCTGACTCGGGGCGGGGGTTGCGACCTGGCCGGCGTTTGATGGTGCAACATGGAATCGGTTTGCGCGTATGATCTCTTTATGATATCATTTCTACATCACTCAACCGAGGCCCCGCCGGGGCCCCAACGCGGAGGATGCCACCGATGCACACCGAGAAGACGCTGAAGGTCGCTTCGGGCCTGTTCTTCCTGCCCTTCCTGCTGCTCTTGCTGGGCGGGTCGATCTGGCTGTTCGTCAACGCGATCACCAGCCATGTGATCTGGATGCTGATCACGGCGCTCTCGGCCATGGTCGTGAGCATCTTCCTGCTGGCGGGGCTGTTCGTGGTGAATCCGAACGAGGCGGCCGTGGTCCTGCTGTTCGGCGACTACCGCGGCACGGTGAAGCAGAACGGTTTCTGCTGGGCCAACCCCTTCTACACGAAGATCAAGATCTCGCTGCGGGCGCGCAACCTCAACGGCGAGAGGATCAAGGTCAACGACCTCACGGGCAACCCGATCGAGATCGCCGCGGTGGTCGTCTGGCGCGTGGTCGACACGACCGGCGCCCTGTTCGAGGTCGACCACTACGAGGACTACATCCACACGCAGAGCGAGGCCGCGCTGCGCCACCTCGCGAGCGCCTTCCCCTACGACGGCGGCGAGAACGAACTGACCCTGCGCGGCACCACCGAGGAGATCAACCACCGACTCGAAAAGGAACTGCACGAGCGTCTGTCCCGGGCCGGCGTCGAGGTCATCGAAGCGCGGCTGAGCCACCTGGCGTACGCCTCCGAGATCGCCGGCGCCATGCTGCAGCGCCAGCAGGCCAGCGCCGTAGTCGCGGCGCGCCAGTTGATCGTCGAGGGCGCCGTCGGCATGGTCGAGCGCGCCCTGCAGGAACTCAGCTCGAAATCCATCATCGAGCTGGACGATGAGCGCAAGGCGGCCATGGTCTCGAACCTCCTGGTCGTGCTGTGCAGCAACCACGCGACCCAGCCCGTGATCAACACCGGGACCCTCTACCAGTAGGAGGCGGCGGTGACACCCCTCTACCAGTCGCGGCAGATCAGCTGGGTCATGCTGGGCATCTGCATCGTCATGCTCGTCTTCATCGGGGTCCTCAGCCTGGGCGATCCCGGGGAAGGCGCCCCCTGGTGGGTCTACACGGTCATGCTCGCCACGCCGGTGATCTTCGGCGTGATGACCGTCACCGTGACCTACGAGGAGTTGAAGATCCGCTGTCTGTTCGGCTTCCCCGGGCGCCGGATCCCGATCTCGCGAATCCGCAGCTGCGCGACGTTCCAGGGCCGGTGGTTGGCGAATCTGGAGGCCGGAGTGCACCCCCAGAGGGGTGAATTCCGGATGAGCGGCCGTCGGGGCGTCGTGGTAACGCTGGATTCCGGTCTGCCGGTCATCATCAGCGCGCCGGACCCCGACGAACTGCTGAAGGCCGTCGAGAAGGCGCGCGCACACCTCCCGCAGCGAAGCGGAGCGTGACCTCGTGGCCGATCGCAAGTCCTTCCCGCTGCGCCTGAGTCCCGAACTCTACGAAGAGCTGCGGCGTTGGGCCGACCAGGAATTCCGCAGCGTGAACGGCCAGATCGAGTACCTGCTGCGCGAGGCGGTGCGCAAGCGGACCGGACGTGCGCCGCCGCCCCCGGACGAGCGGGAGTGATGAACGCGAGGGCTGAACATGCAAGCGCCCTCTTCCCGAAAGGGAGAGGGCGCCCTGCTGGATCGGCCGTCGACGATCGTCGGCTCACTCAATCTTGAAGTCGTACCCCTGCCCGTCATGATCCTGCTCGACCCCCACCCCCACCAGGGGATCCAGGGGCTGGTACGTCGCTTCGAAGCGCGACCGGAACGGGTCGAGGCTGGACGTGATGGGCGCCGGCAAGCCGCCGGTCCAGGGCAGGCGCAGGCTGTCGGCCGACGCCGCGGCGAGGGCCTCGGCGGCCAGGCGCTCGCACCATGCAGCGTCGAGGCCGGCCGCGACCGCGGCCTGGTGCTGGTTCGTCGACCAGTTGCGGAACAAACCCTGCAGGCGCTCGGAACGGCGCTCGTCGTCACGGTCGCCGATCTCGATCCGCGCCCCGTGGTCGGCATCGACCCGCGTGGAGGGTTCGCCGAACGTGGGATCGAACTCGCGGCCGAGCCAACTGTGGTAACCCAGGACATACAGGTAGGAATACTCGCCCAGGCCCATCCCCGCCGCCAACAGAGCCTCGTTGCGCTCCTGCAGGTACTCGGCGGCGTAGCGGCCGATGCCCACCACGCCGCGGATCCCGCGCAGGATGCTGGCCGGGCCGATGCCCTTGCCCTTCTGGTGTTCGAGTTCTTGGAGGGCTCGGCCGTGGCCGACGAGTTGTTGGCCCGTCTCGTGGAGCGTCTCCTGGACGCGCAGGAAGATCTCGACCCGCTCGGCCGGCAGGGCGCCGGCGGCGGGCGGGACGTAATCCGCGACTGCGCCGAAGCGGTCGGCGAGCGCGCGCTGGGTGTCGCCCAGCTCCTCGAAGCGCGCCACGACCTTCTTGCCGGTGTTGAACAGCAGGACGCCGCCCAGGACCGAGATCACGATCACCGCGAGGCAGCCGATCCCGCAGCCCAGCAGCCAGTTGTTCTTGCCCGCCATGTTCCCCCCTCGGATCAGTTTCCGACGGCGCCGGCATCCGGCGGCGTCAGGCCGTACTCGCGGATCTTGCGCCACAGCGTGGTCCTGTCAACCCCCAGGCTGCGGGCGGTGCGGACGCGGTGCCAGCCGTGGCGCACCAGCGCCGCCAGCACCGCGTCGCGCTCGGTGTCGCCGTGGCGGGGCAGGCCGCGCAGCCCGGCCTGGACGCGCCCGCCCGCCGCTCCCGCCGCCACTTCCGGCGGCAGGTGCGCGGGTTCGATGATCCCGCCGCGGCACAGGACGAAGGCGTGTTCGAGCGAGTTCTCCAGCTCGCGGACGTTCCCGGGCCAGGCATGGGCCATCAGCACCCGCAGCGCTTCGGTAGAGACGCCGCGCGAGGCCTGCGGGTTGCGTGCCAGGAAGTGATCGACCAGCAGCGGGATGTCCTCGCGGCGCTCGCGCAGGGGCGGGATGTCCAGGACCACGACCTTGATGCGGTAATAGAAGTCCTCGCGCAACCGCCCGCGCGCGACCAGGTCTTCCAGATCCCGGTTCGTGGCCGAGACAATGCGCACGTCCACCGGCACGGGCGTGTTGTCGCCGACGCGCTCGATGACGCGCTCCTGGAGCACGCGCAGCAGTTTGACCTGCACCACCGGGCTGACGTCGCCGATCTCGTCCAGGAACAGCGTGCCGCCGCGCGCCTCCTCGAAGCGGCCCCGCCGCGTCGCGATCGCACCCGTGAAGGCGCCGCGCACGTGGCCGAACAACTCGCTCTCGAGCAGCCCCTCGGAAAGAGCGGCGCAGTTGACCATCACGAACGGGCCGTCGGCGCGATGGGACGCGTAGTGGACGGCCTGCGCCACCAGTTCCTTGCCGGTGCCGCTCTCGCCGCGGATCAGGACCGTGGCCTGGCTCGGCCCGACATCCTCGATCAGCCGGTACAGGTCGAGCATGCGCCGGTCGCGACCGATGATGGCGCCGTGGCGGTGCCGGGCGTCGACCTCCTTGCGCAGGATCGTCACCTCGGTCACGTCGCTGATGATGATCGCCGCGCCGTGCACCACGCCCGACTCGCTCGCCAGCGGGATCGTGCTGATCTGCACCTCGCCGAGACGGCCGCCCGCCAGCCTCACCCGTGTCTGGTAGTCGCGGATGGGCCGGCCGGTGGTCAACGTTTCCCGCAGGCACGCCAGCGGGCAGGTTCCCTCTCCGAACAGCTCACACACCGAGGCGCCGCCGAGCCCGTCCGCCGGCGTCTCGAACAAGGCCCGAGCCCTGGCGTTCATGCCCAGCACACGCAGGTTCTCGTCGACGGCGACGACCCCTTCGGCCAAGGCGTCGAGGATGTCGGCCACGCTCAACGGTCGGAATCGGCACAGGGCGTCGAGTCTGTCCATGGTTCCTCCCCTGCCTTCCAAGATGCCCCCCAGCAGCGTTGCACGCAACGGTATTGTTGCATCAATACCGTTGCATGCAACGTAGCAACGCCTACACATTGTGCCGCTATCCAGGCTAACCTGTTTGTTGATTATGGCTTGTAAACATTCAACAAGCTGTCGGCATTGGCACGTATCGTGCCTTTCATTGCTGATGTTCTCTGAACGGAATCAACCACCGGCAACGAGGTGACGACGTGAGCGAAGCGATCAAGGTCGAGAGCGGGACGTTCCAAGGCGAAGTGCTCGACAGCGCCCTGCCCGTGATGGTGGACTTCTGGGCCCCGTGGTGCGGCCCCTGCAAACTGCTGACCCCGACCATCGAGGAACTGGCCCGCGACTACGACGGCAAGGCGAAGGTCGTGAAGATCAACGTGGACGACAACCAGGACCTGGCGACGAAGTACGGCATCCGCGGCATCCCGACGGTGATGGTCTTCAAGGGCGGCAAACCCGTGGCCTCCCTGGTGGGGATGCGGCCCAAAGCCGAACTGGCCCAGGCTCTCGACGCGGCTCTGTGAGCTGAGGTTCCGGCAGGAGAGCGCAGATCGCGGTCGGGGCGACGGCCTTGACCGCGCTGTCGGGAACGCTGATCATGTGCGCGACGGGATCCCCCCCTCTGCGACCGGGAGGAAGCGCGCATGGCCGGCCTCATCGACAGGGTCAAGAGCCTCATCGCCGGCGGCGGCAAGCTCAACAACCTGGTGTTCATCGTCTTCGACAGCTGCCGCTGGGACGCCTACCAGGCGGCCCGCACGCCCAACCTCGACCGCATCGCGTCGGCCGAGCCGCGCTACAGCTACGCCAGCTGGACCAGCCCCAGCCACTACACCTTCCTGATGGGCATGGTGCCCCACCTGAGCCCCAAGGGGGTCTTCGCCAGCAACGTCTACCGCGAGGAGTTCGCCCTGTGGAGCCACCGACTGAACATGCCCGACGTGGAATTCGGGAAGTTCGTGCCCCAGCTCTCACTGCCGCACTTCCTGAAGGCGGCCGGCTACTGGAACGAGGGCTGGGTCAGCCTGCCGGTCCTCAACCCGATGACCAGCATGAGCCAGCACTTCGACAAGTACGAGCTGGCCCCCAGCCACAACGACCTGAGCCTGATCTTCCAGCAGCTGCAGTTCCGCGACGACCGGCCCTCGTTCTTCTTCCTCAACACCGGCGAGACGCACTACCCCTACCTGCTGCCCGGCGAGAAGCCCGGCGACCTGCCGCACATCTCCGGCGTCCACGGCGTCTTCAAGCACCTCGACGACTTCCTGAAGAACCCCTCGGAATTCATGCAGGACAAGAAAGAGGACGAGTTCTTCACGCCGGCGCAGTTCCGCGCCTTCTACGACAAGCAGGTCGTCTGCGTGGAGCACCTCGACCGGGTCGTGGGCGAGTTCATGCAGCGTTGCCCGCGCAACACCTACTTCATGGTGATGTCCGACCACGGGGAGCTGTTCGGCGAGGACGGGTACTTCGGGCATGGCCCCATCTTCCATGAAAAGGTTTTCGAGGTGTTCTATCTCGAGGGACGGCTCCCCTAGTTCGGCACCTCGGAGAGACATACAGAGGCCCCGCGCTGCTCATGCCTGGAAGGAAATCGCAGCGCGGGGCCTCTGTATGTCTCTCCGAGGTGGGAACCAAGGGGAGCGTCCCTCGGGATAGAAACCCCTCTCAATTCAGCAGAAGGCAGAGCAGGGCGGGGGTGACTTCGTCGAGGCGGGTGCAGCGGGCGAGCAGGGCGGCGGCGCCGGGGCCCCAGGCGAGCAGGGGGACCGGGTTGCGGGTGTGGGAACGGGTGGAGAGGTCTTCGAGGTTGCCGTGGTCGCTGGTGAGCAGGACGAGGGTTTGGGAGTTGGAGCCTTGCGCCGTGATTTCGGAGAGGGCGGCGCGCACGAAGGTCTCCAGGTCTTGCAGGACGGCGTGGGCGCGCGGGCGATCACGGGCGTGGCCGGCGCGGTCGGTCTGGAAGTACTCGTAGAGGGTGAAGTCGCGCCGCAGCGTTTCGCGGCCCAGGATGCGGCCGGCCTGCTCCGGCGTGAACTCCGGCACGTCGAAGCCCTTGCCGATCAGTTCACGGTTGGTGAACTCCTGGTAGACGGCGCGGCCAGCGCGCAGGTCATCCAGACCGAAGAAGGGCCGGTCCGCAGCGAGGTGGGCGACCGTCGTGGCCGAGAGCCTTCCCTGCATCGCGCGCGGCAGGCGGAAGAAGAGCGGACGGAAGGCATTCAAGAAGCTGCCGTCGCGGCCGGAATCACGCAACTGCACGAAGATCGACTTCTCGCGCAGGATGTCGCGCAGCGGCGCCGTGGGGAAGCCCGGCACGTGCCGGCCCACGGCCGCCTGGGCGTTGACGCCGCACAGCAGCGTGGTCTGGCCGGTGGCGCTCTGGGGCAGGCCGTCGACGCCCAGACAGGCGTCGATTGGCCGGCATCCGGCGTCGGTGTGGGCGAAGTCGAAGAGGGTGCCGCCGTAGCCGCGGCAGGGGTCGACGGCGGGATCGCCGCCGCCCCAGCCCAGGCCGTCGACGAAGATCAGCAGGGCCCGCCGCGGACGCGCAACGGGGTCGGAAGCGCGGCCTCCGACCCCGTCGGGCGTGTCGCGCGCCGGCGGCAAGGGCTACTTGCCGTGCTTCGCCAGGTAGGTGGCGACGCCCTTCGCGGTGGGGCTCATGGCGTCCTCGCCCTTGTGCCAGCCCGCGGGGCAGACCTCGCCGTGCTTCTCGAGGTGCTGCAGCGCGTCGACCATGCGCAGGACCTCGTCGATGTTGCGGCCGAGACCGAGGTTGTTGACCACCAGGTGCTGGATCACGCCGTTCTTGTCGATCAGGAAGGTGCCGCGCAGCGCGATCTTGTCTTCAAGCAGGACGCCGTAGTCGCGGCTGATCTGCTTGGTGAGGTCGGCGACCAGCGGGTACTGGATCATGCCGATGCCCCCCTGCTCGACCGGCTTCTCCTTCCACGCGACGTGGCTGAACTGGCTGTCGATGGACACGCCGATGACCTGCGCGTCGCGCGCCGCGAACTCCTTGAGCTTGCGGTTGAACTCGATGATCTCGGTCGGGCACACGAAGGTGAAGTCCAGCGGGTAGAAGAACAGCACCACGTACTTGCCGCGGTAGTCGCTGAGCTTGAAGCCGTCCTTGACGCTGTTGTCGGGCATGACGGCGGTGGCGGCGAAGTCGGGAGCCTGCTGGCCGATGAACTGGGACATGGAGCCTCCTGTGTGGTCTGGGCGATCCGGCGGTCAGGGGTGGCGGGATCGCGGTCGTACGATGAACTGCCCGTGCCAAAACGCGGACAGAAGCTAGCGGCATTCCCGGCGACCCGCAAGGGAGGCCCGGCGCGAGGCGGTAGCAAAGAAAACGAGCCGCCCCTGGGGCGGCTCGCCGTCGCTATGGTACCCCCTACGGGACTCGAACCCGTGTTACCGCCGTGAGAGGGCGGCGTCCTAGGCCACTAGACGAAGGGGGCACGATCCTGCCGACAGCCCTGGGGCCGTCGTCGTATTCCATGGTTGCCCGGGGAGGATTCGAACCCCCATATACTGAGCCAGAGTCAGCAGTCCTACCATTGAACGACCGGGCAGCAACGGGCAGGAATATAGAATACGGCCACCCGGAACGCAAGATTCGAGCAAACCCCTCCCCCGGATCATTTCTTCCCCCCCTGCGGCGGCGGAACCATGCCGCTGCCGCTTTCAGGGCGCCGCGGGGGCGGGCCCGCCCTCCAGCTGCGCCTTCAGGTGGGCATGCAGGGCTTCGGGGGAGCGCAGGTCGTCGCGGCGGGTGTGCCAGGAGGTCGGCAGCAGGATGAACGGCTCGGTCTGGGGACCGCCGAGGCCGCCATGGCTGCCCAGCTGTTCCTCGAAGACCACGACCCGGCGGTCCGGCAGCAGGGCCCCGTTGACGATCAGGTCCCCGGCGTGGGCGTGGGACAACAGGGCCGAGAGTTCGCCGGCCCAGAGCCGCTCGTCCCAGTAGGGGGCCAGGGGGTCGGACTCGCCCCGCAACTCCCCGGTGTCGAGATTGCGCACGCCGTCGCGGCCGATCATCAAGGCCGCGCCGTCGTCATCGCGGGCCAGCACGAAGCCGATGCCCGCGTGGCTCGCGAGACCTTCCACCAGTCCGGGGTAGAGCGAGGACACCTCGGCCAGCCGCAGCGGGCGGTGCGCGCCCTCGCGATAGATGTGGGCGAGCCCGCCCGAAACGCACACGACCAGGGACGTCTCCTCACCGGCGCCGGCGTCGTGATCGGGCTCGTCGTCCCGCAGGCGCTCGAGCGTGATCCGGCTCTGGAACGCCAGCCATGACCGGCGGTCCTGTCCCTGGTCACGCAGTTCCGCCAGCAGGGCGCCCAGGTAGGCGGCCTCGCTGTCCCGGGGCGGCAGCACGGGCCGGACGCGGCCGGCGAGGCGCGCGACCAGCGCCTCGAGGGTCTCGCCGCAGAACGCGCGCAGGGGCAGCGACGCGCTCTGCCCGTGATCGGCCAGCACGACCACGTCGTAGCCGATGGGGGCGGCGTCGCGCAGCAGACGGCGCAGCTTCTGCAGCTTGCGGTCGAAGCCGGTCAACGTCGCCAGGGCTTCGCCGTCGTCGGGTCCGGCGTGGTGGGCGACTTCGTCGTAGCCGACGAAGTTCGAGTAGATCACCGGCACGCCCCGCACCACGTCCTGCGCCAGCCAGAAGAAGGACGTCTCGCGCAGGAACGCGTTGCCGACGGCCCGCATCGCGGCCTGGCGGAGGCTGCGGCGGACGGCGCGCTTGCGCGGGTGGTAGCCGGATTGGACGTTCCAGAAACAAGCCGTCAGGAAGTCCCAGAGCGTGGCCGTCACGGCGCTGGTGTAGGCGTAGGGGCTGAGCCAGAAGAGCGAGAAGTCGGCGCGCTCGCCGGGCCGGCGGTGATCGTTCGACTCACGCAACGCGCTGAGGGTCATCAGACGCTTGGCGGCGCCGCCCGACATCATGCTGTTGATGCAGGAGCCGCCCGCGAGCAGGCCGGCGCCACAGTCGAACTCGGCCTCGGCCGCGCGCAGGTCCTCGGCGCGGCTGGCGACCATCACGCGGCGGTGGCGGCGGTCGTACCAGCGGTAGCCGGGCAGCCGGGTCCGCGTGCCGTAGAACATGCCGCTCTGCACGGCCGGCGTGTTGGAGGGCACGCCGCAGTGCCAGCGGTGCAGACGGTGCGTCCCGAGCGCGCGCAGCGCGGCGACCGTCGGCATGCGGCCGCGTCGCAGGGCGCGCCGGCAACTGCGCCACGACAGCCCGTCCACCTGCAGGATCAGCAACCCGCGCACCTGACCGGGCCGGGCCCGCGGCCCGTAGCGGCGGCCGACCCGGCGCAGGATCGTCTGGAAGAACGGGTAGACGTCGTCGATCCCCAGCCAGCCGGTGACCGCACCGTTCACCACGGTCATCACCACCAGACCCAGGAAGGCGTCGCCGAGGTTGCCGATGTTCACGACGCGCGAGGTCAAGGCCGTCAGGTAGAGGATCAAACCGTTGAACAGCAGGGTCGGCAGGCCGAGGGTGGCCGCGTTCAAGGGCAGGGTCGCCAGCACGAGCAGGGGGCGCAGCAGCAGCAGCAGCAGACCGAACTCCACCGGCAGCATCGCCGCGGTCAACCACCACCAGCGCACACCCGTGTCGATCCAGATCCCCGGCAACAGCAGCGCGACGAGCGCCAGCGAAGCCGCCGAGACGCCCCACACGATCAGGTAGCGGGCCAGGATTCGCAGGTACAGCGGACGCCTCCCTCCACGCTGGTCGGGAGCGCTAGCCGGCCGCACGGCGCAGCCGGGCGACGGTGCGCGGCCCGCCGATCAGCCACATGACTTCGAACATCCCCGCGCTGCGCGTCAGGCCGGTCAGGGCCACCCGGCAGGGGTGGATCAGGTCGCCGGCTTCCAGGCAGAGGTCGGCGGCGAGACCGCGGACCGCGGACTCGTACACGTCCTGGGACGCCGGGTCCTGCGGCGGCAGCGCGGCCTCCAGCCGGTCGGCCAGAGCCCGCAGCCGGCCGGGCACCTCCTCCCCCGTCAGGTTCGCGGCCGCCTCGGGGTCGACCGGGAAGTCGTCGGTGAAGAAGAAGCCGACCTGCTCGGGAATGCGCCGCAGGTCGCTGAAGCGGCCGCCGAGCATGGCGAGCACCAGCGTCAAGTAGGCGCGCGTGTCGGCCGCGGGCGCGCGCCAGGCCGGGTCCAGGGCCCAGCCGCGCGCGTCGAGCATGGGCTCGGCGAGGGCGAGCCGGTCGTCCGGCCCGAGCCGCTTGAGGTGCTGGGCGTTGATGTGGGTCAGCTTGTCGTAGTCGAAAGCCGCCGGCGAGCTGTTGACGCGCTTGAGGCTGAACGCCTTGACCAGCCCGTCGCGCGTGAACACCTCGTCGCCCGAGGCGCCGGGCGACCAGCCCAGCAACGCCAGGTAGTTGATCATCGCGTCGGGCAGGATGCCCTGGTCGCGGAACTCCTCGACGCTGGTGGCGCCGTGACGCTTGCTGAGGCGCTTGCGGTCCGGGCCCAGGATCATCGGCATGTGCCCGAACTTGGGCCGCTCCCAGCCCAGCGCGTCGTAGATCTGCAACTGGAAGGGCGTGTTGCTGACGTGGTCGTCGCCGCGCAGCACGTGGCTGATGCGCATGAGATGGTCGTCGACCACGACCGCGAAGTTGTAGGTGGGGAAGCCGTCCTGCTTCAGCACGACGCGGTCGGTGATCAGGTCGTTGCGGAACTCGCGCTTCTCGTAGACGAGGTCGTACCAGAAGGTCTCCCCCTCGTCCGGGGTGCGCAGGCGCCAGCTCGGCGCGCGGCCGGCGGCGGTGAAGGCCGCGACCTGCGGCGCGGTGAGTTCGCGGCAGTGGCCGTCGTAACCGGCGGTCTCGTTCTCGCCGCGCGCCACGTTGCGGGCCGCGATCTCCTCGCCGGTGCAGTAGCACCGGTAAAGGCGGCCGCTGCCGCGCAGCGCCGCGGCCTGCTGCTGGTAGACGTCCAGCCGCTCGGACTGCAGGTAGGGACCGCAGGGGCCGCCGACGCCGGGGCCCTCGTCCCAGTCGAGGCCCAGCCACTCCATGCTGCGCAGGATGGCCTGGTAGGCGGCGTCGGTGCTGCGTTCCTGGTCGGTGTCCTCGATGCGCAGGATGAAGGCGCCGCCGGTCTTGCGGGCGTGGAGCCAGTTGAACAGGGCGGTGCGCGCCCCGCCCACGTGGAGGTAGCCCGTGGGGCTGGGGGCGAAACGCAGGCGGATGGCGGACGGTTCACTCATGGCTGGTCCGTTCCTCGGGCGCGGCACCGTCACGGGCCGCAGCGGGCAAGTGGGGGCTGCGCGACTGCACGGCGTCGCCGAGAGGCTCCGGCCCCTGCGAGGCGTCGAGCTGCGCGGCCAGCGCCGCCAGGTCGAGGCCATACGAGGCGCGGCAGGCGGCGTCGGGCGCGACGCCGTCGCGGACGGCCGCGAGGAAGGTCCGCAGGCGGGTCGGTCCGCCGTGGTCCTCGACCAGCCGCCAGACCATGACGAACGCGGAGTAGTGGGCGCGACGGTGCATCTGGCGGTCCAGCTCCGGATCGGGTAGGGGCGCGGCATCGAGCAACGCCGCGGCGTCGCCCGGCGAGAGCAGGGGCGGGCCGTCCGGTCGGTACTGCTCCATGTAGTTGTTCAGGTGGACGCCGAGGTCGGCGGCGTAGACCGCGAGGCCTTCGCGCAGCCAGGTCGGCAGCGCGCCGCCGCCGTTGGCGTCCAGGAGCCAGCGCGCCACCAGTTCGTAGGCGGCGTGGGGCAGGAGCGTGCGCGCGATCAGCACCGGCACCGGCTGGACGGTGCAGGCGCCGTGCCGGTAGCTCATCATGCGCCAGGGTCCCTGTCCCGTGAGCTGGAGGTAGTCGTCGAGGTTGTCGGGGTTGAGGATCGGCAGGCTGTCGCCGGGCGCGAGGCCCAGCAGGCCGCCGACGTCGACCAGGGCGGCTTCGCAATACTCCAGCAACGGGGCGATCTGGCAAGGGTCGTACTCGGGGTCGAAATCCACGGTGAACGGTCCCAGGGACAGGCGGCCCCCGCTCTTGACGGCGTCGGGCCGGTCCAACCAGACGGGGCCGCTGCAGACGGTCCCAGGACCGAAGGGCCGTCCCGTCGCATCGCGGCGGGGCATCCAGCCCGCGCGGTCGACCACGTGGTGCGAGTCGGGGTAACCGTCGGCGCGCAACTGCTCGGGAGTGAAGCGTGGGTAACCCGCGTCCACCGGCGGCAAGCCGGCGGCGCAACCGCCGAGGGCCAGGAGCCCCGCGACGGCGGCGGCGCCCCACAGGCAGGTTGCTACGCCGCGGATCGTCACTTGCCCTCGGCCTTCAGGCGCTTGCCTTTCTCCAGGCAGGACGCGGCGCTCGGCTTGTCGCCCAGCTGGTCGAACACGTAGCCCATGGCGTCCCAGACGGCCGACGTTTCCTGCTGTGCCAGAGCCTGCTCGTAGGCCGTCATGGCCTCTTCGAACCGCCCGAGCTGGGACAGGCAGACGCCCTCGTTCAGTCGAGCGCGGTAGACATCCTCGCCCTGGGTCGCCAGCGTGCGGAAGGTGATCAAGGCGTTGGCGTAGTCCTTGAGCTGCAACTGGATCACACCCAGGTTCGACCAGGCTTTGGTGTAGGTGGGATCCAGGTCCAGGGCCAGCCAGTAGGCGTCGATCGCCTCTTCGGGACGGTTGTCCTTCACCAGACAGGCGCCGAGCTGGAAGGCCAGCTTGGCGTCCTGCTCGGACTCCAGGGCGTGCCGGTAGGCGTCGGCCGCCTCGCGCCAGCGCTCGAGCTGCTGCAGGGACACCGCCAGGGCCTTCCAGGCCGCGACCAGGCCGGGATCCTTCTCCACCGCCCTGGTCAGCGGGGGCACCGCGAGTTTGTGATCGTTGGTCCGCTGCAGGCTGCACCCGTAGAGGAAGAGGATCTCCGCCGTCGTCTCGGGATCTGAGACGACCGCGCCCACGAACTTGCGGGCGCTTTCGTTGTCGCCCATTCGCAGGTAGAGGGTGCCGATCTTCGCCGCGACGGGTTGCTGCGAGTTGTCCAGATTCCAGGCGTTCGTGTAGGCGGTGATGGCGTCCTGGGGCCGGTTCTCCGCTTCGGCGATGCGGCCCACGGCCAGCCAGCCGTCCGGACGCTCGGGGTGCTCCTGGGTCGCACGGCGGGCCATCACCTTCGACTTCAGCGCGTCGCCGGAGTCGAACCAGGCGCCGGCCGCGCGGGGCAGCAGATCCTGGCGGGTGGGATCGAGCGCCAGCGCCGCTTCGTAGAGGACCGCCGCCTCGGCGTGACGGCCGGCGTCGACGGCGGTCTGGGCGGCTTCGAGCTTGCGCCGCAGCGCCCGGTCCAGCAGGGCGCGCGCCGCCAGGCCGGTCCGGTCGGCCGGGACGAATCCGGTCGTGGCGAGGTGGTCGCGGGCCGCACCGGCGAAGCGGTCCAGCACGGCGCCGGCGGCCTCCTGGTCCGGTGACGCCTCCGCCAGCACGAGGCGGCCCATGATCAGGTCGTAGGACCCGGAGTTGAAGACCCCGCCGTAGGCCGCGATCCCGGTCTCGTAGGCCGCGGCCGCGCCCGCCGGGTCGCCGGCGCGCCGCCGGGCCTCGGCGATCAGTTTCCACGCGTCGAGGCCGCCTTCGGGGGACAGCTTGCGGTAGGCTTCGAATTCGGTCAGGGCCATGTCCAGCTCGCCGAGCTTGATCAGGACCAGACCCAGATTCCGGTGGCTGTCCGGAGCGCGGGGGTCGGACTGGATGGCGGCGATGATGGCGTCGCGAGCGGCCACCCAGTTCTCGCGGTCGGCGTAGATCGTACCGAGTTCGTTGTAGAGCTGGGCGTTCCGGGGATTCTCCGCCAGGAGGCGGTTGATCTCGGCGATCCTGTCCGCGTCGCTCACGGCGGCACGGGGGGGCGCGGCGGAGGAGTCCGGCGGCGCCGGTTGGGCGCTGACGGTGACGGCGGTCATCATGACGACGGCCAGCGTGACGACGGCCATCTTAACGACGGCCATCGTGACGGCCGGCAGGACGGTGACGAACCATCGTGATTTCATGAGCTTCGCTCCCGGTCTGTCGGCACACTCCGCCGCGGATGGCTCATGATAGTCGGCGGACACGCGGGTGTCTAGCAGGGTGCTGGCGCCCGACCGGCTGCCGGCGCTTGACCGCGGCCCGCTCCGGCCCTTGCTTGTACCCCAGGATCCTCCTGCTGCTCCCGGGCACCGGCCCGGGTGCGGGAACACGCGAAGGCCGGCGGTGTTGTGGCGTCCGTCGTCGATCTGTACGAAACGGCCGACGACCCGCCTCCTTGTCCCGAGCCGTGAAAGGCCCCCCATGAAGCGTGCGACCCTGACCGCGCTGTTGCCGCTGCTGGTCGCCCTGATCGTCTGCGGTACGATGGGATCCGGCATGGCCACCGCCGGAGCGGACTCGCCGTTCAACCCGGTCGGCAGCGACATGGTCCTGATCCACGGGCTCGGCTCCGACGCGTCGATCTGGGAGGACGTGCTGCCCCACCTGCAGCTGGGGTTCCGGGTCTGGGCCTACGAGATGCCCGGCCACGGCCGCACCCCGCCGATCAAGGATGCGACCATCGCCACGGTGGCCGCCGACCTCGGCCGCTTCCTGCTGGAGAAGGGCATCCACACCCCGGTGCTGGTGGGCCACGGCTTCGGCGGCATGGTCGCCATGACCTACGCCTTCGCTCACCCGCAGGAGGTCCGGCGCCTGGTGATGATCGACGCCGCGCCGCGCCAATCGGCCACGCGCGAGGTGAAGATCCAGGTCGCCGACCAGCTGTCCCTCAACTACGACGTGTACCTGGCCGACTATTACGGGCTGCTCAGCCAGGACGAGACGATCGTCGCCCGTGTCGTGGACCAGGCCCTGCGCACCGAGCAGATCACCTTCACCCAACTCCTGCTGAACAGCTTCGATTTCGACCTGACCGACGAGTTGAACGGCCAGGACATCCCGATCCTGGTGATCGGCAGCGATTCGCTGCTGCCCGACCCCAACCGAGCCCAGGAGTTCCTCGACGCCTACGGCTACGCCGGGGCGCGCACCATCAGCTTCAAGACGATGCCCGGGGTCGGCCATTTCGTGATGCTCGAGGAGCCCGACTACACCGCCAGCGTCATCGCGGCCTTCGCGTTGCAGAAGTGACCGTCGTCGCCGGGTTCCCCGGCGCTGGTTTTAAGATGCCAACGCGACCCAGTTCACCTATCCTGAACGGTCGTCCCCACCACGTTCACCGGACCACTTGACCGGGACACGCCATGCCGCGCCGCACGACCCAGACCTGCCCCGGGAGTGGACCTCGTTCCGTGCGCGGGCGCGGTTTCGCCGTCGTCGCCGGGATGGCCGCGCTCGGCGCCGCCGCGCCCGCCGCGGCGTACATCGGTCCCGGCGCCGGCTTCGCGCTGGGAGGTTCGGTGCTGTTCGGGTTGGCCGGCCTGTTCGTGGCGATGGGCGCGCTGCTGCTGTGGCCCCTGCGCACGCTGATGCGGTACCTGCGCGGCCGGCGGCGCCTGCGCCGAGCCCGAGCCCGCCGGGTCATCGTGCTGGGTCTCGACGGCCTCGATCCCGGCCTGGTCAAGCAGGGCCTGCGCGAGGGTCGCCTGCCCGGTTTCCGGCGCCTCCAGGCAAGGGGCGGTTTCCGGCCGCTGTCCACGACCACGCCGGCGATGTCGCCGGTCGCGTGGTCGGGCTTCGCCACCGGCGTCGACGCCGGACGCCACAACATCTTCGATTTCCTCAACCGCGACCTGCACACCTACCTGCCGGTGCTCTCCTCCACCCGGCTCACGCCGTCGGACCGCGTGCTGAAGCTGGGTTCCTGGCGGTTGCCCCTGGGCAAGCCCCGCTTCGAACTGCTGCGGCGCAGCAAGGCCTTCTGGCAGGTGCTGGGCGAGCACGGCGTCAAGGCCACGGTGCTGCGGGTGCCGATCACCTTCCCGCCCGAAAAGGTCGACGGGCAGATGCTGTCGGCGATGTGCGTGCCCGACCTGCGCGGCACCCAGGGCACCTTTTCCTGGTACAGTTCCGACCCGTCGGGCGGCGCCCCGATCGACGGCGCCTCGGCCGGCGTGGCCCCCGTCGCCGACAGCGACACGATCGGCGGGGTGCGCAACCGCCTCGTCCGCGACGGCGACACCTACCGCGCGCGCTTGGCCGGCCCCGACGATCTCGACGGCCGGCCGCTGAGCGTGCCCCTGGAAGCGAACTTCGACACGGCGGCCCGCCTGGCGCACTTCCGCGTCGGCAAGCGCGCGTTCACGCTGGGCGCCGACCGCAACAGCGACTGGATCCCGGTGGCCTTCCGGGCCGGACCGGGCCTGACCGCTCACGGCATCTGCAAGATCCGCGTCACCAGCTTCGAGGAGCCGGTCGGCTTCTACGTGACCCCGGTGCACCTCGACCCCGAGAAGCCGGCCCTGGCCATCTCCCACCCCGCCCACTACGCCGTGGCCCTGGGCAAGCTCCACGGCCCCTTCGCCACGCTGGGCCTGGCGGAGGACACCTGGGCCCTGAACGAGCGCGTCATCGACGAGCAGGCCTTCCTGGACCAGGCCTACGAGATCCACGAGGAGCGCCGCCGTCAGTTCTTCCACGCGCTCGACCGCCAGCGCACCGGCTCGATCTCGGTCGTGTTCGACGCCACCGACCGCATCCAGCACATGTTCTTCCGCTACCTCGACCCCGCGCACCCGGCCAACCCGGGCAAGGACGTCGAGCGCCACCGCCACGCCATCCGGGACCTCTACGACCGCGCCGACGCGCTGGTGGGCGAGACGATGGACAAGATGCGGCCCGGCGACGTGCTGCTGGTCGTCTCGGACCACGGCTTCAAGACCTTCCAGCGCTGCGTGAACCTCAACACCTGGCTGCGGGAGCACGGCTACCTGTTCCTGCTGGACGATCCCGCCGCCGGACCGTTGCCGGACGTCGCCCCGGGCGCCAGGGTCGAGCCGACGCGCGTCGACTGGTCGCGCACCCGCGCCTACGCCACGGGCCTCGGCGGTTTCTACCTCAACCTGAAGGGCCGCGAGGCCCGCGGGATCGTCGAGGCCGACGCGGCCGACGCGCTGAAGCTGGAACTGGCGGCGAAGCTGCGGGACCTGCGCGACCCCGAGCGCCACTGCACCTGCGTGAACGGCGTCTGGGACGGGCGGGAGTGCTACCACGGCCCCTACACCGGCAACGGCCCCGACCTGGTGGTCGGCTACAAGGTCGGCTGGCGCACGGGCTGGGACGCCGCGGTGGGCCGCATCACCGCCGACGTCTTCGAGGACAACACCCGCAGCTGGTCGGGCGACCACTGCGTCGACCCGCGCCTGGTGCCGGGGATCCTCTTCTCGTCGCTGCCGTTCACCGCGACGAAGCCGGCGCTGACCGACCTGGCGCCGACCATCCTGGACCTGTTCGGCATCGCGAAGCCGGAATGGATGACCGGCCGGAGCCTGCTGCCCGACGGAGGTGCCTCGTGAGCCCGCGCCGCGCCGGACCGATCAACCTGCCGGCCGCGGCCCTGGGCCTGCTGCTCGTGGCCGCCGTCTGCGGCGCGGCGACCGCCGCGACGCCGCCGAAGGTGCTGTGCCTCGGTTTCGACGGCATGGACCCGCAGCTGCTGGACCGGTTCCGCGCCGACGGCTCGATGCCCAACTTCGACGCCCTGATCGCGCGCGGCGACTACCGGCCGCTGGGCACGGCGATCCCGCCCCAGTCGCCGGTGGCCTGGTCGAACTTCATCACCGGCATGGACCCCGGCGGCCACGGCATCTTCGACTTCATCCACCGCAACCCGGCCACGCTGACGCCCTACTTGTCGGCCGCCCAGGCCATGGAGTCGCAGCGCTGGTGGAAGATCGGGCCCTGGAAGTTCCCCCGCGACGAGAGCCGCGTCGAGAACCTGCGCGACGGCGCCGCCTTCTGGCAGCTGTTGGACGCGGCGGGCGTCCCGGCGACGGTCTTCAAGATGCCCGCGAACTTCCCGCCGGTCGAGTGCGAGGCGCACACGCTGTCCGGCATGGGAACGCCCGACATCCTGGGCACCTACGGCATCTATAGCTACTTCACCGAGGACGTCACGGAAGAGATCGAGATGTCCGGCGGCCGCCACGTGCCGGTCGCGGTGCGGGACGGCCGCGTGTGGGCCGAACTGATCGGCCCGGCCAACACCTACCGCGCGGGCGACCCGGAATCGCGGCTGCCCTTCGAGGTCGTGGTGGATCGCGAGCACGGCAGCGCCCTGTTCGACGTCGACGGCGAGCGCTTCCTGCTGCAGCAGGGCGAGTGGAGCGACTGGGTCACGCTGCGCTTCCGGCTGGTACCCGCCCTGAAGACCGTGCGCGGCGTCTGCCGCTTCTACCTGAAGGAGGCGTCGCCGACGTTCAAGCTGTACGTCACGCCGGTGAACCTCGACCCCGCCGCGCCGGAGATGCCCATCAGCACGCCCGCCGACTGGTCGCGCGAGCTGGCCGCGGCGCTGGGCCCCTTCTACACGCAGGGCCTGCCCGACGACACCAAGGCGCTCGAAGAGGGCGTCTTCGACGACGACGACTACGTGGCGCAGTCGACGCTGGTCTTCGAGGAACTCGAGCGGCAGCTGAGCCACGAACTCGCCCGCTTCGCCGCGCAGAAGAGCGGCTTCCTGTTCTTCTACTTCAACAGCCCGGACCAGACCTGCCACACCTTCTGGCGCAACATGGACCACGGCTCGCCCCTGCACGACCCCGACGACGAGCGCCACGAGCACCGCATCCGCGACGTCTACCGGGCCTGCGACCGCGCCCTGGGCCTGGCCCTGGAGCGCGCGGACGACGAGACCCTGGTGCTGGTGCTGAGCGACCACGGCTTCGCGCCCTACCACCGCTCCTTCCATGTCAACCGCTGGCTGTACGATCACGGCTACCTGGTCCTGCAGCCCGGCGTCGCGCCGGGTGACGTGACGTACTTGTCGGGGATCGACTGGGACCGCACCCGGGCCTACGCCATCGGCATCAACGGCCTCTACCTCAACCTGCAGGGGCGGGAGGCGCGCGGGATCGTCGACGCCGGCGCCGGGCGCGAGGCCCTGCTGCGGGAGCTGGTCGCCGGCCTGGAGGCGGCGGTCGATCCGGTCACCGGCCGGCGGGCGATCAAGTACGCCTACCGCACCGACGAGGTCTACCACGGCCAGCACGCGCACGAGGCCCCGGACATCGTCCTGGGCTACTACCGGGGTTACCGCGGCTCGAACGAATCGGCCCTGGGCGAGGTGCCCGCGTCGTTGTTCGTCGACAACATGATGAAGTGGAGCGGCGACCACTGCATGGCCGCCGACGAGGTGCCTGGGATCATCATCAGCAGCCGGCGGATCGACAAGACCGACCCGACCCTGCTGGACCTGGCCCCGACGTTCCTCTCCCTGTTCGGGATCGCACCGCTGCCGGAGATGGTCGGCAGCCCCCTCTTCACGGGAGGTCGCTGATGTTCGGACCCGCCGTCAAGATCGACAAGGCTCTCCTGGCCAAGATCCGCAAGTACTCGGGGATCGCCGGCTACGCCTCGCCCGAGGAGTTCGTCCGCCACGTGCTCGAGCGCGAGATCGCGAAGTTCGAGGAAGGCGGCGCCTCCGAGGACGAGATCCGCAAGCGCATGCAGGGCCTCGGCTACATCTCCTGAGGAGTCCGCGGTGACCTGGTTCGCCTCGCTGCTGAACGGCCTGTTCGACCTGCTGCTGCGCCCCTTCGGCGCCGCGCCGTGGGCGGGCCTCGCCGTCGTGTCGGCGCTCGCCGGCGTCGCGATGCTGTGGCTGTTCAAGCTCACGACGAACCAGGACCTGTTGGCCCGCCGCCGCCGCGAACTGACCGGCGGCCTCTACGAGCTGAGCCTGTACCAGGACTCGTTGGCCGTGATGGCGCGCCTGCAGGCGCGGCTGCTGGTGGCGAACCTGCGCTACCTGCTGGTGTCGCTGCCCGCGCTGCTGGTGCTGCTGCCGCTGGCGTTGCTGGTGATCGTGCAGCTCGACGCGCGCTATCAGCACCGCGCCCTGCGGGCCGGCGAGGAGATCCTGGTCACGGCGCGCTACGCGCCGGACGCAGCGCCGGACCGCCTCGTGATCGAACCCGGACCCGGGTTGGCCGTGGCGGCCGGACCCGTGCGCGACCGGGCCGGTCGGGCCGTCTGGTGGCGTGTGCGGGCCGAGCGCGACGCACCTGCGGCGCTCGCCGTCTCCGACGGCGCCGGTCGCTGGGAAAAGCGTCTCGCCCCCGACCGCGCCCTGGGCCGCCTCGGCTCGGACCGCGTCGCCTCGGGCTGGCGTCACGTCCTGTTGCATCCCGCCGAATCGCCCCTGCCGGCCGGCGCCGCGATCACCGGGATCAGGGCCGAGCTGCCCGCGCGCGGCCGCAACCGTCTCGGCATGCCGGACTGGCTGTGGGGCTTCTGCCTCTTCTCGATCGCCGGCGGGCTGGCGGTCAAGGGCCTCTTCAAGGTGGAGATCTGATGAACTTCGCGTTCGCCGGCGCCGTGTCCGGCCTGGTCGCCGTCGCTCTGGGCGCGTTCGCCGCCCACGGCCTGAAGTCGAAGCTCACGCCGGAGATGCTGACGATCTTCGAGACCGGCGCCCGCTACCAGATGTACCACGCCTTCGCCCTGCTCGCGGCCGCCTGGGCCGCCGGCGGCGGCGCGGCGTCACCGGCGCCCGCCCGCGCCGCCGGCTGGTGCTTCCTCGCCGGCACGCTGCTGTTCTCGGGCAGCCTCTACGCCCTCGCGCTCACCGGCCTGCGCAAGCTGGGGATCGTCACGCCCTTCGGCGGGGTGTTCTTCCTGGCGGGCTGGGGGTTGCTGGCCGCGTCCTGCCTCGCGCGGCGATAAACCGCGGCGGTTGCGCTGCCGCACCTACCCCTCGGGCACCTACCTCGCCCGGCACGGTCGCGACGACCATGATGTCCCTGGTGCGCTGAGCCCGGTCGCATCGTCCCCACCTCTCCCCCAATCCACCCCGGTCCACGAACAGGACACACGGATCGTCCCGTCGCGGGGGCGTCTGGAGGCCCTCTGCGCCAGGAGGGCGCAGAGGGACGCAAGTCGAGCGAGCCGGACACAGGATGTGTCCGGCGAGCGCCCCCCGCGACGGGACGATCCGTGTGTCCTGTTCGTCACCGGGGTGTGTTACTCGTGGCGCAGGGCTTCGATGGGATCCATGCGCGCCGCGCGGTTGGCGGGGTACAGCCCGAAGACGATGCCGATCCCCGCGGAGAACAGCACCGCGATCAGCACGATCCAGGGGCTCAGGGCGAAGGGGAAGCGCAGGACCTTGGTGCCGCCCCAGGCCGCGAGGTAGCCCAGCACGACGCCGATGACGCCGCCGATGGCGGTCAGGGTGGCGGCCTCGACCAGGATCTGCCGCAGCACGTCCTGACGACGGGCGCCGATGGCCATGCGCACGCCGATCTCCCGGGTGCGCTCGGTGACCGAGATCAGCATGATGTTCATCACGCCGATGCCGCCGACCATCAGGCCGATGCTCGACAGCACCACCAGCATCAGGGCGACGCCCTGGGTCACCTTGTCGACGAGTTCGCCGTAGGTTTCCGAGGCGACCACCGCGAAGTCGTCCTTCTCGCCGGGCCTGAGGCCGCGCCCGCGGCGCAGGGCGCCGGTGACGTCGGCGGCGACGTCGTCGGTCTCGAAGCCGTCGACCACCGTGACGGCCAGCGTGCGGTCGTCGTACTCGCCGGTCGAGAAGTCCTTCTCGTAGGAGGTCCACGGCACCACGACGAAATTGTCCCCCATCGCGCCGAAGATATGGCGGCGGCTCTCCATGGCGCCGACGACCCGGTACTCCGTGCCGAACAGGCGCAGGGTCTTGCCGACGGGGTCGATCCCGGGGAACAGGGCCTCGGACGGGCCGCTGCCGAGCACGCAGACGCGGGTGCGGGAGTCCTGTTCGTCGAAGGTGAAGTAGCGCCCCTCGGCCAGGGTGAACGAGTAGAGCGAGGCGAAGTTCGACGAGGCGCCGAAGATCTGCACCAGGTTGGTGCGCTCCTTGCCGTAGGTCAGGATCGTCGCCCGCCCGCTGGTGATCATGTAGTCCACGCCGTCCACGCCGGGCAGCGCGTCCAGGGGCGCGATCAGCTCCGGCATCAACTGTGGCCGGCGCAGGGCCTCCTCGGGGTCCTCGCCGCCGAGGCCCGAGTGCCGGGCGATGTAGAGGTAGGGTTTGGCCGAGGAGACGATGTCGCTGCGGATGCGCCCGCTCAGGCCGGAGACGATGGTGTAGATCGCCAGCAGCGTCGCCACGCCGATGGCCACGCCGAGGATCAACAGGGCGCTGCGCAACCGGTGGCCCCGGATCGTCAGGAGCGCCTGGTGGACCCCTTCGCGCGCGTGCATGGCGCTGCTACTCATGGCGCAACGCCTCCACCGGGTCGAGGCCGGCCGCTTTCCAGGCGGGGTAGGTGCCGAAGACCAGCCCGATGACGAAGGTCACCGCGAGGCCCGCGCCGATCGACCAGCTCGCGAAGGCGAACGGCAGCGGCGACAGCACCGAGATGAGCAGGGCCAGCCCCAGTCCGATGCTGATGCCCAGCACGCCGCCGGTCATCGACAGGGTGATCGACTCCACCAGGAACTGCCAGAGGATCGCCGTCCGCCTCGCCCCGACGGCCTTGCGGATGCCCACCTCGCGGGTCCGCTCGGTCACCGCCACCAGCATGATGTTCATCAGCACGATGCCGCCCACCACCAGGCTGATCCCCACCAGCGGCACCAACGCGCCGTAGATGGCCTTGGAGATGCCCGACCAGAGCGAGAGCAGCTCGTCCATGGTCACGATGCCGAAGTCGTCCTTCTCCTTCGGGCGCAGCTGGTGGCGCAGGCGCATCAGGTGGCGCGCCTCCTCCTTGGCGTCGGCGAGCAGGGGCAGGTCGACGGCGGCGATCTTGATGTCGATCGACTCGCGCCCGCCGAAGGACTTCATCCAGGCCGTGATCGGCACCACCGCGAAACGGTTGCGGCTGTTGCCGAGCATGGAGCCGCGGTCGTCGGCGACGCCGATGACGCGGAAGTGCCGCCCGGACAGCTTGAAGTCGCGCCCGACGGGGTCGGTCACGCCGGGGAACAGGTCCTGGGCCACCTCCCAGCCGATCACCGCCACCTGGGCGCTGGCGAACACGTCGTGCTCGGCCAGGTGGCGGCCGCTGTGCAGGGGCAGGTCCTCGAGCCGGGAGTAGTCGTCGGTCTTGCCGCGCACTTCGATGCCGCGGGACTCCTTGGCGCCGGCGCGCAGGTCGGCCGTGCGTTCGAGCGAGGCTCCGACCTCGGAGGCCATCTGCATGTGGTCGCGCAGGTAGTCGCGGTCCTCCAGGGTCAGCTCGGGGTTGTTCAGCGAGGCCAGGAAGGCGTCCATGTCGGTGAGGATGTCGAAGAAGTTCACGCGCGAAACCGTGAACACGTTCGAGCCCTCGGAGAGGACTTCGCGGCGCGCGTAGAGGTCGACGCCGTTGATCAGCGACACGACGGCGATGACGCTCATCGTGCCGACGATGTTGCCGAGCAGGGTCAGGAAGGTCCGCAGCTTGTGCGTCCAGAGGCTGGACAGGGCGATGCGGACCCCTTCCCACAGGTTCATGGATCAGTCCCGCTTCTTGTCGGCGCCGGCGCTCTTCTTCTTGGTCTCGACCTTCACCGCTTCCTCGTGCTGCAGGTCGCGCAGGAGGCGGAACGGGCCGGTGACGATCTGCTGGCCCTCGGTGAGGCCGGTCAGGATCTCGAAGTCCTCCTCGCCGGTGATGCCGATCTCGACCGTCTTGAACACGGCCTTGCCCCCCTCGATCACGAAGACGCCCTCGAGTTCCTCGCGCTTGACCGAGTCGGCGGCGGCGGTCGTGGGCCGGGGTCGCCGGCCCTTGCCGACCTTGGGCAGGGGCGGCCACTCGCGCACGGTCACCGCGCCGATGGGCACGCAGAGGGCCTGCTTCGTGTCGGCCACGGTGATCTCGGCCTTGGCGGTCAGGCCGGGGCGCACGTCCTGGATGGGGTCGTCGAGCGTGACGGTGATCTTGAAGTCCACCGCCTGCTGGCTCTGCCCGGTGCTGGTGTAGATGGGGCTGTTGCCGATCTCGGTCACGGTGCCGGCGAAGGACGTGTCGGGGAAGGCGTCCACCTCGACCTTGACCGGCTGGCCGAGCTTCACGCGCACGACCTCGGTCTCGTCCACGTCGACCTCGGCCTCCATGGTGGCCAGGTCGGCCACCGTCAGCAGCACGGTGCCGGGGTTGTTGAGGGTGCCCATGATGGCGTTCTCGCCCTCCTCGACGTTCAGCCGCGTGACCACGCCGGCCATCGGCGAGGTGATGGTGACCTTGTCGAGGTCGTAGCGGGCCCGCGCGAGGTTCGCCTCCGTCTGGCGCAGGGACGCCTCGGCGGACGCGGTGCGGGCCTCTTCGATGCGGGCGTTGGCCTCGGCCCCGTCGATCAGTTCCTGCGACGACAGCCCGCTGCCGAACAGGGAGCTGGCCCGTTCGAGGTCCTGCTTCGCCTTGTCGCGGCCGGCACGGGCGAGGTCCAGGTTGGCGCGCGCGGTCCGCACGGCGGCCTGCAGGCCGTCGACCACGGAGCGGAACTCGGTCGGGTCGATCTCCAGCAGCAGTTGCCCCTGCTCGACCCGGTCCCCCTCGCGGACGGCCAGGCGCGTCACTTTGCCGATCGTCGAGGCGCTGACGTCGACCTTGCGCTTCGGCGTCAGGGTCCCCGACGCGGTCACGACCTCGACGAGATCCTTGCGGGCGACCTTGCCCGCCTCGACGCTCAGCGCCTTCTGGGACGACCTGAGCAGGTTCACGGCAATCAGCGCGACCACGATGACCGCGGCGCCGATGATGAGCCACTTCTTCACGGATGCCTCCCGTCACGCACCGGACGACTAGAGAAAGAGCCGGCCGATGCCGAACAGCACCAGGCTCAGGAACAACCATGTGGTTACGACGACGGTGGTCGCCTTGTTGCGTGCGAAATCATGAACTTGGCCCAGGCCGATCACCATCAGCAGCACGCCCCAGACGGTGAACAGGTCGAAGATGGACAGGAGCTGGACCAGGGCGTCCGTGGGCCCCCGGTCGGCCACGAACACCGCCGGTCCGATCGCCACGCCCAGGGAGGAGCCCTTGGCCAGCACCAGGGGCCACTTGACCAGCGACGCCAGACCGAGGCTGACCACCGAGGACCAGTAGACCACCGCGGCCGTCTGGATCAGGGTGCCCCTCCCGCCGGCGAGCCTGCAGAACAGCAGGTAGATCAGGGCCATGATGAACAGCATCACGGCGGCCCCGACGCCGCTCTGGACGCCCTGGATCACGCGCGCGGAGGTGGTCGGCGCCTCGTACTTCGCGTACATCTCGGCCAGGTCCTCCTCGGGCATCATCTGGCCGAACTTGGTGTCCCTCATGACGTCCAGCTGTTCCGGGCCCGTGATCTGCAGCGTGGCGGCGGAGAACAGCCCGATCATGAGCGCCACCGCCAAGGCGGCGATCACCCAGCGCGGATTCTCCTTCACCTCGGCCATGGCCGCGACCGGGTTGGTGACGATGGTCAGGAATCTCTTGCCGATGGTATCGCTCATGCCCGGCCTCCCCTGGCAGCCTGCTCCCGTCGCGCCGCCGGACCCTCCCGACGGCGTCGGGGCCGATGGTCGCCCAGGGTCGGCCCGCCGTCAAGGGGCGAGCAGGCGGCGGGGCGGCGTCTTGACACCGGCGGGGCGCGACTATAAATTGGTGGTCCTCGGACGGAGTCCGAGCCTTCGACGCAGAAGAACGAAAAGCAGAAGTCATGGTGGCGGCTTAGCTCAGTTGGTTAGAGCAACGGAATCATAATCCGTGTGTCCGGGGTTCGAATCCCTGAGCCGCTACCATCCTTTTTTTCGCCCCCGGCCCTCGCCGACGGCCCCCCATGACAACCGAGCGCATCCTGACGGCCTTCCCCGCGCGCGCGCTGCCCGAGCTCGCGCGCCTGCTGCGCGCCGCCGCTCGCAACGGCGAGGCGGCCGGCGCGCCGGGCGTGACTCCGGGAGTATTGGTCGCCCTGTCCGGCGGCGCGGACTCGACCGCGCTGCTGCGGCTGGCCGTGCTGCACCGCGAGCGGAGCGGCGCGCCCGTGGAGGCCGCCCACCTCGACCACGCACTGCGCGGCGCCGACGCCGACGCCGACGCCGGGTTCTGCCGCGACCTCTGCCGCGACCTCGACGTCCCGCTGCACCTGAAGCGGGAAGACCCCCGGCCCGCCGCCGCCTCGCGGGGGCGCGGCCTCGAGGAGGCGGCGCGCGCGGCCCGCCGGGCGTTCCTGACCGGCGTCCTGGACACGCGGCCGACGCTGGCCGCCTGCGCCACCGGCCACCAGCGCGACGACCAGGCCGAGACCGTCGTGATGCGCCTGTTCCGCGGAACGGGTCCCGAAGGCCTGCAGGGGATCCGGCCGCGCGCCGGCCGCTTCATCCACCCCCTGCTGGGGTGCGGCCGCGCCGAGATCGAGGCCTGGCTCGCCGCCCTCGGGCAGCCCTGGCGGCGCGACGCGACCAACGACGACGCCAGCAACGTGCGCGGCCGCGTGCGGCGCGAGTTGCTGCCGCTGGCGCGGGACATCTTCGGCGCCGGCGCGGCGACGACGCCGGCCCGCCTGGCGGCCCTGCTGCGGGACGACGCCGCTGAACTGGAGACCCAGTCCGCCGCGGCCCTGCGCGCGCTGCGGCGGGGGCGGCCCGACGGCACCCTGCCGGTCGCGGCGCTGGCGGCCCTGCCCGGCCCACTGGCGGCGCGGGCGCTGCGCCGGCACCTGCGCGGGGAATGCGGTCTCGATCTGGACCGCGTCCACGTCGTTCGCCTGCTGGACTGGCTGGGCGCGAGTCGCTCCGGAGCCGAGGTCGACCTGCTCGGGGGGTGGCGCGCGCGGCGCGACTTCGACCGCCTGTGCTTCGATCCGCCCGCCGCCGCCGGCGGCGACGGCCCGACCCCGGCGGCGGTGCTGACGGTGCGGGCGGCGACGCCCGCCGAGGCGGCGGCGCGCGACCCCGAGCCGGCGGGCACGGCCCCGCCGCTGGACGGCTGGCGGCTGACCTGCCCGGGATCCGCCCTGCGCGGCGCGCCCCTCGTCCGGCCGTGGCGGCCCGGCGATCGGCTGAAGCCGTTCGGGATGACCGGCCGGCGCAAGGTCGGCGACCTGCTGCAGCAGATGCGCGTGCCGCTGCCGGAGCGGGCGCGGGTGCTGGTCGCCGCGGACGAGGCGGGGCCGTTCTGGGTCGTCGGGCTGGTTCGGGACGAGCGGACCCGGCTGTTGCCGACCACCCTCGACGCGGTTACACTCCTGGTCCGATACGGAAGAGAAGTGACGGGCGATACGGCCCTCCCATGACCGCCGGCGGCCACCCGGGCGCCGGCGCACCTCGCGCGAATGGAGACCCATGGCGAACCAGAAGAAGGAGAACAAGTCGCCCTTGGACGGTCCCGGCGGCGCTCGGCGCCCCTCCATGCCGGGACGGGCCGTGGGCTTCTGGATGCTCCTGCTGCTGCTGGTGTTCCTGGCGTTCCAGATGATGTCCCTGGACCGCGAGCAGATCCACGAGATCAGCTACAACGCGTTCAAGGAGCAGGTCGAGGCGGGCAACATCCGCTCGCTGACCAAGACCGAACTGACGGTCACGGGCGAATTCGCGCAGAAGACCAAGATCGCGCTGCAGACCGGCGCGGAGGCCGAGGTGCAGCGCTTCCGGCTGGTCCTGCTGGCCGAGGACCCGGCGTTCCCCGAGTGGGTGCGCGAGCGCAACCCCGAAGCCTACCTGAAGGGCGACACGGTCAAGACCAGCTGGCTGACGATCATCGTCACCTACTACCTGCCGTTCATCGTGATCCTGGTGCTGTGGCTGTTCTTCATCCGCCAGATGCAGGGCGGCAGCAACAAGGCCTTCAGCTTCGGCAAGAGCAAGGCCAAGCTCATCAACATGGACAAGCCGACGATCACCTTCGCCGACGTGGCCGGCTGCGACGAGGCCAAGGTCGAGCTGGAGGAGATCATCGAGTTCCTGCGCACGCCCAAGAAGTTCCAGCGCCTCGGCGGCCGCATCCCCAAGGGCGCGCTGCTGGTCGGCGCGCCGGGCACCGGCAAGACCCTGCTGGCGCGCGCGGTGGCCGGCGAGGCGGGCGTCCCGTTCTTCAGCATGAGCGGCTCGGACTTCGTGGAGATGTTCGTGGGCGTGGGCGCGTCGCGCGTCCGCGACCTCTTCGAGCAGGGCAAGAAGAACGCGCCGTGCATCATCTTCATCGACGAGATCGACGCCGTGGGGCGCCACCGCGGCGCCGGCCTCGGCGGCGGCCACGACGAGCGCGAGCAGACCCTCAACCAGCTGCTGGTGGAGATGGACGGGTTCGAGAGCAACGACGGCGTGATCCTGGTCGCCGCGACCAACCGCCCCGACGTGCTCGACCCCGCCCTGATGCGCCCCGGCCGCTTCGACCGGCAGATCGTGGTGGACATGCCCGACCTGCAGGGCCGCGAGGCGATCCTCAAGGTCCACATGAAGAAGATCAAGGCCGCGGACGACGTTTCGCTGCGCAAGATCGCCGCCGGCTCGCCCGGGCTCGCCGGCGCCGACCTCGCGAACCTGGTCAACGAGGCCGCGCTGCTGGCCGCCCGCAAGAACCACCTGGAAGTGACGATGGACGACTTCTGGGACGCCCGCGAGAAGGTCATGCTCGGGCCGGAGCGCCGCAGCCGCGTGCTCACCGACGAGGACAAGCGGATCACGGCCTACCACGAGTCGGGCCACGCCGTCATCGCCGAGCTGTGCGAGCACGCCCAGAAGACCGAGAAGGTCACCATCATCCCGCGCGGCCGGACGCTCGGCGTGACCTGGATGCTGCCCGAGAAGGATGACGTCCACATGAGCCGCGCCAAGTACCTCGACTTCATCTGCGTGTCGCTGGGCGGGCGCGTGGCCGAGGAGACCTTCATCGGCTCGATCACCAGCGGCGCCTACGCCGACATCCGCACCGTCAGCAGCCTGGCCCGCGAGATGGTGACCCGCGTCGGCATGAGCGACGTCCTGGGTCCGATCTGCTTCGAGGAGGGCGAGGAGCAGGTCTTCCTCGGGCGCGACTTCGCCCGCCGCAAGACCGTCAGCGAGCGCACCCTGCAGGTGATCGACGACGAGATCTCCCGCATCGTCTCCGAGCAGCTCGAGCGCACGCGCCTGCTGCTGCGCGAAAACACCGACAAGGTCGAGACCATGGCCGCCGCCCTGCTGGACCGCGAGACGCTCACGCGCGAAGAGGTCCAGATGATCATGCTGGGCCGGCCCTTGCCGCCGCCGAAGCTCGACCCCGTGCTCTACGACGAGTCGGCCCAGACGGCGCCGGAAGCCCAGACGGCGCCGGAAGGCGAGGGCGACGAGCCGGCGAACCCGTCGTGACCGCCGCGCCGCGCGTCTGGGATCTCGGCCGCGCGACGCTGGACTACGGCCGCCGCCCCCTGGTCATGGGGGTGGTGAACCTGACCCCGGATTCGTTCTTCCCGGCCTCGCGCGCCGACGGCGCCGAAGAGGCCGCGCGGCGCGCCGAGGCCCTGGTCGCCGCCGGCGCCGACCTGCTCGACCTCGGCGCGGAATCCTCGCGGCCCGGCTCGACGCCCGCCGACGGCGACGCCGAGCGCGCCCGCCTGCTGCCCGCCCTGGCCGCCGTCCGCCGCCGCGTCGCGGTGCCCCTGACCGTGGACACCTGGCGCGCCGACACCGCCCGGGCCGCCCTGGACGCCGGGGCCGACGGTTTGAACGACATCACCGCCGGACGCGGCGACCCCGGACTGCTGCCGCTGGCGGCCGCCGCGGGCTGCGGCCTGGTGCTGATGCACATGCAGGGCACTCCCGCGACCATGCAGGCGGACCCGCGCTACGGCGACGTCGTCGCCGAGGTGGCGGCCCACCTCGAGGAGCGCGTCCGCGCGGCGCTGGCCGCCGGCGTGGCGCCGGCGCGGCTGCTGGTCGACCCCGGCCTCGGCTTCGGCAAGGACCTCGGCCACAACCTGGCCCTGCTCGCGCGGGTGCGCGAGGCGACGGGCGGGCATCCGGCGCTGATCGGCGCGTCGCGCAAGTCGTTCATCGCGGACATCACCGGCGCGCCCGTGGAGCAACGCCTGCCGGGCAGCCTGGCCG
Organism: bacterium; assembly: GCA_031441465.1. Classification (GTDB taxonomy): domain Bacteria; phylum Krumholzibacteriota; class Krumholzibacteriia; order LZORAL124-64-63; family LZORAL124-64-63; genus PNOJ01. The sequence continues at coordinate 38,275 of JANOEP010000011.1, read as the reverse complement.
CGGCGGCGATCGCGTTCGCGGCCGGCGCCGCCGCGGTCAGGGTCCACGACGTGGCCGAGACGGTGCAGATGCTGGAGGTCCTGGCGGCGATCGCCGCCGCGGGAGAACGGCGTTGAGCCGGCGGCGATCGGCTGCTATGCTGCGCTCCGACCTCACACTCGCGGGCCCGGACACCGGGATGAACCGATGCTGAAGTTCCTGGCCGACTCCCTGATCATCGACATCCTCGACATCCTGATCGTGGCGTTCCTGCTCTACCGCCTGCTCCTGCTGGTGCGCGGCACGCGCGCGACGCAGATGTTCGTCGGCCTCGGCCTGCTCGCGGTGCTGTCCTGGATCGCCGAGCGCATCGGCATGGTCGTCGTCCAGCAGATCCTCGATTCTCTGCAGACGGTCTGGGTCGTGGCCTTCATCATCATCTTCCAGCCGGAGCTGCGCACGGCCCTGACCTACCTGGGGCGTCGCCGCGGGATCATGTTCTTCGCCGCGCCGGAAGAGATCCCCGCCCAGCAGGAGATCGTCCACGCCGTGGAACGCCTCGCGCGCCGCGGCCTCGGCGCCCTGATCGTGCTGGAGCGCGAGATCAGCCTCGGACGCTGGGCCAAGACCGGCACGACGCTCAACGCGGACATCTCGTGCGAGCTGCTCGAGTCGATCTTCACCGTGCCCGGCCCCCTGCACGACGGGGCCGTCGTGATCAGCCAGGACAAGATCGTCGCCGCGTCCTGCATCCTGCCGAACACCGAGCGCTCCGAACTGGGCTACGTCCTGGGCACCCGCCACCGCGCCGCCATCGGTCTGAGCGAGGTGTCCGACGCGGCGGTCATCGTCGTTTCCGAGGAGACGCGCGCCATCTCCCTGGCCCACGCCGGCGAGATCCGGCGAGGCCTGTCGGTCGAGGATCTGACCGCCGAACTCAACCGCATCGCCTCGAAGGGGCGCGAGCGCGTCGAGACGGCGCCGGCCCAGCCCGGGTAGATCCCGCTCCTTCCTCGCGCCACAGCGCCGCCCCCTTGCCGCTCAACAGCGCAACCTCCGCCAACACCTGCGCCAGCGCCGCCAGAGCGTGCCGCCGGCCCGCGCGCGGGGTCCGCGGCCAGACGGCGGCGGCGCGCCAGACTGGCGGCCCGCACCGCTGCGGATCGCCGGGACGGTGGCGGCACCCAGGTCCGGCTTGCTCGTCGTTGCGGCACTCGAGCCAGAGCGCCCATTCCCGCGGCCGCTCGTTCAGGCCCCAGTCGTCCAGGTTCACGCCGGCCCTGCGCAGCCGCCGGCGCGTGCCCGCCAGCGCCGCCTCGAGACAACCCCTCACTTCCTTGGTCGTCATGCGCGTCCCCCCACAGGTTGCTTCGCCTCGGCGGGGTGGCCACCGGCGGGAGAGCTGAGGCGCCCTCTCTCCCGCCGGTTGAGGCCGTGCGGCTTCGCGAGTCCTCCCAGCCCCGCTCAACCGCCCCCGCCCGGCTCCTGCAAGGACGCCTCCAGGAGGCCCCGGTCCGCCACCCACGACGCAAACTGTTGATACCATGTTCCTTGGTGACAGAACGCCGAACGGAGGGTCGTCAACGATGGCCGACACAGTGACAACCCCGGTGGTACCCTAGGGTGACAGCTGCGTGATCATATTGGGGGGCAAGGATTTACGGAGGTGTAACCCGGAAAGTCGTGTCCCGCGACATGGACGAGACCGTCGCTTCAGGCGCCGACGAGCACGGCTTCGGCGTCAACTTCGGCGAAATCAGCAGGTTCGGCGACGGGGGGAACCGGCGACAGCTGCGCGAGGCGCCCGGCGATCAGGCAACCGAGCAGGCCCAGCCCGAACAGCTCGCCCGGTCGGTAGGTGAAAAGGCCGCCGTCCTGGCCCGAGCGCACGAACAGGGCGCCCTGCAGCCTGCCGGCCGCTTTCAGGGGCACCACGACATCGGCGCCGCTCCAGCGCAGGAAGGTCTGCTCGCGCTTCGGCAGGTCCACGACACCCAACTCGTGCAGCGTCAGGGGCGCCTCGGCGGCCGCGAGCAGCAGCCCCAGACGTCCGCCCGCGTCCGCGAGCGCGTCGAGGTGTCCGTCCAGAACCAGCCGGTCGCCTTCACAACGCAACAGGTGCGCATCCTGGCCCAACCCATGGCGACGCAGCAGCCCGGTCAGGGCTTCGATCCACTCGGCCGAGGAGTCGCTGCCGCCGAGGACATCGAGGAATCCGGACAACGCCGCGAGCGAGTGTTGAGTTCGCACCGTCGCGGCCGTGGCGGGGGATGGATCCGCGCCCGCCGCGATGGCCGCGACGGCCTCGTCGACGGTCGCGTACTCGCGCACCGGCGGCTCGCCGAGCCGGCGTCGCAGGAACCACCCGACCACGACACTGGCGCCGACGACGGCCGCCGGCGTGCCCGCGTCGGACAGCCGCCGCAGCAGCAGGGCGATCTCCGCCGCAAGTTCCTCGTTGATCGAGTTGAGGTCCGACAGTTCCAGCACCAGCGCGTTCGCACCGGCGCCTAGGCAGACCCCGACCGCGTCCGCGAATCGCCGGTGATCGCCGCGCGCGACGGCGCCGTCGAGGCGCAGGGCCGCGACACCGGCGCGAGGCTCCGGCAGTGTCTGGAACCGAACGGGCATGTCAGACCATTTCCTTCGCGAGCCAGCCGTCGAGCACGCGCCGCAGGAACCGCCACTCGCTGCCGACCTTCTTGGCGGGGATTTTCCCTTCCTTGGCCAGGCGGCACACCGTCTTGACGTGCATCTTCAGGTACCCCGCGGCCTCGACCGAGGTCAGCACCTGGTTGGACGTCTCCTCCGCGCCGATGTAGATGGTGGCGGTGCCGTGATCACGGGTGTCGTTCATGTTGCTGTGCTCCTTATTCGGGACGGGTGCGGGCGGGACCCGCATCGGTGTACCGGGCAGGCAAGCAACTCCCGTGCCGCCCGCAGTCATACCCCTCCCTCACGGGAAACGGCGGGAAACCCCGGGAAACAGGGCAGCAGACGCCATTGCGGGGAACGCCGGGGAAGAAGGGGGCGGCGGCGGGACCGCCGGCGCCGTGCAATGTGCAATCGGGAAGGTCGCGGCCTGCGCGCCCGCCGCGGGTGAGGCGGGCGTCAGTGCCGGTCGCGGAGGAACTGCAGCAGGGCGTCGTTGAGCGTCGTCTCGCCGTGGGCCGCGAGGATCATGTGGCCGCCCGTCTTGAACAGGCGGAAGCGCGAGGCGCGGTGCCGCGTCCGCTTCTGCAGCAGCCGCAGCGACGCGGGGTCGATGCGGACGTCGTCCTGGCAGTGCGCCGCGTAGATCGGCAGGCGCAGCTTGCCGATCTGGGACTTGGCGCGTTCCATCGCCTCGAAAACCTCGAGGTTCCAGCCGATCCGCCGGCGCAGCATCGGCAAGCGGTGCAGGCCCAGCATCATCAGCAGGCGCGTGCCGAACGGCACGCGCGGCACCAGGGCCGGGGCGAACAGCGACAGCGAGGCCGGCTGCTCCTGCCGCGTGAGCAGGATCGCCATGGCGCCGCCGAAGCTGAAGCCCACGACGTGGACCAGCCGGCTGTGGCGGGCGAGCAGGCGGTAACGCAGCTGCACCTCGTTCAAGCAGGCCTTCCACTTCACCACCGGCAGGGTCGTGGCCTCGAGGCCGTGGCCCGGCAACAGCATGTTGTAGACGGTGTAACCCTGGCCGTGGAGGAAGCGGGCCAGGCCGTCGAGGTCCTGCGGCGTTCCGGTCGAACCGTGGACCAGCAGCACGCTCTCGTCGACCTCCGGCTGGATGCCGATGCGGGTGCGGCGTTCCTTCGGCACTCCCTGGCGCGTCTCCATCTCGCCCTGCAGACGGGCGTGGGCGCGCAGGGCCATCGACGCGGCGCGGGCCGGCCGGGGGGGCTGCGTCTCCAGCTCGGGATCGGGCTCGACGTTGTCCAGGGCGTGCTCCAACTCCCAGGCCGTCAGCGTCAGCTGCCCGAAGCGCTTGAGGTCCTGGTCGTTGGTCGGGGTGTTCACGGACGCGCGTCCTCCTGCGGAGCGGCGGGGATGGGCGGTTCCAGGTCGGCCAGCGAATCGACGATCAGGTCCGGCCAGTCTTCCTGGTCCAGGCGGCCCAGGACGCCGCAGTCGGCGTGTTTCCCGGAAAGCACGAAAGCCGTCCCCATCCCCAGGCGCTTGGCGGTGACGAGGTCGGCGACGGGATCGTCAGAGATAAATAACGCGTCGCCGGGCGCGCCGCCAATGATTTCCAGGGCCCGCCGGTAGATCCGCGCCTGCGGTTTGCCGATCACCACCGCCGGGTGTGCCGCCGCCTGCTCCAGGGCCGCGGCGTAGAACCCCGGCCCGAAGCGCCGGCGCCCCGCGGCGTCCAGGTAGAAGAGACCGCGGTGCAGGGCGACCAGTTCGGCTCCCCCGTCGACCAGAGCGGGCAGGGCCGACTCGAGATCCCCGGTCGTGAGGGCCGGATTCGCGCCCAGGACCACCGCGTCGCAGGCGCCGTCGCGCACCAGCTCGAAGCCGGCGTCGCGCCACCAGCCCTCCAGGTCGGCGGTCCCCAGCCACAGCAGCCGGCGCTTGCCCCAGGACGACAGCAGCCGCGCGCCGAGTCCCAGCGCCGTCACCAGGCGCGCCTCGTCGGCGTCGAAGCCGGCCTCCCGGAGCGCGGCCGCCAGCACGGCCGGCGGGTGGGTCGTGTTGTTGCTCACCAGGCAGTAGGGCGTGCCGCGGGCGACGATCCCGGCGAACCAGGACGGGGCGCCCGGCACGGGCACGCAGCTCTTGTCGCGCACGAGCACGCCCTCGACGTCCAGCAGCAGGCTCGTGTAGAGGCGGGCGGCGGTCATCTGCTGAGGATCTCCTCGAAAAGGGTGTCGAAACGCGGCGCCAGGCGCTCCCAGCAGAAGGCGTCGGCGTCCATCGGCAACGAGCAGACGTGGCCGCACCCGTCGCCCGTGAGCAGGGCGTCCAGCAGGCCGACCAACCCCTCTTCCCCGTCGTAGAGGTGACGGCCGCGGCAACGCGCGCCGTAGAGGGACGGGTACACCTGCTCGCGCGGCAGGACCGGGTAGCAGCCGGCGTGGACGGCCTCGGCCACGGCGATGCCGAAGTACTCCTGGGCCGCGCAGCTGACCACGATGTCGGCCCTAGCCAGGCAGGTCTGGTAGGCCGCCCGGTCCTGCTCGCCCCAAGCCAGGATACGCTCACCCAGACGTTCGCGCAGCGGGGCGAAGACCGCTTCCTGCTGCCGCGGCTCGCCCAGCAGCAGCAGGCGGAACGCCGAGCCGCGCTCCGCCAGGCGCAGCAGCGCGCGGACGAACATCTCGGGCCGCTTGTCGAACTCCCAGCGGTGGTTCCACAGGATCACGTGCTCGCGCCCGTCGCGGGGCCAGCCGGGACCCAGGCCGGGGTCGCAGCGCCCGCCGAGGTAGGGGGCGAAGGCGTCCGCCGGATGCGGCGACCGCGCGATCCCGACCGGCAACACGCGACTGCGGGCCGCGAGCCGCTCGCGGATCCCCTTGGGCACCGCCTCGGGCATGCGGGCCAGGTAGTCGGGCAACGCGTCCAGGAACAGGGAGCGGTGGTACTCCGAGTTGAACACCACGCAGTCCGCCGCCAGGCAGCTCACGATGTTGGTGAAGCCGAAGTGGAAGTCGAAGGTCTCGTCGGGCGACAGCGGGTACGTCAGCTGATTCTCGTGCATGTAGAGCACGAGCGGCGCGCGGTCCAGGGGCGGCGGCAGCAGGCCGCGCAGATCGGCAACGTTCAGGTAGTCGGTCGCCAGCAGCAGGTCGCAGGCCGGGGCGTCCTCGCGCAGACGGTCGGCGAACCACGGCGCGGCGCCCCTCATGCGCCACTTCCAGAACCGCGGCGGCAGGGTCCAGGACCGGATCTCGTGCCGCGAGTGGTCGGTCAGCCCCTCGCGGAAGGCCCGGTGGGACCCGCCGTCGTAGGGCTCCAGGAACGCGATGCGCAACGCCCGCCGACCTCCCGCCGGGCCGCGCCGGGGCCGCCCGTGTTGAACAATCAACCGGATTTGACTATCATCATGCGGTCAGGTCCAGCACCTGCCGCAACCCGCTCGAGGATGACCCATCAGAGAGGACGCGTCCATCATGAAGAGACTCGCGTTGACCGTCTGGGTGGCCCTGGCCGCCACGACCGTCCTGGTCCCCGTCGCAGCCCTGGCGGACAGCTTCGCCGGCTACATTCCGGGCCGCATGGTGCTGGAACTCGAGCCCGGCTACCGGCCCGTGGTCGCCAAGGCGGCCGGCGGCGTTGTCGTCGACGACCCCGCCCTGCAGACGCTGGCGACCGACCTGCGCGTCTCGGTCCTCGAACCGCTGTACCCCGTCGCCCGATTCGCGGGGAAGTCCGGTGCGCCGGACCTGAGCCGGCACTGGGTGGCCGAGTTCGACCCGTCCGTCGATCTGGACACGGCCCTGGCCGCCTTCGCGACCCTGCCCGGCGTGCGCAAGGCGGTCAAGGACGAGCTGCACCGCATGGACATCGCGGTGCCCAACGACCCCGCCCTGTCCAGCCAGTGGTACCTGCGCAACACCTCCTACGGCGGCAAGGACGTCCGCTGGCTCGGCGGCTGGCAAGAGGCGCAGGGCGACTCGAACGTCATCGTGGCCGTGATCGACTCGGGCGTGGACTGGCACCACCCCGATCTCGGCGGCCCGCACCCCGACAAGGTCAACGGCGCGCTGTTCACCAACTGGACCGAGTACTACGGCAACCCCGGCACCGACGACGACCACAACGGCAGGATCGACGACATCCGCGGTTGGGACTTCGTGAGCGGCGCCGCCAACGTCTGGCCCGGCGAGGACGCCTCCACCGCGGACAACAACCCCATGGACTTCGGCGGCCACGGCACCGGCTGCGCCGGCAACGTGGCGCCCCTGACCGGCAACGGCCTCGGCATCTCCGGCACTGCCGGCGGCTGCAAGATCCTCGCCGTGCGCGCCGGTTACCTCAGCTCCACCGGCACCGGCCTGGTCGGCATGACCTGGGCGTCCCAGGGCATCATCTACGCGACGGACATGGGCGCGAGGGTCATCAACTGCAGCTGGGGCAGCAGCAGCATCCTGGAGACGGCCGTGGACTACGCCCAGCTCAACGGCGTGATCCTGGTCGCCGCCGCCGGCAACGACAACCACGAGATCCCGCAATTCCTCGGCACCGCCGACGGCGTCCTGTCGGTCGCCGCCACGGGCCCGGGCGACGAGAAGGCCAGCTTCTCGTCCTACGGCACCTGGGTCGAACTGTCGGCCCCCGGCGCCGGCATCTTCACGACCTGGTACGACCACGTCACCGCCAGCAGCACCTACGCCACGGTCGACGGCACGTCGTTCGCCGCGCCCATCACCTGCGGCTCCCTCGCGCTGCTGTGGTCGGCCCACCCGACCTACGACCGCGAACAGATCATCGCCCTGCTGCTGGCGACCTGCGACGACATCGACGTCGTCAACCCCACCCTGGCCGGCAAGCTCGGCGCCGGACGGGTGAACCTCCTGAAGGCGCTCGGCGACCGCGTGCACGAGGTGCCCCAGGAGTTCGATTCGATCGACGACGCCGTCAACAGCGCCGCCGCCGGCGACACCATCGCCCTGGCGGCGGCCCTGGTCCTGACCGCGCCCTTCGAGATCAAGGACAAGGACCTGACCTACCTCGGCGGCTGGGACAACGCCTTCCTCGCGCGCGACCCGATCGGGACGCCGACCGTGATCACGGCCCTGCCCACGAGCACGGCGATGAGCGTCAGCAACGGCGCCGGCCCCGGCGTGGTCGTCGACGGCTTCCGCTGCACCGGCGGCGGCGGCCAGCAGTACACGAGCATCCCCTTCACCGGGCGCTACGGCGGCGGCCTGATCGTCAGCGGCGACGCGCACCTGCGCAACATCGACGTCACGGGCAACACCACCGGCAGCGGCACCCAGATCGGCGGCGGCGGCGGCGTGCTGCTGTACGACTCCAACGCCGTGCTCGAGAACGTGCGCGTGCACGGCAACACCTCCCTCTACGGCGCCGGCGTCTACGCCTACCGCGGCGCGCCCACGCTGACGGACTGCGTGATCGACGCCAACACGTCGATCGTCAACAACCCGTCGGCGCCGCGCGGCGGCGGGGTCTACGTCACCGACGCGACGCTGACCCTGCGCCGGACCGTCGTGTCCGGCCACGCGAACGCCGACCTGGGCGGGGGCCTCTACGCCGCCAACAGCACCGGCGCGACCACCGTCGTGCTGGACCACGCCGAGATCTCCGGCAACACGGCCAAGTCCAAGGGCTGCGGCGTCTACGTCAACGGCGGCACCCTGACGGCCGTCGGCGGCCTCGTCGCCGCCAACGTCCCGTCGCCCTCCGCCACCTTCCTGTACGGCGGCGGCATCTGCGTCGAGGGCGGCGCGGCGAACCTCGACAGCCTCGAAGTGCGCGACAACGCCGGCATGATCGCCGGCGGCGTGGCCAAGCTCGCCGGCGGCTCGCTGACCCTCGCCAACTCGGTGCTGACGGGCAACACGGCCGTCTTCTTCGCCGGCGGCATCTACCTCGACGGGGTGTCCGGAGCCGCGCTGACCGGCAACACCATCGCCGACAACACCGGCGGCAGCGCCGGCGGCGGCGGCTACTTCTCGAACTCCTCGGCCACGCTCACCAGGAACCTCATCGCGGCCAACGGCGGCTCCGCCGCGGCGGCCCAGGGCGTCTACGCCTCGGGCGGCAGCCTCGTCTTCAACTGCAACGACGTCCACGGCAACCTCGGCGGCGACTTCGGCGGCGTCACCAACCCCACCGGCGCCAACGGCAACGTCTCGCTCAACCCGCAGTTCTGCGATTTGGCCGCCGGGGACCTCACGCTGTTCGACACCTCGCCCTGCCTGCCGGCCCACAGCGGCAGCTGCGGCCAGATCGGCGCCTTCGGCCAGGGGTGCACCCTGGGCACGGGCGTCGACGACGGACCCGGCCAGGGCGTGCCGGCGGTCTTCCGGGTCGATCCCGCGTTCCCGAACCCGTTCAACCCCAGCACGACGATCCGCTTCGCGATGCCCGCCGCCGCGCGGGCGAGCGTGCGCATCTTCGACGCCGGCGGCCGCCTCGTGCGCACGCTGATCGAGGGCGATCTGGGCGCGGCGGTGCACACCGTGGTCTGGCAGGGCGACGACGACGACGGGCGGCGCGTCGGGTCGGGCGTGTACTTCTACCGCGTGAGGGCGGGGACGGACGAGCACACCGGCCCCCTGGCTCTCATCAAGTAAGCCGCGGACACCCGCCGAAAGGGAAAAGCCCCGGGCGATCGCCCGGGGCTTTTCCGCGTCGTCGACCGGCGGCTCAGCGCCGCCGCAGTCCCCGCAAACGGGCCAGGGCCTTCGTGCGAGTCTCGTAGTGGAGCGTCGGCAGCAGCAGCGCGTAGGGCAGGCACAGCAGGGTGCGCAGGATCAGGTCGGACATCACGTCGGCGCGCTCGAGCAGCAGGGTGACGGCCTTGCCTTCCTTCCAGGTCCCCAGCGGCGTGGCCGAGAGGGCGCGGCCGAAGTCCGGCACCGCGACGTCGCGCAGCCAGCGGTAGGTCCCGAACTGCTCGAGGTCCAGCGTGATCAGCACCACGAAGGCGAGCACGCTGGTGATGCCGATCAGCCAGATCTTGCGCCACTCGTAGCGGATCCGGTACCTGCGCTGCGCCAGCGGCGCGCTCCAGAACAGCATCACCGCCTGGATCAGGGCCGCCGAGTAGGCGGCGCCGAACAGGCCCCACAGCTTGATGAAGAGCACCGACAGGGCGACCTTCACCGCCGAAGTGATGCCGCGGATCCAGGACAGCGCGCGCATGTCCTTGGCGTAGTACATGCCGAAGGTGACGTGCCAGTAGCAGCCCTGCAGGATCATCGTCAGGACCTCGACGCGCGCGATGCGGTGGGCGTTCCAGAACTCGGGCGGCGTCAGCAGCCGCAGCACGGCCGGGATGTTCACCACGATCACCAGCCCCGCCGACGCCACCAGCAGCAGGTACCAGGTGAAGACGCGGCCGATGTGTTCCGGCGCTCCCGGCTCGTCGGCCATCGCGGTGCGCGTGGTGTTCCAGGACTTCATGAAGGGCTGCGTGATGATCAGGCTGATCAGCGAGGGGAACTTGTAGCCCATCTCCAGCACGCCCACGCTCCCCAGGTCGAGCTGGTAGCGCACCAGCACGCGCTCTGCCTGGCGCGAGACGAACGAAGCCAGGTTGCCGGGAACCAGGGGCAGCTGGAAGAAGAACAGGTCGCGCGCGATGCCGCGGTCCCAGACCGCGCCGCAGCGCCGCACGGCGATCACCACGAACCAGGCCGAGGAGACCAGGGTCGTCAGGGTCCCGCTCAGGAAGTAGCCGAACAGGCCCCAATCCAGCACCAGCACGAACCAGATGCTCGTGGCGACGCCCAGCACCAGCCGCACCAGCCCGTTGATCGAGAAGGCGAGCGAGCGCTGCTCGATCAGCAGGATGGCCGAGGCGGCCGTCCCGGTCAGCTCGAAGATGAAGCCCAGCAGCGCCAGCACGAGCAGGTGCCACATCTTCGAGTCGCCGAGCAGCGCCTGGCTCAGCGGCCCGCTGGCCAGCATCAGCGGCACGCACAGCAGCGTGCTGATCGCGGCCGTCTGCAGCATGCCCGTGCTGACGACGCGGTGGCGCTCTTCGGGCGGCCGGTCGTAGTAGAAGCGGGTGACCGCGCTCTGGACGCCGTAGGACATCAGCGTGAACAGGAACGCCAGCGACGCCTCGATCATGCCGATCACGCCGTAGCCCACGTCCTGCAGGACGTGGGCGTAGAACGGCAGCAGGAAGAAGCTGATCATCTTCCCGGTGACGGCCGCCATGGTGTAGACCCAGGCGTGCCTGAAGGTGGAGCGGGTCGTCGTCATGCGGCTCCCAGCGGCGCGAGGTCGCGACCGGGCGGGGCGTCGCGCAGGAACTGGCCGTGCCAGACCACCGTCGTGTAGACCTGGGCCAGGGCGTGGAAGTGCCAGTCGGCGCCCCGGGCGAGGTCGGCGCGCAGGGCGTCGACCCCGGCCTGGTCGAACCAGTCGCAGCCGGTGCCCCCGACGTCGGACAGGACCTCGTCGAACTCGCGGCGGAATTCCGGGTTGCGGCGCAGCCAGGCGGGCCGGTCGTTGTAGGCGTGGCGGTCGCGGATGTTCACCAGACCGCGGGTCAGCCGGCGCACGCGGCGGTTCAGCAGCAGCAGGCGACGGCGACGTTCGACCGTGCGGCGCACGGTGGCTTCCGAGGCGAACAGGTCGTGGCCGGTGCGGCTCCAGGGCACCCGCGCCAGCGCGGTCAGGCGGGTGCGGTAGAGGTCGAGGTACAGCTCGTTCTCGAACTTCGTGCGCAGCGGCAGCCGCAGCCAGAAATCGAAGAGGTCCTCGTCCACGAACGGCAGCAGGTCGTGGAAGAAGAACTTGTGCACGTCCACCGAGGCCTGCATGCGCCGACCGAGGTTGAAGTGCATGTGCAGCATCTTCTGGTCGCCGAACAGCGGCGCGTGGCGCCAGTCGGCGAACGCGCCCCACACCTGCTCGCGGGCCAGCCGCCGCAGTTCCTCGGCCGCGTCCGGCCGCATGATCGACGCGAAGCCGGCGCTGCCGGAGGCGACGCCGGAGAAGTCCAGGACGCGGCGGCGCAGTTCGTCCTCGTCCGTGATTTCCCGCAGGTCGTCCTCGCCGCAGAAGTGCCCGGTGCCGATGGACAGGTACGGTCCCAGGATCCCGTTGCAGAAGGGAACCGGGCCGTCGCCGAGCGCCTCGCTGATGCCGATCAGCGTGGCGTTGCGCAGGTTCATCTGCCCGTCGTTGAGCCACACCGCGCGGCGCGCGTGGCGGCCGGCCCAGGCGGGATCGATCTCGATCAGGCGGTGCCGGTCGCGCAGGCCCAGGACCTCGGCGGTCCGGCGCGCGATCGCGACCTCGCTGCAGTCGGGTTGGCCGTGCGTGAACAGATCCAGGCCGCCGCGGTCCTTCACCTGGTGCAGCAGCAGCCGCGAGTCCAGGCCGCCGGACAGGGCGACCACGATGCGACCGTCGTAACCCGCCGGCAGGCGCTTGCTCGATGCGCGGGCGTAGAGCGCCTCGGCTTCGTCGAGCAGGTCGTCGCGGGAGCGGCCTTCCTCGGGCCGGGGTTCCGCGCGCCAGCGCCGCGTGACCGTCGCGGCGGTCCCGTCCCAGACCACGCGCGCGGCCGGGCCCAGCATGGTCACGCCCTGCAACAGCGTGGACTGCCCGTAGGGGCACTCCTTGGCCAGGAAGGTGGCCGCCGAAGCGGCGTCGACCCGGCGCGGCATCCCCCGCCAGGACAGGAAGGCCTTCAGTTCAGGGCCGAACAGGAACACCTCGGCGTCGGCGTACCAGTAGAGGTGGGCGAAGCCGAGCTTGTCGTTGAGCAGCTGGATGCGGCCGTCGCGCCGGTCCGCGACCACGAGGTTGAAATGGCCGCCGATCCGGTCGATGAAGTCGTCGCCATCGGCGAGGTAGAGCGCGAGCAGGCGACGTGCGAGGCCGGGCGTGTCGTCGGGCAGCGGGACGCCGTCGACCGTGAAGGCCGTGCCGTCGACCAGCAGCAGCGCCTGCGGGGTCTCCGCCAGACGGTCCGCCTCGACGAACCTGGGGCTGGTCGAGGTCGCACCCAGGGCGAGCCGGCCGTCCCGGCGCAGCAGGGTGCGGTACCAGTCGCGGTGCCGCAGCAGGTCCAGCATGGCGGTGGCGACCGGCGCCGGGTCGCGATCCGGCCGTGCGGCGGCGGCCCCGAAGATCCCTGGCATGTGGTCGGCTCCTTCCGGGTGGGTCCGCGGCACGGCACGCAGGATAGCACAGCGCACGTCCGGCGCCAGGGTGGAAAGACGAGCCGGCGCCTCTGCTTGCTCGCCGCCCCCCGGCAAGCTATCGTGCTGGCGGACCCGAACCGGAGAGGTTCAGCAATGCCGAGCCAGCCTACCCGCGAGTTGCAGTCGTTCCCGAATCCCCAGCCGGACCGGGACTACGAGATCCGCTTCGACTGCCCCGAATTCACCTGCCTCTGCCCGCTGACCGGTCAGCCCGACTTCGCCCACCTGCGGATCCGCTACGTGCCGGACGCCCGCTGCGTCGAGCTGAAATCGCTGAAGCTCTACATCTGGTCCTACCGCAACGAGGGCGCCTTCCACGAGAAGGTCACCAACGCCGTCGCCGACGACCTGGTCGCCCTGCTCGCACCGCGCTACCTCGAAATCGACTCCAAATGGTTCGTGCGCGGCGGCATCACCACCTACGTGCACACCGAGCACCGCGCCCCCGGCTGGACCGGATCGGCCCCGGAGACCCGCGCCCCCTGGTAGGCGGCCTTGGCCGTGAGGCCAGGTCAGGAAACGGGACCGAGGTAGCGGTAGACGGCGATCCAGTGGCAGGCGCTGCCGGCCATCACGAAGAGGTGCCAGATGGCGTGGTGGTAGGGTAACTTCTTCCACAGGTAGAAGGCAGTGCCGCCGGTGTAGAAGAGGCCGCCAGCCAGGAGCCAGGCCAGACCTCCGTGGGGGACGGTTGCGAGCATCGGCTTGAGGGTGATCACCGCGAGCCAGCCCATCCCGACATACAACACGGTCGAAACGACGCGGAAACGTCCGGCGTGCATCGATTTGAACACCACGCCGACGATCGCCAGCCCCCAGATGACCCCGAACATGCTCCAGCCCCAGCCGCCCCGCAGGCTCACCAGCAGGAACGGCGTGTAGGTCCCGGCGATCAGCAGGTAGATGGCGGCGTGGTCGAGCGAGCGGAAGACGCGCTTGGCGCGCCGGGGGATCATGGCGTGGTAGAGGCAGGAGACCGTGTACAGCAGCACCAGGGTCGACCCGAAGACCGCGAAGCTGACCATGCGCCAGGGGTCGCCCGACGCCTCGGCCCGCAAAACCAGCAGCACGAGGCCGGCAACGGCCAGCGCGGCGCCGATCCCGTGGGTGACGCTGTGGGCGATCTCTTCGCCGCGGGTGTAACGATGACGCGTCGACGGCGGATCGGCGGACAAGGCATCTCCAGGCGTTTCGGTTTCCGACGGCGGGGAGCGGTGACGATGAACTTCACAACTCCCATTCGGGAAGCAAGATACGACCAGCATCGCCGTCCGCAACCTCCCGGATGATTATTATTTATCATTGATGGTCGGCCGACGGGCTTCCATGCTAGCATCCCACGCATCGATTGCCATTTCCATGGTCCCGGCCGATCCCCGCACCTCAGCCGCCATGGACCGGCGCATCGGGACCCGATCCTTCCCCCCGGAGGAACCGACCATGAGAACCCTCGCATTCGTGCTCGCGGGCAGTCTGATCCTGTTGACCGCGTGCTCGGGCGACGACCCGGCCGCGCCCGACACCGCCACTCCCGATGAGATTGAACAGATCCTCGAGGAGGCGGGACTGCTGGTCCCCCTGGCGGACGAGCAGGACGAAATCACCGACACCTGGGACGAAGAGGACGGCGGCTACCGCTACACCTACGAGGTCCACGACGTCGTGGACAACATCGAGAGCGTCGCCTTCCTGGGTCTCAACGACGACGTCATCTGGCCCGGCAGCCTCATCCGCGGCAACCAGGCCCACCAGTTCGTCTACATGCCGGTCACCGTGGCCCGCGCTCCCATCACGCTGTCGGTCTCCCTCGAAGGCTCCTCCACCCCCGGCGATATCAGCCGGGTCGTCACCGACCCGCGCCTGTCCACGGTGCGCCAGGGCATCTCCGACCTGCTGGACACGGCCGTCGGCGAGGAGACCCACGTCCCGGCGCGCGTGGAGTTCACGATGGACCAGGTCCACAGCGAGTCGCAGATGAACCTCTTCGTGGGCGCGGACGTCTCCTACGGTTCGGGCTCCCTGAGCACGGCCTTCAACTGGGACGCGGGGTCGACCACCAACAAGATCATGGCCAAGTACATGCAGATCTACTACACGATCGACATGGACACGCCGTCGAGCCCGTCCGCGCTGTTCGGCCCGACGGCGACCGCCGCCGAGATCGCCGCCGCCCTGCCGCCCGGCTCGATGCCCATGTACGTCTCGAGCGTCAGCTACGGCATGATGGCCCTGACCTGCATCGAGACGGAGTTCACCGAGGAGCAGATGGGGCTGGCGTTGAACGCCGCCTACAACGGCGTCGTCGACGTGGAGCTCGACTTCGGCTACACGGCGCGCGAGGTCCTGCAGAGCGCGTCGATCAAGACCATCGTCTACGGCGGCTCCACCCAGGGGCTGGACGACCTCGAACTGGGCTTCGAGGGGTTCATGGAAGTGATCGGCGCGAGCACGGAATTCACGCCCGAGTCCCCCGGCGTGCCCCTGGTCTACCGGTTCCGCCACGTCGCCGACAACACGCTGGCCCTGGTGACCCTCACCTCCCAGTACACGCTGGTGCGACCGCTGCAGATCGAGCAGCTGGTCAGGGTCCAGGTCAACCAGTTCGTCTGCCTGATGGCCGACGACGAGGGCACCGACAACGCCGTGGACATGGACCGGTTCCACGTCTGGGCCAACGCCTACAACTGCCTGAACGGGGCGGACCCCGGGACTCAGTGCAACCCCGTGGACCAGCTGGTCTACAGCCTGGTCCTCGCCGACTGGGTCGAGATGGGCGACGGCCACCCCGTCGTCCACGATGCCGGCGGCGCCTCGGTCATCATCGCCTTCGACACCGAGGACTTCAACTTCAGCTACGCCAAGCTCAACCTGCACGCCTACGCCCGGGACTACGACTCCGGCTCGTTGAACGAGGACGCCCACGGCTACCTGAACCTGGTCGGCGACACGATGTGGGGCGAGAAGAGCATCATGCTCTACAGCGCGGACTTCACGTTCCGGGCGGATCTGCTGATCTCGCCGGTGAACTGAGGCGGCGCCGGTCAGACGTTGCCGAGATGGACGGACTCCAGGAGCGCGCGGCCGATCCTCGCCGCGCGCTCCATCGTCTCGCGCGGCGTGGGCGGCGCGTCCAGCTTCCAGGCGGGGTGGTAGGCCGAGAAGTGCAGCGGGATCCGCCGGTCCACCGAGGCCACGAAATCCACGACGGCGCGCAACTGGTTGTCGGCGTCGTTGTGGCCGGGGATCACCAGGTTGGTGATCTCGAGGTGGACGCCGGCGGCGTGCAGGCGGCGGATCGTCGCCAGCACGGGCGCCAGACGGGCCTTGCAGACCTTCCGGTAGAAGGCGTCGTCCATCGACTTCAGGTCGATATTGGCGGCGTCGAGCCAGGGGATCAGCTCCTCCAGCGGCCCCGGCTCGATGAACCCGTTGGAGACCACCACGTTTTTCAGGCCGGCCGCCCGCGCCAGCCGCGCCGTGTCCCGCACGTATTCGAACCAGACCAGCGGCTCGCTGTAGGTGTAGGCCAGCCCGAGCGACCCCTCGCTCAGGGCCAGGGCCACGGCCTGCTCGGGCGTGACGCGCCGCACGGGCCGGTCCAGTTCCTGGCTGATGTTCCAGTTCTGGCAGAACGCGCAGTGCAGATTGCAGCCGCGGGCCGCCAGCGAGAGGATCCGCGAGCCGGGGTGGAAGTGGAAGAGGGGCTTCTTCTCGATCGGGTCCATGGCCAGCGCCACGACCTCGCCGTACTGCAGCGCGACCATGCGGCCGTCGCGGTTGCCGCGGGTGCCGCACGGGCCGTCCCTGCCCGCGCGCAGCCGGCAGCGCAGCGGGCACAGGTCGCAGAGCACCGCGCCGTGCGCGGCGGGACTCCACCAGGCCGCCTCGATCCGCCCGCTCACGAAGGTTCCTCCCCGAGGATCTCCAGCGCCCAGCGGGCGATCTCGCGGACCTCGTCGTCGGGGTCCCGGTCGGCGGCCTCGCGGATCGCCGGCAGCAGGTCGCGCCGACCCGTGTTGGCCGCGACGACCAGCGCGTTGCGCCGCATCCCCTCGGGGTGGGCCCGCCAGAGCGGCGTGCGGCGGAAGCGCGCGCGGAAGGCTGCGGCGTCCAGGCGGATCAGGTCGCCCAGGTCCACCTCCGCGTGCTCCGGCAGGGCGCCGTATTCGGCGAGGGGCGGCTCGCCCACCGGACGGCGCAGGGCCTTGTGATTCCAGGGACAGACCTGCTGGCAGATGTCGCACCCGAACAGCAGACCGCCCTGCTGAGCGCGTTGCGTGGCGGGAGCGCGGCCTTGCCGCTCGATCGACCAGGTCGCCAGGCAGCGGTGCGCGTCAAGCTCGAAGGGGGTGTCCAAGGCGCCGGTGGGGCAGTGGTCCTGACAGAGGCTGCAATTGCCGCAGAGCGAGGCCATCCCGTCGAGGTCGGGCAGCTTCTGGGCGGATGGACCGACCAGCGGCCGCGGCGCGTCGGCGAGGCCGGTCACCTCCAAATCGAGCAGGGCCACGCCCAGGAACAACCCCGAACCCAGTCGCGGATGGATGAGCAGCGTGTTCTTGCCGAAGAAGCCCAGGCCCGCCAGCCAGGCGTATTCGCGTTCCAGGAAGGGTCCGGCGTCCACGGCGTCCTCGGCGCGCAGGTCGGTCTCGGCGGCGATCACGCCCGTGCGGTGCAGTTCGCGGCGCAGCGCCTCGGTCGTGCGGCGGATCGCGCCACGCAGCACGTCGTGGTAGTCGAGGCCGCGGGCGTAGCGGGCGACGCCGAGGATCCAGTCGGCGGGCTGTTCCCCGTCGGGCGATGGCCAGCCGGCGGTATAGCGCTGGCCGAACACCAGCAGCGTCCGCGCCCACGGACGTTCGCGGGTCGGGTCGGCGCGGTCGTGCGGCGCGCGCAGCATGTAATCGAGGTCGCCGTGCTTGCCCGCCAGCAGCCAGTCGAACCAGGCGGCGGTGTGGGGCAAATGACGGGGCAGTCCCACCACCCCGCAGAGGTCGAGGCGGTGGGCGCGGCAGGCCGGGACGAGGATCTCGCGCAGGCGCAGGGCCGTCACCCGGGGGGCGTCCATGTTCAGTTCCCGAACCGGGACACGGCCGCGTCGTATTCCGCGAGCAGCCGCGCCACCATTTCCGCGACGGAGGGTACGTCGTTGATCAGGGCGGCGACCTGGCCGATCTCCAGCTCGCCCTCGACGAGGTCCCCCTCGCGCATGCCGCGCCGGGCGCGCCCCTCCCCCAGCAGCGTCGCCAGCTCCTCGCGCGGGGCGCCGCGCGCCTCGAGTTCCTCGACGCGGTCGCGGAACGCGTTGCGCAGCAGGCGCACCGGCATGAGCTTCTTCAGGACCAGGCGCGTGTCGTCGCCGTCGACCACGGCCTGCTTGAAGGCGTCGTGGCCGGAGGATTCCCGCGTGACGGCGAAGCGCGAGCCGATCTGCACCCCGGCGGCGCCGAGGGCGAACATCGCGGCGATCTGGGCGCCGGTCGCGACACCGCCGGCGGCGATCACCGGGATCGACACCGCCCGCACGCAGGCCGGCACCAGCACCAGGGTCGTCAACTCGTCGCGGCCGTTGTGCCCGCCCGCCTCGAAGCCCTCGCAGACCACGGCGTCGCAGCCCGCGTCCTCGCACTTGCGGGCCAGCGCCGCGGTCGCGACCACGTGGACGAAGACCGCGCCGGCCGCCTTGATCCTCCCCGCCACGCGCGCCGGCGAGCCGGCCGAGGTGACCAGCAGGCCCACGCCTTCCTCGAGCGCGAGGTCCAGGCTCTCGTGCGCGTGCTTGTCGATCAGGGGGATGTTGACGCCGACGGAGCGGCCGGTGAGCGCGCGGGCCGCGCGGATCTCGGCGCGCAGGTCGTCGGGGCGCCGGCCGCCGGCGCCGATCAGGCCCAGGCAGCCGGCCTGCGCAGCCGCGGCGGCGAGTCGCGCCCCGCTGTTGTAAACCATGCCGGCCTGCACGATCGGGTGCTCGATCCCGAAGAGCGGGCCGATGTGGGGTTCGGGCCAGCGGCGCATGACGGTCTCCTCGCTGATCACGAAACTCGTTGGTAAACAGGAGACTAGCACATCCGAGCCGCCAGTCCCAGCCCGGACCTCACCTGTTAAATTAATAAAATTCGATTTTCATTGACTGAAATACCACACGAGTGGTATGAATTACGGGCTCGCTGCAGATCCGGTCCCCGCCGGCACGCACTCCGACCTGGAGGTTCGACATGATCCTGAACCCCGCCCCGAAGGCCCGCCTCGGCAAGCTGGCCTTGCTGCTGCTGCTGGGCTCGCTGCTGCCCGCGCCCGTCGGCGCCACCGTCAGCGGCGACACGGTCGTGCTGAGCTGGAACGACCTCGGCATGCACTGCATGAACCAGTTCCACGCCGTGCTGTCCGTGCTGCCGCCCTACAACACCTTGATCGCCCAGGTCGTGCACCGCGGCGACGCCACCCGCCAGCCGGAGATCGTGACCTCGGGCGTGACCGTCGAGTACTCGGTGCCGGGGAACACCTACTCCGTGGGCAAGACCGACTTCTGGACCTGGGATCTGGCGCTGTTCGGCGTCGACCTGCCGCCGAACGTGGGGCTGACCGGCAAGGGGCTCACCGGCTCCTTCGATCCCGCCGGCGACCACTTCAAGGCCGAGGGCATCCCGGTCACGCCGTACACCGACGCGGCGCCGACGGTCGAATCCCCTTACCAGAACGCCCTGGTGATCGCGCGCGACCTGCAGGGCCTGGAGCTGGCGCGCAGCCGGCCGGTGATCCCGGTCTCGACCGAGATCACCTGCGTCACCTCGGGCTGCCATTCCAGCGAACAGGCGATCCTCAACGCCCACGAGCGCGAGGCCGGCTTCGACCCGAACGCGCGACCGGTCCTGTGCGCAGGCTGCCACGCCAGCCCGGCGCTCGGCACCCCCGGCATCCCGGAGGCCGGCTTCCTGTCGTTCCGGATCCACGACAAGCACCAGTTCCTCGACCAGGACATGCCCGGACCCGACGGCTGCAACATGTGCCACCCCGGGCCGCAGACCCAGTGCCTGCGCGGGACCATGGCCACGGATTTCGGCATGATCTGCCAGGACTGCCACGGCGACCTGCAGCAGGTCTCCGGCTCGATCGAGCACCAGGGCCGCATCCCCTGGCTGAACGAGCCCGCCTGCCGCACCTGCCACACCCCCCAGTACGGGGAGCCGGTGGGTCAGCTCTACCGCTTCAGCACCGGGCACGGCGGGCTGATGTGTTCCGCCTGCCACGGCTCCCCCCACGCCATCTTCCCGAGCCGCGAGGCCGCGGACAACGTCAACAACATCGACCTGCAGGGCCACGCGGGCACCCTGCGCGACTGCACCGTCTGCCACGGCGTCGTGCCGGCCGGACCGGGACCGCACGGCTACCACCCGGGCACGACCGGCGTGGTCGACCTGCAGCTGGACACCGGCTCGGGACGGCTGGAGATCTACCCGTCGCCGCTGCGTCGGGGCGCCACGGCGACCATCATGGCGCGCGGCGTCCAGGGCGCGACGGGCCGGCTGCTGGTCTTCGACGCGCGGGGCCACACGGTCCGGCTGCTGCAGGCCACGTCCGGCTCCGACGGGACCGTCACCGCCAGCTGGGACGGGCGCGACGGGCGCGGCCAGGACGTGGCCGACGGCGTCTACCTGCTGAAGTGGGACGACGGCGAGCGCCAGGCGAGCGGCAAGGTGGTCTACCTGCGCTGAGCGGCGGTGAGATGATCGCAGTAGCCCCGCCCCTGTCCGGGGGCGGGGCACTTTCACTGAGAATGTAGTAATCTATTCATATCTTATCGATCTATCGCTGCTGTTCCAGACCGTGCTATGGCGGGGCGTTCCGGGACTTGGTACCGGACATCATCGTGATCAGACTTCCACGCTCAGACATGATAGCAATCGCCGAACCACTCCACGCGAAGTGGGATGAAGGTATTGACGGCAGCCGCTAATTCAGCCCCTTTGGAGGGACTCGCCGCATACACGATCTTATTGTTGTGGACGCGCACCGCCTTGACCGCCGGCGTAAAATCGCCGTCGGCTGAAAGGATGTAGGCCGAATCGAATTCGTCTCTTTCTGCCATGACAACCAGATCTACGGCCAAGTTGACGTCAACGGCCTTTTCGACATACGTGGTCGCGCCCGAGTACTGCTGGGCAATGCGATAGAGATCTCTGTACACCTGCGCATCGATCTTGACAGGGAGATTGTGCAGGTACCGCTTGAGTTCCCTTGCCGTGCGATCTATCGCCGGACGTTGCTCAAGACGTCCAAAGTGGATGGAGATTCGATTGTCGGTCGCCAGAAGACTCGCGATGAACCGGCGTTGGCTCGCATACAGCGTATGATCTCCCTGCTGCGGGACGCGCCCGATGTAGTAGCGTGTTTCAACCCACTGCCTTGTTCCCAACGAGTTTCTGAGAAATGCGCGCATAATTAAGTGCGCCAAGGTCGGGAATATTCGCGCTTTTCAGGGAGTGATACCAGTTGTTGCCGTCGACGAAGATCATTGCTCGGTCAGGCATCATCACCTCCAAAAAAAACCCCGGCGTGTGGCAGAGCCAGACCCCGGGGGGATAAAGCCTCGGTCCCGTGGGATCCGAGCAGTTGATAGTATATCGACAAGTAATCCCACCAGTCAAACGGTTTCTTTTGTACAACCGTAACCCTTTGCGGCACCTACTTCAGTCTCCTGGCGCCGGATCGCCGGGCAGCGGGAACCAGCGCAGCAGTTCGGCGTCGGGCGGCAGCGCGGCTGTCGCGCCGGACGGCAGCGGCTCGTCTGACTGCGATGGTTTGACGGCCGCGGCGGCGAAGAGGCGCTGCGCCTCCTCCAGGTAGCCGGGGTAGGCGCTCTCGGGCGCGGTGAGCCGGCGCGACGGGTACGACAGCCGGCCGTCGGCGTAGCTCAGGTCGTCCAGGCTCAGCCCCGCGAAGGGACGGCGCCCGCGGTGCCGCCACAGGCCGGTCTCCAGCTGGAACTCGTAGTGAGGCAGCAGCCGCCAGCCCTGGTCGGCGATCAGGCGCACGGCCTCCAGCAGGTAGGCGAACACGGGCTCGCTGATGAAGTAGTTGAAGTTGACCCGCACCCAGCCCGGCTTGATCCCCTCGGACCCGTGCAGGATGGCCGACTGGAACTGCAGGGAGCGCTCCCGGTCGATGCCCAGCAGCCGGTGGCCGTACGGCCCAGCGCACGAGCAGCCGCCGCGGGCCTGGATGCCGAACAGGTCGTTCAGCAGCGCGACCACGAAGTTGTGGTGCAGGTAGCGCCCGCCGTGGCGGACCATGAACGAGACGATCGACAGCCGCTCCGCCTGCAGGTTGCCCAGGATCTGCAGGCGCGGGTGGGCCGACCAGGCGGCGATGGCCCGCCGCACGAAGTCCGCCTCGCGCCGCTCGATGCTCCGCGCGCCCACGGCCTGCTTCAGGCCGAAGACCAGCCCTGCGCGGATGGCTTCGACGATGGCCGGCGTGCCGCCCTCCTCGCGCGCCGTGGGATCGACGAGGTAGTCGTGCCCGTCGGCGCCGACGTAGGCCACCGTGCCGCCGCCGGGCACCGACGGCACGCGGTTGGTCAGCAGGCTGCGCTTGACCACCAGCACGCCGGGAGTGCCCGGCCCGCCGATGAACTTGTGGGGCGAGAGGAAGATCGCGTCCTTGTGGGCCGCGGGGCCGGGGTTCATCTCGATGCGCACGTACGGCGCCGCGGCGGCGAAGTCCCAGAAGGCGAGCGCGCCGTGCGCGTGCAGCAGCTGCGACACCTCGGCGGTGTCCGAGACGATCCCGGTGACGTTGCTGGCGGCCGAGAAGCTGCCGATCAGCAACTTCCTGCCAGCGCACGCTCCCAGCGCCGCCCGCAGCGCGTCCAGGTCGATCCGGCCGTTCTCGTCCTCGGGGATGGTCACCACTTCGGCGATGGACTCGCGCCAGGGCAGCTCGTTGCTGTGGTGCTCGTAGGGCCCGATGAAGACCACCGGCCGGTCCTGCGGCGGGATGTGCGAGGAGAGGCCGTAGCGCGCGTCGAGGTCGGCGGGCAGGCGCAGGTTCAGGATCTCGACCAGCTTGTTGATGGCGCCGGTGGCGCCCGCGCCGCAGAAGATCACCGCGTCGCGCTCGTCGCCGCCGCAGGCCTCGAGGATCACGCGCCGCGCGTCCTCGCGGAAGCGCGAGGTCTGCTGGCCGGTCGCCGAGCTTTCGGTGTGGGTGTTGGCGTAGAGCGGCAGGACCTCGTCGGCGATGAAGTCCTCGATGAACCGCAGCGACCGCCCCGACGCGGTGTAGTCCGCGTAGGTGATCCGGCGCAGACCGTAGGGGCCCTCGACGGCGCGGTCGGCGCCGATGACGTTCTCGCGGATGGTGTCGATGAGGCGGGCGGTGCTGGGGTCCAAGGGGTGTCCTCCTGCAGGTCGGCGGGTCGTGCCGGGATTCTAGGGTGGAGCCGGCGGGAGGACAAGCGGCGACCTAGTCGCCTTAGGTTCTGTCCGGGTAATTGTCCCTGCCCATGCTGTGATGCGACTTGGGTCCGCACATCCTGCCGTGACAGGGGACGCGATCAGGGCACCTCGTGTGCCCTGATCGCTTGGCCTTCCGGCCCTTCCGCCATCCTGGCTCCAGGGCCTACAGGACACCCCTGTCACGGCAGGATGTGCGGACCCAAGTCGAACAGCAGCATGGGCATGGGCAGGGACAATTACCCGGACAGATCCTACGACTTCGACGATGCTCGTCTTCCACGTTTCGGCTGCAGCTGTCAACCAGGAGTTGACTACTGAGCCCACGCGCTCATCAGAAGCCGCGTCGTCGCGTCTTGGATCTCGCGGTATTCCCTGGCATGCGCCGCGCTGAGCATCTTGCTCAACGTCGTCGGGTCGATGCCCATCCCGGCAGCTGTTGCCTTTTGCGACCCGTGGTTCCGTCTCGCGACCAGGGCAACGCGCTGCCGCTCGGTCCAGTCCTCCCGCATCACCTGCAACGAGCGAGCCATGGCGTCGAGCACACCATCGAAGGGTGACCCGAAGCCAGCGAAGGTCAACCAGCGCCGGTCGGCTTTTCCCCGCTCGATCGCCGCACGGGCCTGATGGAAGCACACGCCGTCCATCTCCCAGGTGCGCTGTGCGATCGGGGTCTGCAGGGCACCGATGCCGCAGCCGAACCGGAAGATCGGTATCCCCGTCACCAGGTCCAGATGTTCGACGATGTCCCAGAAGGCAGTTGGCGAAGCGAGCAAAGCCTGGATCTCGTCTCCACCTGAGATGGAGAACGGGACCAGCAGATCCGCGGCGTGATGGATGTTGGTCGACTCCGCCCGGCGCCGGAGCTCGTCCAGTCCCGTCTGCGGGTTGCCGCGCTCCCGTGAACCACGGACATCGGCCAGCAGCACGATCCCCGTCGATTGGTAGTTATTGGCCACTTTTGCCATAGTGGCCTATTAAGGCCATTTTGTGACAACGTCAAGCAAATCGTGGTCGGTGTCGTTCAGGAAGCGCTCGGTCCGGCCAAGCTCGCCAGCGCCGCCCCCACCCAAGCCGCCCCCAGCCCCAGCGCCACCGACAGCACGACGTTCAGCGCCGCCCGCAGCTCACCGCCCTCGCGCGCCATGGCGAGCGTCTCGGTGGCGAAGGTGCTGAAGGTGGTGAAGGCGCCCAGGAAACCGATCAGCAGCGCGGCGCGCGTGGTCGGGCCCACGGGCCAGCGGTCCAGCATCAGCACGGCCAGCAAGCCGGCGAGGAAGCAGCCCAGGGTGTTGACCACCAGCGTGCCGCCGGGGAACGAGGGCGGGAACCAGCGCTGGGCGAGCCCCGACAGACCGTAGCGGGCGACGGCGCCCACGGCGCCGGCCGCGGCGATGGCCAGCAGGCGCGTCACGGCGCGACCCCGGCGATGGTCGGTGGCGGCGACGGCGGCGCGGGGACCCGGATGCGCAGGCAGACGAAGAAGCCCGCCAGGGCGATGGCCCCGGCCAGCAGGAACACCCACTGGAACCCGTAGCGCTCCCAGAGCCAGCCCGAGAGGATCGGCAGGCTCATGGCCACCACGTGGTCGATGGTGATGCCCAGGGCGATCGTCGGGGTGATGTCGGCGGGGTCCTCGGCGATCTTCTTGAGGTAGGTCGTGCGCGCCACGCGCAGGGCGAACAGCACGCTGTCCAGGATGTAGGCTCCGTACAGCAGCCGCACGTCGCCCGCGAAGGCGTACACCAGGCAGACGCCCAGCAGCAGCAGCTCGTCGGCCGCGAGCACGGTCCGCTCGCCCAGCCAGTCGATGACGTCGCCCAGCAGCGGGCGCAGCACGATGCCCAGGGCCGCGGCGATCACGTACAGCATGGCGATGGTCTCGACCGTGACGCCGTGCCGGCTGACCAGCACCCAGCCGCCGAAGGCCAGGAAGATCTGCTTGCGCACCCCGAACAGGGCGCTGATGGCGTAGAACAGGTGGTAGCGCCGCTTGTAGACCAGGCGCCGCGACCTCGATCCGGTTTGGCCGATGCGCAGCCGCAGGTAGAACCAGCCCGCGGCCACCGCGCACAGAGCGGCCAGCCCGTAGAACAAGTCGTAGCGGTCGCCGAACCGGCGCGCGATCAGCCAGACGCCGGCCACGCCCAGGATCGTGCCCAGGTTGCGGGCGCCGCCCAGCTGGCCGAGGCGGCGCCCCTCGTTGCCGCTGCGGGCCAGGGTCAGGCCCAGCGGGCCCTCCACGGCGAAGATGATGTGGTCGCCCAGGCTCCAGACCATCAGGAAGGCGACCAGCGGCACGGTCCCACCGGCGAGCAGCCCCAGGCCCAGCGCGCCGACCGCGGTCAGGATCATCGCCGCAGCGGCCATGCGCGCCTCGCACATGAACGTCAGCAGCGCGGCCGAGATGAACATGATCAGGAAGCCCGGCAGCTCGCGCGGCAGCTCGATCCAGCCCCGCGCCCCGGCGTCCAGCGCGTGGACGTCGCTGAGGTAGTTGTTGAAGGTGGACTGGAAGACACCGGCCGCGGCGCCGAAGCAGAGCGTGGCCAGCAGCAGGCGGCGAAAGTCCGGGCTGATCCGGCCGAGGTCGAGGCTGGGCAGTCGCATCAGATCCGCGTCCCGTAATTCGGGGCTTCCTTGGTGATCAGCACGTCGTGGGGGTGGCTCTCGCGCAGGCCGGCCGCGGTGACGCGCACGAAGCGGGCGTCGCGCTGCAGGTCGGCGATGGTCCGCGTCCCGCAGTAGCCCATGCCGCTGCGCAGACCGCCGATGATCTGGTAGAAGATGTCCTGCAGGTGGCCCTTGTAGGGCACCCGGCCCTCGATGCCCTCGGGCACGAGCTTGTCGCTCTCGGTCACCGATTCCTGGAAGTAGCGGTCCTTGCTGCCCTGCTGCATCGCCGCCATCGAGCCCATGCCGCGGTAACCCTTGTAGACGCGGCCCTCGAACAGGATCTTCTCGCCCGGCGCCTCCTCGGTGCCGGCGAACAGCGAGCCGAGCATGACCGTGTCGGCGCCCACCGCGATCGCCTTCACCACGTCGCCGGAGTACTTGATGCCGCCGTCGGAGACCACCGGCACGCCGTGCGCGCGGGCGACGCGCACCACTTCCAGCAGCGCGGTGATCTGCGGCACGCCCACGCCCGACACCACGCGCGTGGTGCAGATCGAACCGGGCCCGATGCCGACCTTGAGGCCGTCGGCCCCGGCCTCGATCAGGGCCAGCGCCGCCGCACCGGTGGCGATGTTGCCGGCCAGCACCTGCTGGCCCGGATGGCGCCGCTTCACCTCGCGGACCGTGTCGATCACGTTGCGCGAGTGCCCGTGGGCCGTGTCGATCACCAGCAGGTCGACGCCGGCCTCCACCAGCAGGTCGATGCGCTCGCCGCCGGCCTCGCCGATCCCGGCGGCCGCGCCGCAGAGCAGACGGCCGCGCCCGTCCTTGCTGGCCTGCGGGTAGTCGAGCTTCTTCTGGATGTCCTTGACCGTGATCAGGCCGCACAGGTTTCCGGCCTTGTCGACCACCGGCAGCTTCTCGATGCGGTGGGCGTGCAGCTTCTCGGCGGCCTGCTCGAGTGTGGTCCCCTCGGGCACGGTCACCAGGTTCTCGCTGGTCATGACCTCGCGCACCAGGCGGCCCGTGTCCCGCACGAAGCGCAGGTCGCGGTTGGTCAGGATGCCCACGAGCCGGCGGCCCTCGGTGATGGGCACGCCCGAGATGCTGTAGCGGGCCATCAGGGCGAGCGCTTCGTCGATGGTGCGGTCGGGGCCCAGGGTGATCGGGTCGGTGATCATGCCCGACTCGCTGCGCTTGACGCGCTGGACGTGGTCGGCCTGCTCGCGGGGGCTGAGGTTCTTGTGGATGACGCCGATCCCGCCCTGACGCGCCATGGCCATGGCCAGCTGGCACTCGGTGACGGTGTCCATCGCCGCGGAAATCAGCGGCGCATTGAGCGACAGGCCGCGGGTGAGACGGGTGCGGGTGTCGACATCGCGGGGGATGACCTCGGAGTAGCCGGGCACCAGCAGGATGTCGTCGAAGGTCAGTGCCTCGGGGAAGGATGCGGCCCCGGCGGGACCGGTCCCCTCGGCCGGCTGGATCGGTCGCTCGCTCATGGTCGCCCCCGGATGGAATTGCCGCGGCCCCGACCGGCGGTCAGGGCTTCAGCACGCCGATGAACGGCAGGTTGCGGTACTTCTCGTCGTAGTCGAGGCCGTAGCCGATGACGAACTCGTCGGGGATCTCGAAGCCCCGGTAGTGGATCGGCACTTCCTTCTGGCGCCGCGAGGACTTGTCCAGCAGCGTGCAGACGCGCAGGCTGCGCGGCCCGCGGGTCTGCAGCAGGTCGAGCAGGTGGCTGAGGGTCAGGCCGGTGTCGACGATGTCCTCGACGATGACCACGTCGCGGCCGGTGATGTCCGTCTTGAGGTCCTTCTCGATCTTCACTACCCCGGTGCTCTGGGTGCCGCCGTGGTAGCTGCTGATGGCCATGAAGTCGATCTCGTGCGCCGTGCTCATGCCGCGCGTCAGGTCGGCCAGGAACACGAAGGCTCCCTTGAGGATGTTGACCAGCACTGGCGTGCTGCCGGCGTAGTCGCGGCTGATCTCGGTGCCGAGCTGCTGGACCCGGCGCTGGATCTCGTCCGAACCGATCAGCACGCGCTCGATCAGGGGGTCGCGCTGGCAGATGTCCGCGTCGTCGTATTGCAAGGTCGCCTCCCGCCGCGGCTTCAGACCCGGTAGGCCCGCCGCTCCTGGATGATGCTCTGGATCCTGGCCGCGATCAGGTCGATCGCCACCTGGTTGTGCCCGCCCTCGGGGATGATCAGGTGGGCGTAGCGCTTGGTCGGGCTGACGAACTGCTGGTGCATCGGGCGCACCACCCTCATGTACTGCTCGATCACCGAGGCCATGGAGCGGCCGCGCTCCTGGATGTCGCGCTGCAGGCGCCGGATGAAGCGCTCGTCGGCGTCCACCCCCACGTACAGCCGGATGTCCATCAGCGAGCGCAGGACCTCGGACTCCAGCACCAGGATGCCCTCGACGAAGACGATGTCCGCCGGCTCGACCCGCCGCGTCTCCGCGCTCCGCGAGTGGGTCGTGTAGTCGTAGATCGGCACGTCGACGGCCAGGCCCCGCTTCAACTCGGCCAGGTGCGCCACGAGCAGCTCGGTCTCGAAGGCGCTGGGGTGGTCGTAGTTGATCTTGGCCCGGTCCTCCAGCTCGAGGTGGGCGTTGTCGCGGTAGTAGGAGTCGTGGTGGATGATCTGGACCGTCTTGCCGGGGGCCGCCTCCTGGACGCGCAGGGCCACGGTGGTCTTGCCGGAGCCGGTGCCGCCGGCGATGCCGATGATGACGGGGGGCGGGGATGCCGGTGAGGGGTTCATGGGCGGGAACGATACCATATGGGGGGCGGGAGTCAATGTTGGGGGTGGGAAACGGGGGGAAAGAGAGCCTAAAACGCTGAAATCTCCCCCCCGGAAACGGTTGCGGCCCGACTTCCGGAGGGCCGAAAGCCTGTGGATTTGGAAGTCCGGACCTTGATATCTGCTCCCACGCCAGTTCCGGCCTCTACCGCCGGTCCACAGCCAGCACGATCGCGGCGCACGCTTCAGCATCCGACAGCGCGTTGTGGTGCTGAATAGATATCTTCAGTTCTCGGCACACGTTGGGGAGAGTCGTGGGGTGAATGCCCCAATGTCGCCGCGCCAACATCATCGAGCAGATAAATGGTACATCTGGTTCCAGCAATCCGGCTCGACGGCAGCAGGCACCAAGAACCCCTTGATCAAAAGAGGCATTGTGGGCGGCGATGACTTCGATTCCGCAGAACAATTGACTTCCCTCGCGCCATACCTCAGCGAAGGGCGCAGCTTCCCGGACCATTTCCCATGTGATCCCATGCACCCAAGTGAAGACCATCGTCTGACGAGGTGGCCTGATAAGTCGATAGTACCGGTCTACGATTGTCCCGTCTTCAACGCGGACAATGCCAACCGCACAAGCACTGTCGCGTTGGTGGTCGGCGGTCTCGAAATCTATGGCTGCAAATGAACGATACATCACTTATAATCGCCTTGTGGTTATTCGCCTACTGATTTACGACACCAGCGCCGACACGGCTGCACGGGTTCAGTGGGCAGTATAGACTGCTGCACGATTTGATATCAACGTCACTCCTTGGACACGACTGTGAATTTATATTTTACTAGATCGCATAGGAAATGACTTCCTCTGTTGAGGGGATGGGGCATTGTGATCTTATCTCGGGAACAGCCTTCTAGCCTTCGGGGCATCATGCTCTGATTTATGAACTCTTTGGAGTAGTATGAGCTGGCTAGGTATAGGAATACACGGTTTCCTTTGGGCAAAGACCGCAAAGGGAGCCAACGATTATCACCCTCTCCCCTTACACCTACTCGATGTCGGTGCGTGTGCTGAAAGCATTTTAGATCGGGAGCCCGAAACAACCCGGAATCGCATGGCCGCCATCCTGGGCCTGCCTTGGGAAAGTGCCCGCCCATGGCTGTTACTCCTGATCGCTTGCCACGACTTAGGAAAGGCCTGTCCGGGATTCCAGTGCAAGTGGGATAGAGCCAAAACCCTTCTAGACAAGGCCCCTTTGTCTATTCCCCGAAGTCCGAAGACAAACATCAACCATGCTTTCGTGAGCCAGATTGCCTTGACGAAACTGTTGCAGGAGCGACACTGGCCGGATGAGTTGGCGGGCTTGGCCGCCGACGCGGTGGGCTGCCATCACGGGAATCGGGCTTCTCCGACCTGCATCGACTTCCTGGAGGGCGTTGAATGCGCCCTCGGAGGAGACGATTGGGCCCAAGTCCGTGGAAGTATCTTTGAAACGCTGTTGGATGTTTTCAAGCCCTCTCTTATTCCCACCAAACAGGCCCTAACCGGACCCGACTTCATGTTGTTGTCTGGCCTCACGAGTTTCGCCGACTGGATCGGGTCCAACGAGGACTGGTTCCCCTTCGGCACCCCTGGGGACTGCGACAATCTGGCGGCTTGGCTGCACAAGCGCAAAGTCAATGCCAAAAAGGCTTTAGAGGCAATCGGATGGGAGTATCGAACACCCCTGTCGCCAGAGGAACGATCCTTTGAAGAGGTTTTCCCGAAGTGTAGTCCCGTTCGCCCTCTTCAGATTGCCGTCGCCAACGCCGTGCGTGACATCACAGGGCCTGGCATCTTCCTCCTGGAAGCCCCAATGGGCGAGGGCAAGACCGAAGCAGCGTTCTATGCCCATCTGGAACTCCAGCGGCGTTTCGGTCATCGCGGCCTGTATGTGGCCCTGCCCACCAAGGCCACCGGCAACGCCATGTTCGAGCGCACCCTTACCTTCCTGCGTTCCCTGAATCCTGGACGGAACCTGGATCTGCAACTCTTGCACGGCGCGTCGCTTTTAAATGACACCTTCCAACACCTGTCCTTCTCGGGCATTCAAGATCCAGAGAATGGTGGCGACATCCGTGCCGGTGAATGGTTCACCCACAAGAAGCGCGCACTTCTCTCGGAATATGGAGTGGGGACGGTGGACCAAGCGCTGTTGCCCATCCTTCCGGTGCGGCACCATTTCGTGCGTCTGTGGGGACTGGCAAACCGCGTGGTAGTCTTCGATGAGATCCATGCCTACGACGCCTACACGGGCACTCTTATGGTGCACTTGTTACGCTGGCTGTTGGCCCTGGGTTCCTCAGTAGTGCTTCTGTCGGCCACATTGCCGCCGTCCATCCGAAGGAAACTCGCCAGCATCGCAAATGCTGAGTTTCCCACGACCGAAGTGGCTTATCCGCGCTTGTCAGTGTTTCGTGATGGAAGCGTAGAACAGATCCACTTCGAGGCCGATCCTGCACGAAGGCGAACCGTCCTACTGCAAGGTATTGCCCCCGATCTGCCGACTTTTCGCGACGCCCTTGAGGAGCGCCTTGCCAACGGCGGCATGGGCCTAGCTCTCATGAATACGGTGCAGCGGGCACAGGATCTCTATCAACGATTTCCCGATGGGGAGCCAATCATACGCGATGGGCAGAACGTCGGCAAGCGACTGCCAGACGGAACACAAGTGTTCCTCTTCCATGCTCGGTTCCCGGCTGAAAGACGACAGCAGCGAGAAAATCAGGTTTTGGCTACTTTTGGGAAAGACGGGGCACGGGAAGGCCGGATGATCCTCATCGCCACTCAGGTCGCTGAACAAAGCCTGGACATAGACTTCGATTGCATCGCGACCGACCTCGCTCCCATCGACTTGGTGCTCCAGCGTGCAGGACGCCTATGGCGTCATGAACGAAATGCTCGACCCATTCTCGAACCAATTTTGCTCGTGGCAGGATTGAACGGTGATACTCCCCCCAATTTCGGGAAGCCTCTGTGGTGGGGGACGGTGTACCGAGAAGACCTATTGCTCCGCACTTGGGTTCTATTACGGACTAGGCACAATCTAACGCTGCCGGACGAGATCGATGATTTGGTGCAGGCGGTATACGAGGAACAAGTGGTGGTGCCAGAATCCCTGCAAGAACGTTTGGGGAAGGCGCTGGAGGCTGAGGAGGGCGAGTCTTTCGCCTACAAGGGACTGGCCAACCAAGCGATCATCGGATTTCCGGACGACGCATCATGGAACGAGCCAGCCCGGTACATCAAGGCCGACGAGGACGAACCTGGATTGCATCCCACGCTGGTGGCCCAGACGCGATTGGGCGAGCCCTCGGTCGTAGCAGTCCCCCTGTTTCCCGCCGACGGATTTCGTCCCGAGGTGGAGCTGAATTTCGCGCAGTCCAAGAGCTGGTTCTTGCGGGGCATGAGCCTTTCGCGCAAAGGAATTGTCAAACAGCTCCAGGCGCGGGGGGTGCCGCATGGATGGGAGCAGTCGCCGCTCCTGCGCAACTGCTATCCGCTTTTGCTAGACCAGCAGGGACGCTGGACGCAGGATCAGGCAGTGCGACTGGATAGCGACTTGGGGCTAGTGTACGAGCCAAAGGATGTCGAATGAACCAATTCAACCTGATCGATGAGAAATGGATCCCGGTGCGGTTTCCCGATGGAAGCCGCGAGGACCTGGGCATCCGAGACACATTGCTTCGAGCTAAAGAAATCGCCACCATCGAAGATCCATCGCCGCTTGTCGTGGCTGCCCTGCACCGTTTCCTGTTGGCAGTACTGTATCGCGCTTTGGAGGATCCAACGGACATCGCCCGGGCCAAGGCCCTGTTCAAGGCGGGGCTACCAGGCGACAAGATCAAGGCCTACCTGGATAGGTGGCATGGTCGGTTCGACCTTTTCGATCAGGGGTCACCATTCCTCCAAGTGCCTGGATATTTGCCCAAGGAGAGCAAGGGGGAAAAGACATGGAAATCGTGGACAGTGCTTGCCGCAGAACACAACGCCGACAACGCAAAAGTACTCTTCGACCACATCGAAGTCGGAGATTCCGGTGCTATCTCTCCTCAGGCAGCAGCAAGATGGTTGCTTGCATCTCAAACCTTCGCGCTTGGAGGGGGAAATAGTGATTTTCAATACACCAAGAGCGCGCCATCTGCCACTGCGGCTATGGCTATCCCAATTGGAATGAATTTGGAGGACACCCTCCTGTTCGGGCTGTCCCCGCAAAATCGAGAAATTATGAGAACGGATTTGGCAATCTGGGAAAAATCTCCCGACACGATGGATAGCCTGAAATCGGGACCTGAGCGCATTCCTACAGGCCTAGTGGATCTCTATACATGGAGAACAAGATCCGTTCGTTTGGACCCCGATTCGAACAGCCGGGTATCACGGCTTGCCTTTGCTTCTGGAGTTGGTCGGGGTCCTTCCGAACAAGTTGATCCTATGCTTGGTTATCGGATCGATGAAGATAAGGGGAAGTTACCCATCCAATTCCGCGAGCTAGGAATCTGGAGGGATTTCGACTCTCTACTCCCCGACCAGTCACATCTCGCCCCCCAGGTCATCGAACATGCCATAGCTTTGACTCGCACAAGTCCGGATCGCTTTCCGCAAGCGGTGATGATTCTTGGCCAATTAAATGACAAGGCTAAGATCGTGTTCTGGCGCATGGAGCGCTTCGCCCTGCCAAAGGCCTTGTCGGGAAACAAATCCATCCGGGCGGCGATCCGCCAACTTCTCGACGACGCAAATGATGCCCAGGGGTCCCTTTATTCGGCCTGTTGTTCCTTCGCACGCGACCTATTGTCCAGAGGGGATCGCAAACCTGCGGGTAAGGACATAAAGGGGTTCGTAGGACAGATGCCCGTGAATCCCTGGTATTGGTCCTCCATGGAATCCCGTTTCCACGAGATCCTGCGTGAATACACCCTCGAACGTGATTCCGAGGATATCCGCTGCCAGTGGTTGAAATCCGTCCGGAACACCTTGCGGGCCGCCTGGGATCAGCACCGCGCCTCGGTATCCATGGGCGATGCTTGGGCCATTCGGGCGCTCGCAAAAGCCGAGGGGCCGGTTTGCCGCAAGCTGAAATATCTGGATGAAGAAATCCAGAAATACGAACCGCAGAAGGAGGACACATGAGCGGATTCATCGAATGGATGGAAGACATGAACGCAAAGGACACTCGCGTGCGTGCGGTCCTGCGACGAAGTCTAGCCTTTGATCCCGCGGAGTTTCCTTCAGCTTATCCTTACGTTGAGCCCTTCGTTAAGGACGATGACAACACCTGGCGCCGGAAGATCCTCTACCTCCTGGCCGGCCTCTGGGCCGCACATTGGCGTGAGGGTCGGACTGAAGGACGGATATCCATCGGAGAGGCGTGTGCGACTCACCAACTGGCCAGTAGATCCACAAGCACCGAACGCCGCTTTATCAATCTGCTGGATGCCGATCCTGACCAATTGCCAAACCGCTTACGCCAAGTGATCGCATTGCTTAATGACCAAAACATCGACTTCGAGGCCATGCTTAAGGGGCTGCTCTACTGGAACAACCATCAGAAGCTCACCCAGAATGCTTGGGCCCGTGATTTCTACAGGATCTTGAGTCACGAGATGGAGACACAGACCACCACCCCCGAGGAGATCACCAAATGAAGACCCTGATTGAGATCCATGCCTTACAGAACTTCGCCCCCTCAAACCTCAACCGAGACGATACTGGAGCCCCCAAAGACGCATTCTTCGGTGGAACCCGTCGCGCGCGTATTTCCAGTCAGTGCCTCAAGCGGGCGGTGCGGCAACACTTCGTAGCCTTAGTCGAACAAGAAGTATTGTCTACCGAGGACTTAGCCACACGCACCAAGCGGCTATTGGATGCACTGGTCAAGTCACTGGCCGAGAAGGGACGCCCCGAGGCTGAAGCCATTACCAAAGCAAGGTTAGCATTGGCGGCCGTCGAGCTTTCCACAAAGGAGGATGGCAAGAGCGAGTATCTCTTGTTCCTGGGACGACGAGAAATCCAAGAAATCTCCAGGACTATTGATGAGAGGTGGGACTCGATCGCTGCTCCCGTGACTTCTTCGGAAGGCAAGAAGGTAGGCAAAGCCAAGAAGGATGCGGCCAAGCAGGCGGATCCCGAATTGAAGAAAGCCCTCGACAAGATCTTCAACGGCGGCAAGGCCGTGGATGTCGCGCTTTTCGGTCGCATGCTTGCCGATATGCCAGAAAAGAACCAGAACGCAGCCTGCCAAGTGGCCCACGCCCTTTCGACACATGCTGTCGAACGCGAGTTCGACTTCTACACCGCCGTGGACGATCTCAAGCCGGAGGACACCGCCGGGGCCGACATGATGGGGACGGTGGAATTCAACTCCGCCTGTTTTTACCGCTACGCCGTGGTGGACTGGTCAAAACTGGTAGAGAACCTTCAGGGGGATGTTGCACTAGCCATGAAAGGTCTCCGTGCCTTCCTCGAGGGCTTCGTAGTGGCCGAGCCCACAGGGAAACAGAACACCTTCGCGGCCCACAATCCCCCAGAGTTCGTGGCAGTCTCGGTTCGCCATCACACGGCTCCGCGCAACCTCGCCAATGCTTTCGAAGTGCCTATCCGCGCCAAGACCAACGGCTCCCTGACCTTGATCTCCGCGAACAAGTTGGTAGAGAAGAGCAAGATGCTTGAGGTCGCTTACGGCGGGAAGGGGACCACTGTTGTTTTAAACCTGGTGCAGGCCG
This sequence comes from bacterium, assembly GCA_031441465.1. Classification (GTDB taxonomy): domain Bacteria; phylum Krumholzibacteriota; class Krumholzibacteriia; order LZORAL124-64-63; family LZORAL124-64-63; genus PNOJ01. The sequence goes on along the minus strand of JANOEP010000011.1, from coordinate 2,872 downwards.
ATACTGCCGGATTCGGCACTGGCGCATCCTCCCTGGATGCACTGCTGGATCAGGTCCTGCAAGCCGTGAAGGAGTAGAGGTATGTCAACCCTACTGCTTCGCCTGGTGGGGCCCCTTCAGGCCTGGGGCACCACCAGCCGCTTCAACCAACGAGACACAGGTAAAGAGCCCAGCAAGTCCGGAGTGATAGGGTTGCTGGCTGCCGCCCTGGGGATCGACCGTGAGAACTGGGTGGATCTAGAACCCCTAACTCACCTCGCCATAGGAGTCCGGCACGATCGCCCGGGCATCCTCAAGCGCGACTACCAGACGGCGGGTTGCGCTGCAACAGACTCCATCATCAAGGCAGACGGATCCCAAGCCAAAGATGGGGTTGTGTCCCAGAGGTTCTACCTCGCCGATGCCGCCTTCCTTGTGGGATGCGAAGGGACGAATCGGGACCTTTTGATGAAGATCCATGTCGCTCTTTCGGATCCCGTCTGGCCTCTGTTCCTGGGCCGAAAGTCCTACGTGCCCACCGAACCACTCGGGCTGCCTGACGGATTACGTGATTGCCCACTGATGGAGGTTCTCACCACCTGGCCATGGATCGGCGGACGGAGTACAGAAGATATCCCTCCGGAACGGCTTCTGTGTTCGTGGGAATCCCTGGACGGAAGCGGGACCATGCGCATGGATCAGCCCCTTTCGTCGTTTTCCGAACGCCGCTTCGGGGCGCGCTTCGTACGATCCGAATGGGTGGTGCTGTCCAGGGAGGCCAATCATGTTCCTGCATAGGCTCCACTTGGATTCCCGCTGCAAGGAGGCTCGGCGCGACCTGGGCGACCCCTACCAGATGCACGCCACCCTCTGTCGGGCCTTCTCTCTGCCGGGCCAGAAGTGCGCTGAAGGGGCCTTCCTGTGGCGCCTGGAGGCTGAGGCCGACCCTTCTGGGCATCCTCGGCTCCTGATCCAGAGTCCCCTGGAACCCAACTGGTCTCAGTTGGGTGTGAGTGGCTGGTACGTCGGAACTCCTGACCCCGGTCTCGACCTTGATGATCGTCTGGGCCTGCGGAACCTTGCTCCCGAAACCCGTTTTCGATTCCGTATTCGCGCCAATCCTTGCGTGACTCGCAATGGCAGGCGCATAGGGCTCCTGAGGCTGCCCGACCAGGAAACCTGGCTGAACCAAAAAGGAGCACGGCATGGATTCGAGGTACAGGCAGTCTGTATCTCTCAAGAGCAGATGTTGCGCGGACGCACACACGGAGATACCCAAATCCAGGTCTTCTCTGCTCTTTTCGACGGGCGGCTTCAGGTAACGAATCCCAGCCTATTCCGAGAGACCCTTCAACGCGGCATCGGACATGGAAAGGCCATGGGACTTGGGCTCCTCTCACTGGCGCCAGCACCATGAGGCTCCAGTCCAATCCCATCCCCATCAAGGAGCGAACCTCAGTGGTCTGGCTTCAGTATGGGAATCTCGATGTCCAAGACGGCGCCCTTGTTCTCATCGACAAGGAGGGTATCCGCACCCACATCCCGGTGGGTGGCTTGGCCTGTCTGATGTTGGAACCAGGAACCCGCGTTACCCACGCGGCAATCGCCCTGGCTGCTGAGGTCGGTTGTTTGGTGTTGTGGGTGGGGGAAGGCGGCGTGCGGTTGTATTCGGCGGGCCAGCCGGGAGGTGCGCGTTCCGACCGACTGCTCTACCAAGCCAAGCTCGCACTGGATGAAGATCTACGCCTGAGAGTGATCCGGGCCATGTACCGCCATCGATTTCAGGAGGAGCCCCCTGCCCGTCGTAGCATTGAACAGTTGCGGGGCATCGAGGGTGTGAGGGTCCGGACCAATTACAAGCTCCTTGCCCAGCAGTACGGTGTGCCATGGGTGCGACGTGACTACGACCCAGATCATTTCGATCAAGGTGATGTTGTTAACCGATGCCTGAGTACCGCCACTCATTGTCTCTACGGCCTGTGCGAGGCAGCCATCCTGGCGGCCGGCTACGCCCCGGCCATCGGATTTCTCCATACTGGGAAGCCCTTATCCTTCGTCTATGACATCGCCGATCTCTTCAAATTCGATACCGTAGTGCCCATCGCATTCAAGGTGGCGGCTAGCAGCAGGCCAGATCCGGCGCGGGAAACACGACACTATTGTCGCAACAGTTTTCGAAAACACAATCTTCTTGCACGGATCATCCCCACTATCGAGGACATCCTGGCGGCGGGAGGTGTTCCAGTCCCCAAGGCCCACATGGAAGCCGTACCCATTGCCATTCCCAACAAGGAGGAAACCGGGAATGCTGGTCATCGTGCTTGAGAACACACCACCGCGGCTGCGCGGCTATCTCACGCGCCTCTTCTTGGAGGTGCGCGCCGGGGTGTATCTTGGCGACTATTCAGAGCGGGTGCGAGAACGGACATGGAAGGTAATCACTGACGAGATCGGCGGCGGCAATGCCGTCATCGCTTGGTCGCAGCCAAATGACCTTGGCTTCGCATTCGACACCTGTGGATCCAACAGGCGCATCCCCGTGGAGTTCGATGGGATCCAGCTCTGTGCCTTTCTTCCCCCTGACTCATCTGAAGCACTACCCTCCAGCAGATTGCAAATAAATTCGGTAGAATTCCCTAAAACAGGCATATGACTGATAAATAGTGGGTTAGAAGGAAGTACGTTCCCCACGCGCGTGGGGATGAACCGGTCTTCCGCACCGTCCCGGGCGCCCGGATCGCACGTTCCCCACGTGTAAACGCCGGCTGAAAAGTGCGGCACCTGTCGCGCCGGTCTAAAACTGCGGCACCCCTTGCCGCCGGCCGGAAGTAGGCCAGATTCCTCTGGGATTCCCCCAGACGGACCTGGACCCGATCTTCCGGAGGCATGGAGG